>JAEWKZ010000055.1 GCA_023393525.1 Pseudomonadota bacterium | reverse complement strand
ACGCCATGCCGCCCGCTTTCAAGCCTTTGGTGCTGTCTTGCCCCGGCGTTTACAGCACCCGCCGTGCCTCCTGCACCAGAATCGAACACCCGACCCCGCCAAAGATCGCGCCCACGCCGCCGTCGATCCAGCGCGCCACGCCCGCGTACATGCCGCGCATGCGGCCCGTGGACAGAAAGAGCGCCAGGAGCACGAACCAGACCGTGACGATGACGATGACCTCGGCCCCGTAGACCCAGCGCAGAAAGCTCGGCGTGGCGGGGGTCATGAACTGGGAGAAGATGCTCAGGAAAAAGAGGGCTGCCTTGGGGTTCAAGAGGTTGCACCAGAATCCCTCCCGCCAGCCGCGCAGGAAAGAATCCTTGCCGCCTGCCTCCCCCACCTGGACGCAGGCGTCGGGCATGGCCGTTTTACGGCCGAACAGGCAACGCGCGGCGATGGAGATCAGGTACAGCGCCCCGCAGACGCGGATCAATCCGAACACGGCCGGGCTGGAGGCGATGACCAGCGCCAGCCCGAGCACGGAATAGAGCACATGCACGACAAGCGCCGACCCGATGCCCAGGGCCGTCATGACCCCGGCCAGGCGGCCCCGGGACAGGCTGTTGCGCAAGACCATGAAAAAATCCGGCCCCGGTGCCACCGCCACGGCCACCCCAACCGCGAAAACCTGCAAAAAACCACTGTCCACGCGTATTCTCCGCTGTCTCTATGCATAACACCATGAACTGCCATCCACCAACCCGCCATCCACCCGGGCAACCGCATGCCGCAGGGGCGAAAATTTTTCGCCCCTGCGGTCCCTGTATGGTTGTCTCGCCTTGCACCGAGATTGGGCAGACACGCGGGTCTGCCCCTGCGGTGTTGCGATGTCGGTGTTGGCGGACGACGGGGAGGAAAATTGCCCCTACGGTTGCACCGGGCAATCTGTTTTATGCGGACCGCACCAGCCGCGCATGAAAACGGCAACTCCGGTCCTGGGCCAGGACCGCGCCTCCTCCCACATCGATGAACCACGCCGATGTATAGCTGCGCCTGTCCGCTGTCCAGATCCATAAATACCTGTCCTCGAAGGGCCGGCGGCAAAATTCCACCAACCCCTGACCGGGCCGCAGCAGGGACACGGCCTCCTCCACCGTGGGCATCCGCCACGCATCGGCCATGGAGGCCAAGGCCTCGTCCCAGGTCATGGGCCAGGGAGACACCGGTCCCCAGACCAGGCCCGTGCAGCGATCCACCCAGCCGTCCGCGACCTCTTCCAGTTCGGCATCGTGAAATTTCAAAGGCCGGTACAACCCGTCCAGAAAATCGAAGGGATGCGCCTTCACCCCCGTGCGCACCGGCCTGGACCGCAATGCGCCCATGACAGAGCATTCGGGTTCGACCAACACGCAGTCATCGCTCGACGCATCGCGCAGATCGGCCTCCACCTCATCCAGCGACTCGCGCATGCTTCCGGCGTTCTGAAAACGCTTTGCCGGGTTCACGGCCAGGCCCCGCTGAAAAAATTCCCGCCACGGCGTGGAAATAAGAGACGAATCAACCTCCCCATCCACAGGCAATCGGCCCGTGACCAGACGATGCAGCACCACCCCCACTGCGTACAGGTCGGCCCTTTCGTCCGCATTCTCGGGGTTGTCCTCCTGTTCCGGGGCGGCATAATAGGGCGAGCCGATCTTGAGCCCCCGGGGCTTGACCCAGGCCTCGCCGCGCAGCCGCGAAAGCCCGAGGTCGATGAGCTTGATGGCGCCGTCCGAGGCGAGCATCAGGTTCCCGGGCTTGACGTCGAGGTGGACTATGCCCCGGCCATGCAGGTATTCCAGCCCATCGAGGGTCTGCCGCGCAAAATCCAGGGCCGTGAACACCGGCACGACGCGGGTCGCGTTCTCCACCACCCGGCCCTCGCCGATCAGTGTTCCCACGTTCATGCACAGATATTCCAGGACCATGAAGGGCCTTCCCCGGTCTTCGTCCAGGTCCCAGACCATGGCAATGTTGCGGTGGTCGCACGCGGCCAGCAGCCTCGCCTCGCGCAGAAAGGCGGCCCGGACCCTGTCCTCGCCCATGAGTTCGACCAGCAGGTCGTGAGGCTGCAAAAGCTTCAGGGCCATGATCCGGCCCAGAGCCCGGTGCCCGACCTTGTACACCCCGCCCATGCCGCCCCGGCCCAGAGGCCCCAGGATTTCGTAGCGTCCGATCCTCATGCTCACCAGAGCCTCGTGGCGTAGTACTCGGGAAAACCCCGCTTGCGGATCTTGTCCACGGTGCGTTCGATGTCGTAGGGGACGAAGCGGACCTCGATCATGCCGGTCTGCGTGTTCCAGAGCAGATACTTGGCGTTGTTGTTCCCGTCGCGGGGCTGCCCGACGCTGCCGGCGTTGACGATGCAGGGGGTTTGATCCAGGACGAAACGCTCCCGGACCAGATCCCGCCGCCTCACCCCGGACCCGTCCCGGCTGACCATCTCCAATTCATGGGTGTGGCCTACGAAAGTCAGGGCGTCGCCGCGCTCGAACCAGGCCGAGATATCCTCCTCGTCGACCTGGAAAAGATAGGTGGTCACGCTGTCGGGAGGAAAGCCGTGCACGAACCTGGCTCCGGCCAGACAGACGAAACGGGGCAGGGTGGCCATGTAGCGCAGGCTCTCGGAGGACAGAAGGTTGGCGGTCAGGCCCAGTCCTTTTTGCGCGGTTTCGTTGAACCAGGCGCGCTCGGTCGCGTTGACGATGCCCAGTTCATGGTTGCCCATGCAGCACAACACCTCCCTTTCACGCACGGAGTTGATCGCTTCCTCCGGGTTGGGCCCATAGCCGACCACATCCCCCAGGCAAACCACCCGCCCGATGCTCAGAGGAGCCATGTCCTGCCAGACGGCTTCAAGGGCTTCGATGTTGCCGTGAATATCCGAAAGAATCGCGACCAGCATGCATTCTCCGTCGAGGATGCCCTCTTTTCATTTTGCCCGACCGGTGCTAAGCGTACGCTCAGCATTTTTCCGACAGACAATATATAAATTCAACATTTCAAAGGCATAGATATAAAGGAAACACTCATGATCCGCAAATACGTCTTCATCTGCTTCTTCACCCTATGTCTGGCTTCCCCCGCCTCGGGCGGCGGCATCGGGGACGTGACCCTGCCCGATCGGCTCAGCGTCGGCCAGTCCTCCCTGACCTTGAACGGCCTGGGCATGCGCACCTTCGCCTTTTTCGACGTCTATGCCGCCGGACTCTATCTGGCCTCGCCGTCCGCGAATCCCGAAACGATCCTGGCCACGGACGCCCCTCGGGCCATGACCATGCACTTCCTGCGCGAGGTCGAAGCCGAAAAGATCTCGGCCGCCTGGCTGGAAGGACTGAACGCCAACACGCCAGGGGCCGGCACCTCCCTGAAAGAGCGCTTCGCCACCCTCGGAACCATGATGGAGACGATGAATGCTGGAGAAACGCTGGACTGCCTGTACGATCCGGCAAGCGGGACCACGGTCATGGTTCGCGGCCAACTCAAGGGAATGATTCCGGGCAAGGATTTCAACGACGCCCTGCTGGCCTGCTGGATCGGGCCCAAGCCCGGACCTGGCGAAAAATTCAAGGCCGGTATTCTGGGCCAACGCTGAAAGGGGCGCCCACGGGCGCCCTCATTTTTTTCTCCGCCAGGGAAACCGGCAGCTTACCGCCTCCCACGCATAGCGGATTCCACGCACCACGAACAGCCCCAGCACGGTGATGAGCGCCGCATTGACCTTGGCCGCCTGGACCGAGGATTCCTTGAAGTAGGACTTGGCGTGCTCGTATTCCTGCTCCACCGGCGTGATGGAAGGCTCTTCCTTCTTTTCCACCGGCACCAGGGCACCCTTTTTATCTTCCATCACATCTTTCTCCCCATGAATTCGTCAACAAGCCGCTTGAAGCCCGCCGGATCTCCGGAGACGCCGTACCGCACGGCGATGTACGCATCGACGACGGACCGGACGGCCTGCTTCAGGTCGGGACGCAGACCTCCGATGCGCCGGGCGTAATCGCGCGGACCTTCGGCCGGACCCTTGGGCAATCCAAGCCGGGCCAGCCTGCGGCAAAAACGCCGATACAAAAAAGCGACCTCGTCCCGCTCGCCGCGCCGCGCGCGCAGCATGAAGCCAAACACGCCGCCCAGCACGAGGCAAAGCCCCAGGGCCAGGATGACGGCCAGCTTTCCGGCTCCGGAACGGGTGGTCGGATCGACGCCCAGGCGCTCCCACAGGCTTCGCTGCCGTTCGTGGCTGAAGCCGAGAACCCACTGGTTCCAGGAATTGTTGGCCGCGTCCCATCCCAACTGAAAAAACCGCCCCACCCGACGCATGACCCTGAGCCCTTCCGGAGGGAGCACCCCCTCGCCTTGAGGCACAAAGGTTTCCACTCCCGTGACCAGACGCTGCGGGGCGACCACGGAGGTCGGATCCACCCGCTGCCAGCGCCCGTCGATCCAGGCCTCGACCCAGGCGTGGGCGTCGGACTGGCGGACAATGAGGTAGCCGCCCATGGGATTCTGCTCCCCGCCCTGGTATCCGACCACGACGCGGGCCGGAACTCCGGCGGCGCGAAGCAAAAAGGCCATGGCCGAGGAGTAATGTTCGCAGTATCCCTGACGGGTTGCAAACAGAAATTGATCGATGATGTCCTCGCTCATGGCTCCGGGCCGCAACGTGTACACAAACCCGCCGTCCCGGAAAAGGCCGAGAACCGCTTCGACCAGCCCGCGCGGACCCAGGCCTTCATTCCTCCACCGGGCTGCCAATTCGCGGGCCCGGCCATTCCCCTTCTCGGGCAGGGCTTCCCATTGCGGTCCGGGAACCGGCGAGAGCGGGGGAGCGGGCACCGAAACGAGTTCGTAGCGCACCCTCGCGCCGACCATGCGCAAGCTGGCCAGGGTCTGGTCCGAGCGCAGCACCGTGCCCCGGGGTGCGGACACGGGCAGATCGAGGGCGAAAACCCACTCGCGGTTGTGCGGCTCCATGGTCAGGGTGTAGGACACGCTGCCCGCAGGAGGTTCCGCGTTGCGGGGCTGTGCGAATTCGAAAGGCAGCTCCCTGAACCAGGTCTGCCCGTCGAAGCTGTCCAGGACCAGGCCGCGCCAGTACAGGCTGTTCCGCTCGGGAATAAAGCCCGGAAAATCGACCCGAAAGGCGACCTCGCGGGACAGGGACAGACCCGCCACCGAGCCCGGCTCAAGGGTCTCGCTGAATCCGCTGACCCCTTCCTCGCGCTCGTCGTGCACGCCCCACAGCGCCCCTTGCAGGCGGGGAAAAAAGACAAAAAGAAGCAGGGCCAGGGGCAGGGATTGCGCCAGCAAGAGCCCGCCGCGCCGCAGGTCCGGCAAGATGCGGGATTCGCCGGAATGCAGATGGACCAGAGCCGCCGTCACGGCCAGCACGGAAAGGAACATGTAGGCGCTCATGACCAGGGTCTGGGAATAGAGCACGTTGGTCACGACCACGAAGTAGGCCAGGAACAAGAGGGCCAGCATGTCGCGCACGGACTTGCTTTCCACGGCCTTGAGCCCGAGCATGAGGGAGAGCAGGGCCACTCCCGCGTCGCGTCCGAAGGATCGGCCATACGTGAAAAGCACCAGCGCGAGGCAACCCAGGGCCAACAGGGCCCGCAGCCAGCGCGGGGGCACGGGCCAGCCCCTGTACTGCATCCCCAGGGCGTAGCCCCAGGCCAGGCAGACGAAAGCGCCGACAAAGCCCGGCACGCGCGGCAGGTGCGGGGCGAAGGCCACGGCCAGGGCCAGCAGGGTCACGCTGAAACGGCGCTTGTCGTGGATCATGGCCGCTCCGGCAAGAGGGCCAGCGCCTCCAGACAACGGTGGGCCTGCCCCGCCCCGCTGCCCGGCTCGATGCTGAGCCCCGGCAGGCGCAGTCCATAGCAAAGCCCCAGGCGCTCCGCCTCCCGCACCAGCCCGGCCAGCAGGCTGATGCGTTCCTCGTAGCCGGATGAATGGACCTCGTCCCAGTCAAAGACGAGGGTGGCGGCGATTCCGGACCGAAACTCCTTGGCGAAGAGCCCAGCCCCCCTGGCCGAAGCCTTCCAGGAAATCCGGGACATGCCGTCTTCCGGACGATAGGGGCGCACTCCTCCGAACTCCCCCGACGGCCCGACAGCGCCGAGCCCCTCTTCATCGCCATCGCCGCCCAGATGATGCCGGTCCAGGCTCTCCACAGCCAGGGCGCGGGGATAGACCACTCCGGTCACGGGCAGGACCAGGGGCGACCATGCGCGAAAAAGCCCCAGGGGATACCGGGTGGCGACGACCAACCGGCCCAGGGGGAAGACCCCGCGCTTAATGGTGGGGATATTGAGGTCCAGCTCCCGACCCGCCCCCGCGGAAAGGGAGACGTTGTCTTCCGCTGTCCCGACGCGCACGCTGATCCGCCTGCGCTCCCGCCCCCCGGCGCGGAAAAAAAGCTGAAGCCGCGCGTCGTCACCGCAAAAGGCCGGAAACAAGCGTCCGGACTCGACCTCGAGTCCGGCCAGATTGGCGTAGGCATGAATGGCGGACAGAATGGAGATGCTGCCCAGCAGAAAGGTCAGCAGGAAGGCAAGGTTGTTGGTGTAGTTGATGGCGGCGACGAGCATGGCCAGAAGAAAAAAGGCGAAGACCGTCCCGGCCCGCGTGGGCAGGACGTAGATCCGCCGCCGGCTCAGGCGCAGGGGCAGGCTCGCCCGTTGCCGCGCCAGAATCGCGTTGCGAATGAACCGGGGCAGGATCATGATCTTCCCTCCTGCCAAGGCTCAGGGAATGGGCACCGAGGCCAGGATCGAGGCCGGATCGATGCCCGCGCCGTCGATTGGACGCAACCTGTGCCCGGCAAGGCTTGGAAAGACCGCCTGCACGTCTTCGGGCAGAACGAAATCGCGGCCATCGAGAAAGGCCCAGGCGCGGGAAGCGCGGACCAGGGCCTGACCCGCGCGGGGGGAGAGGCCGTTGACAAAGCGCCCGCCGGTCCGGGTCCAGTCCAGCAGGTCGCGCACGTAACGCAGAAGCGGCTTGCTGGTGCGCACGTGATCGACCCGCTCCTGCAGATCGAGCACCTCGTCGGCGTTGCTGACCGCCTCGGGCAGGACCGGCCGCCCGGCGGTCTGGCTGCGGCCCAGAAGCTCCAGTTCGGAATCAAGGTCCGGATAGCCGAGGCTGATGCGGAACAGAAAGCGGTCCAGCTGCGACTCCGGCAGAGGATAGGTGCCGGCCTGATCGAGGGCGTTCTGGGTGGCCAGGACGAAGAAGGGCCGGGGCAGCAGGCGGGTGCTGTTGTCCAGGCTGACCTGCTGCTCCTCCATGACCTCAAGGAGTGCGCTCTGGGTGCGCGGGGTGCCCCGGTTGATCTCGTCGGCCAGGAGCACGTTGGTGAAGACCGGACCGGGATGGAAGACAAAGGACGACTCGGCCGCGTCGAAGACCGAGACCCCCAGCACATCCGCCGGCAAGAGATCGTTGGTGAACTGCACCCGCTTGAACTCAAGGCCCAGCACCGTGGCCAGGGCCTTGGCCAAAGTCGTCTTGCCGATGCCGGGAATGTCCTCGATGAGGAGGTGCCCACGCGCCAGAAGGCAGGCCAGGGAAAGGCGCAATTGCATGTCCTTTCCCAGGACCACGCCGCCGAGCAGATCCAGGGTCTGTCGCAGGGTGCCGACCATCTATTCTCCCAGAAGCTGGCCCATGGAATAGAGCCGGCCGGGTTTCTGGCCCGCAAGCCAGGCCGCCGCGCGCAGGGCGCCGCGGGCGAAGTTTTCACGGGAATGGGCGCGGTGCGTGACCTCGATGCGCTCGCCCGGGCCGAAGAAATAGACCGTGTGGTCGCCGACCACGTCGCCGCCGCGCAGGGCATGCACGCCCAGCTCCTTTTCCGGCCGCGCGCCGATGATGCCCTGACGGCCGTAGTTGCCGACCTCGTCCATCTTCCAGCCGCGCGACTGGGCCAGCACCTGGGCCAGCTTGACCGCCGTGCCGCTGGGCGCGTCCTTCTTGTGGTGGTGATGGATCTCGGTGATCTCCATGTCGTAGGCCTCGCCCAGGATGCGCTCCAGCATGGGCAGGACGCGGACCAGGGCGTTGACGCCGATGGACATGTTCGGGGACCAGAAAATTGGGATGTCCCTGGCCAGGATCTCAAGCTCGGCCAGCTGATCGGCGGACAGACCGGTGGTGCCGATGACGATGGGATTGCCGGTCTTGGCGGCCTTGCGGGCGGAATTCAGGCTGACTTCCGGCGCGGTGAAGTCGATGATTGTCGCGCCGGGGCAGGACGGCAGGAGGTCGCCGAGGTCATGCGCCACGGGGCAGCCCAAGAGTTCCAGCCCCTTGCTGAACTCGGCCCGCTCCACAACTCCCGTAACGATGAATTGGTCGGATTCCATGGCCAAACGGACCAGGGTCGAACCCATGCGCCCGTTGGCACCCATGATGATCAGTGGAATGCTCATGTCAGACTCCTCGTGTTTCATTGCCCTTGCGCGCCGATAAGGCGCAGGTATTCGTCTTCCTGTAAAATTTCCGTACCGAGCTGGCGGGCCTTGGTGAGCTTGCTCGCCCCGACATTCTCGCCGCAGACGAGAAAATCGGTCTTGGAATTGACCGCGCTCTGCACAAGCGCTCCCCGGGCGCGGGCCTCTTCCTGCATTTCCTCGCGCGAGCCGCGCATCTTGCCGGTGAAGACCACGTGCTTTCCGGCCAGGGGGCTGTCCGTGACCTTTTCCCGGGCCGCGCCGGTGGGCATGATGCGAAAACCCAGGTCCAGCAGGTGGCGCAGGGTCGGCCCCACGCGCTCAAGCCCCCGGGCGATGGAATCCGCCGTGATGGCCCCGAAGCCGTGGATGGCCTCGATCCGCTCCCGGCTGACGGTCAAGAGATCCTGGAGGCGAAACTGATCCAAAAGCTTGCGGCTGTCGCCCTTGCCCAGATCCTCGATGCCAAGGGCCGCCAGAAAACGCCAGTCCTCGACCTCGCGGGTGCGGCTCAGGTACACGGCCTCGGCCAGATTGCCGGACAGCACGGGGCCGAAACCCATGGCCCGAAAATCATCCTCGCCCAGCTCGTACACTTTTTCAAGGCTGTCATACCCCGAACGGACCAGCTTTTCCACGGTTTTGCGTCCGAACCAATCGGCGTTGCCGAGGGTCTTGAACCAGTGCTCGATGGTCTGCACGACCTGGTCCGGGCAGCGTTCGTTGCGGCAGATCAGAAAATCGTTCTCGCGCTCAAGAGCCGCGCCGCAGGACGGACAGGCCGTGGGCAGCGCGGTCGCGGCCGGAACCAGCACCGCCTCGACCTTGGGGATGACCTCGCCGCTGCGGATGATCTCGATCTCCGCACCCGGACCCAGGCCCTTTTTCTCCAGCAGGCCGGCATTGTGCGCCGTGACCCGGCGGATGGTAGCCCCGGACACGTTCACGGGCTCGACCATGAGCACCGGGGTGACCTTGCCGGTGCGGCCGACCTGCCAGACCACCTCCCGCACCACGGTCAGGGCCGTCTCGCCCTTGCGCTTGACCGCGATCTGCCAGCGGTAGTGGTGGCTGGTGGCGCCCATGGTCCGGCGCACATCCTCGTCCACCACTTCCACGACCATCCCGTCCAGCGGGTAGTCCACCTGGCTCGAAAGTTCCTCCGTGATGGAGTCCATGCCCGCCAGCAGCTCCGGCCCACTGACCACCCGGCTCGGCAGTTCGGAATAAGGCACGAAACGCACGGCCTCGTCATCGAGGGCTTTTTGGGCCAGCTCGTTGACCGTGTCCGAGGACACGATGCCGACCACCAGATTGCGCGGGTGCTCGAAGGCGTCTGAGAGGTGCTCCTGAAAATAGCTCAGCACAATGACCATCTCGCCCACGCCCCGTCCCCGGCCGCCGAGCGGGATCATGCCCTTGGCAAAGGCCGAGCTGACCTCGTAGCCGCTCTCGCCGTTGCCGCGCGTGACAAAATAGGTGCCGTCGTCGCGCCCGGCCAGTCCGTCCAGCTTGGGCGTGACCCGGTAGCGGACCTCGGTGACGCCGATCTCCCCGGCCTCCTTTTCCACGCGGGCCACAAAGCGCTCCAGCTCCTCGGGCGTGTAGGCCTTGTCCGTGGAGAGCATGGGCACGGGGTGGCGGATTTCGCGCTTGCCGGAAAAGGTCTCGGGCTCGACCCGATGCAGGAAAGGGTGATCCGGATCGAGTTCGCGCAGCCTCGCAAGCAGCAGATCGTACTGGGCGTCGCCGACCAGGGGCGCGCCCCGGCGGTAGGCCTCGTTGTATTCGGTCAGGCGCTCGACCAGCCGATGGGCCTCGGAAGGAAGGTCCAGGGGCAGGCTCATGCCTCGCCTCCTTCCACGAGGCGGCACACGGCCTGCAATCCGGGAAAGTTCTCCGGCGGACCGACGGCGATGAGCGTGTCCCCAGCCTCGATGGTCACTTCCGGATGCGGGTTGAAGGTCATCTTGCCTCCGGCCTTCTCGATGGCGATGATCATGAGGTTGAAACGCGGACGGATGCCGGAGGTGATCAGGTTCTTACCCACCAGTTCCGAACCCGGTCGCACCGGGATCTCCTCCATTTGCAGATTGTGCCCCTGGGTGGCCAGATCCATGAAATCGGTGACCGTGGGCCGCAGCATGACCTGGGCGATGCGCTTGCCGCCGATCTGATGCGGGGTCAGCACGCGGTTGGCCCCGGCCCGTTCCAGTTTGGCCACGGATTCGGGCCGGTCGGCGCGGGCGATGATGGTCAGCCTGGAGTTGAACTGGCGCGAGGACAGGGTGATGTACACGTTCTCGGCGTCCTGGCTGACGCAGGCGAAAAGCCCCTTGGCCCGCTCCACCCCGGCGGAAAGCAGAAACTCGTCCGTGGTCGCGTCCCCGGCCAGAAACAGATGGTTGTCCCGCTCCAGCTCGAAGAGCAGTTCCGGATCCCGCTCGATGACGACCACGGGCAGGTTTTCCCGGCGCAGCTCCGACGCCACCACCGCCCCGATGCGGCCATAGCCGCAGATGATGTAATGATCCGCCAGGGAATCAATGATTTTCTGCACTTTGCGTTTCCCCCATAAATCCTGCAACCGCCCTTCGACCACGACCTGCGTGAATGCGCCCACCAGGTAGGCGAAGCTGCCCACACCCATGAGAATGAGAAAAGAGACCATGAGCCGCGCCCGGTCCGAGAGCGGGTGCAGCTCCATGAACCCGACGGTGGAAAGGGTCATGACCACCTGATAGAAACTGTCCAGCAGGCTCCAGCCTTCGACCACCAGAAAGATGAAGAGCCCGTAGACGAAAACCGTGAGCAGAAACCCGGCGCCCAGGACCAGCGGAAAAAAGGAGCCGAAGCGGAACTTGACGGTTTGGTAGAGGCCGGTGAACCCGCGAATTCCGGCGCAACAGCCCGGCAGAAGGCGGCGCAGAAGAGAGGTTCGCAGTGAGCATGTCTTCATGATCGTGTCGCCCTGGAGCCGTCCAGACCGTAGCGTTTCTCCAGGGTCTTGATCCGGTCCCGGATACGGGCCGCCTCCTCGAATTCAAGCATTTCCGCCGCCTTGCGCATTTCGCGGCTCAAGCGGGCCACTTCCTTGGCCGCGTTCTCGGGGCCGGGATCATAGTCCGCCGGCCGCTCCGCCGCCCGTTCCTGCTCCTTGATCTCGCGGTGCAGGTCGTAGAGCGTGTTTCCCGAGGTCTTGCGGATGGACTGCGGGGTGATGCCGTGCTCCTCGTTGTAGAGGGTCTGCCGCTCCCTGCGCCGCTGCGTCTCGCCCATGGCCTCGGCCATGGAACGGGTCACGGTGTCGGCGTAGAGCAGCACCTTGCCCTTCACGTTGCGCGCGGCCCGTCCGAAAGTCTGGATCAGGGAGCGGGTCGATCGCAGGAACCCCTCCTTGTCCGCGTCAAGCATGGCTACCAGAGAGACTTCCGGAATATCAAGGCCCTCGCGCAGCAGGTTGATGCCGACCAGCACATCGAACTCCCCGGCGCGCAGGGCCTGGATGATGGCCACCCGTTCCAGGGTGTCGATGTCCGAATGCAGGTAGCGGGCGCGCACGCCCCTGGCCTGCAGGAACTCGGTCAGATCCTCGGCCATGCGCTTGGTCAGGGTCGTGACCATGACCCGTTCGTCCGCGGCGATGCGCGCCAGGCACTGCTCCATGAGGTGATCCATCTGCCCCGCCGTGGGCACGACCTCGATCTCGGGGTCGACCAGGCCCGTGGGCCGGATGATCTGCTCCACCACCACGCCCTGGGCCCGCTCGATCTCCCAGGGACCGGGAGTGGCCGAGACAAAGACCGAGGTCCCGATGCGCTCCAGAAACTCGTCGAAGCACAAGGGGCGGTTGTCCAGGGCCGAGGGCAGGCGGAAGCCGTAGTCCACCAGGGTCTGCTTGCGCGAGCGGTCGCCGTTGAACATGCCCCCCACCTGAGGCACGGAGATGTGCGACTCGTCCATGAACAGCAGGAAATCCTTGGGAAAATAGTCGATGAGCGTGGCCGGAGGCTGGCCCGTGCGCCGCCCGTCCAGGTGCAGGGAGTAGTTCTCGATGCCGTTGCAGTACCCCAGTTCCTCGATCATCTCCAGGTCGAGCTGGGTCTTCTGCTCCAGGCGCTGGGCCTCGACGAGCATGTTGTTGTCCTTGAAATACTGCAAGCGATGCCGCAGTTCCTCGCGGATGTCGTTCATGGCCCGCACCAGGTTTTCCCGGTCCGAGACATAGTGGCTGGCCGGGTAGATGACCGTCTTCTGGACGCGGGACAGGATCTCGCCGGTCAGGGGGTCGGTCTCGTAGATGCCGTCGATCTCGTCGCCGAAGAATTCCAGGCGCAGGGCCTGCTCGTGCTCGTAGGCCGGAATGATCTCCAGCACGTCCCCGCGCACGCGAAACGTACCCCGGTGCAGGTCGTAGTCGTTGCGTTCGTACTGCACGTCGACCAGCCGCCCGATGACCGTTTCCATGGCGACGTGCTGCCCGCATTCCACCGGGATGACCATCTTGGCGTAGTATTCGGGCGAGCCCAGGCCGTAGATGCAGGACACAGAGGCGACGATGATCACGTCGCGCCGGGTCAGCAGGGCGTGGGTCGCGGCGTGGCGCAGCTTGTCGATGTCCTCGTTGATGGCCGAGTCCTTCTCGATGTAGGTGTCGGAGTGCGGCAGGTAGGCTTCGGGCTGGTAGTAGTCGTAATAACTGACGAAATATTCCACCGCGTTGCGCGGGAAAAGGCCCTTGAACTCGTTGTAGAGCTGGGCCGCCAGGGTCTTGTTGGGGGCCATGATCAGGGCCGGACGATCCAGACGGGCGATGACGTGGGCCATGGTGAACGTCTTGCCGGAGCCGGTCACGCCGAGCAGGACCTGGTCGCGCAATCCCTGCGCGATGCCTGCGCACAGGGCGTCGATGGCCGCGGGCTGGTCGCCCCGGGGGACATATTCGGATTCAAGCTGAAAGAGGGACATGGATTCCTGCACGCCGGGCCGGAGCCGGTGCGTCATGAAGGGCTATTTGGGCCGGATGCCCAGCACGTTGGGCGCTGGCCAGAAATTCGTGTTGCTGCCTTGAAAAAAATCGGAGCGGTACTCGCCCACGAAGCGTCCCACGAAGCCGTCGACATCGACATACATGGCCGCATCGGCTCCGCCTTCGACATACATGGCTCCGACCAGATCCAGGGGCAGGTCGATGAGGGCCTGGGCGAACTCGTGCAGGGACAGCCGCGCGCGGCAATGGATGAAAAGCAGCCTTCCGTCCTTGTCCATGGCGATGGACGCGCCGGAATGGCGGCGGTCGCTCGGTTCCCAGAGGTTCTCCCGCTCCGGGCTGATGAGGCGATAGTTCTGGATGACCCCGTCGTAGCCGCCGAGCACGTTCTGCCAATCCGCGTCGCTCTTGCGATCCACCCAGCGCAGGGCGGGCAGGGACGGATCCCGGGGCTTGAAGGCCAGAAAGGCCCCGTAACTCGGATGGATGTAGGAATTGATCGTCACGTCGGCGTCACGCATGAACCCGGTGCTGCGCATCCGGTCATCGGCCCGGAACATGCCCGCGTTGATGACGGCCACGAATCCCAGCTGGCGCGCCCATTCCCGCATGCTGCGCATGCGGCCCGTCGCCAGGGCCGAACCGAGCGCGACCTCGTACCTGCCGGTGTCGACGCGCAGCACCGCCATGCCGCTCTGCCGCCCCTCCAGGTCGCCCACCTGGTCCGGGATCAGAAACTCGCGCAGTTCCAATCCCGGAGCCAGCACGCGCCACTCCAGGGCCTGCGCCGGAGCGGCCGAGGCGTAGAGAACCAGACAAGAAAAAAAGGCGCGAAGGATAAAGGCGGACATGCGTGAAGCTCCCCGATGGCCCGTGGGCCCGACTCGCAACTACATTTCACAGAAGCGGAATCATTTCAAGCAGAACGGGCCCCATGGCATTGAAGCCCGCCCCGAAGCGTGCTAGACGTCTGCCAAAACAGACGTGAAAAAACCGTCCAGGGAGGATGGCTTCATGGAGATAGTCCGACAGGAATCACAGTCCGCGCGCCTCTGCCCCCGAGGCTATGTCGCCACCATCTGCATCCGGGCCTTCAAAGGCCGCCGGGAAGTCCTCGTGCACCTTTTCCGGCCCGAGTGGGCTCAGGAAAACGGATACCCGTGGCCCGAACTGGTGCGGGAGGATTCCGGAGCCGCCTCGGCCACAAGCCGGGGCGACAGCCGCGCGGTGCTGCTCGAATCCTTCACCCGGGAGGAGATGGACCAGATCGTGGACTATCTCGCCAACCGGTACGCCGACCGGCTGACCCGGATCAGCGTCAATTCCCTGGAATTTCCTCTGCCCGCGGGACTGCTTCCGCTCAGCTCCATGCCCGAAGGCAAGGACATCGGTCGCATCCGCTTCGAAATCGTGCCCCGCTATCCCCTGCCCTTCGTCGTGCACGGGCTCTACGACCTGAGCCAGCACAAGCCCATGGACCAGGGACTCGCCCAGGCCTAGCGGGCCGCCCCGAAGCGGCCTGCGAGCCTAGCGCCTATCAACCCCGGCTAGTCTTCGACCTGCTCGCGCTCGAAGCTTTGGCGAAGCAGCCTGAACAGGGCGCGACCGTTCTTGGACGGCTTGCCCGCCGCCTTTTCCGCCGCCGCCTGCCGGGCCAGCTGACGCAGCTGCTGGGGATCGAGACCGAAACGCCCGACCAGCTCCGTCAGCACCTCGCCGTCCCCGTCCACCAACGCGTCACGCCAGAGCTCGATCTGGTGGAACGCCTCGGCCTGCTGAAAGCGCAGCTGATCCAGCTCGTCCAGGGCCTGCCGCAGAGGTTCCGGATCGATCTTGCGCATGACCGTGCCGATGAACTGCTGCTGCCGCCGCCGGGCCTCCTTGTCCTTCAGGGTGTGGAAGAAGCGGATGGCCTCGACCAGGTCCTCGTGCAGGTCGAGCCGCTCCAGCTGCTCCGGGGCCAGCTCGATGAGGCTTTCCCCGAGCTTCTGCAGGGCGGCCATGTCCCGCTTGCGTTGCGACTTGCTGGGCCGTCCCTGCCAGTCTTCCTCGTTTCCGTGCTCGAATTCAGTCATTGTCGGCTCCATTGCATTTATTCGTGGGCGCGGGCGGTCAGGGCTCCGTCACGAAGGCTCCAGGGCCCGCGCGGGGTGGACAGCTCCAAAGCCTGTCCCAGGCGGGCAAGAAATTCGCCGCGCGGCACCTCGAACCCGCCGAAGCGCAGCATGTGCGCGGTGGTCTGCTGGCAATCGAAGAGTACGAACCCGGCCCGGGAAAGGAGGCGCGTCAGGGTCGCCAGCCCGGCCTTGGAAGCGTCGGGTTCGCGGTAGAACATGGACTCCCCGAAAAACGCCCCGCCCAGGGCCACTCCGTAAAGGCCTCCGGCCAGGGTCGCTCCGGACCAGACCTCGATGCTGTGCGCGAACCCCAGCTCGTGCAGGCGGCAGTACGCGGCCAGCATCTCCGGCACGATCCAGGTTCCGCGCGCGCCCTGGCGCGGCGTTTCGGCGCAGCCGGTGATGACCCGCTCAAAGGCCGTGTCCAGGGTGAACGTGAAGCGCCCCTGACGCAGAATGCGCTCCAGGCGTCGGGGCACGTGAATCCTTGCGGGTTCAAGCACCAGCCGGGGGTCCGGGCTCCACCACAGGATAGGGGAATTTTCGCAGTACCAGGGGAAGATGCCCCGGGCGTAGGCTAGAAGCAGACGCTGCGGAGAAAGATCCCCACCCACGGCCAGCAGCCCGTCCTCGTCGGCGTGGGCCGGGTCGGGAAAGAGCGGCTGGGCGGGGAGGGCGAAGACGGTCATGCGCCTATCGGGGCGTGACGCCGAAGTCCAGTTCCCCGGAATCGGCGAGCCCGACGCGCACGCTTCCGCCGGAGGCGAGCTCGCCGAACAGGATCTTCTCGGCCAGCCGGTCCTTGATCTCCCTCTGGATCAGCCGCCCCAGGGGCCTGGCCCCGAAAGCCGGGTCAAAGCCCTTTTTGGCCAGCCAGGAGCGCGCCTCGGGCGACAGCTCGAGAAGGACGTTCTTGGCCGCGAGCTGGACGCCCAGTTCGGCCATGAACTTGTCCACGATCTTTTCCATGATATCCTGGGTCAGGGAATGGAACGGAATGATGGCGTCGAGGCGGTTGCGGAACTCGGGGCTGAACAGCTTCTCCACGGCGGCCAAGCCGCGCAGGCCGCGATCCTCCTCGGTCCCGGCCTTGAAGCCGATGGCGTTGCCGCTCATCTCGCGGGCTCCGGCGTTGGAGGTCATGAGCAGGACCACGTTGCGGAAATCGGACTTGCGGCCGTTGTTGTCGGTCAGGGTGGCGTGGTCCATGACCTGCAGCAGGATGGAGAACATGTCCATGTGCGCCTTCTCGATCTCGTCCAAAAGCAGCACGCAGTGCGGGGTCTTGCGGATGGCGTCGGTCAGAAGGCCGCCCTGCTCGAAACCCACGTAGCCGGGAGGAGCTCCGATGAGCCGGGCCACGGCGTGCTTCTCCATGTACTCGCTCATGTCGAAGCGCACGAAGGCCACGCCCAGGCAATCCGCAAGCTGCTTGGCCAGCTCGGTCTTGCCCACGCCGGTGGGGCCGGTCAGCAGAAAGGAGCCCAGGGGCCGCTCGGCGTTGCCGAGACCCGCGCGGGAGCGCTTGATGGCCTGGGAGAGCATGGCCACGGCCTCCTTCTGGCCGAAAACCTTGGAACCGAGGTCGAATTCGAGGCTGGCCAGCCGCTCGCGGTCCGAAGCGGTCACGCGGGAGCTGGGGATGCGCGCCATGCGCGCCACCACTTCCTCGATGTCGCGCCGGGTCACGGACTTGCGCCGGTTCTTTTCCCCGGAGAGGACGAATATGGCCCCGGCCTCGTCGATGACGTCGATGGCCTTGTCGGGCAGAAAGCGGTCGTTGATGTGCCGGGCGGAAAGCTCCACGGCGGCGGAAATGGCCGAAGGCTGATACTTCACTCCGTGAAAATCCTCGTAATAGGGGCGAAGGCCCATGAGGATCTTCTCGCTCTCGGCCACGGAGGGCTCGACGATGTCGATCTTCTGGAAGCGCCGGGACAGGGCGCGGTCCTTCTCGAAATGATTCTTGTATTCCTCGTAGGTGGTGGAGCCGATGCAGCGCAACTCGCCCGAGGCCAGCACGGGCTTCAGAATGTTGGAGGCGTCCATGGACCCGCCGCTGGTGGAGCCCGCGCCGACGATGGTGTGGATCTCGTCAATGCACAGGATGGCCCCGTCCATGGCCTTGAGCTCGGAAATCACGCCCTTGAGCCTGCCCTCGAAATCGCCGCGATACTTGGTTCCGGCCAGGAGGCTGCCCATGTCGAGAGCGAAGATGCGGGCCTGGGCGAACTGCTCAGGCACCTCGCCGCGCGCGATCTTGAGCGCCAGGCCTTCGGCCACGGCGGTCTTGCCCACGCCGGGATCGCCCACGAAGATGGGGTTGTTCTTCTTGCGCCGGGCCAATACCTGCAGGGTGCGCTTGAGTTCCTCGTCGCGCCCGACCAGCGGGTCGATTTTGCCTTCGCGGGCCCTGGCCACCAGATCAACGGTGTATTTGTCCAGGGCGCTCTGCTTGCCGCCCTCTTTGGTCTCGCTCTCCATCGCGCCGCCCGCGTCGGGAAGCTGGTGGGAAATGTATTCGAGCACGGCCAGGCGCGTCAGCCCCTGGGCCTTGAGGTAATAGACCGCGAACGCGTCCTCCTCTTCGAGCATGGCCGCCAGAAAGTCACCCGCCTGGACCTGGGACTTGCCCGAGGACTGGATGTGCAGGATGGCGCGCTGCATGGCCCGCTGCACGCTGACGGTCTGCACGATCTCGTGCTCCGGGCGCGGACTGACATCGAGATGATCGATGAAAAACTGGGCCAGCTGCTTGCGCAGACGCTCCAGATCGATGCCGCAACCCGCAAGCAGGCTCTGCCCGTGCGCGTCCAGCGTGTAGCTGTAGAGCAGGTGCTCCAGGGTCAAAAACTCGTGCTGGCGCAGCTTGACCTCGCGCACAGCGTTCCCAATGATTCTCTCCAGATCCTTACTCAGCATTTACACCTCTTCCATGGAACAGCGCAGGGGAAATGACCGCGCCTTGGCCATCTGATGCACGATCTGCACCTTGGTTTCCGCGACCTCGGCCGTGTAGATCCCGCACAGGCCGATCCCCTTCTCGTGAACACTCATCATGATGGAAAACGCCTCGGTCTCGGATTTGCCGAAAACGTTCATAAGTACTTCCACGACAAAGTCCATGGACGTATAATCATCGTTGTGCAGCAACACCTTGAACTGTCGGGGTTCCTGCAGCTGGTCCTCGACCAGCAATCCGGGATCCGAGCCCGGAGCCTCAAATGGTTCGGTCATCACGCACCCGGGCCTTATTCGTCCGTGCCGTACTCGTCGATCCAGGCCTGGAGAATCTCGACCACCTGCCGGGCCTGCTTGACCGAAGAGATGTTGAATTTGGAGTGGGGGGAAAAGCGGCCGTTGCGTTTCTGGTAGCGCCCGACCCTGAATTTGACCGGCCCGAACTCGTCCTCGCCGCGTCCCACTTCCTGATAGGCGAACATCACTGTGGCCCAGGCACCGCGGGTCAGCACTTCCTTCTTCAGTTCCCGGACCTTCTGGACGCCGTCTTCGTCGGTCCAGTCTATGGAAATGTCATCGATGGTCTCAGCCATTGTTTCTCCTCGTGAATGGTTCATGCGTCAGTGTACGTCCGCTTCCGAAGAGGATGTCCCCGCCATCGGGGGAACCGCCCTCTGCCGAGGGACCGCCCTCTGCCGAGGGACTATTAATGCCGCGTTCGTTAAAAGCAAGTCTCAATAGCTACCGCCTCTCGAACCGGCGCACCGGGCCGGGCGCTTGTGGACAACCTGCCGCACGCAGTGCATTTTTCCACTACCGCTCCCGGGCGAAATATATTACCCAAGGCATGTTTTTTTCAAACCAACTCCTATTTTTTACTATCAACATATTTAATTTCAAGGAGTTTTCCCATGCCTCTCAAAGTTGTCGTCATTGGCGGCGTGGCCCTTGGGCCCAAGGCCGCATGCCGCATCAAACGCGTCGCCCCCGACGCCGAAGTGACCATGGTCGATGCCAGCAAGCTCATCTCCTACGGCGGCTGCGGCATCCCCTACTACGTCTCCGGAGACGTCAGCGACCACCAGCAGTTGCAGGAAACCAGCTTTCACATGGTCCGCGACGAACAGTTCTTCCAGGACTGCAAGGACCTCAAGGTCCTGACCGAGACCCGCGCCCTGTCCATCGACCGCAAGGCCAAGACCGTGCTGGTCCAGGCCAAGGACGGCACCCAGAGCACCCTGCCCTACGACAAGCTGGTCCTGGGCACGGGCAGCACGCCGCGCAAGCTGCCCATTCCAGGCCGCGACCTGGGCAATGTCTTCGCGGTCAGCACCCTGAGCGAGGCCATCAGCATCAAGGAAGCGGTGGCCAGCGGCGGCGTGGGCTCGGCCGTCATCGTCGGCGGCGGCTTCATCGGCCTGGAGATGGCCGAATCCTTTGCCGACATGTGGGGCATCGAGACCACGGTCATCGAAGTGGCGGACCAGATCATGCCGGGCTTCATGAGCAAGGCCATGGCCACCATCGCCGAAAAGCACCTCACCGAGAGCGGGGTCACGGTCCGCACCTCGGAAATGGTCCAGGCCATCGAGGGCGAGGACGGCAAGGTCACGCGCGTGATCACCAACAAGGGGGCCATCGACGCCGACCTGGTCATTCTGGCCGTGGGCGTCATCCCCAGCGACACCCTGGCCCGCGAGGCCGGGCTGTCCTGCTCCGAACGCGGCGGCGTCATCGTCTCCAAGACCATGCAGACCTCGGACCCGGACATCTACGCCGGCGGCGACTGCGTGGTCGTCGAAAACGTGGTCACGGGCAAGCTCGGCTACTACCCCCTGGGCTCGCTGGCCAACAGCCAGGGACGCATCATCGGCACCAACGTGGCCGGGGGCAGGGAAACCTTCGATGGCGTGGTCGGCACCTACATCATCAAGCTCTTCGACCTGGCCTTCTCGGGCACCGGCCTGTCCCTGCCCGTGGCCCTGCGCGAGGGCTTCGACGCCTTCAGCGCCCACGTGATCATGAGCGACCACTCCCATTTCTATCCCAAGCGCGACATGGTCAGCCTGGAAATCGTGGTCGAGCGCCGCACGGGCCGGGTCCTCGGGTTGCAGGGCGCCTGCCAGAACGGCGATTCCCTCAAGGGTCGCATCGACACCATGGCCGCCATCCTCAAGTTCCGCCCGACCCTGCGCGACGTGTCCAGCCTGGAAATGGCCTACGCCCCGCCCTTCGGCTCGGCCATGGACGTCTTGAACGCCGCGGCCAACACCGCCGAGAACATGCTGGTGGGCCGAAACGTCTCCATCCAGCCCACGGAATTCGCCAAGCTCTGGGAGAACCGCGTCGCGGAGAACCTGCTGTGCATCGACACGCGCGAATGGGGCAATGCCGAGCCGTTTGTGAACAAATACCCGGAATTCTGGAAAAACATCCCCCAGGGCCAGATCCGGGGCAGGCTGCACGAGATCCCGAGGGACAAGAAAATCGTGCTGCTGTGCAACACGGGCGGCAGATCCTACGAATCCCAGGTCATCCTGCGGCATGCCGGGTTCCTGGAACCGGTCAATCTGCAGGGCGGCATGGGCTTCATCAAGCAGCTCGGATTCGACCCGAGCCAGGAAGAATAAGACCACGGCCAGCCCTCGAGCTGGCCTTTTTGTTCCACAGGAGGACACATGAGCAGAATTCTGACCGCGATCATGCTTCTCTTTCCCTGCTGGGCCTGGGCCGCGCCGACCCAGGTGACCCTCTTTCCGGATTCCGCCCAGGTCGAGGAAGTCTCGGCCGTGACGGTGAAAGGAGGAGAGGCGGGCCTTTCATCTTGCGCCCTGACCCTGCCTGGCCAGGCCGACCCGGCCAGCCTGCGCTTCGACCGTCTGGCCGGCGGCGGCAGCATCGCGGACCTGAGCTGGAAGACGCGGCGCGAAGAGAACCACAGCGCCATCGAGCCGCTCAACCGCCGCCTGGAAGAGTTGAAAGCGCAGCGCGTCGAGGCGCTGTCCGAACTCGAAGGCGTGCGCGGGCGCATGGCCTTCTGGAAGGCCCAGACCCTGCCCGCCGAAAAGACCGTGGCCGCCCTGCGCGAACTGGCCGGGGAAATGGGCAAGGCCCTGCGCGAAGATTCCGCCCGTGCGCAGAGCCTGGAGACCCGCCTGGAAGAGCTGAACAAGAAGATCGCCTGGGTGGAAAAGGAAATCGAGGACGCTACGGGCCAGGGCCGCACGGTCTGGGAAGTGCGCGTTCTGGTCGCCGGGCCCGCGCCAAAGGAGCTGACCTACGTCTACACCCTGCGCGACTGCGGCTGGGCTCCGCTCTATCGCCTGGAAGCCTCTCCTTCCCGCGAAAACATTGATTTTTCCTGGCAGGCCAAGGTCTGGCAACGCTCGGGCCAGGACTGGAACGACGTGCGGCTGCACCTGGCCACCATGCAGCCGCAAACCCAGGCCGAGCCCTCGGATCTGCCGCCCTGGGAAATCGGCCCCCGCCAGGTTTTCCGCAAGGCCATGGCCGGAGCGCCCATGATGGCCATGCGCTCCGACGCGGCCAAGGAGGAAATGTTCGAAGCCGCGCCGCCCGAACCGGTAGAGGTCCGGCACAGCACCTACGCAGCCTGGGACATGGGCCGGAAATCTGTTCCGGCCGGGGATACCCGCATATTCGAGATCGAACGGGCCGCCTGGCCGGCCAGCTTCACGCACCTCTTCCGCCCAAGCCTCGATTCCAAGGCCTTTATCCAGGCCAAAGCCGAGTTCTCCGAACCCAAGGAACTGCCCTCGGGTACGGCCTTCTTCCTCATCGACGGAGCCATGGTCGACCAGCGCCAGTTCTCCCTTTCCGGACGGAAGGCGACCATGTTCTTCGGCACGGACCCGCTCCTGACCTGCGACACGGCCCTGACCGACAAGAAGACGGGAGAGAAGGGCCTGTTCGCGCAAAAACAGACTTTTGTGCGGCAATGGACCATGACCGTGCGCAACGCCGCCGACCACCCGGTCCAGGCGCGCATCGAGGAACCGCGCCCCCTGCCGCGCGACGAGCGGGTCACCATCGACGTGACGGCCAAGCCCGAACCCCTGACGGAGGACGATCCGGAACTCATGGCCTGGAGCGCCACCATCGCGCCCGACAAGGAGTTGGTCATTTCCCTGGACCTCAAGATATCCGCTCCCGAAGACCTGAGCATCGATCCGGGCTGGCGCTGGTAGCCTCGGTCCGAATCCAAGTCAAAAACGCGAAAAACGCGCTCCGGGCACATGCCTGGGGCGCGTTTTTCGCGTCGATGGATTCAACTCCACTGCCGAATTTCAGATCTGAAATTCCAAATGCCCTGCACGCTATCCCTTGTCCTTGGGAGGCGGCAGGGGCGCTCCGCACTTCTCGCAGCGCTCCCCGCGCTTCTCCCCTGCCCGCGCCGGCTGCCGGTGCCCGCACCTGGGGCAGACCTGGACTTGGGAAATCAGCCTGCGCATCATTTCAACGAGAAACATATACTCTCCTGCCGGGTACGTTGTTGTCCTGCGAACTGCGGCAATACCATCTCATGATCGTGGCGGACAATTCAGATGACAGATGCCGGCCACGCCCTTGACCGGCAGTATGAAAGCGATGCCTGTGCCGGGCTTCTCCAGATTGCCCGCGTCAACAATGGCCTGCAGCACATACAGGCTGATCTCGGATTTGACCAGGGTCAAGACAATCTCCTTCTCCGGGTCGATGGCCAGGCCCAAAATGGACTTGACCTCTCGGATGCCCGTACCGCGCCCCAAAATGATGGTGCCACCCTCGGCCCCGGCCTTGCGGGATGCGTCCACGACAGGTTCGCTGTGCCCCTTGTTGACGATGGTCACGATACAATCGAAATTTTCCAGTACGTTCATCTGCCGCTCCTTTTGCGGGAATAGAGAATACCCAGGGTCATCACGGAAAGAATGGGGGCCAGGGCGACCAGGGCGATGAGACCGAAACCGTCGGCAACCGCGTCCCGGCCTTCCAGGGCTCCGGCCGCGCCAAGGGCGATGGCCATGACAAAGGTCACGGTCATGGGGCCGGTGGCCACGCCGCCTGCGTCAAACGCCGCGGATATGAAGGACGGCGTGGAAAAACGGGTCATGATCAAAGCCAGGAGGTATCCCGGCACCACGAACCAGAGAATGGAGATCCCGGCCAGGAGCTTGAACATGGCCAGGGCCACGAAAACTCCCACGCCCAGAGAAAGAGTCACCAGCACGGGTTTCTGGCTGACCGATCCGCCCGATGCCTTCTCCATCTCAATGGCCAAAACGCGCACGGCAGGTTCCGCCGCCGTGGCCGCAAGACCGAAAAAGAATCCAAGCGGAACCAAAGACCAACGCCACGGCGCCCCGCCAATGATACGGCCGATCTCGGTCCCTGCCGGCAAAAAACCCTGGGTCACGCCTTGCAGAAACAGGACCAAGCCCACGTAGGACAAGATTATCCCTTTCATCAGCCGCAGCACATAGGACCTGGGCAAGCGCAGCGCACGGTGCTGCATGTAGATGAAAAAGAGCACCAAAGGAGCAAAGGCCATGAGCAGTTCGATGGCCACATGCCTGAAGTCCAGAAAATCCCAAATAATGTTCATCCGTAGATCATCCCCAGAATCATGACCCCGATGACCGGACCAATCGATGCCAGCCCCACAAGACCGAAACCATCGCTGAAGGAATTCTTTCCGCGCAGCACACCCACCGTTCCAAGTCCCAAAGCGATGATGAATGGTACCGTCACCGGCCCCGTGGTCACGCCCCCGGCATCGTAGGCGATGGGCAGAAAGCTTTCCGGCGTGAAGAAAGACAGCAGCAGAATTACGGAATACCCACCGATCAACACCTTTACTATCGGCACGCCCAGTACGATGCGCAGCACGGCTCCGCCCACGCAGATTCCAACGCTCAGCGCGACCACAAAAACGAGGAGGTTGCGTGAAATCAGTCCTGCGGAGACAAAATCAATCTGGTGGGCCAAAACACGCACGTCGGGTTCTGCAACAGTGATCGCCGTCCCGAGAAGAAAAGACATGAACACAAGGTATTTCGCGGATCCGCTTTTGGGCAGCTCCGCGCCGATCATTTCACCCATGGGCAGAAGGCCCATCTTGACCCCGAGGAGAAAAAGAAACAGCCCACCGCCCACGAATAACGCACCCAAGGCAAAACGGGCGAATACATCCCAGGGCATATTCAGCAGCGTCAGTTGCAGGGCGCACACGACGAGGCTTACGGGCAGAACCGCCATGACAACCTCGCGCAGCAGATGAGCAATTTCTTTGGCCATATCGGAACTCGGCTATGTTGTGTTCATAAAAGGATTGCTGCCGTCCAAACAGGGGCAAAGCACGATGTCATTGCGCACTCTTCCACAAATAATCCGACCGTTCAAGCAGCAACCCCTGATTCACCATTTTCCTCCATGAAAAGCCGGGACTTGTCCGTGATCAACGCCTGTTCGCCAAAGACATGCACCCGGTCACCGGCAATGAAAACCCATCCCGGATCAGGGTTGATCTGAGTTTTTCCGTCTCGCTGCACAGCCACGACGGTCAATCCATGTTCCTTGCGCAACTTGGAATCGACCAGGCTCTTTCCGGCCACGAAAGCGCCTGGGGCAACAACGAGCACTGTCGCACCGAAGGTGGAGCATGTTCCTTCCAAGCTGCACGAGTCGGCAGTGTTGAGCATGGACCGACGCAACATGCCGTAGCCCTCGGCCCGGATCTCACGGACGAAACGCTCGATGTCTGCCTTGGGCACCAGATAGGTGGACAGCACGCGAATGAACATTTCCACGGACGTTTCGTACTCCTCAGCCACGACCTCCTGCGCGCCCAGCTGCATGAGCGGCTCTATCTCGGCCACGAACCGCGTGCGCACCACGATGTGCAGACCCGGATTGTGGGCCCGGGCCGTGGCCACGATGCGACCGATGGCGGCCGGATCGGAAATGACCACGGCCAGGATGCGGGCTTTGGCGACGTTGATGTGCTCCAGCACGGCTCCTTGGGAGGCATCGCCGTACATGATGGGCTCACCCTTGGCCCTCTCTCGGCGCACCGTGTCCGGGTTCATCTCCAGGATGACGTAATCGACACCCGCCGCCTTGGCTGCCCTGGCCAGATGGCGTCCGCCCAAACCGAAGCCTGCGATGATGAGGTGATCGCGCTGGTCGGAACGTTCCTCCTGAAGCAATGCGCTCTTCAAACCTGGCGGCATCATGTTCACCAAACGCACGGATATGACCGGAACGGCGGCGATGAGGAAAGGCGTCACAGCCATGGTCATGATAGCCACTGCCAAAAAATACTGATATTCCAAAGGGGTGAGCAAATTGCTCCCCATACCCACCCCGGCCAGGACAAAAGAGAACTCACCGATCTGGCACAGGCACAGCCCCCCGAGGATGGCCACGTGCCAAGGGTATCCGAGCAGCCTCCCGGCCACGGCGGCCAAGGCGGTCTTGAGCACGAGGATGACTCCGGCCAAACCGAGGACCTGGGGCAAATGCGTGGCCACAAAAGCCGGATCAAGGAGCATGCCGATGGACACGAAAAAAATGCTCGTGAACACGTCGCGAAAGGGCAGCACCCCTTCCAGCGCGGAATGGCTGTATTCGGATTCGCTCATTATCAAGCCGGCCAGGAAAGCGCCCAAAGACAGGGACAGACCCACGCTTGAGGTCAAAAGCGCGATGGCGAAGCAAAAGCCAAGCGTGGTCATGAGAAAAAGCTCCCGGCTGCGCGTGCGGATGACCGCCTCCAGCACCCGGGGAATGACCTTCCTGGCCACCACCAGCAGCACCACGCCGACCAGCGCGGCCTTGACCAATAACCCTCCGAGGGAGAGCCATGGGTTGTCCGCCGTGCCGGCGAGCAGCGGGATGAGCAGCATCATGGGCACCACGGCCACGTCCTGGAAAATGAGCATGCCCAGGGAGATGCGCCCGTGGGGGGCTCCCAGCTGCGCCTTTTCGCCCAAGAGCTTGAGCACGATGGCCGTGCTCGACAGGACGCCCAGAAAACCAACGAACAGAGCCTTGCCGAGACCCACGCCAAAGAGCACGAAAGGAAGCTCCAACACGGCGATAGTCAGAAGCACCTGCGCGGCCCCGCCCACGAAAACCGGCTTTTTGAGCCGCTGCAGTTCATCCAGCGAAAGCTCCATGCCAATGACGAAAAGAAGCAGGATCACCCCTATCTCGGCGAACATCTCGACCTGATGGGCGTCACCGACAAGTCCAAGTCCGTGCGGGCCCGCCAGCACGCCGGTCAGCAGAAACCCGATCACTGGAGGAATGCGCAGGCGGTGGCTGGCGACGATGACGGTGCAGGACAGCCCGAAAATCATCACCACATCGGTCAGCATGGGGATTTCAACACTCATGGACAACTCCGTATCAAACTTCCGATGTGTTTTCCCGTCGGCGATAAGCTTCCGCAAATTCAAGCAGCCTGCGAGCCTTGCGCTCCATGTGCGCCACCCAGGCCTCCAGCACCTCCGCCCCTTCGGCGGTCAGCTCGTAAACCCGTTTCGCCGGTCCGGAACCCTCGGCCTCCCACTGGGAAACGACAAGCTTCTCCTCCTCCATCTGCCGCAGATGGCGATAGATCATCCCGGGTGGCACCTCGTCCCTCAGAAACCCGTATTCCGGCAACTTCTGCAAAAGCTGATACCCGTAGGAAGGCCCGTCGAGCAAAGCCATCAGCACCGACGGCTGGATGTAACGCTCCGGCTTGGCCGAACCGGCATGCCGGGCTCCTGCCATATGCTCATCTCTTGACATATATCCTCTAAAAACATAGTTGTTGATCAATGCGAGAAACCAACTCCAAAGGAGGCATCCCATGAGCACCATTTTTGTACGCGAAAGACGCAAAGTCGAAAAGGGCGAAAAACGCCCCCGCTTTCGTGTTGTCGGAACCACTGGAGATATCAGAATTTCCGCCGAACACATGCGTAAATGCGAACTGGACGAAATCGCCAAGGTCAGCGGAGCCAGCATTGTCTATCTGCCGAGCGACGGGGAAGGAAAAGAGGGAATGAAGAAGGCGGAATAGCCGACTTTTACTGCGCGCAAGAAAGGCCGTCCCAAATCGGGGCGGCCTTTCTTGCGTTGCTAATCCTTGTAGACGATGGTGCCCACATGCTCGCCGTTGAGCGCAGCCAGGATGTGCTCGGGATGACGCAGGGCATCGATGACCTGAAATTCCTTCAGGCATTTGGAATGCTTGAGAAAGGTCAGGACAGGCCGCTCCACGATGAGATCGTCCAGATCCATGGCCATGAGATCGGACACGGAGATGCGGTCGATGAATCGCAGTTCCTCGATGTTTTTGGCCTTCTTGGGATCGTCGCTGTACAGGCCCCGCTCGTCCTTCAGATAAATGAGGGACTTCGCGCCGATATTCTCGGCGAGCAGAAACGCGCCGCTGTCGGTGCGATGCGGCGGGATGGACCCGAATTCCGCCGGATGCTCGAAGAAACCGTAAGGCGGGATGCCCGTGGTGATGGGCAGGTAGCCTTCGCGGCAGAACATGGTCAGCTGTTCCAGGTTGTCGCCGTGGCCGATGCGCACCCCGCCATGCTTGGCCAGGAGCACGGCCAGCATTTCTGCATTCTGGGAGGAAACCTTGTCCCCGAGTTTGGACAGCACGCCCGTGGGCATGCCGAGGTCCACGCCGATATTGTAGACGTGGCGCGCTCGCGTGCCGCCACCGGTCATAAGCAGAATCTTGAACTGCTCCTTGGCCTGAATCAGCACGTCGATGATGGGAAAAAGCGCCTTGGAACCGCGATCCATGATGGATTGCCCGCCGATCTTGAGCACATTCACATCCGGATGCATCCGGAAATATTCCGAGGATTCGGTTTTGGCCAAGAACTTCTTGCTGACCAGGGACTCTCCCATGAGCGGAGTGTCGATATGCAATCTGCCGGACTCTGTTTTTTCTTTGATAAGTGAACTCAAGGCTTCCTCCATGGTTTTCTTTCAATGACAAAATTTCAGGGCGATACCCGCGTCAAGGCATCATCGGCGCGCGAAGGCTAGATATCGAACATCTCACGCTTCAGCAGGTAATCAAGGGCCATGCCCGCCAGATACCCCAAAGCCAGGTTGGATGCCAGCGTTATCCCCAGCATGGCCATGCATACAAAAAATTCCTTCTTGTCGGTGATGTCCCGCACGGTCATGGCCAGCTGCGCCCCCGCGAACACCAAGAGTGCCCCGAGCACCGACATGGGCATGAGCTGGGCGATGGCCAGCACCTCCGAACCAAAAAACAGGGACACGACCACGAACAGCCCGCCGATAAAGACGTTGGAACCGGCGGTGCGGGCGCCGAACCGATAGTGCGCGGCCAGGCCCCCGGCTCCATGGCACATGGGGATGCCGCCGAGCATGAAGCTGCCGATGTTGGCGAGTCCCATGCTGACGCACAGGGCCTTGCCCGTGGTCCGTGAAGCTTTGTCGCCAAAATATTCCCTGGCCAGGTCCTCATTGGCCAGGACCGCATTGCCCAGGGTCATGGGCAGCTGCGGCAGGGCGAGGACAAAAAGGGCGGTGGAAAAGGACACCCAGCTGGGCCAGCCAGTCGGAAAAAAATCCGGGAAATGAACGCCCAGGGCGTCCATGGACACGCCATTGCCCAGCAGAATCCCCATCAAAAAACCGAAGCCGACGACAACCGTGGCGGCTGGAAAACGACGGCTGTTGATCAGAAAAAGGGTCAAAACCACGGCGATCAGCCCGAAGACCCAGCTGAGCTGCAACACTCCGAGAGAGGAAACAGCCAGAAACGGCTCGCTCAGCTTGTGCTGCAACTGGGTGGAGCTTGTGCCGAGAATGAACCGCACGCCTTGCGCCAGGAGCAGCACGCCCGTGGACAGCTGGACGCCCCGCACAATGACCTTGGGCACGAAACGGGTAATCCGCTTCATGGCCCCGCTCAAGCCGATAGCCAGGAGCAGGACGCCGATCCACAGGCTCGAAGCCTGGATGACATCCGCCGACAGGGCCATGGCCACCGCGTAGGAGCCGATGACCTTCATGGGCTGCACCGGCGTGGTCACCCCGAAATACATCCCCGAAAAAATGTAGTAGAGTCCGATGGCCAAAAACACCCCTGCGGGCGGAAGACCGTTCACGAGCACCATGCTCACGGCAATGGGCAGCAGAACCCCCAAATCTCCCAGAGACCCCGCAATCTCATGACGATTGATGCTGTATTTCATATCAGTCCTCCGCGCATCGCCTCGACGCAATCCGAACACGCTGCCATAATAAACACTATTTTAATTATTATCGTGTCACTAATCTGCACGTCCTTCCCGACCCTGTCAAGCCCTGCCCCCGGAAACAGATAAAACCCGGCGGCCTCTCGAGCGAAAATCACCTCATTCCTCAGACAGCGCATGCCACCTCCTGCGATCATGCTCTTTCCCACGATGGGCCAAGCAACAATTTCGGATGACGCACCCTAACTTGCGGCGGCCTCAAAAACAACGACGCGGCGGCCATGAATCCGCAAGATTTCCATGGCTCCGCCGTTGACGAGAAGGGGGATTGTGGCTCATCTGCTGCCCGGGAGGAACGGTCATGCGCGGTTTTCGGGGTTCTTTGCAGTTCAAGTTCATGTCGGCCATAGTCTGCATCGTGGTGCCGCTCCTGGGCATCATCTTCCTCTGGCAGGGCGTGGCCGAGGAGCGGCAGGCCTGGACCCAGGTGCTCAACCAGGCCCGACTCCTGACCCGCCAGATCATCCTGACCCGCCAGTGGGTCTCGGACAGCCAGGGCCTGTTCCTGCGCCAGGACACCCCCGGCGCCCAAGGCGGCGGCGCGTTCTATACCGACCTTCTGCCCACGGATCGGGGCGTCATGCAGCGCTTCACCCCGTCCATGGTCACCAAGCAGCTTTCCCTCTACTCCTACCGCCAGAACCTGTACCGCTTCCGGCTGGCGGGCATCGCGCCCATGAATCCCGAAAACAGGCCCGACGCGTTCGAAACGGCGGCCATAAAACGCTTCGCCCGGGCGGAAAACACGGAATATTACGCCATCGCCGACCACGACGGAGAGGCGGTGTTCCAGTATTCAGCCCCCCTCTATGTCGACGAGACCTGCCTGTCCTGCCACAAGAACTACACCAGAGGGACGGTCAGCGGCTGCCTGAGCATCCACCTCCCTGTACAGCACGTGCTCGACTCGCTGAGCCGTGGAAAAATGCAGCTTTTCGTTTCGGCCCTGGCGCTCATCGTGCTCACGGTCATGACCCTGTATTTCCTGGTCCGCCACCTGGTGCTCAGGCCCCTTGGCACCCTTGAAGCCGTGGCCGACGGCATCAGCCAAGGGCAATTCCCCGGCAGAGTCCATATCGGCAGCAGCCATGAAATGGATCGCGTGGGCCAGGCATTGAGCACCATGAGCGCCAAGCTGGAAGAAGGTCGCAACCGGCTGGAGGAAGAGGTGCAGAACGCGACCAGCGAGCTGGCCCTGGCCAATGAGGAACTCAAGACCCTGGATCGCCTGAAGAGCGAATTTCTGGCCACCATGTCGCACGAACTGCGCTCCCCCCTGACCTCCATCCGTGGCGGGCTCGACTATTTGAGGCGCACCGAGGCCTCCGCCGACAGGCAGGACTATCTGCACATCATGGACAAGAACGTAAGCCGCCTCACGCATCTGGTCACGGATATCTTCGACATCACCCGCATCGAGGCGGAAAAGATCGACTGGAACTTCGCTCCGACGGACATGACCGAGCTGGTGGGAGAGATCGTGGAAATCATGAGTCCGCTGGCCGAAGAGCGCGGACTGCGCCTGAGCCTCGCTCCAACCGGCCCCATGATCGCCCTGGCGGACGTGGAGCGCACCGAGCAGGTCATCGTCAACCTGACCGACAACGCCATCAAATACTCCCCGGCTGGCGGGGTCATCGGCTTCGCCCTCCAGCGCGAGGATGACAAGATCCGCATTCAGGTCAGGGACCAGGGACCGGGCGTCGCCCCCTGCGACAGGCTCGCCATTTTCAAGAAATTCCACACCGCGCCCTCGTCCGGCACAGGCGGAAAGCCCGGTGGGACAGGGCTGGGCCTGGCCATCTGCAGCCAGATCGTACGCGCTCACGGAGGACGCATCTGGGTCGAGGACAACCCCGGCGGGGGCAGCGTCTTCACCTTCACCCTGCCGACGGCGAAAGAATAGGCGCGCTCCCGGAAAACCATCCCTGTCCGACGCCGTGGACCTTGAACGCTTGGCGGAACATTTCACCCTTCAACAACCCGTATCCGGAAAACGGGCGAAAAATACTTCCAAAATAAATAGATGTTCTATTCAAGCCCATTGAATATAATTTTTGACCTGAAACGCCATTTTGCATCAAAAATAAAAATAATAAGCGTTGACATTGAAATCCAGCCCACCTAGTGACTGCTGACTTTGGCGGAAATGGAAACGTGAATTCACAATCGAATCCATCTTCATTGTTCCGCAATCCTGCCGGTAGCTGTTTCCAGCAGGAACAAGGTTTTTCTTTTTACTTTTTTTTCTTTGGAGTTACTGTCTTGTCTAAGAACATCTATGTTGGAAATTTGTCCTGGTCGACCACTGATGCAGATCTGCACGCCATGTTTTCCCAGTACGGTCAGGTCAGCTCTGCCCACGTCATTGAAGATCGCGAAACCGGCCGCTCCCGTGGCTTCGGCTTCGTCGAAATGGATGACGAAGGCGCACGCAAGTCCATCCAGGCGCTGAACGGTACCGACTGCCAGGGACGCAACCTGAAGGTCAACGAAGCGCAGCCCCGTGAAAGCCGCTCCGATAGCCGCTCCCGCTACTAAGCGCAGCACTACGATCACGATGAAGCCCGTCACCTGACGGGCTTTTTTTTGTCCGAAATTCCAGGGAAAAGCGAAAAAAACGAGGTGCGGCCAAGCGACCGCCTGCCGAGCGGCGCGACTTCGGCACGCCGCCTGTCAAGGATTGGGTTCGAACTTGTAGCCGACTCCGGCCACGGTCAGGATGAAACGCGGGACCTGGGGATTTTCCTCGATCTTCTTGCGCAGGCGCTGCACGTGCACGTCCACGGCCCGGCTGTGGGAATAGAGCTTGGAGTCGCCCCAATTCTGGCTCTGGATAAAATCGCGGCTCAGGGTTTCTCCGGGATGGGCGATGAAGAGTTCGAGCAACGCGAACTCGGTCCGGGTCAGGTTTGAGTGGCGGCCCTGGAGAGTGGCCTGAAGGGTGCGGAAATCCAGAACGATGTTGCCGTTGCGGTGCGTGGCGGTCGTTTCGCTGCGCCGGACCCTGCGCAGCACAGTGCGGATGCGGGCCGAGAGTTCCAGGGCGTTGAAGGGTTTGACCAGATAGTCGTCGGCCCCGCACTCCAGCCCCAGGAGCTTGTCCGCGACCGTGTCCCGGGCCGAGAGCATGATGACCGGCACCTCGCTCTCGCGCCGCAAGGTCTGGCAGACCTTGATCCCGTCGATGTCGGGCAGGCCCAGGTCCAGAAGCACGAGGTCAGGCGCTTCGGTCCGCGCGGCGGCAAGGCCCGGCGCTCCGCCAGCCGCGCTCAGCACCGCGAAGCCGTCAAGCTCCAGATTGGCCTTGACGGTCGTGACGATGTCCGGGTCGTCGTCGATGATCAGGATTCTCTGCTGCGTCAAACCACCCTCCCTGTCAGCGCGGCCCCGTTGGGACTTGCGCATGTCAGGCTCATGCCGATACACATGTTTCAATTCCGTTACAACTTTAACTCCACATGGTTGAAAATTTTTGCTAGAGAGTGCACCATGAATTCGGACACCGCCCGGTCGTTCTGGAGACGACAGGGCTCGCGCCCCGGTTCCAACATACTTTTACAGGAGGGAGTATGCCCCCAAAACAAGATGCACCCCGTGGACGAGGATGGTGGTTTTTCCTGCCTCCGGCCATTGCGGGCATCGTGGTCACCGTGGGAGTGGCCCTGGCCATGACCGCCACGGATCAGGCCATGTTCTGCGGCAGTTGCCATTCCATGGCCGAAGCGGCGTTGACGCACAAGCGCTCGGTCCATGCCGAACTGGCCTGCAACGAATGCCACGCCCCGCACAACCTGATCGCCAAGATCCCGTTCAAGACCAAGGAAGGCGCCAGGGACATCCTGGCCACGGCCACGAGCAGCATTCCAGACCTCATCCATCCGGGCGAGGAGACCAAGGAAGTGACGCAGGCGAACTGTCAGCGTTGCCACAGCTCCACCACGTCCACCGTGGTCATGCAAAGCAAGGAATTCTGCACCGACTGCCACCGTCATGTGCCCCACACTCCAAAAATCCCCGTAGCCAAAAGGAGCGCCGCCGATGCGTAAGAATCTTCCCCTTTTCGCCATGCTGGCCGTGGGAATGGCCCTGGCTTTGAGCGCCTGTTCCGAGGCGACCGAGCCCGTTCCGCCGACCTTCAAGACCAGCCTCAAGTCCGATGAAATCAAGAACTCCGCCTTCAAGTCCGAATTTCCGCTGCATTACGAAACGTACCTGCGCAACAACGAATCCGAGATCATGACCGAGTACGGCGGGTCCGTTGCCTACGACAAGCACGACAACGTGAATCCCCTGCCCAAGGGGTACAAGCACGCCCAGCCGTACCTGAAGAACCTCTGGCTCGGCTATCCCTTCAGCTACGAATACAAGGCGGCGCGCGGACACACTTACGCCATCAAGGACATCTTGAACATCGACCGCCTGAACCGCTACGCCGAAAAGGCGGACCTGCCCGCCACCTGCTGGAACTGCAAAGGCGCCAAGATGAACGAATGGGTCGGCAAATACGGCGACGAGTTCTGGGCCAAGGATTTCAACGAATTCCGCGAAGAAGTCGACATGGACGAGAACACCATCGGCTGCGCGAACTGCCATGACCCGGCCAACATGGAGCTGCGTCTGTATTCCGTGCCCCTGCAGGACCACCTGAAGGCCGAGGGCAAGGATTTCAAGACCCTGCCCCGCAACGAGCAGCGCGCGCTCATGTGCGGCCAGTGCCACGTCGAGTACTACTTCACCGACAAGGGCCAGGGCCCGGCAAAAAAACCGGTCTTCCCCTGGGCGCAGGGCAAGGACCCCGAAGAAATCTACTCCTACTACAAGAGTCATGGCGACACCACGACCCCCGGCTTCGAAGGCAACTTCGTGGACTGGGTGCATCCCGTGTCCAAGACCCCCATGCTCAAAGCCCAGCACCCCGAGTACGAAACCTGGCATAACGGCGTGCACGGCGCGGCCGGCGTGAGCTGCGCGGACTGCCACATGAGCTACACCCGCCTCGACGGCAAGAAGAAGATGTCCAACCATCACTGGAACTCGCCCCTGAAGGACCCGGACATGAAGGCCTGTCGCCAGTGCCACACGGACAAGACGCCGGACTATCTCAAGCAGCGCGTCATCTACACCCAGGACAAGGTCTGGGAACAGCTCATGACCGCCCAGGACATCTCGGTCAAGGCGCATGAGGCCATCCGCATGGCCAATGAATTCGAAGGCGAGAAGCCGGCCAATTACGACCAGCTCATGATCGACGCCCGAGAAATGTGCCGCAAGGGCCAGTTCTTCTGGGATCTGGTGTCCGCCGAGAACAGCGTCGGTTTCCACAACCCGACCAAGGCCCTCGATACCCTGGCCAAGTCCCAGCAGTACAGCCAGAAGGCCGTGGACATCGCCATCCAGGCGGCGGCCTTCACCACGGCCCAGGCCCTGGCCGGAGACATCAAGACCCTGGTGCCGCCCATCATGGAGCACAGCCGGGAACTACAGATGGATCCCGAACACCTGGCCAGCCACCAGTGGTTCAAGTACCTGAAGCTCACACCCAAGTCCGAACAGGTCTGGGACGAGAACCGTCGCCTGATCCCCAAGCCCGCCGCCAGCTAGCAGCGGCCTCCACCCGATCCACAGCGGGACCCGGCGCCTTCAACGGCGACGGGTCCCGCTTCTTTTTTGGCCCCTGCCCAGGGCGAATCGTCGTTGCAGCCTGAAAAATCCCATCCCCCCTTGTTCTTTTCCCCCAAACGCAGTAAGAAATATCTATGGTTCTCGTTAAAAACTATCGTTACCATCAATAGTTTCAAAACCCGGAGGTCCGGCACATGACAGAAGAAGTGGCAGCAGGCTGCACCCGTCCAGGGGTCGAAGTGGAACAGGCACCGGCGGAAACCCCGCAGGCAGTGGCAATCCCAGCACAAGGAGCGCGTCCGATGATCCAGGTAGGCAAAAAGGCCCCCGATTTCGCGGCCCCGGCATATTTCAACGGCGGCTTCACCAACATCAGGCTGTCCGACTACCTCGGAAAATGGGTGGTGCTGTGCTTCTACCCAGGTGACTTCACCTTTGTCTGAGCGACCGAAATCTCGGCGGTCGCCGAGAAGCACGCGGAATTCGTCAAGCTGGGAGTGCAGGTCCTGTCCGTGAGCACGGACAGCATGTTCGTGCACAAGATGTGGGTCGACGACGAACTCTCGAAAATGATCACGGCGGGCAAGGTGCCCTTCCCCATGCTGTCCGACGGCGGCGGGGCCCTGGGCCGGATGTACGGCATCTATGACGATGCCGGCGGCGTGGACGTGCGCGGGCGCTTCCTCATCGATCCGGACGGCGTCGTGCAGGCATACGAGGTTCTGACTCCGCCCGTGGGCCGCAACGTGCTGGAAACTCTGCGCCAGATCCAGGCCTTCCAGCTGGTGCGCGAAAGCAAGGGCGGTCAGGCCACGCCTTCGGGATGGCGCCCAGGCAAGCAGACCCTCAAGCCCGGCCCCGACCTGGTCGGCAAGGTCTGGAAGGTCTGGACCGTGGACAAAGCCTTCGACTAACCCCGCGCATCCCTTCCGAAACGCCCGGCCCTCCGGGCGTTTCGCATCCCGGAACCACGCCGCCGAAAGCACGTTCCGCACAGTCTGCCCTCCTTGCCAGCCCATATGTCCGCCTCGTCAAAATTCCTCATCCATCAGTTGATTAACACTCTCTTTGGCCGTATTTATTCCACATGAAACGCATTATTCTCCTGCTCGTGATCGCGGTCTTCGCCGTGGGCGGATGGTTCGCCTGGAATGCCGTGAACCCGCAACCGGGGGCGCCCGCGCCGGTGTTCCACGGCAATGTCGATATTCGTGAAGTGCGCCTGGGGTTTCGGGTCGGAGGCAGAATCGCGGAGGTTCTGAAGGAGGAAGGCGACGGGGTCGTTTCCGGAGAAACAGTGGCCCGCCTCGACCCCGAGCCCTTCCGCAACGCTGTGGACCAGGCCGTGGCGCAGGTCGGCCAGTTGGAGGCCCGGGTCGCGGAACTGCGCAACGGCAGCAGGCCCGAAGAAAAGGAACAGGCCCGTAAAAGTCTGGCCGCGGCCGAAGCGGCCCTGCGCAACTCGCGGCTCATCTTCGAACGGCAAAAAGAACTGGTCGCCAGCGGGGCCGTGGCCAGGCAGGACTTCGACACCGCGCGCAGCGCATTTCAAGCGGATCAGGCCAGGCGCGACGGGGCCAAGGCCGCACTGGACCTGGTCCTGGCCGGAGCCAGGGCCGAACAGATCAGACAGGCCGAAGCGGGGCTTGAAGCGGCCCGCGCCGCCCTGTCCCAGGCCCGCACGCAGCTGGCCGACACGGTTCTCGCCGCGCCCGAGACGGGCGTGGTCCTGACCCGCGTGGTGGAGCCGGGCAGCATGGTCCAGGCCGGAAGCACGGCCCTGACCGTCAGTCTCCTTTCCCCTGTCCGCGTCCGGGCCTATGCCCCCGAACCGCAACTCGGCCTCGTCCATCCCGGCCGCAACGCGCTGGTCTTCACCGATTCGCGCCCCGAACCCTACCACGGGCAGATCGGCGACGTCTCCCCCCGGGCGGAATTCACGCCGAAATCCGTGGAGACCGAGGAACTGCGCACCGCCCTGGTCTATCGTTTCCACGTGGTCATCAAAGACGCCGACCAAGGGTTGCGGCAAGGCATGCCGGTCACGGTGCGTCTGGCGGACTGAGACATGGCCGTCGTAACCCTGTCAGAGGTCGGCAAGACTTTTCCCGGCCTGGCTGCGCCGGCCCTGGACAGCGTCACCGGGGCCATCGAGGCCGGCATCGTCACCGGCATCGCCGGTCCGGACGGAGCCGGGAAAACGACCCTGATACGCCTCATGGCCGGACTACTGCGCCCCGACGGAGGGCGGATCGAAACGCTGGGCCAAAACCCCGTGACCCAGGCCTCCGCCTTGCGCCTGCGGGTGGGCTACATGCCGCAAAAATTCGGCCTTTATGAAGACCTCTCGGTCATCGAAAACCTGACCCTGCATGCGAACCTGCGAAACGTGACCGGAGAGGAGCGGAAGCAGACCTTCGCGCGTCTGCTCGAGTTCACCGACCTGGCCCGCTTCACGACGCGTCTGGCCGGAAGGCTTTCGGGCGGAATGAAGCAGAAGCTCGGCCTGGCCTGCGCCCTGCTGGGCAAACCGGAGCTGCTCCTGCTCGACGAGCCGGGAGTCGGGGTTGACCCGATCTCCAGGCGCGAACTGTGGAAGATGGTGCGCGAACTGGCCGGAGAGGGCATCGCGGTGGTCTGGAGCACGTCCTATCTCGACGAGGCCGAAGCCTGCGACACGGTCTTTCTGCTCAGCCAGGGCAAGCTTCTGTTCACGGGGAATCCCGGCGACCTGACCGGCCGGCTGCGGGGGCGCTGCCTGCATCTGGCCGGGGTGGAAGGCCGCAGGCGGCGGGCCCTGGCGACCCTGCTCAAGCAGCCGGAGGTGACCGACGGCGTCATCCAGGGCCGCAACCTGCGCGTGGTCCTGAAAGAGGATGCCCCCCGGCCGAACCCCTCGCCTCTGGGCATCGCAGGAAGCCCGCGCTGGAAGGAGGTTGCGCCGCGTTTCGAGGACGCCTTCATCGACCTTTTGGGAGGCGGACCGGGCGGGGAATCCGCCCTGGCCGCGGCCATGCGCCCCCGGAGCGAAGCTCGGGGCGGCCTGATCCGGGCCGAGGAGCTGACCAAGCGTTTCGGCGATTTCACGGCCACGGACCGGGTCAGCTTCGAGGTCCGACAGGGGGAGATATTCGGTCTGCTCGGCCCCAATGGCGCGGGCAAATCCACGACCTTCAAGATGATGTGCGGCCTCCTGAAGCCCACCTCGGGCCGGGCCGAGGTCATGGGCATCGACCTCCGCCGCAGCCCGGCCAGAGCCCGGGAGCGACTGGGCTACATGGCCCAGAAGTTCTCCCTCTACGGCAAGCTGACCGTGCGACAGAACCTCGAATTCTTTTCCGGCGTCTACGGTCTGGCCCGGGGCAGACAGCGCCAGGCCGTGGACTCGATGATCGAATCCTTTCACCTCAAGCGGTTCCTGAACACGACCACGGACGACCTGTCCCTGGGCTACAAGCAGCGCATCGCCCTGGCCTGCGCCGCCATGCACGAACCGGACATCCTCTTTCTCGACGAGCCGACCTCAGGCGTGGACCCCATCACCCGCCGCGAATTCTGGAACCACATCAACGGGGTGGTGGAAAAAGGGGTCACGGTCATGGTCACCACCCATTTCATGGACGAGGCCGAATACTGCGACCGCATCGGGCTGGTCTATCACGGCAGGCTCATCGCCCTGGCCCCGCCGGACGACCTCAAGGCCGACGTGGCCTCGTCCGCCCTGCCGGACCCGACCATGGAAGATGCGTTCATCGAGCTTATCCGCAGGCAGGAAACCTCATGAAATTCATCTCCCCGCGAAGGCTTCTCGCCCTGTGCCTCAAGGAAACCCGCCAGATTCTGCGTGACCCGAGCAGCGGAATCATCGCCTTCGTGCTGCCCATGATCCTGCTGGTCATCTTCGGCTACGGACTGAACCTGGACACCACACGCCTGCGCCTGGGCCTGTGCGACGAGGACGGCGGGCCGGTGGCGGCGTCATTCACGGCCAAGCTGACCGGCTCGCCCTATTTTGAGATATTCCCCGGCAGCCGGGCCAAGCTCGACGCCCTGCTCGAAACGGGCGCGATACGGGGCTACGCGGTCCTGGCCCAGGACTTCTCCCGCATCGTGGACGGCGGCCAAGAAACGGCCCCCATCCAGGTCGTCACCGACGGAGCCGAGCCGAACACGGCGAACTTCATCGCGGCCTTCATGAAAAACGCCTGGCAGGAATGGCAGCAGACCAGGGCCCGGGACCTGGGCCGGGACGCCGTCCAGGGCGCGGACATGCAGGTGCGCTACTGGTACAACCCGGCGGCAATCAGCCGCCACTACCTCATCCCCGGCTCCATCACCATCATCATGACCGTCATCGGCGCCATGCTGACCTCCCTGGTCGTGGCCCGCGAATGGGAGCGCGGGACCATGGAGGCTCTTCTCGCCTCGCCCGCGACCCGGGCCGAACTGCTGCTGTCCAAACTCCTGCCCTACTATGCGCTGGGCATGACCTCCATGTCCGTGGTCGCCCTGGCCGCAGTGCACGTCATGGGCGTGCCTTTCCGTGGCTCGGTGGGGGCGCTGCTTCTGGTCACCACGGTCTTTCTGCTGAGCATGCTCGGCATCGGCCTTCTCATCTCGTCGATCATGCGCAACCAGTTCGACAGCGCCCAGACGACCCTCAACGTGGCCTTTCTGCCCGCCGTCATGCTCTCGGGCGCGTTCTTCGTCATCTCCAGCATGCCCGCCCCGATCAGGGCCCTGACCTACCTGTTGCCGCCGCGCTATCTGGTCAGCTCCCTGCAGACCATCTTCCTGGCCGGAGATGTCTGGGAAATCCTCATCCCCGACATCCTCTTCTTAACCGGAACGAGCGCCTTGTTCCTGACCCTGACCGCGCTCAAGACCAGGCGCAGGCTGGACGCATGATCTGGCTGCGCCGCATCCTGGCCCTGGTCAGAAAGGAGCTGCAGATTCTTCTGGCCGACCCGCAAAGCCGCAAGCTCGTGGTCATCCCCGTCCTCTTGCAGGTCATCCTCTTTCCTTTGGCCGCGACCCTGGAAGTCAAGAACAACACCCTGGCCGTGCTGAACGAGGACGGCGGAGCGGCTTCGACGGAACTGATCCATCGCTTCTCAGCCGCGGAGGCCTTCACGAAGATCATCCATCTGTCAGGGGCCGGACAGATCGCGACGATTCTGGACGGCCAGAAAGCCATCGCGGTGGTCCGCTTCGGACCGGATTTCTCGCGCAAGGTCGAAGCGGGGCTTCCCGCCCCCATGCAGCTGCTTCTCGATGGCCGCCGCTCCAACAGCAGCCAGATCGCGGCCAGCTACGTCCAGGACATTACCACGCACTTCTTCAACGAAAGGAGCCGGGCGGCGGGAAATCTCCCGGCCTCCGAGCTGATCGTGCGCCACCGCTACAATCCGAACCTCGAATACCAGTGGTTCATCCTGCCGAGCCTCGTGGCCATCATCCTCACCGTCAGCGCCCTGATCCTGACCGCCCTGTCCGTGGCCCGGGAGCGGGAGCACGGGACCCTGGACCAGCTTCTGGTCTCGCCCCTGACCCCGGAAATGATCATGCTCGGCAAGGCGGCGGCCGTGCTCCTGGTGGGGCTGTTCCAGGCCACGGTCATCATCCTGGCCGCCGTCTTCGTGTACAGGGTGCCCCTGTCCGGCTCCCTGGCCCTCATCTACGCAAGCAGCGTGCTCTACTTCGCGGCCCTGGTCGGGGTCGGGTTCTTCATCAGCGCCATCTGCGCCACCCAGCAGCAGGCCTTTCTCGGGGCCTTCGCCTTCATCATGCCCGCCATTCTGCTCTCCGGCTACGCCACCCCGGTGGAAAACATGCCCCAGTGGCTCCAGACGGCGACCTGGATAAACCCCATCCGCCATTTCATCGTCATCGTGAAAAGCATCTTCCTAAAGGACGTCTCCGCCCAGTTCGTGCTCCAGAGCGCCGTTCCGCTGGCGATCATCGCCGTGGGCACGCTGGGCGTGGCGGTGATCATCTTTCGCAGACGCTTCGGGTAGCCCCCCAGACGGAAAAAAGCCCCCGGATTCCTGGACCCGGGGGCTTCGAACAGCCGGAAACAAAGGGCGTCAGGCCTTTCCGTCGTCCCGCTGCTCGTCGAGCATGCGCGCGATCTCGTCCTCGCCCAGGGGCCGGGGGTGCTTGACCGTCAGGCTGCGCGACCATTCGCGCGCGAAATCCTTCTGCAGGCGCATGTTCAGACCCAGGGTGACGAGCATGGCGATGAGCGCCCCGATGCTGGCCAGCAGCATGTCCTTGTGCGCGTCCCAGACGTCGCCCTGGGTGCCGAGATAGGCTATGCCCAGATCCCCGCCGAAGAATTCCGCCGCGCCCCATTCGATCAGTTCGTAGAGCATGGAGGTCGACATGGCGAAATCAAGGGGCAGGAAGTAGCCCCAGAACCCGTCCGCCTGGGCTACGCGAAAATAGACCTCGCGGATGGGATAGGCCAGCAGCAGCCCGTAGAGAAAATGCACGATGCGGTCGAAATTGTTGCGCTCCCAGCCGACCAGTTCATTGAAGGTCGTGCCGAAGGCGGCCTGGAACCAGGCGTCGTAGGGGACCTCGGAGTAGGTGTAGTGGGAGCCGATCTCGTGGATGCCCAGGAAGATGAAGATCAGCGTGTAGGATATCCTGGAAAAAGGCATCCTTTTCATGGTCAGAAAAAGAAAGGCCAGGAAAAGAACGACCAGCGCGTTCTCGAGCGCCCAGTCCTTTCGATGGTGGGGCTCGATGGCGAGCACGGCGAATTCGATGCTGAACAAAAAGGTCAGCGCGAAAAAATAATTCCTGTGCGAAATGGCTCTGATCCAATTCATGCGGCATCGCTCCTGCCGAAACGTTGAGGTCGCTTATGCTCAGGCCGTGACTTCGCCGATCAGGCGGGCCAGGCAGTCCATATCCACGGGTTTGGCAAGATACGCCGTCATGCCCTGTCGCAGGAAATTCTCCCGGTCTCCGGGCATGGCGTGGCCGGTCAGGGCGATGACCGGGATGTCGGGGCAAACCCGGTCGAGCGTGGCCGCGCGAATGAGGCGGGTGGCTTCGAGCCCGTCCATGACCGGCATCTGGATGTCCATCAGCACGCAGTCGAATTCGTGCTGTCCAAGCTTGTCCAGGGCGTCCCGCCCGTTGTGGGCCAAGGTCGAGACATGTCCGAGCTTCTTGAGCATCCGGGTCAGGGCCATCTGGTTGATGGGGTCGTCCTCCACCACCAGCACGCGCTTGCCCCTGACCTCAGCCGATAAAGAATCTTCCCGCGCCGGACACGACGACGTCGCGGGCAAAAGCGGAACCCGCACGGTCATGGTCGTGCCCTGGCCGATGTCGCTCTGGACAAAGATCGAGCCGCCCAGCATGTCGACCAGGCGTTTGACGATGGCCAGGCCCAGCCCGACCCCTCCGTGCTCCCGCACGGCCGAGCCGTCGACCTGCGTGAAGGCGCTGAATATGTCCTCCTGACGCTCCTTCGGAATGCCCATGCCCGTGTCCGCCACGACAAACTCCACATCCATCGCCCCGCCGTCGTCCAGACGACGGGCAGAAACGCGGATGCCGCCCCTGGAAGTGAATTTCGTGGCATTCCCGACCAGATTGAACAGTATCTGCCGCAGGCAGCCCTCGTCGCCCACGACATGGGAAGGGATGGAGTCGTCCATGTCGAAGGTCAGCGCGAGCCCCTTGGCCCGGGCCGGAATGGCGAAGAGGTCGCGCACGGAATCCCGCAAATCCGCAAAACGAAACTCCTTGGCGGCGGCGGTCATCTTGCCTGCTTCGATGCGCGAGATTTCGAGGATGTCGGTCAGAAGCTGGGTCAAGCGCTGCGATGAACGGATGGCCGTGAACACATACTCTTTCTGCTCGGCGTCCAGATAAGATCGACTCAAAAGCTGCATCATGCCGACAATGCCATTGAGCGGCGTACGGATCTCGTGGCTCATGTTGGCCAGAAATTCCGACTTGGCACGGCTGGAGGCCTCCGCGGCCAGGCGGGCCGCGGCCAGATCCGAGACATCGGTCAAAACGTTTATGAACCCGGCCAGTTGCCCCTGCCTGGTATGAAACGGAGCGCGGGAAGCCAGCATGCGCCGATCACTGCCGTCCGGGGCGAGAAAACCGAACTCGCCCTGGCCCCCGTCCGAGGCGAATTCCGACGCAGGAAGCTGTCCCCCCAGGAATTCCTGCCCACCGACAAGCTCCTGTTCGCTCTTTCCGGCCAGAACGGCGAAGGCGGGGTTGCAGCGCAGGACGCGCCCATCCACGTCCTGGACGCACACGGGATTGGGCAGACTTGAAAGCAGGGAAGACAGAAACGCGTGCTGCTCCTCCAGCCGGTCGCGCGTCGCCTGCAGCTCGGCGGTGCGTTCCCGCACGGCCAGTTCCAGATCCCGGTACTGGTCGGCCTGACGCATGATCAGGGCCAGCAGCGAAGACAGGCGGTCCAGACTGTGGACAATGGTGTCGATGCCGCTCACGTCCATCAGTCCAAGCAAGACAAGGGCGCCGATCATCTCCTGGCCGACGCGCAGAGGCACGATCACGGAGTCCGACAACCCCAGTGAACGCAGCAGCGCCCCGGACGGGGTCCGATCCTCCGGGCTGACGGACATGGCCAGGTGAGAGGCGTGACTGGCGTGGATGAGCTGATCGACGGCTTCTTCCCGCAGCAGGCTCTCGTGCCTCACAGGCCGCACGGCCAGAAGGCGGTGGGGGGAATCGCCCCCCTGGCAGGCGACCACGGCCACGGCCTTAACGCCCAGCAGCTCGCGGACCTGGGACGCCACGTACTCGGCGCAGCTGACCGGGTCCGTCACGTGTTCGAGGGTGCCCGAAGCCAAGTCGGCGAAGAGCTGGTAAAAGGCCCGCGAATCTCCTCTGTCACCGGGCATCGAGCTTCTCCTGGGCGGCCGCCATCTTGTGCTCCAGGCATCCAAGACCCAACGGCGAAACGGTCATGGGCATCTCCAATTCACGGCTGATCTCGTCCAGCAACGCCCAGGGCACGGGCATGACTCCGGTGTCCAGATAGATGAAGCGCGAATGCACCTCGCGCAGCATTTGACCCGCCACGCGCATGCCGGAAAAGCCCAGTTCGGACTCAAAGACTTCGCGCCAGCGCACCGTCCATTCCGGCAGGAAAAAAAAGGCGCCGGCCTTGCGCAGCCGTCTGTACTCCTCGCGGCCGAGCAGTATGTCGCAGCAGTTGACGCCCTCGGTCTTGGCGAAGCCGGGCTTGCGGCACAGCTCGACGATGCGCGGCGTGCAGTCTCCGTAGACGAAGAGCGTCTTGTCGGGATTGTGCAGTTCAAGCAGGGCGTCGATGCGGTCCTGGAGCAGGAGTGGGCGCATGTGCAGCATGGAGTCGGCAAAAACCATGCGCAGGCGCGGAAAAGCGGGAGCGAGCACGGCCAGTTCGGCCTGAAAGATGCCGCAGCAGATGGCCAGGATATCCGTCATGCCACCGCTCCGGCGTCTTCGAGCGCCCGGCGCACGGCCAGCAGGGTGTCGGGATTCGTGTCGCAGGGGATGTCGGCGTGCGCCGAGGCGAGCACGAAATTCCTGTCCGAGGCGCGATCGGCCAGCAGCGCGGACACGGAGGCATACGCCTTGTCCGGGAGCATGCGCGCCAGCCCCGGCCCGCTCACATTGCCGAGCATGAGCCTTCCGGGACCCAGGATATCCCTGGCCTCGGACAGGTTGTCGCGCGGATCGAGCAGAAATCCGGCCACGTTGGGCAGGTCGGAGCAAAGCCCGAGGTGATCCACGATGCGGTTGCCGCCGTGATGATAGACAAGGGGCCCCTTGGCCTGGGCAAAGGCCCGGATCAGTTCGGGCAGGATGGTTTTCTCGAGCAGGGCCTGGGTGACGATGCGCAGATTGGCGAACATGACCGGGATGGCCACGAAGGCGGCTCCGGCGGCGAAGTAGGCCCCGCTCAGGCGCAGGAAATGATCCACGGCGATGTCGAGCAGGCGCCTGGCGCGGTCTTGATCGAAAAGCAGAATTTCGAGCCAGGTCTCGATGCCCAGCAGCATGGCCGGGAGATCCACGGGGGCGGTGACCACGGCGCAGACGGGTTTGGCGGGGCCGAACTCCTCCGCCACAAGACGCGTGCTCTCCACCAGATAGGACACGCCCCGATCCAGGAACATGGCGTCGCCCAGCGGCTCGATCTCTTCCCGCTCGCGAAACGGGGGCTTGCGGATGTTGGGTGGAAAGCGCTCCAGCCAAACCCCTTCCCCTCCGTAGGCCAGGGCTTCAAAGGGCAGGGCAAAGGGAGAAAACAGAATATCCGGGTCAACGAAGCGCGCGACCTCGCGCTGCCCTTCCAGATAGCGCCGAGGATCGCTGAAGTACTCTTTCGTCGGGCACTTCGAAAGTCTGGAACCGTAAAGGCTCAAGGCCAGGGTAAAGGCCCGGCGATCCGCCGGCTCCCCGCGCAGGGCGGCAAGCACGCGCTCCATGCCGGTCATAGGTCTTCCGCCGCAAGGCTTGCCGCCCAGAGCCGATCGAACAGCTCGGGAGCCTGGATGGCGCTGGACGCGGTGCCGTCGCCGCCGACCTCGTCCATCAATTCAGGCCGCAGCTTGAAGACCGCCCCGCCCACGGCCAGCCGCACCCTGCCGCGAAGCCCCCGCGCGTCGATCTCGGTGCGCAGGGCGCGGACATTCTCGGCGGTGGTCAGCATCATGGCCGAAGCGCCGATGACTCTCGCGCCGTGCTTCACGGCCTCGTCGACAAAATCCTTCGCCGACACGTCGTTGCCCAGATCAATGACCTTCCAGCCCGCGGCACGCAAAAAAACCACGACCATCTTGCGCCCCAGCGAGTGATAATCGTCCTCAACGTTGCCGATCACCACCGGCCCCTTGACGTCCAGCAGCAGGTCCCCTCCGGCTTCGACCGCGGCAACCAGAAGGTCCTCGGCGATCTTTCCGGCCACGTACCCCTGGGCCAGGGACAGGTTCTCCCGGTGCCACTCGTCCCCTGCCCGCTCCAGCACCGGTTCGAGCAGATCGCTGACCGCCGACTGGAAGCCGTGCGCGCCGGCGTGTTCAAGCAACATGGCCAAAGCCTCTTCCCTTTCCGCCGCAAGCATCAACGCGTACAACGCTTCCCTCCGCCCCAGCGGATCCGTGACAGCTTCCTTGGTCATGCCCTCTCCTTTGGGATGTTCGGCACTGAATTCGTTGCACTATCTGACCACATTCTTGCATTCTTGGCAACGTGGAGAGCTGCGAAACGGCATTGTCATCCATGTTCCGGCATGGAGAACGACGGCGCTCATCTTGTTGACTTCGCGGCCCATGGTGGCAAAGTCGTGATTTACTTTTCCGGTACATCCCTCTATTTCACCCGGCTTCCGCACGCACTGCGCCGCGCGGCCGCCACATCCAGGCGCGTGATCTCCACGCCCGACACACTCGGAGGAAAACATGAAGCGTTTTCTGGTCTCCCTTGGTCTTGTGACCATGCTGCTCTGCCCGTCCCTGGCCATGGCCAAGGACCTCACCATCGGCCTCATTCTGGTCGGCCCGTACAACGACAAGGGCTACAGTCAGGCCCAGTACGAAGGCGGCAAATACGTCGAGGAAAAACTCCCCGGCACGAAGCTCATCTACCTGGACAAGGTCAACCCCGCCGACCGTCCCGGCCTGACCATCCCGCAGATCGTCGATGATCTGGTGGAGAAGGGCGCGGACCTGATCATCGCCGGTTCCGACGACATGAAGGACGGCATCCGCGAAGCCGCCAGCCTGCATCCGGACAAGACGTTCGTGCATGTCTCCGGCGACGACGTCATCACCGGCAAAGCCCCGGCCAACCTGGGCAACCTGTTCGGCCGCATGGAATACGGCAAGATGATGGCCGGTTTCACCGCCGCCCTGACCTCCAAGACGGGCAAGGTCGCCTACCTCGGTCCGCTGATCAACGAGGAAACCCGCCGTCTGGCCGTTTCCGCCTTCCTGGGCGCCCGCTACGCCTGGACCGAAGTGCTGGGCAAGAAGGCCGAGGACCTCAAGTTCAAGGTCAGCTGGATCGGCTTCTGGTTCAACATCCCCGGCGTGACCACGGACCCGGCCCAGGTCGCGGGCTCTTTCTTCGACGGCGGTTACGATGTCGTCATTTCCGGCATCGACACCCCCGAGGCGGTGGCCGTGGCGCGCCAGAAGCGCGACCAGGGCCGCGAAGCCTGGGCCGTCCCGTACGACTACGCCAAGGCCTGCGAGGGCCAGGGCCCGACCTGCATCGGCGTGCCCTACTTCAATTGGGGCCCGTCCTTCTTGCGTCAGGCCAAGGCGGTGCAGGACGGCTCCTGGAAGCAGGACTTCCAGTGGGAAGCTCCGCACTGGGCCGACATCAACGATCACGACGCATCCACTGTCGGCTTCATGGTCGGCGAAGGGCTGTCCGCCGAGAACAAGGCCCGGCTCGATGCCTTTGTGGCCGACCTGGGCGCGCATAAGATCAATCTCTTCAGCGGTCCGCTCAATTTCCAGGACGGCACGCCCTTCCTGAAGGCCGGCGACACGGCCACGGACGAACAGGTCTGGTCGCTGCCGCAGCTGCTTCACGGCATGGAAGGCCAGTCCAGCGCGCAGTGACATGATCGTCTTACGCGACATCAGTAAGCACTACGGCCGGGTCCGGGCCAACGACGGTATCAGCCTGACCCTGGAGCCCGGCCGCATCTACGCCCTGGTGGGAGAAAACGGGGCCGGCAAGAGCACACTCATGCGTATTCTGGCCGGCCATACCGTGCCCGACTCCGGAGTCATCACCCTGCGCGGCGAGGAGCATCCGGGCCTGACCCCGGCCATGGCCGCGCGCCTGGGCGTGGGCATGCTCTACCAGGACCCGCTGGACTTTCCGGCCCTGCCGGTCTGGGAAAATTTCCGCCTGAGCGGCCCGTCCCGGGACAGAGCAGAGGTTGTGGACCGCCTGGGCGAACTCTCCAACCACCTGGGCGTCTGTTTCCTGCCGGACGAGCCCGTGGCTGCCATGACCGTGGGCGAACGCCAGCTGCTCGAGCTGCTGCGCCTGCTGGACCTGGGCGCCACGACCCTCATCCTCGACGAGCCGACCACGGGCATCACCCCGGAGCAGAAGCGCGACCTCTTCGGCCTGCTCTCCCGCCTGGCCCGCCAGGAAGGACACACCGTCATCCTGGTCACGCACAAGCTCTCCGAAGCCCTGGAAATGGCCGACGCCATCTTCGTCATGCGCCAGGGACGCCTGGAAGCCCGGCTGACCCCGCCCTACGACTCCGAAGAGCTGGTCCGGCGCATGTTCGGCGACGCGGCCGCGCAATCCACGGACAGCGCCCTGCCCGAAATCGGGCAAAGCAGGCGCGTGACCTTGGCCGACACGGTCTTCGCCGGGCCCAAATACCATCTGGGTCCGCTGAATCTTTCGGCCGCGCCCGGCGAGATCATCGGCCTGGCCGGACTCGACGGCAGCGGCCAGGAACTCTTCCTGCGCGGCCTGTGCGGGCTGGACCGCATGGCCGCGGGCAGCCTCTCGCTCAACAACGCCGCGCACGCCCGGACGCATTTCAAGACATTGCGCCGCGACGGCGTGCATTTCGTGCCCGCCGACCGCATGAGCCAAGCCCTTTTCCCGGACCTGTCCATCCGCGACCACATTCTGCTCGCCTTTCCCGAACACGCCGCGCGGCTGGAGGAATTCCATCAGTCGCAGTGCGTGGAGCGCTTCGATCTGCGCGCCCATCCGGACACCCCGGCCAAGGCGCTGTCCGGCGGCAACCAGCAACGCCTGCTTCTGTCGCTCATCCCCGACGACGCCCAGCTCCTGCTCATGGAGCACCCCACCCGGGGCCTGGACGCCGGATCGGCCAGGCAGGTCTGGGAGCACTTGCGCCATCGCTGCGCCAAGGGCGCGACCCTGTTTTTCTTTTCACCCGATCTGGACGAGGTCATCGAACACAGTCACCGCGTGCTGGTCTTTTTCGACCGCGCCCTGGTGGCCGACGTGCCGCGTAACAACGCGAGCGTCGAAATTCTGGGGGCCCTCATGGCCGGAAAAAAACCGGAGGGCGCCCATGCCGCGTAACTTCTGGCTGCAACAGGCGATCTGGATCGCCGCCGCTCTGGCGCTGACCCTGGCCCTGACCGTGCTGGTGGCCCTGCCATCCGGGGCGCCCCCTTTCGCGACCCTGCGCATTTTGCTCATGGGCGGCCTTGGCTCCATGTCCAAGTTCGGGCAAGTGCTGACGGTATTCGTGCCGCTGCTGCTCTGTTCAATGGGCCTGCTCATCCCGTTCACGGCCAGGCTCTGGAACATCGGCATCGAGGGGCAGATCGTGCTCGGGGCGATTTTCTGCACCGGCGCGATGATGCCCTTCGACCAGGGCGGACCGGCCCACATCGCCCTGGCGCTTCTGGCGGGCATGCTCGGAGGGGCGCTCTGGGCCCTTCTGGCCGGCCTGCTCAAGACCCACGGGCGCGTGCACGAGATCTTTTCCGGGCTGGGACTCAATTTCGTGGCCATGGGGCTGGCCATCTGGCTCATCTTCGGGCCCTGGAAACGTCCGGGCGTGGCCTCCATGAGCGGCACCGAGACCCTGCACCCCTCCCTGTGGCTGGAACGCATCGGAAGCCTGGCCGCCAGCTGGACCGCCCTTGGCCTGGCCTGCGCGGCGCTTGCGCTGGTGGCTTTTCTGCTCGTGCGCACGCAATGGGGGCTTGGGCTCAAGGCCGTGGGGCAGAACCCCAAGGCCGCCCGACTTTTTGATCTGAGCCCGCGCCTGCGCATGCTGCAGGCCTTCGCCCTGTGCGGGGCGCTGGGCGGGCTGGCCGGGGCCGTGCAGGTCCTTGGAGTCTACCATCGCCTGCTGCCGAGCATCTCCTCGGGCTACGGGTATACGGCCCTTCTGATCGGCATGATGTCCGGATTCAGGATTCTGCCGGTGCCCTTCATCTGCTTCTTTTTCGCCGTGCTGAACGTCGGCTCCATCCAATTGCCCCTGCAGCTGAACCTGGATTCGTCTTTGAGCGGCGTCATCCAGGGGCTCCTGGTGCTGTCCGGCTTCGTCACCCAGGGCCTTCGCGCCTACCTGTCCCGTCGCCGGGAGGAACGCTGATGCAGGAATTCGCGCTCATCATGGCCGGCATCCTTCTGGCCGGCGCGCCCCTGGTCCTGGCGACCCTGGGCGAGACCATCACCGAGAAGGCGGGAGTCATCAACCTGTCCCTGGACGGAACCATGCTGCTGGCCGCCATGGCATCCTTCGCCCTGGCCTCGGCCACGGGCAGCGCCTGGACCGGCGCGTTCGGCGGCATGGCCGTGGGCGCCGCCGTGGCCTCGGTGCTGGGGCTGACCAACATCTACCTGGGACAGTCTCAGCTGGCCGTGGGCTTCATCCTGACCCTCCTGACCCGCGACCTGGCCTATTTCCTGGGCCATTCCTATTCCCGCCAGCCCGGTCCGAGCCTCGGCTACTGGGGCATCCCCGGCCTGTCCGAGACGCCAGTGCTGGACGCGTTGCTCGGGCGGCAGTCGCCGGTGGTAAGCATCAGCCTTGCGGCCATCGCGCTGTGCTGGTGGTGGATGTACAAAACCAATGCGGGCATGCGGCTACGCGCGGTGGGCGAATCCCCCCGGGCGGCCTTCGGGCGCGGCATCCGGGTGCGGCTCTCACGGCTCATGGCCTGCGTGGCGGGAGGAGCTTTGGTGGGTCTGGCCGGAGCGGCCTACTCCCTGGCCGTGAAGCCGGGCTGGGGGCGGCCCCAGGGCTGCGAGGGCGCGGGCTGGATCGCCCTGGCCATCGTCATCTTCGGCGGCTGGCACCCGGTGCGGGCGGCCATCGGCGCGTATTTCTTCGCGGCCTTGCAGGTCTCGGGCATCTACCTGCAGGACATCTTCCCCTCCATCCCGGCCCAGGTCTTCCAGGTCGCGCCCTTCCCCATGATGATACTGACCCTTCTGGCCGTGAACCTCGGCCGGGTCGGCTTCGTGCAGGACCTGATGCGCCGCTACCCCTTCCTAAAACGCTTCTCCGGCAGCTGGCCCATCACCGCGCCTGCGGCGCTGGGCCAGGATTTTGACCCGAAGAAGGGGTTGTGACAACCAAGGCCTTACCTGCTGAAGATTCAAGTCCGCGCCTTCCCACACCCCGCCTCCATGCTTGCATCTTCCAGAAGAAATGATATCATTTAAGCATGAACAGCAAGCACAGGAAGACTCTCGAAGCCATCTTCACCGATCCCGTGAACGGCGGCCTGGAATGGGCCAGGATTGAAGCCCTGCTTCTTGCCTTGGGATGCCGGATTATTGAGGGGAGCGGGTCTTCCGTCACGTTTGAGAAGGAAGGCAAGCGCGCCCACTTCCACCGACCGCATCCAGAGCGCGAAGCCCTGCGCTACCGTGTCCGAGCTGTTCGCGAATACCTTGCAACCTTGGGGATCAAAGCATGAACGCCATGAAATACAAAGGGTACACAGCCCGCATGGACTTTGACGCGGAAGACAAGATTTTGCTGGGCAAAGTCCTGGACATCGAAGACATCATCGTTTTCCATGCCGAATCAGTCCATGAGTTCGAAGCGGCATTCCACACCGCCATTGACGACTATCTCGCGGCATGCGAGAAACTGCGGCAAAAGCCGGAAAAACCGGCCAGCGGACGTTTGATGCTTCGTGTCAATCCGCAAATACACGCGGCGGCCATCCGCAAAGCCGCTTATGAAGGGCAAAGCCTGAACAAGTGGGCGGAACGCGTCCTTGAAAAGGCGTCCCGCCCCTAGCTGAACCTACGCAAGCGGACGGTTATTTTGGTGATGACGACATCAAGGAGAACGTCTTTCCCCGTGGCTGTACGTATCGTGATTTGTCGCAATGAGTCTGTGTGATTATTGACGAGCTTTTCTTCTAAAAACGAGAGCCTGATCCACTCTTTCTTTCCGCCCGTCGCGCCCGTGCCGTCAGGAGCGGGTTTGCAGGTACGCAAGCAGGGCCGCCTCGTCCATGACCGGCGCCAGGGCTTCGCCCTGGGCATAGGCGCAGCCGTGGTCCCGCAAAGATTGCAGGCGCGCCTTGTCCTCGACTCCGGGAGCGACGAGCATAATCCCGGTGCTCTCCGCGATGGCGGAGAGACTTTGCAGCATGTTCGGGTCGTTCTGCAGGGCTGCGTCCAGTTTGAGTCCGCGCAGCGGAAAACGGTGCAGATCCGCAAGCGAGATGTGGGTCGCGTCGAAATGGTCCACGACGATGCTTACGCCGGCTTTATCCATCTCCGCAAAAACATGTGAAAACCGCTCCGCGAAATATTTCAGCCACTCCTCCCGCACTTCCAGGACAATGGAAGCGGGACTGAGCCCGTGCTCGCGGACAACCTCGGTCAATTCTTCAAGGAAGCCCAGGCGCAGAGCATTTTTGAGCGAAACGTTGAGGCCAAGAAAAAACTTTTCCCCCATGACCTGCTGAAAGCGCTTCAAGGCCGAGCAGGCCCTTCGAACCGCCCACGCCTCCAACTCGAAAACAACGTCGCTGTGCTCCGCGAAAGGCAGGAACCATTCCGCCCGCAGCAGCCCTTTTCGCTTGTGGTTCCAGCGCATGAAGGCCTCGACGCCGCTGACCGTCCCGCTTTCGAGACGCACCACCGGCTGATAGTGCATGCACACCTCGTTCTCCAGGAGCGCGCTGCGCAGGCCGCTCTCGATCCGCAAAAACTGCACGGCCTGGCTGTTCTGGCGGTCATCGAAGATCACGATCTGCCGCTCGCCGCGCTGGATCGCCCGACTCAACGCGGTCTGCGCGTCCCGCAGAATGTCCTTTTCATCCGTATAATTCCTGGGCGCCATGACCGCGCCAAAGCTGCACGTCACGAGCAGCTCGCTCTGGCCAAGCCTGAACGCCCTGGCTGTCTCCTCCTGAATGCGCTGGGCCACGCGCACGGCGCCGATGACATCGGTGACATTGTCGAGCAGTATGAAAAAACGCTCGGTATCAAGATGGGCCGGGATGTCGAGGGTGCGCAGACAGTTCACGGTCCGCTTTGCGAGCAGTGCGAAAAACGCCTGCTGATCCTCGATCTGGGGAAGAACCTGCTCCGCGTTGTCGATCCCCATGACCAGCACGGCAAAAGCGTAGTCCGGATGCCTGATCGACCGCTTCAGGGCCAGCTCAAGGCTGTCGGAAAAAATATGGTTGGATGTCGGCTGCGAACTCTTTTGGTCCGCAGGACTCGTTGCCGGATTGTAATGCGCGGAAAAGAAAAGCGGCCGCCCTTTTTCATCCTTGTGCAAGAACACGCTGACATTGCAGGGTACATACGCCCCTTTGGACGTCTGCAATTCCGTATGAAATTCCTGCATGCGCCCGGTGGCCAGAAGCGATGCGAAGACCTTTTCCTGCAACGCCTGAAAATCGAGGCTGGCCAGATCGATTGTCCAGTTCCGCGTCACAAGGTCGTACCGGGAATACCCGCAAAGATCGATAAAAGCCTCATTCCCTCCCAGAATGCGGCCGTCGGCGTATCCGGCTAGCACCGGGGTCTCCAGATGGCTGAGCACTTCTTCCATGAACACATTCTTCTGGGTCAGGCGGTGATACTCGACAAACCCGTCAAGAATCGAATCGGGCGGAGGTGCCGCCCCGGGATGGCCGCTTGCGTCGGAAGACGAACCTGGCCGCTGGTAAACAGCCGCATCGATGATCACGGCGGGAGATGTGAGCAGAGCGCCCAACGCCTCGGGTTGCAGAGGGGTGGGGACGAGCGTGAAAAACACCGTGTCCGGCGCGTGTTCCCCGGAGCGCGCCAATGCGGGGTCTCCCGCGGACAGCTGAGAAGAATGCAGGGCCCGGACCAGGCAAACCGTGGACGCATCGCCCCCCGCTCCACCCTGAAGACGACCCGACGCCGCAGGCTTGATTTTCCCGTCGACATTGAAAAGCGTCTCCGAGAGCGCATGGTTTCGCGCCTCATCCCAGCACTTCCAGTCTTCTTCCCCGCCATCGAGCACAATCCTGTTGCCGGCGCGGCGCGTCTGCTTCTCCAATGCGGCCAGAAAATTCCGGAGGCTCTGTTCGGACGTGCAAATCACGACGCAGGAATCAACAGGCAGGCGATAAAGGAAATCCTCCAAATCGGGAGAGACGCGACGCAAAGGAAAATTTTCCAATTTCCCCGAAGCGTTCAGGGAAGGAAATGAAAAATACACCAATTCTTCCGGAGACAGGAGATTATTGCTCATGACACGTGTCCGACTGATTTTCGCATTTTTTTAAAAAGCAATCATACACCCAGCGACTACAGTATAATTCATAAATCTAGACATTGCCATTGCAAAGTCAACGAACGCACTTTGCAGCGCAAGGCAATGTATTCCCATAAGATTTACAAGAAGAAAGCGAGGCAGCCATTGAAAGGACGTTCCCGCCCAAATCCGGACTTACCGGCACTAGACGATTATGCCGAGAAACTGGACAGAGCGCACGGCCCGGAAACGAAACCGGCTGTCAGCCATACGGGAGACGACATCATGAGTCGCGGCACGAAGGTGCCGGGCAGGGAGGTCGAAACGAATTCGACATGAACCAAAAGCAAGAAAAAAACTGGACCATCATCCGTCACGCGACACGGGCGTCAGTGCCGACGCGCCACTCCTTCGCAGGGCGGCGGATTCTGGAAAGGAGGCATAACGAGAGAAGGACCGCCAAGAAGACATCGCCTCTTTTCAGAAGCCAGCGTGTCTCATGCCGCCCCTCCTACAGCCTGATCTCCCCATCCGCCAATTCCTGCAGCTTCTCCGGGTTCAGGAGACTGATCTCCTTGCCCTGGACCTCGATGAGGCCTTCCTGGCTGAGCTTGCCCAGCACGCGGGAAAGGGTTTCCTGGGAGGTGCCGAGGATGTTGGAGAGCACGCCCTTGGTCACGCTGAGCTTGACCCTCGCGGAGACGGGCCTCAGGGACTGCTGGTGCAGCAGATAGGCGGCCAGGCGCTGCGGGATCTCTTTTAACGACAGGTTTTCGATCAGGACCGTGAACTCGCGCAAGCGCCGCGACAGCACCGCCAGCATGTTCATGGCCAGGGACGGGCTCTCGCGGTAGAGCTCGATGAGCTTTTTGCGGGGAAAGAAATACAGCTTCGACGCGCCGAGCGCCTGGGCGTTGGCCGGGTAATTCATTCCGGCGAAGACCGGGACTTCGCCCAACGGATCGCCTGGTCCCAGGATGTGCAGGATCTGCTCCCGGCCATCGAAGGACATCTTGAAGACCTTCACCTGGCCGGAGACCACGACGTAAAACCCCACCCCTTCCTTGCCTTCGCCAAAAATCAGATCTGCCTTGCCGTATTCGCGGGGTTCACTGATGCGCTCCAGCTGCGCGAGTTCCTCCGGCCCCAGCCCCTTGAAAAGGGTGCTGTGACTCATGGCTGTCGTAAAATCCATGCGACGTGTCCTTAGCGTTTGAATACAAAAATATTGGCCGAAAACACTTCCGGGTCGAAGCCGCTGCCGGAATAATCGGACACATGCTCGACCAGGTGGAACCCGCGCTTTTCATGTCCGGCCACCAACTGTTCCGATGACAGCGGATAGAGCCGCACGTGGTCGTCGAAGACGCGCTGGCCATCTATGTCCAGGCCCGTGTGAAAGGTCACTCCTTCCGGGGTGATGTCTTCGTAGGCGCGGTGAAAGACCGCCCCGTCCATGACCTTGGCCGGAAAGGTGAACGCGGGCAGCCCCAGAATGTAGTCCCAGTTCATGACCTGCACGATCCATATCCCGCCGGGCAGAAGCCGCGCGGCCACGTCCTCGACGCAGCCCCAGAAGCGGTCCGCCGGCAGGTGGGCCGCAGTGTTGCCGATGGAGTAGATCATGTTCCAGGGACCGCCGAGGGTGGAGAACTGTGTCATGTCCAGGACGTGGAACTCGGTCTCCGGCCCGCGGGCCCGGGCCTGGGAGATCATGGAGGAATCGAGGTCCACGCCCACGGCCCGCACGCCGTCACGGGTAAAGGCGGCGCAATAGTCGCCCGTGCCGCAGCCCAGATCCAGAACCGGCCCGCCGAGATCTCCCAGGTGGTGCGTCAAGTAGGCATAGACACCGGGACTGAAGGGAAAAATGCGATCGTACCAGACAGCGAACTTGGAATACATGGACATGACGACCTCCTAGCATACGTGTACATACGAATAGTCTGAATATGTCCTCCCCGCCCAGAGGTCCAGCCCGGAAAATTAATCGACCCCTCTCCGCTCCCGATCCGCGCGAGACCACGTCGGCGACCGGCGTTACAACGCAAATATGGATGATAATCATCCACGAAATGGCCGAAAATCGTCCACATGATGGTTGATTTTCAACCATTCTATATCTATACATGCGGCATGTACCACCGCAATATTTCACCCAACATACTGGAATCTCTTTCCGACACCCCAGTACTCTTCATTCGCGGCGCCCGGCAGACCGGCAAGACAACCCTCGTTCGAGACCTGCTCCTCGACCATGTCTCATCCGGTTATTTCACCTTGGACAGCAGCGCCGTCCTGTCGGCCGCCCAGGCTGATCCGGCAGGCTTTATCGCGGGAGCGGGCAAACCCGTCATCATCGACGAGATCCAGAAAGCGCCGGAGCTTCTGCCCGCCATCAAGGAGCATGTGGACCGGGATCGCAGCCCCGGACAGTTCATCCTGACAGGTTCCGCGAACATTCTGGCCGGCCTCAAGATTTCCGACTCCCTGGCCGGCCGCATGGAGCTTTTTGACCTGTGGCCGCTCTCCCGCGCGGAAATCAGCGGATCACGGACGAACATCGTGGATGCCGTGTTCGCTTCGGACCTGGCCTGGCCCGCGTCCGGGAACACGGACATCTTCGAGGCCGTGACCACGGGCGGTTACCCGGAGGTCTTGAGCCGCGGCAGCGAAAAGCGCAGGCAGGCCTGGTTCACGGCCTACATCACCACCATCGTGGAGCGGGACGTGCGCGACCTGTCGAACATCCAGGATCTGACCGCGATGCCCCGCCTGCTCCAGCTTCTCGCCTCCCGCACCGGGCAGCTCCTGTCCTATGCGGACATTTCGCGCGGCCTGACCATCCCCCAGACCACCCTCAAACGCTACATGGCCCTGCTGGAAGCCACGTTCCTCGTTCATGAGCTTCCGGCCTGGGCCGTGAATATCGGAAAACGCGTGACCAAGGCCCCCAAACTCATGTTCACGGACACGGGCCTGGCTGCGCATCTTTCCGGCCTGAACATGGACCGCTTGACGCAGGACCGCCCGGCCTTTGGGCACCTGCTGGAGAACTACGTCGTCTCCGAAATCGCAAAACACGCGTCATGGTCAGAGGTTCGTGTCCTGCTGAGCCATTTTCGCGCGCATACGGGCCAGGAGGTCGACCTCATTCTGGAAGACGCGGCCGGCCGCATTGTCGGGGTGGAGATCAAGGCCTCGGCCACACCCACGGCGGCGGACTTCAAGGGTCTCAAACTCCTGGCCGAGTCCTGCCCCGGCAAATTCAAGCACGGCATTGTCCTGCACCTGGGCGCAGGCTGCATACCTTTTGGCGACAACCTCCATGCCCTGCCCATCGGGGGCATTTGACGCGCCCGCAAGACCCAAGCAAGAATTGAAAACCATTCCCTGCCCAACGCATAACTCAAGACAGGAACCCATATGACCTCTCAGCCTATCCAACAACTCCTCATCAAGAACATCCTCCAATCCCCGATCCAGGACCATCCGGATCAGGAGATCGTCTACGCAGGCACCCTGCGCTTCACCTACGCGCAGTTCCGGGAGCGCGTGGCGAGGCTGGCGGCCATGCTGCTGGACCAGGGCGTAAAGGCCGGCGATACCGTGGCCGTCATGGACTACGACAGCCATCGCTATCTGGAATGCTATTTCGCCATCCCCATGATCGGCGCGGTTTTGCACACCATCAACATCCGCCTCTCGCCCGAGCAGATGGTCTATACCATCGGCCACGCCGAGGATGACGTCATCCTCGTCAACGCCGATTTCCTGCCTCTTTTGGAACAGATCCGGGGACGCCTCGACACGGTGGAAAAATTCATCCTCCTCACGGACACCGAGCAGGCTCCCGCCACTTCCCTGCCCCTGGCCGGGGAGTATGAAAAACTCCTGGCCGCCGCCGAGCCTTTGGCCGACTTCCCGGACTTCGACGAGAACACCCGCGCCACGACCTTCTACACCACGGGCACCACCGGACTGCCCAAGGGCGTGTTCTTCAGCCATCGACAGCTCGTCCTGCACACCCTGGCCGGAGTCGCGGCGCTGGGCTCAAGCGCGACCCAAGGCCGGTTCCACCGCGAAGACGTGTACATGCCCATCACGCCCATGTTTCATGTCCACGCCTGGGGCATCCCGTACATGGCCACCATGCTCGGCGTGAAGCAGGTCTATCCGGGCAGGTACATCCCCGAGGTCTTGGCACGGCTCATCGCCACCGAAAAAGTGACCTTCAGCCATTGCGTGCCGACCATCCTGCACATGCTCCTGACCGACCCCAAATGCGCGCCCTTCGACCTGGCGGGCTGGAAGGTGGTCATCGGCGGCGCGGCCATGCCCAAGGCGGTCTGCGCCGCGGCCCTGGACCGGGGCATCGACGTCTTCACGGGCTACGGCATGTCCGAGACCTGCCCCATCCTGAGTCTGGCGCACCTCTCCGACGCCGAACTGGAGCTTGACCGCGAGACCCAGATCGCCCTGCGCACGCGCACGGGCAAGGCCCTGCCCATGGTCCGCCTGCGTCTGGTGGACGACCAGGGAGACCCGGTTCCAAACGACGACAAGACTCCTGGAGCCTTGCAGGTCCGCGCCCCCTGGCTGACCGCGTCCTACCTCAAGGACGAGAGCAATTCCAAAAAACTGTGGACCGACGGCTGGCTGAATACGGGCGACGTGGCCTGCCGCAGCGCCGAGGGCAGCCTGCGCATCACGGACCGCACCAAGGACGTGATCAAGGTCGGCGGAGAGTGGGTCAGTTCCCTGGAGATGGAAGACATCGTCCTCCAGCACCCGGACGTGGCCGAGGCCGCGGTCATCGGCAAGCCGGACCTGCGCTGGGGCGAGACCCCGCTGGCCCTGGTCGTGCCCAAAAAAGGAGCGACCCCGCAGGAAAAGGAGATCGTCCAGCACGTGAAGAGCTTCGTGGACAAGGGCGTGCTGCCCAAGGAGGCCATCCTGCTCAAGGCCCGCCTGGTCGAGGCCATCGCCAAGACCAGCGTCGGCAAGATCAGCAAGGTGACCATGCGCGAGCTGTATTTGAAGGATGAGGAATGATTTTTCAGATTAAACGACCAAGGCCTCCCTGGTGAAAAAGGGGAGGCCTTTTTTTGTGGAGCGAAATCCGCTGTCCGGCAAAGAGAAAAAAAATCGTTTCCATTCGCCCAGCTCTTGGAGGTAGTGTCTTCCCAACACGCCCCAAGGAGGAAAACATGAAAGCGCAACTCTTGCAAACATACGGGGATACGCCCGATTTTCGGCTGGCGGATACCGACATTCCCGCAGTCAAACCCGGTCATGTCCTGGTGCGCGTGGCCGCGACCAGCGTGAACCCCATCGATATCAAGATACGGAAGATGAAACCGGCCTTCGCCCCGGCGCTGCCCGCCATTCTGGGCATGGATGTGGCCGGGACGGTCGAGGCCGTGGGCGCAGGCGTGAGCGGCTTTAGGCCCGGCGATGAGGTCTTCGGCTGCGCGGGAGGGCTCGCCGACATGCCCGGAGCCCTGGCTGAATACATGCTGGCCGACGCGAAGCTCCTGACCCTCAAACCGGCGAACCTGACCATGGTGCAGGCGGCGGCGCTGCCGCTGGTGACCATCACGGCCTGGGACGCGCTCTTCGACCGGGCCAGGATCAAGGCCGGGCAGTTCGTGCTGATCCATGCCGGAACGGGCGGGGTGGGGCATGTGGCCGTGCAGCTGGCCAAATCCTGCGGGGCCCGCGTGGCCGCGACCGTGTCCTCGGCGGTCAAGGCCGAGCTGGCCCGGTCCCTGGGAGCGGACGAGATCATCAACTACCGCGAGGAGAAGCCCGAGGAGTATGTCGCAAGGCTGACCGGCGGACGAGGCTTCGACGTGGTCTTCGACACCGTGGGCGGAGCCAACCTGGACGCGTCGTTCCTGGCTGCCGGACCAGGCGGGATGGTCGTCTCCACCAACACCCGCTCCACGCACGACCTGTCCCTCCTGCACGCCAAGGCCCTGACCCTGTCGGTGGTTTTCATGCTCCTGCCGCTCGTCACCGGCCAGGGCCGCGAACGCCACGGCGAGATCATGGCCCGGGCCGCAGCGCTGGCCCACGGCGGCAAGCTCAGACCGCATGTGGACAGGACCTTTCCGCTGGAGGACATCGCAAAAGCCCACGATTTCCTGGACAGCGGGCGGGCCGTGGGCAAGGTCGTGATCGAGGTCGCATGATCGGGGCCGACGAGTTCCGGCCCGAAGCGGGCGGGCCGCCCCCGAGTTGCCCGGCGGAGGATCGTGCTTATTTGAGTGCGGTCGGCATTAATCGCCATGCAACCAAAGTCACCGGAGTAGAGCATGCACCGCGCCACCGCCATCGATCCCGATCGTTTCTCATCCCACAGGGGAGTGAACCGCTTTCAGACCCTGCTTCTGCTCGGCTTCATGACAGGCTATGCGGGGCTGGTGAGCTGGCTGTTGTGGGGAGTGGACGGGCTGTGCTTCGTTCTGGTCTGGGGAGCGGTGCTGCTTTTTCTTTCGCCGCGGCTCTCGGCGCGCTGGGTGCTCAGAATGTACAAGGCCCGGCCCGTCGCTCCGGACCAGGCCCCCCAGTACCACCAGGCGCTCCAGGTCCTGGCGGGCCGGGCGCACCTTGCGGCGCCGCCCAGCCTGTGGTGGGTGCCAAGTCCCACGGTCAACGCCTTTGCCGTCGGTCGCCGGGACGCTTCGGCCATCGCGGTGACCGACGGGCTGCTGCGCAGCCTCTCCCCGCGCGAACTGATAGCCGTCCTGGCCCATGAAACCGCGCACATCGCCCACGGAGACCTGATGGTCATGAACCTGGCCGACGTCATCTCACGCCTGACTTCGGCCATGAGCTTCGTGGGCCTCGTGTTCATCTTTCTGGCCCTGCCCCAGGCCCTGGCCGGCGGCGAGGTGGAGTGGTGGCCCCTCTTTCTGCTGGCGATCGCGCCGCAAGTGAACCTGTTGGCCCAACTCGGACTCTCCCGCACCCGCGAATTCGATGCGGACCTGACCGCTGCCCGGCTCATCGACGACCCGCAGGCCATGGCCTCGGCCCTGGTCAAGCTGGAAAGGATCGAGCAAGGATTCCTGCGCCGCTTCTTCTTTCCCGGTCAGGGCATGCCCATGCCGTCCTGGCTGCGCACCCATCCCACCAACGCCGAACGCGTCCAGCGCCTGCTGGACCTGCAACGCGGCCCGTCCGAACCGTGGTCCGGCCATTTCGACTTCGAACCGCCGTCCTTCCCGCACGTCCGGATACGTCAACGCCCCCGGGGGGGCTGGTGGGGCTATTGGTACTGAGACCGGCTTCTCATCTCGACCGCACAAAGTCCTCGAACATGACCCGGTAGTCGCCCAGAGCCCCGGACGGCAGCCAGCGCTCGATGGCCGCCCGATATTCCGGCGTTCCGCGATGCCGGAGCAGAACCTCGTTGACGCGCTCGATCATGGCCGCGCCCCAGGCGGTGCGCGGGGCGGCGACGCGGCCCTGCACGGGCACCATGCTCTCGCGCAGGGGCACGGTGGCGATGCGCCCTTCCTCGCCCTTCATGCGCATGGCGTACGCCGCCTCGAACGGGTAGGCGAGAACCCCGTCCACCCGTCCCAAGAGTAGCATGTCCAGCAGGTTGCCGGAAAGATTGGGGCCGGGATTGACGACCACGCGGGACAGATCGGGCGACGACAGCAGCACGGAGTCAACCTCCGGGCCGTACGATCTGTCGGCGGACACGCCCAGATGTTTGCGGGCGATGAAATCACGCAAACTGACGTGACCGCCAAGCCCCAGAGACTCCTGCTCTCCGGCCCTGACCACGAGGCAGACCGGCGGCACCATGACGCACGGCACGGAATACTGCATCACCCGGTCGCGCTGCGGGTTGGGGATGATGCCCACGGCCAGGACATTTCGGCCGCTCTCCATCCAATTCAGGGTCCGGCTCAGATTCGCGGTGATCAGCGTGTGCTTGAAGGCGGGCAGCTCGCGGCGCATCAGATCGTGAATCATGTCCGAGACGCCCTGACCGGCATAGGGCCCATCGGTGATGCGCAGCGGGGGAAACTCGGCGTGCATCCACGTCACTTCATCGCCTGGCTGCGCCATGGCGACGCAAGGCAGGCAGACGAACAATAACAACAGAAGAGTTCTGAATGAATTCGGCAACATAGTGCAACTGTAAGACAATCTTTATAAAACAGCAACATCCGAGCCCCTTGTCTGACAAAGAATCGGCATGCGTTCTTTCGTGCGCGGCTCCGGCGTTCGGGGGCCGCGAACGCCACATTTCCCCTTTATTCCCACCCAAGTCGGGCTTATGCTCCCCCCAAAAAGAAGGAGGAGAAATGTCGCACCATTCGCATCGTTCAGGCTATTCCGAACTGACCGACCGGCTGAACCGCTGCCCTCAAGGGGCTCCGCCCTCCGAATCCCTGCACAAAATCCTGAAAATCCTCTTTTCCGAGCGCGAGGCCGAACTCATCGCCCTGCTGCCCATCCGCCCTTTCACCGTCGAAAAGGCCTCCGAAATCTGGAAAATGGACCTGACGAAGACCAGGAACGTCCTCGAAGACCTGGCCGGGCGAGCCATGCTCGTGGACATCGAAGGCGAGGACGGGCAGACGACCTATGTCCTGCCTCCGCCCATGGCCGGATTCTTCGAATTCTCCATGATGCGCACGCGCGGCGACATCGACCAGAAGGCCCTGGGGGAGCTCTTCTACCAGTACCTGAACGTGGAGGAGGATTTCATCAAGGCCCTCTTCGCCGACGGCCAGACGCAACTCGGCCGCGTCTTCGTGCAGGAGCCCATGCTCCCGCGAGAAAACGCCGTGCACGTCCTTGATTACGAACGTGCCAGCGAGGTCATCCGCACCGCCAGCCACCGCGCCATCAGTACCTGCTACTGCCGGCACAAGATGGAGCACATGGGCCGGGACTGCGACGCGCCCAAGGACATCTGCATGACCTTCAACACCTCGGCGGCATCCCTTTCGCGCCACGGCCATGCCCGGCCCGTGGACACCGCCGAGTGCCTGGACCTGCTGGACCTGGCCCAGGAGCACGGACTGGTGCAGTTCGGGGAAAACGTGCGCGAACGCGTCAACTTCATCTGCAACTGCTGCGGCTGCTGCTGCGAGGCCATGATCGCGGCCCGCAAGTTCGGCAATCTCCACCCCGTGCACACCACCAACTTTCTGCCGGCGGTGGACGAGGACCTGTGCAACGGCTGCGGCAAATGCGCGAGCGCCTGCCCGGTGGAGGCCATGGGCGCGGTCTCGGCCAACGATCCCCGGCAGCCCAAACGCAAGAAGGCCCGCGTGGACGAGAACATCTGCCTGGGCTGCGGGGTCTGCGTGCGGGCCTGCCCGGAAAAGGCGCTGTCCCTCAAGGCGCGTGAAAAGCGGGTCATCACCCCGCTCAACTCCGTGCACCGTACCGTGGTCATGGCCCTGGAGCGCGGCAAGCTGCAAAACCTCATCTTCGACAACCGCGTGCTCTGGAATCACCGCGCCCTGGCAGCGGTGCTTGGCGTGATCCTCAAGCTTCCGCCCGTGAAGCAGGTCCTGGCCACGACGCAGGTCAAGTCGCGGTTCATGGAGTATCTGGTGCGCAAATTTCCGGTCTGAGCAGCAAAAAAACCGCCGGAACAAACGCTCCGGCGGGTCGATCATGACGTTCTCCAGCCGCCATCATTGCGAAAGCAAACCTACATGGCCCCGCGCCCCAGGTTCACGCCCGTGGCTTCGGCCGTGCGGATGAGCTGATGGTCCACCGGCACGGTGCGGCACAGCCCGGCCAGCTCCGAGAGGGGCACGAGCACGATGTCCGGGGTCTTGAGGGCCACCATGGTCCCGAAGTCCCCACGCGCCGCCGCGTCCACGGCCGCCGCGCCCAGGCGCGTGCCCAGCACCCGGTCGAAGGCCGCGGGCGATCCGCCGCGCTGGATATGACCCAGGACGGTGGTGCGCACTTCCAGCGGAATCCTGTCCCGAATCTGGTTGGCCAGGTGGAAACCGATGCCGCCCAGCTGTTCCACGCCCTGCAGCCGGGCCGTGGCCGAGCCCTGGGTGATGCGCTCCCCGCCTTCCTCCCTGGCCCCTTCCGCCACCATGATGATGCTGAACGGACTTTTGCCGCGAATGCGGTGCTGGATCTTGGCCACCACGTTATCCAGGTTGTAGGGGATCTCGGGGATGAGGATGATGTGCGCGCCTCCGGCCAGCCCCGCCTCCAGGGCGATCCAACCGGCGTTGCGGCCCATGACCTCAAGGATCATGACCCGGTCATGGCTGCGTCCCGTCGTGTGCAGACGGTCCATGGCGTCGCAGGCGACCTGCACGGCGGTCTGGAAGCCGAAGGTGTAGTCCGTGCCTTCGAGGTCGTTGTCGATGGTTTTGGGGATACCACCACTCGTCCGCTACTAAAATTTTTATTCAAAAATAATAAAGATTTATAAGCGAAAAATTTTTAGCCTAGCGAATCGGTAGAAAATTTAGTAGAACAGGCATGTTTTGGGAAGAATTTTTGTGTTTCCCGTGGCTCACGTCAGGAGGAATTTCTGACATGAGCGAAAACAAACTTTTACTGAGTCCCAAAGAAGCAAGCAAGCGTGCTGGTCTACCAATGTCTGTATTAACGCGTGTATATAACCTACAACCTGTTGGTAATTACGGTCCAGGTCGAGGGTGTGGAATAAAGTTTAGTGCTACACATATTGATGAGCTAATAAAAAACATCTCTGATTTTAGTAGCATATACAACCAGCGCGTCCCATCTAAAAAACGAAGACAGACCAAGGCAGAAAAGGCTTCAAGTCAGGCTATACTACAAACCAAAAAAAGGAGTGTGTCGCGCAATGGCTTACATCAAAGAGCAGAAAAACAAGCTCAAGGTGTCAAGATGGACTGTGTATCATAAGGTTGTGATTGATAATAGTGCAGTATACTTACATCTAGGCACATTTAATACCTTTCAAGCCGCTGATCAAGAGTGTACCGCTGTCAACTTAAGTCTTAAAAAGGACTATAACGGAAGCTATCTCAAATCTTTGCTACAGAGACACGTCGAAGAAGACGTCTACGGCAAGCTCTGGGGTGACATAGTGAGTCAGTATATACAAACCCTTACGAGTCACAGAGCAACCACTGCAAGTCATCTCAGGCGTGTTACAGCGGCATTGTGTACGGTTCTGAAAAGAGAGCAGGTGCAAGACCCCAAGACTGGCTTCTGGAGTTTTCCTGACTGCACACTTGCTGAGCTTGATAAAAATTATGATGAAGTCTTCCGCGTGTTTGATACGGATGGAATACATCATAACACACAGTGCATCCGTCATAATCATGTCAAAGCCGCGATTAACATCTCTTTTCAGAACCGCCCACCCGAACTAAAACTTTTAAGTTACATCGTCAATGGTGTGAAGCGTGCACATAGTTTTCACAATGAAACGTGGGTTGATAAACATATTTTTCAACAAATATATCCTCACGCAACGAAACAACTCCAGCGGGCCATGCATATTGTAGTGTATACTGGCCTGAGGTTTGGCACAGTTGAGCTTCTTGAGATGGAGTATTCTCATTTTAAAATAGATGATGAATTTCCAGAAATTAAAATCCGTAACGCAAAGCGTAAACCTAAAAATGGAAAACAAAAACCAAAGTTCCGTGTTGTTCCTCTCTGTGAGCCGTTAAGTAAACTTGTCAAGCAGTGGCATGAAGAAGATATTGAGGCTGGGTTAACTCCTCGTTTTATTATCCATAAAGATGACGGCAAACCTATGAGTGGTCTTGGTACACAGTTTGATCGTGCTGTTGAAAGTGCGGGGCTCTCTCATCTGCAAATCCGCCCCTACTCAATGCGTCATGTCTTTTGTCAAACATTACTTGATGCTGGTATTGACCGATTAGCTGTCGCCCACATGCTCGGACACGAAAATACAGACATGATTGATGAAGTTTACGGAAAAGATACAACCATCCGTAGACGCGCCGCCATCCCTGTCCTTAACAACCTTGGGATATAAATAAAAGGGGCACCCCCGGATTGTCCGGAGATGCCCTTAGGTTTACTCAAAAATCAAAATCCGGAGGCTCCTTAGTCCTCTCCTCAAAGAACACCCCCACGTCATCCTCCGATGGGTCCAGAAGTATACCCAGCGATTTTGACATCCGAAGGGCTAGGAGGATTCTGATGATCGTGTCGAGGGGGGGGCTGAGGGTCCCCCTTCATAAGTTTACCTAGGGTTTGCACGTTAACCCAGATAGTTCTGAGACTTTTTCAAAACTTAGCCTTCGACGATCGATGGCAAGCTTCAGATACCCACAGATCTTTGCTGAATGAAATTCGACATCAAAGCGTGTCCATTCAGGTTTACTCATGTGCACACCACTAGTATGTCCCAATTCTCCTTCTTTACCTGCATGTTTCTCGTTCCTGATTTCTCTCGTTTGCATAACTAAGTCATCCATCTGAGCCAGAAGCTCATCAATACTTTAAATGGCTTCCGTATGTTTACATATTCATATATTATATGATGATAATTTTATGTCATACTTGTAATATTATCACCTTATCACCTTATTATTGATTCAATAGTATTTCACCGTCAAAACTTGTCGGGAACCCTTCGCCAGAAGATTTGGCCATTATATCTTCAGGTAAACTCCAAAAAAACTGCCCTCCTTCTTCTTTCTTACCTTTTCTGGATTTAACTCCAATTTTTGATTGCGCTCTACGTACAGTAGGCCACGAAAAACCTAATTCCTCGGCAGCTTGCTGTACTTCAACCATTCTTATAGGACCTAATCGCAGGATATCATACAAAAAATCAATTGCTCTGTCAGTTTCCGTTGAGGATTTTGGATTATCCACCGAATCCATAATTTCCTGCGCATTGCGATCAACAAAATCACCCCAGACGACATATGGAGGAATGATTTTGGTATTAATGGGCAGCTCACGGTAGGCTATGTTAAATTTAAATCCTCCACCATCAGGGCCTATGTTTGATTTTGCTCTAATAAGCATACGCGCATCCGGAGAATCATTCTCGCATTTAACTACAACCATGGATACTCTTGGCAATGCTGTATATGCAATTGATCCTGTAAACCTCTCGACAACATTTTTTCCCTGCCCGCCCTTGCTGAAATGAGTGATTCCAACTACAGCACAACAATAATTTTTAGCAAAATCTACTATTACTTGCAATCCTCTTCTCACCTCAGCATTCTTATGACTATCGCCAGCTACAGCAGATACAATCGGATCAATTATTACTAAACTAACTCCGCCCAAATAGCTAACGGCCATGTCTAACGTTTTAAAATCTATTGCTGGGTCAAACGACCTTGTCCCAGCCCCATCCTTAACACCAGAAATGATGAATATTTGCGACACATCTGCACCTGCTGCATGTAAGCGTGGAATTATTGTATCTGCGCCACCATCCTCACCAGACCAAATGACAATCTTTCCAGGAACTGCTTTAGCCCCATCGGGGAACCTTCCTCCAGAACTAATAATCGACGCAAAATCCAACAGTACTGTTGTTTTGCTCGTACCTGGCATGCCTGCAACGATATGCAACTTTGACATGGCTAGCCAACCAGGCCATAGCCAATTGATTGGCTCTGGTTCAATGTCAGCAGCACATGTAATTATCAGACCACAATCTCTCATTAATTTTTCAGAAACTGTAAGTTCTTTCTCTTTAAATATCGTTATAGCATTTTCAACGCATCTCAAAACAGGTCGATTTAAATCCAAACGCCTACTAAGATCCCAAAAACTAGATTCGCTCAGATTTCTTATATTTCCAAAGTCTGGCATGGCTACTACACCATTAGCTAGTTTTGCAGCTTCGAAGTAAGCCTGATCAACACCTCCATCAGACATTAACTCACTCAGCACAACGACATAGGCCTCTTTATAATTATTATGAACAATACTTGAGACAACACTTAAGTGCCCTGCGACAATCGGAACAATGCATACAGACCCAAAATTTACCGAAGCAACAAAACCAGATTGAATATCAGTAGACAGGAATATTATGTCATTATACTTTTTATCAATCAGTTTACTAATCACAACACAGCACTCTTCTTTGTTTTTGCGAAAATCAATAATAATCCCATGTAAATTTTGATCTACGAGCATTATTGCGCAAATACTAAAGTCGCATATCCTTACGCAGGGAATTACAACGAAAACCTCATCTTCATCACAGTTTAATCCACTCATTAATTCAATATCAAGCATGGATGACAAAACAGATCCATTTATTAATTTAAATGGATAATCATCACCATAAAGCTCGTATTTGCTTAGATATGGATGATTACAATTAACAGCATCACTATTATTGTATATTTCTACACACAATTCCTCGTCTAGATCGCTTAGATTCAAACATAATACATCTTCCATAATTCTCTCCATTCAAATGAGTTAATGAAACCCACACAAATCTATGTGGTCGCCTATTACTCATTTCCAGGAGATCTTATTTTTTTTTCACAAGATTATTATTCGGACAACTTCCTCACTTCCCCCGCTGCACCACTACAAGTCACGACTGGAGGCCTGGGACACAAGCCACTGATGGCGGACAAGGCAGATCTGACTGCAACGCCTACACACCTTGGATATCTTGGACCAACATGCACATGGACAGCCTGGGGCATACCATGGACACGTACTAGGCGCTAAGGCTATGACCCAAGGCTGGGTTACAGGCGCCTTGGAAGCGGCGTCAGAAACGAGTGGCGACATCCCTGCCTGAGCCACCCCTCAACCGCAACTTCCAATTGGAGCATACAAACTATGGACACACGCCTTCGCTTGGGATGCCAACACAAACGCTCAGCAGTTCCAAATGCCTGACAATGTGGCGTGGTGGACAAATATATGCACGCCTATCTGGCTAAAGGCGTAGATGAATGCACCAAACCTGGTCGGGCGATCGAGCTTTGGTGGCGACAACACAACGCCGAACATTTCTACGAGCAGCATGGATCAAACCTGACCATTGGGAACCCCATCAGGAATTGAGTGGCTCGATTCTTCTAGACTGGCTAACTTCATAACTTCTCATAAAACTATATATAGCTCTGTTTTTTGCAATAATTTACAGCAATATTTTTAAGCACTTATAACATACTAATTTTAACATAATTTTGAAAAATCATAATGTTTGAACTAACGCACAAAGGTGATAAGGTGATAAGGTGATAACTATAATTAGTATAGCATATATTAGCATCTTTAGATATTACATAATAATAAAAATCAATCAATAAATAGAACAAACTTCAAGTCGCTTCTCAAGACGAGGTTCATTGCTGACAAGACAGCGAAGCTTGGTGTACAGAGCTTTAGCAAGAGTTTCGGAGAAGCTGGTCAGTGTCAAAGCCCTACGAACAGACTTCGGTGATTACCACAACCAATCTGAGCTTTTGCGAATGGTCGCAGATCTTCGGTCAGACGCCAAGATAACGACAACACTGCTGGACCGCGTCACTGTCGTCACCCTTTACTGTGAGATTATCGAGGCATGAAACGAGAGTGAAGACTGATGCAAAGGACATCCAGCCAGCAAAGCTGATGCGGTTATCGGATGCCATCTAGCAGGTTGCTTACAGACACGCTCGGAAGGGGGGGGCAAAATGGTCGCCGATGGTGTTCGATGCTGCTTGTTTGAAACTCATTAGTCGAAGCGATCGCAGAGGGGGTGTTCTGATGCTCCGAAAACGAAACCTGGCCCACACTTTTCGGTAGCCTTTCCCAGTAAAAGGCAAGTTCTGGTTGAAGCCACAATGTGACTGAGCAACTCCCCGTCGCAGTGGAAGCCAACAGGACCTCGGTTGCTTGACATGCAATCAGGCGCAACCTTGCGTGAATAATGTGCGGACTTGGGAAGGCCCCAGACTCGACGAACCAACACCTGCCAATACGCCTGAGCAGTGGAGGGCGAGGTGGACCGGCTCACTTCCTCGACATTCGCCACCCCAAAGGGCCTTTGGCCTCAGTGCTTCGGATCTTCTGGCGGAAAAGTTCAATCTCCATGGCCGCCTCGCTGATTTTCTAATTGAGGCGCTTGTATTCGGCCTCCTTAGCCGGAGAGCGTTGTTGAAGACTCTGAACGCCACTGGTTAAAAAAGCTCTTCTCCATTGCGAGAGCGTGACCGCCGCCACGCCGAGTTAGCAACTGAAAGTATGGTTGTAATCGCCTTGCAGAAGCCTGTGAACCGCCTCGGGCTTATGCTGCGGCTCGAATCGTTTGGAAGCCGCCTACCTGTCCAAGGCTTCAGCCTACCTACGACCACCTTCCACGGGGAGACGGCTAAAATATCCTTTTCGCTTTGATTGCTCATACATCACCTCAAGGGCAGTCCCTCTACTCCTAATTCGCTGTGTGGAGAATAACCCGCCCAAGACCCTAACTGCTCAATATTAAAGACTTTAAAAGGCATTATAACCTTTAAAATAAACAAGACCCAAAATTCTAAACACAAATTTGGATTTGACTTTGTTCTTGATTCTGCGGCAGAATTTCGCTTGCCTTAGAAACAGCACCAATCATAATCAACTTTGGAGATAAGCGATAGTGGACACTACCTGTTTAGTTTCTAACGAGCTTCTTGAAAGGATAACTCTAAATCATAGCTACCTTTTACTAGACAACAGAAATCCCCGCTTTTATGGCGAAGAACTGAATAAAGATTATATTCGTGAACTTAATGTCAGCGACCCAAGACTGCAAGAATATTTAAGACAGACCATATATAACAAATATAACGTTCAAGATCTTGTTTCTTCTATTGTTGAAATTGGTTTTTTAAGACTCGATCCTATTATAGTAGCGCCAGAAGGCGACTACTACAGAGTAGTCGAAGGCAATAGAAGGCTTTCGGCGATTAAGACAATACACGGAGATATTAGACGAAAAACACTTTCAGTATCAGATGATGTCTACAAAAGTATCACAGAAATTGAAGTAGTAAATCTTAAAGAAGGATATGATGAAAGTCTTGTTTGGATGCTACAAGGCATTCGTCATGTCTCAGGAATTAGGGATTGGGGCCCATTCCAACAAGCTGAACTTATCAAAACATTATATAATTCTAGGGGGATGACATACCAGCAAATTGGGGCAGTTATTGGACTCAGCCCTGCGAGAGTTTCCACTATTCTTAAAGCATATTGCGGAGTGATCCAAATGATGGAGCACGAGAAATGGTCTCAATATGCGACCCCAAACCTCTTTAGTCATTTCGAACAAGCATATGTAAGAGCACCTATCCGTGATTGGCTAGGCTGGGATAAAGATGCCTCGAAATTCATGAATTCGGAAGGCCTAGAACTATTCTATAACTGGATTGTAAATGATGACCCCTCAATACCTAGAGAAAAATTAAAATCTCGTGATATCAGAGACAAATTGCCTTTAGTCTTAGAAAATGAAGAGGCAAGAGAACTAATGCTAAGTGACGAGGTAAGCATTGATGAAGCATATTCGTCTCTTCCAAATAAAAACAAAGAAAAGAAAAAATTAGAAAAAATTACAGATGATTTAAAATCATATTTGATTGATATAAAACACTCTCATAAATTATCGCAAAAAGAAAAAAAAGCTCTTATAGAACTTAAAAATCAAATCATCGAGTTATTGTAGATGAAAGTATTACTAGTTGAGCCAAAATCCAGCACAACATATCCCCCCATGGGCTTAATGAAGTTTGCCAGATATCACAAACTAAGAGGGGACGATGTCACTTATGTTGTAGGAAAAAATAAAAATGCTCATGATCAGTTTTGGGATAAAATATACATAACATCTGTATTTACTTATGACTTTAAAAACCTATTAGACACGATAAACTACTACTCTGAAAACTTATATAATTTTGAGAATATGACTGTTGGTGGGATTGCAGCAACATTGCTCGCAGAAAAGCTAAAAAAATTAACCGGCATCGATATTCATTGTGGACTACAAGATAGTATAGACCCTTTCCTAGAAAATCTTGCTCGCACTAACTTAAAATACAATTACCTTTTAGATTGCTCACCAACCATAGACAACCTACCTCCTGACTATGAAATAGTGAACGAGAACGCAAAGTATAGCAAGATTACAGATAACGCATTTTTCTTATACTCCACAAAAGGCTGCCCAAATAACTGTAGTTTCTGCGCTGTCAAGAAATTAGAACCCAAATATGTAAGCTACATTCCAATTAAAAAAAGAATTTCAATTCTAAGAGAAGAGATTGGGGATCGAGCTGGATTATTATTTCTTGATAACAACATTGCCGCATCAGACTCTTTTTTTAAAATTATTGATGAAATTATTGATTGTGGATACGGCTGTGGCGAAAAAATGTGCTACGAAAAAAATGGTCGGAAAATTTACAAGCACAGGTTTGTAGATTTCAATCAAGGGGTTGATCTTCGACTACTTAATAGAGAGAAAATGGAGGCTCTTTCTAAGACAGCAATCAATCCACTACGCCTTGCTTTTGATAACGTTGACCTCGCTAATGAATATGAAGAGAAAGCAAAACTTGCAATTGAATGCGGAATCACCAAGCTTTCTAACTATATGCTTTACAATTACAAGGATAGCCCGGAAGACTTATATGCTCGAATGGAAGTAAACACTGATATTATTAAAAAATATGGAAATGAAAATGTTAAAATATTTTCATTTCCAATGCGCTATTCTCCAATCAACAAAACTGACAGAGCTTACATTGGAAAGAAATGGCATAAAAGGCAAATTCGCGCAATACAACTTATACTAAATGCAACTCATGGAATTGTGTCTCATAGCTTGCGCGAGTACAAAGAAGGAAAAGGGTTCTTTTACAGAGCATTTGGAGCAAATGAAAGCGAATTCATCGAGAATCTATGGATGCCATTTCACTATTTGATCAACCGAGATTACTACGAATTAGAACACTCAAATATCAAAGAGTGGAGACAAGCCTTCAAAGCTCTTTCAGCACATGAAGCACAAGAGGTTATGAACTGGATAAAAGATGGCATTAACAAAGAGCACTTAAACACGCAAAGTGGAAAGCTAAAAGAATTTATGACTCACTATGATAATGAACATACGCAAGTCATAAAATAAAAACATGTTAAACAAGCCTCTCTACCTTTTCGCGCAATTGGGACAGGCGCATTTCAAGCTTGTGTAGCTCAAACTTGCACTTTCTTAAAACCTCAAGGCTCATACCGCTAAGCTCTTCATCAATTGATGTATCTGCAAAGACATCTCGTGTTCTTTTTAATTTGCAATAAAAAACAGCATCAGCACCCTGAGCCTGCGCACTGTCAAAAGCTTGAGAAAAATCTCTTTCACCTTGAACATACTTTTTGAGGTTCTTACTGTTACTTGTTGCGATTACCGGGAGCTTGTCTCGAATATCAGCAGCTTTAGCAATACGCCCATCTTGAATCTGTGCCACGACAATAGCATCTAGCTCTGGGTACTCTTTCCGGACAGAGCTTAGCTTTCTAGACTTTAGATACTCATCATAGTAACTCCATCGATTAGGGTTCTCCTCTCCTTTATCCATCATAAACTGAACAACATTAATCAAATGCGTAATCGCCTTTGAGCTTTTTGAAAGCTCCGTAGCTATTTGGCTTTTGGGGACCGCATGTTTAACATGCCTCCGATAAACATAACTTGCAACTTCAAAAGGAGACCAATCCTTCTTTCCATTTACGTGATACTCGCCAAGCAGTGAAAATATCTGGGAGTCACTAATGTCACTAGGCAACACTCGAACTAAGATCTTGCTCCACGATATTGGATCTTTCTGGGAAAGCATTCGGTATGCAGCTAAACGACTATTGCCTTCCAAAACTTCCAAGGTATCCTTTTTTACAATTACTGGATCTGTCAGGCCTCCATTCAACTTTATTGATTGGTATAAACGCTTAACATGGTCCATTTTAGATAATATCTCAAAAATTTTGTCCTGTGTCGGAGTTTCACCAGCAGAACAAACTATCGAATATATCCTTGGATTCTCAGGATAAAAACTTAACATCTCTTGGTCTATTTCACCTTCTAGCACTTCCACTTTCTTCTTTTGAATCATAAAATGGGTGTGAGAAAAACCATCAATCATTCTGGACTCCAAGAGCTTTTTTAAGTTCATTACCAAAATCAAAAGACATGGTTTGATCATACATCTCTATGTCAATATCCCGCAATGCCAAGCTAGCTGAGCACAACTTTGCATTAATGAGGTTATCTACCCATCTTTCAATAGAATTTTCCATCTCAAGAATATATATGTTACAACTCTTTGTCTGGGATATCCGATGAATTCTATCCTGAGATTGAACATAATCATCCAAACTCAAGCTTCGATCAAAAAAAATTGCATTATTCGCAACAGTCAAAGTCAGTCCTTCTTTTGCAGCTCCATAAGTCGCCACCAAGCATAACACTTCAGCATCATGCTTAAAAGCTGCAATGTTTATATTTCTTTGATCTATCGAAAGTCTTCCTGTAACCTTTTTAGCATTTTTACTCTGCAAATATTTACAAAGAAAATCAGCAGTTCCAGTGAATTGTGTCCATATAATGAACTTCTCACTCCTTGATTCGATTTCATCAACTAAGTCATCAAGGCTATCTAGCTTTCCAGGTCTTAGTGCATAGCTATCATCTATCAATGCAGGTATAGAACAAATTTGTTGCAATCTTAAAATTCGCTTTAATATACCATCAGCAGATTCTTCAATAACTTGTTGCTCTTTTATTACATATGTCTTGAAATCATCCTTGATATCATTGTACAGGTCCCACTGCCTAGGCTCCCAAGTCGATTTAATATAAAAAAAATCTTTTGCCGGAAGATCGATTGAACATCCTTTTTTAGTTTCTCGGACGATGAATTTGCTGATTTTGGGGAACACATTCTGGAGTGATTTGATATATGCATCTTGAGCTTCTAGGTCTTCACTCATTTCATTGCTTAAGTCATACTCTCTTTTAAACTCTTTAAAATTCGTGCCCAAGCTTTTTCCACTGTCTAAAAAATAAATTTGCGACCATAAATCGTATGGCCTGTTGGCAATTGGCGTTCCTGTAATGATCACTCTTCTTTTAAAGTATGACGAAATACGAAAAAATGCATTTGCAAGAGAAGATGTAGGTGTTTTGATTTTTTGAGATTCATCCAGAAAAACTCCAACGCGTCTTGTCTCGCAAAACATCTTTAGTGAAGACTCAAAATTTTTTACCAACTCGTAATGACAAATGATTATTCGAACTGGACTTAACAGTATAATCCCATCATGCGATGTCTGACCTATAAGTACTTTGGGTTTTACATGGCTGTGAATAGAAAGCTCTTCTACCCAATTTGAAACCAAAGACTTTTTTGTTACTATCAATACCGTGTCGAGTATTTCAGTGCTAATCCACGTCAATGCCAGGTCAATGGCTATTTTAGATTTACCAAGACCTTGTTCATGAAAAATAGCAGCGTACTCTAAATCTTTTATAGCGTCTGCTGCACGCCTTTGGTAGTCAAAAGCATCATGAATTGCCTTGTAATTAGGCTCTTTTTTTAACTTAATTATTTGCACAAACAACCCTGAATCCTAGCTCATGTACAATATAACCATTTATTTTATAACCATTTGAAACTGCTAAATACTTAATTCTTCCGGATGCAGCTAAATGATACATGAACGGAACCGCGAGTATAAACATACACTTATTTTCATCTGCATATCTTAAAAAGCAAACAATCTGCTCCTGAGACCTATCTGTCTCAAAGTCTCTTGGCGTCTTTGCTTCTCCAATAATACAGGTCTCTCTTGCTAACCTAGCATACAAATCTGGTATGTGACTTCCTAATTTAGGTGGCCTTAATTTTGCCCCAGACACACCATGATCAACAAGCATCTGAACTATCGATTCGTTCCATTTTTCAGAAACAAACTCTACTAGCCTTGCAACTAAATCATTGTGAAGCATCAATTTCCTTCGACCATATCAATAGTATCATCAAGGTCTACCTTCAGATCAAGCAAAGCTTGATACTCAGGATGATTCGAATCTGCCTTATACTCACGCATGGTTAACCCTTCAATCACTCGCAATTTCTTAGTTAAAATTTTTGCAAGTTCCTTGATACTAATAGACTCAAAGTTAACATCAGTTATAGGGCTATCTAGAACTTTCAATGCTGCTTTAGCATCTTTTTTAAGAAATAATTCTTTGGCTTGAGGGTTATCCAATATTATCGGTAACTTTCTAACAGTATTCAACGGAAACAATTTATTGCTTTTTACCCACTTAGCAAAGTCTGAACTATCAAAGCCATGCCTAATAAGAGCATCTTTGATGTTCTTTTTTTGGTATTCAACAAAACCTGAAAATCTTGTCGTATCAAAATCTGTATCATCAACAAGCGGACGATAATATTCTTCCATATCTTCATAAGCTGCGATATACCTACTCGCTTCTTCTTTTTTCCCCCCACAAAAATCAACGATTTCACTCCATGTCAGATGCTTTTCGTTTCTTAATTTTGATAAATACTTTGCTTTAGAATAGGGGTCCCAAGGTCTTACCCCAACAAGGTGGGCTTGTAAGCGAATACCGTCGATTTCTTTATCGCTCATGTCTTCATGAACTAAACAAGGTATTTCAGACCAATTCCCTTCTACGCCTCTTTCTTGAAACTCTTTATAAATAGCAAGCCTTGTGTTACCCTCGATAACAACGTGTTCACTTTTTGTTTTATTCACAATAATGGGATTAATAAGGCCGCCGTTAGTACGGATAGACTCTTTAAGACTTCTAAATGTTGTCGAAGTTTCATTGCTATCGTCATCTGCGACCCCCTCACGAAGCGCAAATGCTATCTGTTGAGCACTTGGAGTCGTACCGTATATTTCTAAAAACCTTGCAATTCTTGGATTCCCCAGATCTAAGTCGATCTCATCAATGGGAATTAATTTATGGACGCCCATACCATCTCTCCCTAGTCATAATTTGTTTAAATTAGTAATCAATTTTATTATCTTCATAACATAAATGTTCATAGCCTAGCTTATTTCATAACAAACACGTCTACCGATTAAGGCACTCAAAAAAATGACAGCACAATGTGTGTATTTTAGAGTACATTGCTAGCCACATACACCAATAAATTATGGAACAAATCGAATAGTCTTAGCATAATTTACTGCGAAACTTTTTCTGAAAACCACTTTTTGTATTTATCAAGCAGACTATCAAGATCTTCATTTTTCAATATGTCAATCTGCTGAACTATGTCATCTCTTAGTTTGCTCACACTACCTGCACTTGTGGTCCCACCATAAGGTCCTGTTCTTAAAAATAAATTTTTATCGATTGTTTCAAAGATCTTTTTAAAATCTTTTGATTTTATATTTTGCGCATTATCTGGATTTTCTCGCCACTCACTAAAAAATAGTTTAATATAAATTAATGGAAGAACTTTGATGAAAGCTGCAACACCAAGAGTTTTAGATATAATACTGACCTGAGGATTATTCCATTGCTCTTTAAATTCTAAACGCACTCCATTAAAATATCTTTTTAGAAATTGAACTATAATACTCTGTTTTTCAGGAATGTTGTAGTAATATCTAAATATTGGCTGCGCATATCCACGCACAGCACGTTTCCCAATTGTCGGTGTCATATAGTCGATGAAGAATGCTTGAGAAATTGTCATAAGCGCTCTATCTTCATCGATCATTGTTCCAGGCTTGGGAGCTACACCAAGCATCTTTATTCTTTTGTAAAATGGAGATTTATCAACTTCATTAAGAGCTTTGAGCACGTTATGAAAAAATGTGACTTCGGTTAACTCTTTGCTAAACTGACTTGTGAGCTGATAAAGAAGAGACTTATTGACTGGCTTCTGATTATAGTTGATTGTGTAAAACTGGTTTGCAACAACAGACCTATCGTATCCTATCAGAAAAGATAGCAATAACTCATAGTTTTCACTCTGACTTGATTCTTGTAAACCACGAACACGATGCTGACCATCAACAATCAGTATTGCACCACGCTTCTTTGGAACTACGATATAGCTAGATCCTTCTTTCTCAGTGTAATATGAAAAAATTGATGAAGACGATTTAGCATGACTCGCAATATCTATACGTTCCCAACTTTCGTCAAATGAATTAACTAACTCGCATGTTACAATTATTGTATTAGGGAAAAAGCAAAATTCTTTTTCATTGAGGTAGTTTTTAATATCCCGGACTCGATCTTTATTCTCTGGCCGTTGCCACTCATCTGGATATTCTTCACTTTGCTTTTCTTCAACTAAAGCCTCGTAATAAGATTTTTCACTTGGATACTCTTTTGCAAGAGCGGATAAAATCTCAATGTCGTACTCAACAGGCTTGACAGTATACACACTGATAAGATGGTCAGCATCAACTTTTGCAACATAAAAAGATCTGTTTTTTTGATTTATTGAAATAATTTCAATCTCATAATACTCTCGACCATCAATTTTTATAAGTTGACTATTCCTCATCGTTATCGTCCCCTTCTAGAGCATCAATTATAACTCCTGGTCTCATTGCTTCCGCCTGCCGAAACTTTTTAGTTGATTCTTTTTCTTCTACGATTTTTCTTAACTTTTCAGTGAGTGCAGGAACACAAAGCTTCCAAGACAAAAATATAGAAATTGCCAGCAAAAATACATAGCTCATCAGAGGGCGATCAACTAGTATACTTCTAACTTTGTAGTTTTTAATATCCGGATATACAGACAGTATCCCAAAAATGATTAGCAGGTAGATCACTGCAAGCCAACCATATACATTATTCCAACCATCTTTAAATGAATCGTGCTTTAACGACATTAATGCATAGTAACTTGATATCAAAAACGTAAAAACATAAGATAAAAAATTTGAAAAAATACTTGAACTGTCAGCGGCATTTATCCACATAAACAAAAGAGGTAGTTGGCATATCAGGCAGTTAACTAAAAACCAAGACGCATATTCTGCAAGCAGCCTACTACTGCCATTTGATTGTGTTCTTTTCCACCATTTTGTCATTCACAGCCTCCAACCTTGGAAAAGGTAGCAATTTTATATCAAACCTGAATGAGCAAGACAATTCCTAACTATGTGTGTTTCTATGAATACGTTATTTAAATAAATTCAGTCGTTTTTTTTGCTTATTAATATATTAAACTGTAATCTAGCATATTGTTCTTATATTACTTAAATTTATTTTTAATTCTCTAAGTTTATTTAGTCAGCCCTGAAAAACTCTAAAAACGGTCCGTCAGGCACAAGCCTGTACCGTCCGAACATTGGGTCGAAAAATGTGCCACAGCAATTTGGGGCACAAAAAAAACAGAAACCGGATGAACTTCCGGAAATTGAATGCCGCGCAGGCCATGAAGAGGTTCACGGAATCACCGATCCTCCCTTTGAGGTAATTTCGCATCATCCTGTGATCACTCTTGAGGTGACCGATGATTGGCTCGATGGAGGCCCTGCGGCGAAAGCGTTCTCTGGCTTTGCGTTTCTCATGTTCAGTTTTTGGACCTTTGCCTGATTCTGGAATTTCGATGCGGGTCGCCCCGATTTGACGCTTACCGCGATATCCTCGGTCACAGATCGCCATGCTTGGTCTTTGGCCCACGATACTCTCAACCTGGGTGAGCACGGCAGGGAGAGTATGGCCATCGAAGGGGTTGTCGTGGAAGGACAAGGCGCCAACTATGATGCCGCTGGTCTTGGTCACGGTCACAGAAGCCTTGGCTCCGAACTCGTATTTCTTGTGGGCCTTGCCTTTGCTGATGCAGGAAACGCCTGGTTCATGGAGGCTGTAAATTTTGTTGGAATCGGAACGCTGCTGGCGCTGAACGCGGTCGTAGAGATCCAGAGACTGTTGGTGGGCCTCAAGTGCTTCCGAGGAAAGCTTCCGCTTCATTTCGCGGATCAGGACTCCGGCAATAGTCCGCAAACGCTTGATCGCTCGCTGGGCCTCACCCTGTTTGCGGCCCTTTGATTTGAAGCGAATGACACGCAGCAGTTTTTTGACTTCACGCTGGTAGCTGCGCCGGAGTTTGACGTCTTCCTGTTTGGCCATGATGCGGCAACGCGTCACGATCTTGGTCAGAAGCTTGGCGTCCGTGGGAAAGGTGATGTTTTTTTCCTGCACGGTGGAATCCACGACCACTTCCTCTTCCTTGGCCTTGTCGCCATGAAGGGTCACGGAGACTTCGAAAATCTTGCGCACACCGTCTTCACCGATGCGACGCCGAAAATAGGTCAGCTCGGACGGATCACACGGCAGCTTCCAGGTGAACCGTTGTTGGCCGCAAAAGGCTTGGAAATAGGGGTTCTGGACCCAAATCTCGACGACGCGCTCATCGCTGAGGTTTTCAAGCTGCTTGAGGATGAGAAGCCCGACCATCAACCGGACGGGTTTGGCAGGGCGGCCAGACGTAGCATAAAGGGGACGAAAACTGTCTTCAAAGACCTGCCACGGGATGGCCCTGGCCAACCCCAGAAGGTGGTGTCGAGGATCGAGTTGATCGATCAGATCTGGGCAGAGGAAGCTGCGCTGACGGTCCGATTTTTTGGGCTGCATCGTTGGTAACCTCGGAGTGATTTCGACCAGAAA
>JAEWKZ010000041.1 GCA_023393525.1 Pseudomonadota bacterium | reverse complement strand
TGATCATGCCTGGTGACAACACCACTTTCCATGTTCACCTGATCAACCCGATCGCCATGGAAAAGGGTCTTCGCTTCGCTATCCGCGAAGGCGGACGTACCGTTGGCGCTGGTGTTGTTTCTGAAATCGTGGAGTAATGAGGCAAGATCATCATGAATAGTGATAAAATTCGCATAAAATTGAGAGCGTACGATTACCGCATTCTGGATAAGGCCGTGGCCGAGATTGTCGATTCCGCGCGGAACACCGGCGCATCCATCGCCGGCCCGATTCCGTTGCCGACCCGAATTCACAAGCAGACCATCCAGAAGTCTGTGCACGTGGACAAGAAGTCTCGTGAGCAGTTTGAAATGCGTGTACACAAACGCCTTTTGGACATTCTTGAACCCACCCAACAGACTGTTGATGCTCTGGGCAAGCTGAATCTTCCCGCTGGCGTTGATGTAGAAATCAAGCTGTAGGGATAACGAGAGGCTATCATGAAAAAGACTTTGGGACTTGTTGGGCGCAAGATCGGCATGACCAGAATTTATGGGGCTGACGGCAACGTCATCCCCGTGACTGTCATCCAGGCCGGTCCTTGCCCGGTTATTGAAAAAAAGGTCAACGAGAAAGACGGATACACCGCTTTGCAGGTTGGTTTTGAAGAAGTGGCTGCGCATCGTCTGACCAAACCCGAACAGGGCCATCAGCAAAAGGCAAATTGTGGCTTTTACAAAATGCTGAAGGAAATCCGCATCGGAAACATTGATGAATACGAAATCGGTCAGAAGCTGACCGTTGAAATGTTCACTCCCGGCGAAAAGATTCGCGTCACCGGAACATCCAAGGGACGTGGATTCGCAGGCGTCATCCGCCGCTGGAATTTCGGCGGCGCTCCTGCCACGCACGGACACGAGCAGGTTCACCGCAAACCGGGTTCCATCGGTCAGTGCGCCTGGCCGAGCAAGGTGTTCAAGGGCAAGAAAATGCCGGGACAGCTCGGAAACAAGACCGCCACAATGCTCAATCTTGAGATTGTCGACGTCCGCCCTGAAGACAACGTCGTGCTTGTACGCGGCCAGGTTCCAGGACCCAAGCAGGGGATCGTCGTCCTCAGCAAGATGAAGTAAGGGGTATAGATAATGGCAAACGCGAAAGTATACGATCAGAACAAGAAGGAAGTCGGCGAGATTTCCCTGGCCGATGACATCTTTCAGGTCGAGGTAAGACCCGAACTGCTTCATCTGGCTGTGAAGTCCCATTTGGCCAAACTCCGCTCCGGCACTGTCGGGGTCAAGACCCGCGGCCTTGTCAGCGGCGGCGGCAAGAAGCCGTGGCGCCAGAAGGGCACCGGCCGCGCTCGCGCAGGCTCCAGCCGTTCTCCCCTGTGGAGAAGCGGCGCCGTTATCCACGGTCCCGTGGCCCGCGACTACAGTTTCAAGATCAACAAACAGGTCCGCAAGCTTGCGCTGAAAATGGCTCTCTCTTCGCGGTACACATCCGAGAACCTGCTTGTCGTCGACAAGCTCCAGTTCGACGAGATCAAGACCAAGAACTTCGTGGCCTGCAAGGATACCCTCGGTCTGAAAAAAGCCTTGATTGTTGTTGCTGAAAAAGATACCAACCTTGCTCTTTCGGCCAGGAACGTTCCTGGCATTTTGGTGTTGGATCCGCAGTCGATCAACGTTTACGAGATCCTCAAGTATCCCCAGATGGTCCTGGACCAGGGTGCTGTTCTGGCCCTGCAGGAGAGGTTGAAATAATGGAAAGCACGCAAGTATTGCTCAGGCCCTTGATTTCTGAAAAATCGACGGGCCTCAAGGAACTTGGTAACCAGGTTGCCTTTTTTGTTCATTCTGCCGCGAACAAAATCGATGTGCAGCGTGCAGTGGAGAACGTGTTCAACGTGAAAGTCACCGCCGTGAACATTGTCAATTATCGTCCGCGCACACGAAAGAAGTTCGGTCGCGTTGTTGGCAAGATCAGCGGATACAAGAAAGCGTACGTATCTCTTGCCGCCGGCGAAAAGATTGATTTCTTTGAAGGGGTGTAATCATGGCAATTCGAAAGCTTAAACCCACATCTGCCGGACGCAGGTCGATGACGGTTCTCACCTATGACGAGATCACCCGTTCGACCCCCGAAAAGTCTCTGACTACGGGTTTGAATAAAAAAAGCGGCCGCAACAACAACGGTCGCGTCACCATGCGCCGCAGAGGCGGCGGAAACAAGTCTTTGTATCGCCTGATTGATTTTAAGCGGAACAAAATCGACATTCCGGCCAAGGTCGCCACCATCGAGTACGATCCGAACAGAAGCGCCCGTATCGCCCTGCTGCACTATGCGGACGGCGACAAGCGCTACATCATCTGTCCGCTCGGGCTCAACGTGGGCGACCAGATCCTGGCTGGCGACAAGGCCGATATCAAGCCCGGCAATGCACTGGCGCTGGCCCGCATTCCCCTTGGCACCCTGGTGCACAACGTTGAGCTCTATCCCGGTCGCGGCGGCCAGTTGGTCCGCTCCGCCGGCGCTTATGCCCAGGTCATCGCCAAGGAAGACAAGTACGCGCTGCTCAGGCTGCCTTCGGGCGAAGTTCGCAAGGTCTTGGCCGTGAACATCGCGACCGTCGGACAGGTCGGCAATATCGAGCACGAGAATGTCTCCATCGGTAAGGCCGGTCGTAACAGATGGCTTGGCAAACGGCCCAAGGTGCGCGGCGTTGCGATGAACCCTGTCGATCACCCGCTGGGTGGTGGCGAGGGCAGAAGCTCAGGCGGACGTCATCCCGTTACCCCGTGGGGTAAGCCCACCAAGGGATACAAGACTCGTTCGCCGAAGAAGCCTTCGTCCAAGTTAATCGTAAAACGCCGTGGAAGTAAGTAGGAGTTTCTATGCCTAGGTCTCTGAAAAAAGGCCCTTTCGTGGATGGCCATCTGCTCACCAAGGTGGAAAAATCCAACGCTGACAGAAGCCGTCAGGTGATCAAGACCTGGTCCCGCCGGTCTACGATCCTGCCTGAGATGGTTGGACTCACCTTTGCAGTACATAATGGAAAGAAATTTATCCCGGTGTTTGTCTCTGAGAATATGGTCGGACACAAACTTGGTGAATTTGCACCCACCAGGACTTATTTTGGCCACGCTGCTGATAAGAAGAAGAAATAGACAGGAAGTTTCAAATGGAAACAAGATCAGTTGCCAAGTTTATACGCGTCTCCCCGCAGAAAGCCAGGTTGGTCGCACGTAACGTGACCGGTAAGCCCGTGGAAGATGCGTTGAATGTCCTGAAATTCACCCCCAAGAAAGCTGCCCGTCTTATTGAGAAGGTTCTGACGACTGCAATTGCCAATGCTGAACACAATTCCAAGCTCAATGTCGACAACCTCTATGTGAAGGAAGTTCGCATCGACGGCGGTCCGAGCTGGAAGCGGATTCAGTCCAGGGCGATGGGCCGGGCTTACAGAATTATCAAGCGCAGCAGCCACATCACTGTGGTTGTCGATGAACTCTAGGAGGGCAGTGCTTTGGGTCATAAAGTTCATCCTTACGGATTCCGTCTGGGATACAATAAAAACTGGAAGTCCCGTTGGTTCAGCGACAAGAAGTACGCCGAATATGTTTTCGAAGACAGCAAGCTTCGAAAATATGTGAAGGAAAAGCTGTTCCACGCCGGTATTTCCAAGATTGAAATCGAAAGAGCTGCCGACAAGGTCCGTCTGATTCTTTTCACTGCACGCCCCGGTATTGTTATCGGACGTAAGGGCGTTGAAATTGAAAAGCTCCGGGCTGAACTCAAGGGCAAGTTCGGTCGTGAATTTGTGATTGAGGTGAACGAAATTCGCCGCCCGGAAACAGATGCACAGCTTGTTGCGGAATCGATTGCGCAGCAGCTCGAGCGCCGGGTTGCTTTTCGTCGTGCCATCAAAAAGACCCTGGGCATGGCCCAGAAGTTCGGCGCGCTCGGCATCAAAGTCCAGTGTGGCGGACGTCTTGGTGGCGCTGAAATCGCTCGTAGTGAATGGGCGAGAGAGGGTCGTGTTCCCCTGCATACTTTGCGTGCCGACATCGATTACGGCGTCGCGCTGGCCAAGACCACTTATGGGATCATTGGCGTCAAGGTCTGGGTGTTCAAGGGTGAGATCCTGAGCGAGGTAGAGAGCTGATGCTGAGTCCTAAAAAGGTCAAATTTCGGAAGCAGCAGAAGGGTCGTATTCGCGGTCTTGCGGGACGCGCGACCACGGTTGCTTTTGGTGAAATCGGTTTGAAGGCTATGGAATGCGGAAAACTCACGAGTCAGCAGATCGAAGCCGCCCGTATCGCGATGATGCGGCACATTAAAAGAGGCGGCAAGGTTTTCATTCGTATTTTTCCCGACAAGACGATCACTGCCAAACCCTTGGAAGTTCGTCAGGGCAAAGGCAAGGGCTCGCCGGTTGGTTGGTGCGCGCCGGTTCAGAGAGGCCGCATCCTTTATGAAATCAAGGGTGTGGACTATGAGCTGGCCAAAGAAGCATTGCAGAGAGCTGCCTACAAGCTGCCTATAAAGACTACCATAGTCGAAAAGGAGTAAGACAGGATGAATGCTCAACAATTACGGGAATTGGATCCTGAGAAGCTCCAGGTCAAACTTGGTGAATTTCGTAAGGAATTGATGAATCTTCGTTTTCAGCATGCTACCGCGCAGCTTGAAAATAGTCAGAGAATACCGCTTGTTAAGAAATCCATTGCTCGGATTTTGACGATTTTGAAAGCGAAGGACATGGAGACAGGTGATGAGTAACAGCGGAAAGACATCAAACAAGAGAACTCTTGTTGGCTTCGTAGTGAGCGATAAGAACGACAAGACCATTGTCGTGCGTGTCGAAACACTGGTCAAACATCCTGTTCTTAAAAAATATATCCGCCGCAGAAAGAAATTCATGGCTCATGACCCCAACAATGAATGTCACATTGGGGATAAAGTTCAGATCGTCGAATCCCGCCCCTTGAGCGCGCGGAAGAATTGGCATCTGATGAAAATCATTGAAAGAGCTTTGTAGGGGATTGTAAAATGATTCAAATGCAGACGACTTTGGATGTCGCAGACAATTCCGGAGCCAAGAAGGTTGCCTGCATCAAGGTGCTAGGCGGAAGCAAGAGGCGTTACGCTCGTGTCGGAGACATCATCATGGTCTCCGTCAAGGAAGCTATCCCTCATGGAAAAGTCAAAAAGGGCGATGTTCTCCAGGCAGTAGTTGTCAGAACAACGAAAGAGATCGGACGTCCCGATGGAACTTTTATCCGTTTCGACAATAATTCGGCAGTCATGCTGAATAAGAACCTTGAGCCGATGGGCACTCGTATTTTTGGGCCTGTTGCACGTGAATTGCGGGCAAAGAACTTCATGAAGATTGTATCTTTAGCCCCAGAGGTGTTGTAATTTATGTCTACTCATGTCTGGAAAATTCACAAAGACGACAATGTGATGATTCTTGTCGGAAAGGACAAAGGTAAAATCGGCAAGGTTGTCAAAATTCTTCGCAGCAAAAAGCAGGTTATTGTCGAGAAGGCTAACATGGTGAAGAAACACACCAAGCCCAATCCTTATAACAACCAGCCTGGCGGAATAGTTGAGAAGGAAATGCCCCTGGATGTTTCCAATGTTCAGTTGGTGTGCAACGCTTGCTCAAAGCCGACAAGGGTTGGTTATAAGTTTACCGACGATAACAAGAAAGTTCGTTATTGCAAAAAATGCAATGAAACGATCAGTTAAGGTGCAGCAATGAGTAGTCTCGAAAAGATCTACAAAGATAAAGTCGCTCCTGAACTCTCAAAGGAATTCAATTACACTTCTGTGATGCAGATTCCTTCGATCAAATATGTCTCGTTGAACATGGGACTGGGTGAAGGTAGCCAGAATAACAAAATCATACAGGATTCTGTACGCGATTTGTCTCTGATTGCTGGTCAGCGGGCTGTTGTAACTCGGGCAAAGAAATCCATCGCGGCTTTCAAGCTGCGCGAGGGTATGCCTGTAGGCTGCCGGGTATCGCTTCGAGGGGACAGAATGTGGGCATTCCTGGAGAAGCTGTTGACCATTGCGCTTCCCAGAGTCCGCGACTTCCGGGGCGTACCGGACAGAGGTTTTGATGGCCGCGGAAATTATACCCTTGGCATAAAGGAACACACTATCTTTCCCGAAATCGAGATCGATAGGATCGAGAAGGCAGTGGGTATGAATATTTCTGTTATAACTACTGCCCAGACTGACAAAGAAGGCAAGATGCTGTTGAAGCTTCTTGGAATGCCCTTCAAGAAGTAAGGAGGAGTGTAACTTGACTCGTACATCTTTGATGGTCAAGGCTCAGCGGAAGCCCAAATTTTCCACACGCCAGTACAACAGATGCCCTATTTGCGGTCGGCCCAGAGCCTTCATGCGTAAGTTCGGCATTTGCAGAATCTGCTTCAGGAATATGGCCCTTGCCGGTGAACTGCCTGGCGTAAGAAAATCTAGCTGGTAAATGAGGTACGCTCATGTCTGTCATAGATCCTATTGCAGATTTATTGACTCGAATTCGTAATGCATACAAAGCGATGCATTCAACTGTTTCCATTACCCCCAGCCGCACCCGCGAGGCGCTGCTCAAAATATTGAACGAAGAAGGGTATATCAACGGTTATGCCCTTGAAAATGATGCCTTACTGGTTGATTTGAAATACCATGAAAATAAGGCTGTCGTTGCCGGCTTGAAAAGAATCAGCAAGCCTGGCCGTCGTATTTATGTGGGTGCGAAGAGCATTCCTTCCGTGCAAAATGGTCTTGGAATTTGCATTTTGTCCACGTCCAAGGGCGTGATGGAAGGAAAAAAGGCTGCCGAAATCGGCGTAGGCGGCGAACTTCTTTGTGAGATTTGGTAGGAGATCGCTATGTCTCGAGTTGGAAAAATGCCGATCAGCATCCCCGGTGGTGTTGATCTTAAAATCGCGGAAAGCGGGATTGAAGTGAAGGGGCCCAAGGGGGTCTTGAATCTTGCCACTCATCCTGCCATCACAGTGAGTGTCGAAAACAATACGGTTTCCGTTACCCCGGTTGATGACAGCAGAGTCGCCCGTCAGCAGCATGGTTTGCGCAGAACCCTTCTGGCCAACGCCGTCGCCGGCGTGACCAAGGGTTTTGAAAAATCTCTTGAAGTCATCGGCGTTGGCTACAAGGTCAACGTGCAGGGAAACACCGTTGTTCTCAACGTGGGTTTCTCCCATCCGGTGAACTTCACCCTGCCTGCCGGTATCCAGGCCAAGGCCGAGGGCAGCAAGCTGATCATCTCAGGATGCGACAAGCAGGCTGTCGGCGAAGTCGCGGCTCAGATCCGCCGGGTTCGTCCGCCTGAGCCGTACAAGGGCAAGGGTATCAAATATTCTGATGAGACTATCCGTCGCAAGGCCGGCAAATCCGGCGGCAAGAAATAGGATAAGCTATGAAATTATCAAGAGATGAAGCCCGCAAAAAACGCAAGATGCGGATTCGTAAAAAGATCAACGGTACACCCGAGCGGCCAAGACTTGTTGTTTTTCGCTCCAGCAAGCACATTTACGCCCAGATCATCGATGACCTGGCGGGTGCGACTTTGGCCTCCGCGTCAACCTTGAGCCTTGAAGGCGAGAACATTCGCCTCACGGTCGAGAACGCGAAGCTGGTAGGAAAGAAGGTTGCCGAAGAAGCGATCAAGAAGAGCATCACTTCCGTGGTCTTTGATCGCAACGGCTTCGTATATCATGGCCGGATCAAGGCCGTAGCCGATGGAGCCAGAGAAGGCGGCTTAAATTTTTAATCGAGGACATCCATGCAACAAAACGAATTTGAACTCATTGAGAAAATAGTCTATCTCAATCGCGTCGCCAAAGTTGTCAAGGGTGGCCGTCGATTCAGTTTCAGCGCTCTCGTGGTCGTCGGTGACGGAAAGGGAACGGTTGGGTTTGGCCTGGGCAAGGCCAACCAGGTTCCCGACGCCATCAAGAAGGCTACGGACCGGGCACGCAAGGACATGCAGAAGGTAGAACTTCTGGATGGCACCATTCCTTACGAGGTGCTTGGCAATTTCGGTGCCGGTCACGTCATGCTCAAGCCCGCTTCCGCAGGAACCGGGATCATTGCCGGCGGACCCGTCCGTGCCGTCATGGAGGCCGCAGGCGTTCATGACATCCTGACCAAGGCGATCGGTACCAACAATCCGCACAATGTGCTCCGTGCTACATTTGCAGGACTTCGTTCGCTGCGCAGCGCCGAAACCGTCGGACGGTTGAGAGGCAAAACTCTCACCATCAAGAGAAAATAGGTGACGTTATGATTAAGATCAAACTGACGAAGAGCCTGATCACTCAGAACCCGGCACAGAAGAGAACCGTCAAGGCTCTGGGGTTCACCAAGCTCAATCAGGTCCGCACTCTTCCCGACAATGAATGCGTTCGAGGGATGATTAATAAAGTCAAGCATCTTGTAGAGGTTATCGAATAATGAACCTGCATGAATTGTATCCATACCCCGAGGAACGCGCCAAGGTCAAAAGACTTGGCCGCGGCACCGCATCGGGACAGGGCGGAACTTCAGGCAAAGGACACAAGGGTCAAAATGCCCGCACCGGCGGCGGCGTTCGTGCCGGTTTCGAGGGCGGCCAGATGCCTATTTACCGCAGGCTGCCCAAGCGCGGATTCAACAACCCCTTCCGGGTCACCTATCAGACTCTTAATCTTTCGACCATCTACTCTGTGTTTGCAGACAAGGCCGAAGTCATGATCGAAGATCTGTACCTGTCCGGTCTGGTCGGACGCGACATGCCGATCAAGATTCTCGGTGACGGCGAAGCCGGCAAGGCGCTCAAGATTACAGCGCACAAGTTCAGCAAACAGGCTGTGGAAAAAATTACTGCAGCTGGTGGCGAAGCCATTTCGATCGAAGGATAGCATTGTGAGTATATCCAAAGGCGCAAACACGGGAATGTCGGAGCTGAAAAGCAAGTTTCTTTGGACTTTTCTCCTGCTGGCCGTATTCCGAGTAGGTGTCCATCTGCCGATACCAGGTGTTGACGGGAACGCTCTCGCAGATTTTTTTGCCAACGCGCAAAACACCCTTTTCGGGCTGTTTGACATGTTTTCCGGCGGCGGCTTGATGAATCTGTCCATCTTTGCACTTGGGATTATGCCTTACATTTCCGCTTCGATCATTCTGCAGCTCCTGACTGTCGTCAGCCCTGAACTCAAGAGGCTAAGCAAAGAGGAGGGCGCTGCCGGAAGAAAGAAGATCACTCAGTACACGCGGTACGGAACGGTGCTGATCTCTGTAATCCAGGGCCTTGGTATTTCCATAGGCGTCGAATCAATGACAAGCCCCACCGGGGCTTCCATTGTTTACATGCCGGGCTGGGGATTCAGAATCATCACCGTTTTGACGCTCACCGCCGGCACCGTGTTCATCATGTGGCTGGGTGAGAAGATCACGGAAAAAGGGATCGGCAACGGCATCAGCCTGATTATCTGCGCAGGCATCATTTCCGGTCTGCCCAGCGGGATCGGAAAATCCTACCGGCTTTTCACGGCGGGCGACGTATCGCTTTTCACGGTGCTTTTGGTCGTGATCGTGATGGCCGGCGTCCTGGTTGGCATCACCTTCATGGAGCGGGCGCAGCGGCGCATCCCCATCCATTACGCCAAGCGTATGGTCGGGCGGAAGATGTACGGGGGACAGACGAGCCACCTGCCGTTGCGAATCAATACGGCAGGCGTCATACCGCCCATCTTCGCCTCCTCGATACTGATGTTCCCCGCGACGATCGCCAACTTCTCAAATGTTGAGATCCTGAACAAGATGTCCGATTATTTCCGGCCGGATTCAGTCATTTACAATATTTGTTTTGTCGCGTTCATCGTTTTTTTCTGTTTTTTCTATACGGCCATTGTTTTTGATCCCAAGGAAATTTCCGAAAACTTAAAAAAACAAGGGGCTTTCGTCCCTGGTATTCGCCCCGGGTTCAAGACAAACGAGTACATCGACAAGGTGCTGACCCGTTTGACTTTGTGGGGAGCATTGTATATCTCGCTCGTCTGTGTTTTGCCCATGGTCCTGATGAAGCAGTTCAACGTCCCGTTTTATTACGGCGGAACGTCCCTGCTGATCGTGGTCGGCGTGGCCATGGACACCATGTCCCAGGTGCAGTCGCACCTTATTTCCGGCAGATATGACGGTCTGTTGGCCAAGGCAAAGATCAAAGGCAGACAAGGTTGAAAAAACACAGAGGCATTTTCCTGAAAAATGCGCAGGAAATTGCTGTCATGCGCGAAGCAAACCGTATAGCGGCCAACATTCTTCATGAAGTTGGCTGCTTGGTTGTCCCCGGAATCACTACCCGGGAATTGGAAGAAAAAGCTCTAGAGCTCTGCGCTTCTTATGATGTTATTCCAGCATTCAAGGGCTACCTGGGATTCCCGTTTGCCCTGTGCTGTTCCGTCAACGAAGAAATTGTGCATGGATTTCCGTCCACGCGTCCTCTGGTTGACGGTGACATATTGTCCATTGATTTTGGTGTTAAGTTTCAGGGTTTTTACGGAGATACCGCAAGGACCTTTCCTGTAGGAAGCATCAGTGAGGGCGCGGCCCATTTGCTGGAAGTCACCCTCGATTCCCTTAACCGGGGAATCGAACAGGCCGTACCAGGAAATGACCTTTACGATGTTTCTCGGGCTGTGCAGGAATGTGTTGAGGCTCAAGGGTTTTCCGTTGTTAAGCGCTTTGTTGGTCATGGAATAGGGCGGATGCTTCACGAGAAGCCCGAAGTTCCCAATTTCGTGCCCAAGAACAGCTCAAGATTGCCTTTGAAGCCGGGAATGGTGATTGCCATTGAGCCAATGGTTGCAATGGGTACCGACCAAGTCGAAATCCTCTCCGACGGTTGGACCGCAGTGACCAAAGATCGAAGCCTGTCTGCTCATTTTGAACATTCGGTGGCCATCACCAAGGACGGACCATTTATTCTCAGCCAGCTATAGTCTGACCTGAGTTTCATTTGAAAATCTTCGGGGGATACGATGAAAGTTAGACCTTCAGTTCGCAAGATTTGTCCCAAATGCAAAGTTATCAAGCGCAAAGGCGTGCTTCGAGTCATTTGTGATAATACGCGGCATAAACAAAGACAGGGTTAAGGATAGGGGGATATTGTGGCAAGATTAGTTGGTGTAGATTTGCCGAGAAATAAAAGGCTAGATATCGCATTGACATATATTTATGGCATCGGCCGAGCTACAGCTCTTAAAATCCTTGATGCTACAGGTATTGATTGGACCAAGAACAGTGACGATCTCACTGCCGACGATGTCAACACGCTGCGCAAAGAATTAGAAGCCAATTACAAGGTCGAAGGCGATTTGCGCCGTGAGATCGTGGCCAACATCAAGCGCCTTATGGACATCGGTTGCTACAGAGGTTTGAGACATCGGCGCGGCTTGCCATGTCGTGGTCAGCGCACGCACACCAATGCGCGCACGCGCAAGGGCCCACGCAGAGCCATTGTTGGTAAGAAGAAAAAGTAACTGGGTGGAGACAGACAAATGGCAAGACCGCAGAGAGTAATCAAGAAAAAGGAAAAGAGAAATATCCCCACGGGTATTGCTCATGTGAACAGCACCTTCAATAATACGATTATTACCTTCACCGATCCGACCGGCAACGTGATCAGCTGGGCCAGCTCCGGAGCTTCCGGTTTCAAGGGCTCACGCAAGAACACGCCTTTCGCCGCTCAGAAGGCCGCTGAAACCGCCGCCCGCAAGGCCATGGAATGCGGCATGCGTTCAGTCGGCATTCTTGTGAAGGGACCAGGCTCAGGACGTGAGTCCGCAATGCGTGCAATCAACGCTGTAGGATTGCGCGTCGCCTTTATCCGCGACGTGACTCCCATTCCGCATAACGGATGCCGTCCGCCCAAACGTCGTAGAGTATAGGGGGAATTTACCTTGGCTAGATATACAGGCCCTAAGTGCAGAATATGCCGTAGAGAAGGCGGAAAGCTTTTTCTCAAAGGCGATAGATGTTATACTGACAAGTGTGCTTTCGAACGTCGCGCCTATGCGCCCGGCGATCACGGCAAGGCACGCAAGAAGCCCAGCGATTACGCCTTGCAGCTTCGCGAGAAGCAGAAGGTCAGAAAGATGTACGGCATCCTCGAAGGCCAGTTCCGCAGATATTTCGAGGAAGCCGAGCGCCGCAAGGGTATCACCGGCACGAATTTGCTGATGCTGCTCGAAACGCGCATCGACAACGTCGCCTACAAGCTCGGCTTCGCCAATTCGCGCAGCCAGGCTCGCCAGATGGTTCGACATGGTTTGTTCACCCTCAATGGTCGTCGCGTCAACGTGCCTTCGATTCAGATGAAGCCGGGTGACATTCTTGAAGTGCGTGACCGCACCAAGAAGAATCTCGTCATCACGGAAGCTTTGGAAGTTGTCGCGCGTCGCGGCGTACCTGCTTGGCTCGAGATTGATGCTCCTGCCTTCAAGGGATCTGTAAAGGCTCTTCCCACCAGAGAAGATATCACGTTCCCCATGACAGAGCAGTTGATTGTTGAACTCTACTCCAAATAAAGGGCGGTAAACATGAGTTCTACGTATAGCGGAGACAAAAAAGTTTACGTCCGAAATTGGGCAGAGCTTGTCAGGCCGGAACAACTGGAAAAAGATCCGAAAGGCAACGACATGTTCGGTCGTTTTGTGTGCGAGCCCCTGGAAAGGGGTTTCGGCACGACGATCGGCAATGCCTTGCGTCGGGTGCTTCTTTCTTCCTTGCAAGGCGCGGCTCCGGTTTCGGTCAAGATTCAGGGCATCCAGCATGAATTCACGACCATCCCCGGAGTCAACGAGGATGTCACCGACATCGTCCTGAACCTGAAACAGCTGCGCGTGGCCATGAACACTCCGGAGCCACAGCGGGTTCAGCTCATCGCCAATGCCAAGGGTGAAGTCACGGCTTCAGCAATTGTTGAAAATCAGCATATTAAGATTCTCAATCCTGAGTTGCACATCGCGACGCTTTCCGAGGACATTGATCTGGTCATGGATCTCGAGTTCCGCATGGGCAAGGGTTACGTCCCGGCCGAGATGCACGAGGACCTGGACAGCGAGATCGGCGTCATCACCCTGGATTCGAGCTTTTCCCCCATCCGCAAGGTTGCCTACGCGGTGGAGCAGGCTCGTGTAGGACAGATGACGAACTACGACAAGCTGATCATGGAAGTCTGGACCGACGGCTCCATCACTCCTGACGACGCTTTGGCCTACAGCGCCAAGATCCTCAAGGAGCAGCTCACGGTTTTCATCAATTTCGATGAAGGCTCTGCTGACATCGAGAAAGCCAAGTCCAAGCCCCAGGACAAGATCAACGAGAACCTCTTCAAGAATATCGAAGATCTCGAACTTCCGGTCAGAGCCAGCAATTGCCTCAAGAGCGCCGGAATACACATTGTCGGCGAACTGGTTCAGAAGACCGAGGCCGATTTGCTCAAGACCAAGAATTTCGGCAGAAAGTCTCTTGAAGACATTCGTCGCGTTCTTGAGAGCATGGGGCTTGATTTCGGAATTCGAGTCGATAATTTTGATGAATTGTACCAGGATTGGTTAAAGAGGAACGAAGAAGATGAGGCATAGAAAATCCGGTCGAAAACTGGGACGCACGTGGGAACACCGCAAGTCCCTGATGAAGAATATGGTTCGCTCCTTGGTTGAACATGAGCGTATTCGTACGACTGAAGCCAAGGCCAAAGAGCTGAGCATTTTTGCCGACAAGCTCGTGACCATGGCCCTGCAGGACACCCTGCACGCCCGCAGACAGGCCTTTACCGTCCTGGGCAGCCATCACAGCGTCAAAAAGCTTTTTGACGAAATCGGCCCCCGCTTCAAGGATGTCCCTGGCGGCTACACCCGCGTGGTGAAGTTCGGCATCCCCCGCGTCGGCGACTGTGCTCCCATGGCTCTGATCGAGTTCACCCGTCTGAGCGACAAGTTTGCTGAAGAATCGGCGACTCCGGCTGAAACGGCCGAGGCAGCGGAATAAGCGTACAGAAATCCCGAAAATAAGGCAGCCCGGCTGCCTTATTTTTTTGCGCAATGCATCGTTTTTATCTATGCTACGGATGGGAATAAATGGACATTCGCAAAATCGAAGCTTTTTCCAAGGTTTACGAGCACAGCAGTTTTTCAAAAGCAGGAAAGGCCCTGTATCTTTCCCAGCCGACCATAAGCGCCCACGTCGCATCGCTGGAACAGGAACTTGAAGTCCAGCTCTTTGACCGCATCGGCAGAAGCGTGGTGCCCACCAAGGCCGGCGAAGTGCTCTACCGACACGCCCAAAAGATTTTCGAGGCTTCGGAGCTTGCGATTTCCGAACTCAGAAAGCTCCAGGACCGGATCACCGGCAAGCTCGACATTGGCGGGAGCACCATTCCCGCCAATTACATCATGCCGGAAATACTTGCCGCGTTCTGGAAGCTGTACCCTGAAGTGGTCATGGATCTTCGCATCGGAGACTCCGAGGACATAGTGAGCCAGGTTCGCGACAACGCCCTGATGCTTGGGGTCGTCGGCGCTGTCTTCGAATATCCGGATTTGCGCTATGAAAAGATCGCCACCGATTCCCTGGTCCTGGTCATGACTCCGGAATTGCACGCGATGCATCGCAATCTCGCGGTGGACGAACTGCTGCGCGTCTTGCCGTGGGTCATGCGCGAGGACGGTTCCGGCACCCGGGTCGCCATGGCTGAAAGTCTGGCCTCCTTCGGCATCGACATCCATTCCCTGCGCGGAGTCATCTTTGTGCGCAATGCCGGGGCAATGGCCAAATGTCTCTCGGCCGGGATGGGGGCGTCCATCACTTCGGCGATCACCGTGCGCGAGGAACTCGCGTCGGGCGCTCTGGTGGCCGTGGACCTGGCCGGTCTGAAACTCAACCGATCTTTTTATGTCGTCTACAATAAAAAAAGATCCCTGTTTCCCGCTGCCCTGAAGCTGATCGAGTTTCTCAAAACCAACGCATCAACCATTCCCATGAGGTCAAAATCATGAAGAAAACTCCTCTTGTGCAGACAGTCAGCGCGGCAGGCTGAGCGGCAAAACTGGCTCCAGGGGACCTGGAGCAGGCGTTGCTTGGAATGCAGTTCATGAGCGATGATCGCATTCTGACCGGTTTGGGAAACAGCGAGGACGCGGCCATCGTCCGTTTTCCCGCAGGCAAGGCGCTGGTGCAGACGCTTGATTTCTTCACTCCCATCGTCAACGACCCTTTCCGTTTCGGACAGATCGCGGCTGCCAATTCGCTCTCCGACGTCTACGCCATGGGCGGGGAGCCTTATGTGGCCATGAATATCGTCTGTTTTCCCATCGCTTCCATGGACGTTTCGGTTTTGCGTGAAATCTTGCGCGGCGGATTGCTCAAGATCCAGGAAGCCGGAGCATTTCTGGTTGGCGGGCACAGCGTCCAGGACAAGGAAATCAAGTATGGTCTGTCGGTCTCGGGAGTGATCGATCCGGACCGCTACGCCACAAATGCTGGCCTGCGGCCGGGCGATGTGCTCTTTTTGACCAAGCCGATCGGAACAGGCGTCCTGGCGACGGCGATCAAAGGGCAATGGGAAGGCTGCGACGGTTTCGAGGAGGAGGTTTTTCGCTGGGCTGCGCGCCTCAACCGGGTACCGGGCCAGGCTGTGGCCAGATTCGGCCTCAAGGCGGCTACGGACGTCACGGGTTTCGGTCTTGGCGGGCACGCCCTGGAGATGGCCAACGCCTCCAATTGCACCATCGTCTTGGACGTGAACGCGGTGCCGCTCATGGATCAGGCCCTCGATTTGGCCCGGGTCGGGCTGCTGCCCCTGGGCAGCCATGCGAACAGACATTTCTGTCACAAGACTGTGGAGGCTTCTCCCGCCCTTGATCCGGTGCTCGTCGATCTGATGTACGACGCGCAAACATCGGGTGGAATGGTTCTTGGCGTGCCGCAAGAACTGGCCGAGGAAGTCCGGGAGTGGCTGACCGGGCAGGGCGAGATGGCCGCGCGCATCGGGCGGGTCGAACCGCCGCGCGCGGATGGAAAAAGGCTTTTGCTGTGCTGAGAATCGACATCCACCAGCAGGGGATGGCCAGGACCAGCGTTTGGGCGAGTCCGGGCCAACCATTCCTGCATCTGCTTTTTGAGGCCCGGATCGGCAGAGGACGGGAATTGTGCGCCGGGGCAGGGCTTTGTGGCAAGTGCCGGATTCGATTTCAGAACGCGGCCCCTGATCCCTGTGCGGATGACCGGGCCCGGTTGAACGAGTCTGAGCTGGCGAACGGATGGCGGTTGGCCTGCAAGCATGTGGCAACGCAGTCCTGCGCCATCGACGTGCCTGTCGTGGAACGGCTCTCAAGGATGAGCGCGCAGGGTGAGGGGCTGGCCGTCGATATCGGCACGACGCGGATCAAATGGGCGCTCAGCTCGACAACCGGGCACAGCCCCGAATTCGCCATGACCAATCCCCAGATGGGAGTGGGGAGCGAGGTCATGTCCAGACTGCGCTATGCGCTGTCCTCGGATGCGGCGCGGGAGGGTCTGCGGCAGTCCGTCGTCTCGGTGCTCTCGGACCTGATGCTCGAAAGCCGCGCCTCCGCCCTGGCTGTCAGCGGCAATACGACCATGATTGCGATCTTGCTGGACGTGCCGCTGCATGGGTTGGCCTACGCCCCGTACAGCCTGCCCTGGCGAGGCGGGAAGTCCGTGCGGCTAGGCGAGGGATTGCCGGCCGCGTACATTCCGCCATTGATCGGGCCTTTCATCGGCGCCGATATCAGCGCGGGGCTGGCCTGGATCTCGACACGCGCTCCCGCATATCCGTTCCTGCTGGCCGACCTGGGCACCAACGCCGAGTTTGTGCTGGCTGTGGACGCAGGGCGCTTCCATGCCTGCAGCGTGCCCATGGGGCCGGCCATCGAGGGCGTGGGCCTGTGCTGCGGGGCAACGGCGGGCGCGCGCGTCCTGAGCGGCGTCGAGCTGGGACCCAAAGGGTTGCGCTGGTCCGAGACGCCGCTCACGGGTATTTCCGGCACCGGTTTCATCGCGGCGCTGTCGGTGCTGCGCCGGTTGGGCCTGATCGACATGGAAGGGCATTTCCAGGCGCCGTCCATGCCCCTGGCACGCAATGTCGCTGAACGCGTCCGTGAGCACCGGCTCGGTCGCGTCTTTGAGTTCGAGCCGGATGTTTTTATCGCCGAACGCGATATCGAGGAATTTTTGAAGGCCAAGGCCGGAGTCAACGTGGCCCTGCGCAGCCTTGTTCAAAGCGCCGGACTCACCGAGCAGGATGTGCAAAGGGTGTACGTGGCCGGCGCCTTGGGCGAACATGCGCAGCCCGACCACCTGATCGCGCTGGGTTTTCTGCCCGAGTCCTGGCGGGAAAAAATGGCGGTCGTGGGCAACACGTCTCTGGCGGGCACTCTCCTGGCCCTGGAACGGGCCGATATCAGGGCCTGGCTGGATCGCTTGCCGGGGCGGGTGGTTGTGGAAAGTCTGGTGGAGAAAAAGGATTTCGGCGCAAAGTTCCTGGAGTCCATGCGCTTCGCCTGGGTCTGAGAGAGCCCCCGTTGAACGGGGGCGTCACGTCACAGGCGCGCCGCGATGGCGTCGTGGATACGCCGCGAGGCGAGTTCATCACCGAGCAACCCGACGCGCACGGAGATCTCCGTGGTCGTGGAACTCTGGGCCGTCAGCCATATCCACGCATCACGGTCCCCGTCGATGACCTTGATGGATGCTTTGCTCAGCTGTTTCTCCCGATCCTGCACCGGCAGGCCGAGGGCTTCGCATCCGGCCAGGGCGGCCTGATAGGTGGTGTCGAGATTGGCGTTGTAGGTTCTTTTCAGCTGTCCCGCGACATAGGTGTACGTTCCCACCGCCGCCGCTCCACCAACGACCAGCGCCGCGCATCCCGTGCTCAGGAGCACAAGAAGGATCAATAGGTTCTTGATGCCGTGCATACGTTCCTCCGTGGTTATCCCGAAGCAATACGTGTTTTGTCCGGCATTGAAAAGGGCGGTTATCCCAGAAGCTGAATGTCCTGCACGGCGAGTTCGATCTGTTGCAGCCCGTTGAATTTGGACAGGCGCGGAGTGTAGGCGATTCGGATCTGCCTGCCGGCGAAGGATGCGTCCTGCCAGCGCGTTCCCTGCCTCCAGGCCACGGCGCGCATGTTGGTGCCGTCGCTTGAATCGGACAGGTGCAGCTCAAGATGCTTTTTCTGGCTGAAAAAGCGGTGCCTGAGCACGTTCAGCGGCGGAGAAAGGAAAATGGGTCTTGGATTTCCCTGGCCGTAGGGCTGGAGAAGTTCGAGTTCCTTCAGAAACGTGGCCGTTATCAGGGCAAAGGGCAGTTCCGCGTCCAGTTCCAGGATCGGCGGGGCGGGGTTCGCGCCCAGTTGCTCCTCCACGGCCCAGGCGAAGAGGTCTTTGAGGTTCGCCAGTTGAAAGGGTTCGAGTTTCAACCCCGCGGCCTGACGGTGGCCGCCGAACTTGTAGAGGCATTGCTTGCAGGACAGCAGCGCCTGGTACAGGTCGAAGGAAGGCGTGGAACGGCCTGAGCCCTTGAAGATGCCATTCTCCTTGGTCAGGATCAGGCAGGGGCGGTGGAAGCGTTCCACGATGCGGGAGGCCACGATGCCGATAATGCCCGAGTGCCAGTGTTCGGAGTGCAGGACCAGGCCGGGCAGATGCAGCTGCGATTCGGCCTGCACGATGGCTTCTTCCAGGATGCGCTGCTCTTCGAGCTTTCGTTTGGCGTTGAGCTTGTCGAGCTTGGTGGCAAGCTGCCGGGCGGTTTCCGGATCTTTTTCCAGCAGCAGGCGCACGGCCAGATCGGGGTCCCCGATGCGGCCCGCCGCATTGATGCGCGGTGCCAGGGCGAAACCGATGGCACCCGTGCCCACGCTTTCGTCCGGTCCCAGGCCGCTGATCTCCTTTAACGCCTGGATGCCGGGGCGGCGTCCTTCCTTGATCAGCAGCAGGCCGTTTTTGACCAGAATCCTGTTTTGTTCGTCCAGGGGCACGACATCGGCGACCGTGCCCAGGGCGACCAGGTCGAGAAGCTCGCGGATGTCGGCGGGCGTACCCGGAAGCAGCCGGTTCACCGCGCCCATGAGCAGGAAGGCGACTCCGACTCCCGCCAGGTTGGGAGTGGGCCAGCCGTCGAGCTTGGGGTTGATGATGACGTCGGCCTCGGGCAGCTCCTGGCCGGGCAGGTGATGGTCGGTGACGATGACGGTCATTCCCAGGCTTTTGGCTTCGCGGATTTCCTCGATGTTGGCGATGCCGCAATCCACGGTCAGCAGAAGGCCGACGCCCCGCTGTGCCAGTTCGCGGATGCCGTCGGCATGGAGGCCGTACCCGAAGTCGAGCCTGTCCGGAATGTAATGGACCACCTCCACGCCCCGGCCGGCCATGAAGTCCTTGACCAGGGCCGTGGCCGTGATTCCGTCCACGTCGTAATCACCCCAGACCGCGATCGTGCGCCGCTGCTCGGCCGCGGCGCGGATCAGCGCCGCGCCGGCGTCGATCTCCGGCCATTTTTCCAGTGGATGAAGATAGCGAAGTCCCGGGCTCAGGAATCTGTCCATCTCGGTTTCGCTGACCAGACCGCGCAAGCTCATCAGGTGAACCAGCAGCGAACTCACTTCCAGCCGCTGGGCGATGTGGCGCAGGTTGTCCGCGCTTTGCGCGGCTTCGGGCGCCACAGTTTTTAATTTCCAATCGGCCTGGGTATCTGACATGAGGGTGCGTGTTTCCGGAAAAAGGGTGCGACGTGCTTTGACATCCACGGGTCTCAAAGTATAATTGTTTTCGCCTCAACTGCAAGATCTTTGATTTCTTGAGTTTTTGACAGGCCAAAATGTCCGTAATTGTTGCGTAACTTATAGTGGAAGTGCTCATGGAAAAAACGTTTCGCCCGATAACCCTTGACGGCCAGGAAGAGTACAACCGGCTTCTGGCCCAGTGCGGCCAAAAGCCGTCAGATTACAGCTTTGTCAACCTTTGGGGCTGGGGCCGGGAATACGGTCTGGAATGGGCGTTCAGGGACGACTACGTTCTCATTCGACAAACCTTTCCCCAGACCCTGTACTGGGCCCCTGTCGGCAATTGGGAAGCCGCGGACTGGGCCGCCTTGCAGCGGGAGCTGCCGCAGAGCACATGCTTCATCCGCATTCCGGAGGAGCTCAAGCGCATCTGGGAGGAGCGGCTTGAGGGGGTGCAGGCCGAGGAGTGCCGGGAACACTGGGACTATCTTTACGACGTGGAAGAATTGACGCAGCTCAAGGGGCGGAAATTCCACAAGAAAAAAAACCTGCTCAACCAGTTCATGCGCGACTACGAGGCCACGTTCGTCACCCTGGAGGAAAAGACCGTGGAATGCGCCCTGGCCCTGCAGACGGACTGGTTTTTGTGGCGAAACAGCGAAAACGACCAGACCCTGGATGCGGAAAATCGGGCCATCGTCAAGGTCATGCACGACTGGTCAAGGCTTGGAGGGTTGATAGGCGGCGGGCTGGTGGTCGACGGAAAGATGATCGCCTACGCCATTGCCGAGGCTCTTGATGACACGACCGTCGTCATCCATTTTGAAAAAGGTTGTCCCAATTTCAAGGGCGTCTACCAGGCCATCAATCAGATTTTTCTGGAGCGCTGCTGCCAGGGGTTCAAGATCGTCAACAGGGAGCAGGACCTTGGGGACGACGGCTTGCGCAAGGCCAAGCTCAGCTACAACCCCGTGGCGTTTTTGAAGAAATACAGGGTCTGCCTGAGGGGCGGCCTGCTCTAGTCCAGCTTTTCCCAGTAACCGCAATCCTTGACCGGGCAGGCCAGATGCGGGCCTCTGGCCTTGGTCTCCTTGCGCACCAGGATCTTGGACTGGCAGAGGGGGCAGGGTTTGGCCACGGGAAAATCCCAGACCGCATAGTCGCATTTGGGATATTTGCTGCATGAGTAGAAGGGCTTTCCGCGGCGGCTGGTCTTTTCGACCAGTTCGCCGTCGCATCCGTCCTTGGGACAGGCGACGCCCGTGCTCACGGATCTGGTGTGCCGGCAGGCCGGGTAGTTGGAACAGGCCACGAATCTGCCGCCGGTCTTCGTCTTTTTGACCACCAGCCGACCGTCCGCGCATTTGGGACAGGGCCCGAGTTCTTCGGGTGCATCCTCTTTGACCAGCTCGATTTCTCCGGCGCTGTTGCGCGTGTAGTTGCTGGTGAAGGCGCAGGCGGGATAGCTGGAGCATCCCAGAAATGTGCCGTTCTTGCCGAATTTGACCACCAGCCGTCCTGCCTCGCACAGAGGGCAGGACAGGCCCGTGTCCATTCCGGCCTTGACCTGGGTCATGTTCTCGCGGGCTTTTTCCAGGGTCGGATTGAAGTCCTGGGCGAAATCCCGCAGCAGGTCGATCCAGTTCGTCTCGCCTTCGGCTACGTGGTCCAGACCTTCCTCCATGCGCGCCGTGAAGCCTGCGTCCATGAGGTGCCCGAAGTGCTCCACCAGGAGATCGCAGACAATGACGCCCAGGTCCGTGGGCAGGAAATGTTTTTCCTCGATGTGCACGTAGTCGCGCTCGGTCAGGGTGGAGATGATGGCCGCATAGGTCGACGGTCGCCCGATGCCCAGCTCTTCGAGCTTGTGCACCAGGGACGCTTCGGAAAAGCGGGCCGGCGGCTGGGTGAATTTCTGCTCCTTGTGCAGCTTTTCCAGATGCAGTTCCTGTCCGGTTTCGAGTTTGGGCAGCAGGGCGGTCTGGGCGTCCGACGTTTGCGGCCAGATCTGCAGGAAGCCGGGAAAAATGAGCCTCTCGCCTTTGGCGCGCCACAGGGCCGGGCCGCTCTCTATGGTGGCGACGGTGTCCCAGAAGCGGGCGGAGGCCATCTGCGAAGCCATGAAACGCTCCCAGATGAGCCGGTAGAGCTTGTATTGCTCCGGCGGCAGGTTGTGCTTGATGGAATCCGGAGTCAGACTCGGGTCGACGGGGCGGATGGCTTCGTGGGCGTCCTGGGCGCTGCCCTTGCTTTTATAGACCCGGGGTTCCGCGGGATAGAATTCCGGACCCAGGGTTCGCGTGATCCAGTCTTTGGCGCCGTCGCGGGCTTCGTCGGAAATGCGCACCGAGTCGGTACGCATGTAGGTTATAAGCGCCGTGGTGCCCCGTTCGCCGAGTTCCACGCCCTCGTAGAGGCGTTGCGCCACGGACATGGTCCGCTTGGCGTTGAAGCCGAGCTTGTTGCTGGCATCCTGCTGCAGGGTGGAGGTGATGAACGGCGGGCGGGGGTGGCGTTGGCGTTCTTTCTCGACAATGTCCTTGACCACGAAGGGGCGCCCGGCGATGCGGCCTTCCAGGCCCAGGGCCGCCTTTTCATCGCCGATGGCGGGCTTGTCCCCGTCCACCTTCCACAGGTCCGCGTCGAAGGGGGGCGGCGTTTCGCCCTGGACCGTGATCTTGAAAACCCAGTATTCCTCTGAAACAAAGGCTTGGCGCTCGCGCTCCCTGTCCACGATGAGGCGCAGGGCCACGGACTGTACCCGGCCGGCGGACAGGCCGCGCTTGACTTTTTTCCAGAGCAGGGGGGAAATTTTGTAGCCCACCAGCCGATCCAGGATGCGCCTGGCCTGCTGGGAGTCGAAGAGCGGCTTGCGCAGCTCCGTGGGGTGGGCCAGGGCTTCCTTGACCGCCTTGGCCGTGATCTCGTTGAACTGGATGCGCTTGACGTTGGAGTTGGCGGCGCGGACGATTTCGGCCACATGCCAGGCGATGGCCTCGCCCTCGCGGTCCGGGTCCGGCGCCAGGTAGACGGTGTCCGCCGCCTTGGCCGCGGATTTCAGCTTGCTGACGACCTTGGCCTTGCCGGGGATGATCTGATAATCCGGGGTGAAGTCATTGTCTTCGTCCACGCCCAAGGTTTTGGTCGGCAGGTCGCGTACGTGACCCACGGATGCTTCCACTTCATACCCGTCGCCCAAAAACTTTTTTATGGTTTTGATTTTCGCGGGTGATTCAACGATGATTAAGTCCTTGCCCATAATGTTTGGGGGCTATATCCAGATTCCGAAGCGCAGGGCAAGGGGTATTTCCCGTTAATCCCGCGCGCTTTTCCTCGGCTGATTTTTCAACCCTTCGGTATCCTTTTACAAAGATCATATGGAACCCATGTCGCAAACGCATCGAGCAGGATTTATCGCCCTTGTCGGGCCCCCCAACGCGGGAAAATCCACTTTTTTGAATACGGTACTTGGCGAAAAGATCGCCATCGTCTCTCCCAAACCCCAGACAACCCGCACCAGCATCACCGGGATTCACACCACGGCCGATGAGCAGATTGTCTTTCTGGACACGCCCGGCGTGCACGCCGCGCGCGGCAAGCTGAACCGCTTTCTGGTCGATGCCGCCTGGAGCGCCCTGCAGGAGGCCAACGGCGTGATCCTGTTTCTGGACGGTTCCCGCTACGCGGGCAACGAGAAGGCCCTGGAGCGCGATCTGCGTCCGCTGGCCAAACGCATCGGCTCCCTCGGCGTGCCCATGGCCGTGGCCCTGAACAAGGTCGACCAGGTCAAGCCCAAGGAACGCCTGCTCGGTCTGCTGTCCGACTGCTCCGCCCGCTGGCCCGGAGTGGAGCTGGTGCCCATCTCGGCCCGCACGGGCGTGGGCATCGACGCCCTGCTGGGGGTGATCCGCGAGTTTCTGCCGCCGAGCCCCCCGCTTTTTCCCGAGGATCAGCTCAGCACCGCCTCGGTTCGCTTCATGGCTTCCGAGATCATCCGGGAGAAGCTTTTCCTGGCTCTGGAGCAGGAACTGCCGTACAACGTGGCCGTTGAAATCGAGTCCTGGGAGGAATTGCCGGAACAGAACATGACCAGCATCGGGGCCATGATCTATACGTCAAAAAACAGTCACAAGGGCATGATCGTGGGGCGGCAGGGGCAAAATTTGAAGGCTGTGGGCCAGCAGGCCCGGCAGGAACTGAAAGCCTTGCTCGGCACCAAGGTGCATCTGGAACTCTGGGTCAAGGTGCGCGAGGGCTGGACCGAGGACGGCCAATTCATGACCTCGCTCGGGCTTGGGTCCTAGCGAGGGGGAAGGGTTCATGGAGCAATCAAGCATGGTCGAGCGCTGGCAGCGCGTTCTGGCGCAGATGGCCGAGGCGGCCCGCAGGGTCGGTCGGGAGCCCGGGAGCGTACGCCTGCTGGCGGTTTCCAAGCTGCACCCGGCCGGGGACGTTCAAACCCTGTTCGAGGCCGGGCAAACCATGTTCGGCGAGAATTACGTGCAGGAGGCCCTGGCCAAGATGGCCCTCCTGCCCCGGGAAATATCCTGGCATTTCATCGGACATTTGCAGACGAACAAGGTCAAGAGCGTGGTCGGCCGTTTCTCCCTTGTCCACGGGGTGGATTCCTTGAAACTGGCCCGCTCGTTGCACAACCAGGCCGAAGCGCTGGGCGTGACGCAGGACGTGCTGGTGCAGGTCAATCTGGCCGGCGAGGAACAGAAGGCCGGAATTTCCGAGGCGGACCTGCCGGGCCTGGCCGAATTCCTGGCGGGAAGCGCCAGCCTTCGCTGGCAGGGGCTCATGCTCATGCCGCCTTTTTTTGACGATCCCGAAAGGGCGCGGCCCTATTTCGCGCGGCTGCGGGACCTGGCTGAAACCTTGCGCTCCGGCTTTGGCCTGCCTCTGCCGGAGCTGTCCATGGGCATGACCGGGGATTTCGAGACGGCCATCGAGGAAGGCGCCACCCTGGTGCGCATCGGCACCAGGATATTCGGAGAACGCGGCTCAAACTAACGGCCACTGGGGACGGATGTTTTATGGATCTGGCCACGATAATCGGAATTTTGGTAGCCTTCGGGCTGGTCATCGCCGCGCTCGGCGGCGACGGCTTCCTGTTTCTGGATTTCTCCTCGCTGCTCATCGTCGTCGGCGGGACCATCGGCGCGGTGCTGGTGACCTATCCTCTGGAGAGCGTTCTCGGCGTGGCCCGCATCATCAAGAAGACGTTCATGTCCAAGGCGGACGACCCCGGGGCCCTCATCGCCCAGTTCGTGGATTACGCGACCAGGGTCCGGCGCGAGGGGATATTGTCCCTGGAGGCCCATCTCAAGAACATTCCGGATGATTTTTTGCGCAAGGGGTTGCAGTTGACCGTGGACGGGCTTGACCCCCAGCTCATCCAGGAAATTCTGGAAACCGAGATTTCCTGTCTGGAGGATCGGCATCTCAAAGGGGCGGAAATCCTGCAAACCTTCGGGAACCTGGCTCCGGCCATGGGCATGATCGGAACGGTCATCGGCCTGGTGCTGATGCTCAAGCGCATGAACGATCCCTCCACCATCGGCCCGGCCATGGCCGTGGCCCTCTTGACCACCTTCTACGGCGCCGTCCTGGCCAACCTGATCTTCATTCCCATGGCCGGCAAGCTGCGCGCGCGCAGTCGGGAGGAACTCCTGATCCGCACCATGGTCGTGGAAGGGATCATGTCCATTTCCAGGGGCGAGAACCCGCGCATTCTGGAAGAGAAGCTCAACAGCTACCTGCCTCCCAAGGAGCGCAAGGCCAGGCCCTGAGCCTGAGGCGGGGGGATGGGCATGGTCAGAAGAAAAGCGAGAAAGGAAGAATCGCAATCGGGGCTGCCGGCCTGGATGATCACTTTTTCCGATCTGGTCACCCTGATGATGACGTTTTTCATCGTGCTCGTGTCCATGGCCTCCCTGACGGACATCTACAAGCGCAAGGTGGCCATAGGCTCTGTATCCGGCACCTTCGGCACCGGCGCCCCGAGCATGAGCGACCTGACCACGGTGGACACCAGGACGCAGGTCGACCCCGGCCCCATCAATGTTTTCAAGGATCTTTCACCGGTCAAGGATCATCTCTGGGAAGATCCGGACCAGGACCTGCGCTTTGAATCCAACCGCTTTCTGCAGCGCCTGTCCATCGGAGCCGACGCCCTTTTCGCTCCCGGTTCCTCGGAGTTGACCGACGAGGGGCGGGCGATGCTGGACAGGCTGCGGCCCGTCGTCGCGGAAAGCGCCCACCCGCTCGGACTTTCCGGGCACACGTCGGAAGGCCTGGAGGAGTTCGGCCCCGATTATCTGCCCAAGCCCTGGATCAAGGTCGATTTTTCCTGGGAGCTTTCCCTGGCTCGGGTGGTGGCCGTGTACCGGTATTTCATCGAGGCCGGGGTGCCTCCGGAAAAACTGCGTCTGGAAGCCTTCGGGCGTTTCCGGCCGCGTGTCGCGGTCGAGAACGAAGGGGCGCGGCAGACCAATCGAAGGGTTGAGATCACCCTTGATCGCCGGATTGGCAGTTGGAGCCACGAACTGGCCGTCCAGGCAGTGCGGGCCGAATCCGAGGAGAAGGCCGCGGACAGCTACCGGGTCAAGGATTTCCTGTTTCGCTTCGATCTGCCGGGAGAGCCCTGATGGTTCGCAGGAGAAAGCGCTCCGAGGATCCGGGCGGCGCGACCTGGCTGGTCACCTTCGCGGATCTGATGACGCTGCTTTTGAGCTTTTTCGTGTTGCTCCTGTCCATGTCGTCCATGGACAAGTCGATCCTGCGCGACGTGGTCTCTCATTTTGTGGGTGACATGGGCCTGGCTCCAAAAAAAGGCGCGGGCCGGATCACGACCAAATTCGAATTCATGGACCGGATCATCGTCAACCCGACCGAGGCGCTGCACGACCCGCAGCGCATCAAGGACCTCCTTTTCCCGGACGAGGTGCTGCCCGAGGGCATGGCCCGGAGCACGCTGGACGAAAATCTGCAAGTCCTTCTGCGCCCGGAAGGGATCGCCCTCGTCCTGTCCGACGGGCTGCTTTTCGAGTCCGGCGAGAGCGCGCTGAAGGAGGACAGCCGCAAGCTCCTGTCCGAGTTCGCCCTGTTTCTGGCCTCGGTGACCATGCCGGTCAACGTGTCCGGGTACACGGACAACGTTCCTTCGGGGCGGAAGGACAACTATGCCTTGTCGGCGGAACGGGCCATGTCGGTGCTGTCCTTTTTTCTGCAACAGGGCTTTGATCCGCGGCGGTTTTCCGTCTCGGCCTACGGCGAGGCGTTTCCCCTGGGCGACAACACCACCCCGGAAGGGCGCGCCAGTAACAGAAGAGTTGAGATTTTATTGAAAACTTCGGGTCGAACGTATCTTTAGGCCCGGTTTTCGCATGGAACACACAGGAGGAACGTATGGCCGACAAAAAAGCGCCGGCACCGGCGGCGGAAAAGGAAGGTAAGAAGGGCGGCAAGCTCAAGCTCATCATCGTGGCGTTTGTCGTCCTGTGCATCCTGGGCGGGGGCGGTTTCGCGGCATGGAAGTTCTATCTGCAACCGAAAGCAGCGGGCGAGGCCGCCGAAAACGCCACTGAAGAAGTCGCGGGCGAGGGCGAGGCCGGGCTCGAAGCCGGAGGGCAGTTGGTGACCCTGGATTCTTTTGTGGTCAATCTCTCCGATCCCATGGGGCGTCGATATCTGAAGACCACCCTGGACGTGGAGGTGGCCAATGCCGCCGCCGCCGCGGAACTGACCGCGGCCATGCCCAGGGTCAAGGATACGCTTTTGCTTCTGCTCTCCAGCAAGTCGTTCGCCGACATAAGCAGCATGGACAAGAAAATCGAGCTCAAGAACGACATCGTGAGCCGTCTGAACCAGGTCATCGGCAAGAACAAGGTGCGCAATGTCTATTTCACGGAATTCGTGGTCCAGTAATCCTCTGGTGGTCAGCATATGAGCAAGATCCTGAACCAGGATGAGGTCGATGCCCTGTTGCGGGGGATTTCCGGCGGGGAGATCGAGACCGAGGAAGAGATCGCTTCCGATACCACCGGTATCGTGTCTTTTGATCTGGCCAACCAGGACCGGATCATCCGTGGCCGCATGCCGGTGCTTGAGATCATAAACGACCGCTTTTCGAGACTCTGCACCAGCGCGCTGGCCAACACCATGCGCAAGCGGGTGGATGTGAACCCGATCTCCATCGACATGTCCAAGTTCGGGGATTTCATGCGTTCCCTGCCCGTGCCCACAAGCATCAACATCTTCAAGATCGACCCCCTGCGCGGCAACGCCCTGCTGGTGGTGGACACCCGGCTGGTCTTTTCCCTGGTGGAGAATTTTTTCGGCGGAGCGGGCAGCCAGCCCAAGATCGAAGGACGCGACTTCACGCCCATCGAGCAGTCCATCATCGTCAAGGTGGTCAAGATCATCCTGGCCAACCTGGAAGACGCCTGGCGGCCCGTGCACGAGGTCAGCATCGAACTGCTGCGCTCCGAGATCAACCCCCAGTTCGCCACCATCGTTCCCCCCAGCGACGTGGTGGTGGTCATCTCCTTCGAGGTGGAACTGGAAAACGCTCTGGGCTCCATGGTTCTGGCCCTGCCCTATGCCACCATCGAGCCCATCCGGTCGAAGCTCTACGCCGCTTTCCAGACCGAGCGGCTGGAAATCGACCATGCCTGGATCTCGCGTTTTCGGGATCGGCTCATGGAAACTCCGGTCGAGCTCAACGTGACCTTCGGCACGACGCAGATCAGCGGGCGGCAGCTTCTCGACATGAAGGTCGGCGACATCCTCATGCTGGACCAGGACGAGGACGACATGCTCACGGGGCGGGTGCAGGGCATTCTCAAATTTTTGGGGCTCCCCGGTTATGTGAAGGGAAACAAGGCGTTCAAGGTCGTCAAAGAACAGGAACTCAATTACTAGGGGTACGGTATGGTCGAAGATCAGGACAAACTGGCGGCGGAATGGGCCGCGGCTCTTGAACAGCAGAACGAGGCGGAAGCCGCCGAGGGCGCCAAGCAAGAGGACCTGGCCGACGCCTGGAGCGCGGCCTTGCAGGAGCAGGACAAGGGCGGTTCCGACCAGGCTCTGGCCGATGAATGGGCCAAGGCCCTGGTCGACGAGGAAGAGACCAAGATCCAGCACGAGAAAAAACAGAAACAGCTCGCCGCGCAGAGCAAGGATTTCGAGTACAAAGATTTGACGCCCGAAGCCAAGGCGCCCAAGGCCGAAGGACTGCGCAAGGATCTGGACTTCATTCTCGACATCCCGCTTGAAGTGTCGGCCCAGCTCGGGAGCACCAAGCTGCTCATCAATGAACTGCTGCAACTCGGGCAGGGCTCCGTCATTGAATTGAACAAGCTGGCCGGAGAGCCGCTGGAGATACTGGTCAACGGCAAGCTCGTGGCGCGGGGCGAGGCGGTGGTCATCAACGAGAAGTTCGGCGTGCGGCTGACCGACATCATCAGTCCCATCGAGAGGGTGAAACAACTTGGATAACGCGACGTTGACAGGCGCCGGGGCCGGACTGGGGCTGGCTTCGATCAAGATGGCGGCGGCCCTGCTGCTGATCCTGGGGCTCATTTTTCTGGCGTTCGCGCTCTTGAAGCGCTTCGGACTGGCGGCGCGCCTGCAGGGCCGGTCGTCCGGAGCCCTGCGGGTGGAGGAAAGAATCGTCCTGGGGCCGCGCAAACAGCTGGTGCTGGTCCGCTTCTTGAATAAGCAGCTGGTGTTGGGCGTTACCGACACCGGAATCAACCTGATCGCGGAGCACCAGATAGACCATGAACCTACCCCGGATTTTCAAACCACGCTGGATCAGCAAGCCAGGGAGGATACTCCTTCCTAGTCTGCTTTTCTGTTTATTCCCCGTTCTGCTCCTGGCCGCCGACGGGCCCAACATCCCCTCTCTTTCCCTTCAGCTTTCCAGCGGCCAGGCCGAGCCGCAGAAAGTGGCCGTGGCCCTCGAGATCATGGCCCTGCTCACGATGCTGTCCATGGCCCCGGCCTTCATGCTGACCGTCACCTCGTTCACCCGCATCATCATCGTCTTTCACTTCCTGCGGCAGGCCATGGGCACGCAGCAGATGCCGCCCAATCAGGTGCTGGCGTCCCTGGCCATCTTCATGACGGTGGTCATCATGATGCCCACTGGCCGCACCATCAACGACACGGCCCTGCAACCCTATCTGAAAGAGGAAATCGGTTACGGGGAGGCCTTGGAGCGGGCGCAGACGCCGCTGCGAACCTTTCTTTTCAAGCATACAAGAGAAAAGGACCTGTCCGTATTTTTTTCGATAACAGGACTGGAAAGGCCGCAGAACAAGGAGGACGTCCCAACCATGGTCCTTGTTCCTGCGTATGTGATCAGTGAACTCAAGACTGGATTTCAGATCGGATTTCTGATTTATATTCCGTTTCTCATTTTGGACATGGTTGTCGCCAGTATCCTGCTTTCCATGGGTATGATGATGCTTCCACCTGTAATGGTGTCGCTGCCATTCAAGATTCTTCTTTTCGTCATGGTGGACGGGTGGAATCTGATCGTCGGCTCTCTTGTCAACAGTTTCATCTAGTCTTCGGCCAGGAGTAAAGCATGACCCCCGAATTTGTTATCGGTTTTGCGCGCCAATCCATTGAATTGACTCTGGTCATCGCCCTGCCCATGCTCGGCGTGGGACTGGGCGTGGGCGTTTTTGTCAGCATACTGCAGGCCGCGACCCAAATCCAGGAGATGACCCTGACCTTCGTGCCCAAGATCATCGCCGTTTTTTTGGCGTTGCTCATCTCCTTTCCCTGGATCATGGACAAGATGATCACCTTCACGCAGGAAATCTTTTTGAATTTTCCGGAATACATCAAATAGGTTTCATCCTCACATCCTCTGTCGCAGCATCTCCGTCATGATCATGGCCCCGGCCTGGGCCACGTTCAGCGAGTCGAATCCTCCCTGCATGGGGATGGATAATTTCTCCGTGCAGCGTTTGCCCACATTGGGGCGCATGCCCTTGTCCTCGTTGCCGAGCACCAGCACGGCCGGAAAGTGGAGCCTGGCTTCAAACAGGCTTGCGCTCTCCGGTCCGGTGCCCGAACCGTAGATGGCAAGTCCGGCTTCGGCGCAGGTATCCAGCGCCCGGGCCAGGTTGACCACCTGGCACAGCGGCAGGGTATCCAGCGCCCCGGCCGCGGCCTTGGCGGCCGCCGGGCCGATGAAGGCCGTGCGGTCTTTGGGAAAGAGCAGGCCCGCCCCGCCCAGGGCCAGCAGGGTGCGGGCCAGGGTTCCGACGTTGCCCGGGTCCTGCACCTGGTCCAGGGCCAGGATGAGGGGGAACGCGCTGGCCGCGCAGAGGTCGATGAGCCGATCCAGTTCGATCATTTGCCGTCCGCGCAGCCGGGCCACCACCCCCTGGTGGTTGCCGGCGAACATGCGGTCCAGATCCGGGCGCCGCACCTTGCGAAAGCGCACCCCGAGTTCCCTGCATCTGCCGATCACCTCGCCCAGGCCCGTCGCGTCCTCGGCCAGGAAGACCGTGTCCAGCGCCTGGGGTCTCGAGTTTAAAAGCTCGATGACCGGTTTGCGGCCGGGAGTGAGGTGGGCCGAGCCATCAGTTTTTTCGTGCAATTGCTTGTCCATGAGGGTGCCCTTGTTTCGGGTTTGCAAATTGATTTTTTTTTCTGTAGCAGGTCAAAATGCTCGATCTCGCTCGCCCGTTTTTTTATCGGGCCAGTGGCCAACTTTTGACCAGGAGATTGTTTTGACAGTCGATATACGTATGGTCCTGCTTCTTGCCATGCTGGTTTTGGCCGGCTGTATGCCCGCCAAGAAGGCGCCGAGTCCGGTTGCGGATCATGGCGCGCCCGGCGTCGAGATGCGGGAGGGCGGACCTGGGGACGCGCATGACGCCTCAGCCGGGGCCGGCCATGAATCCGCCGAAATCCACGGCCCGGACGAGGATGTCGACCCGCTCGATATCCTTCAGGACCGTGAGGACATCCCCGATGCCGACTCCCTGTCCGTCGAGGAGCAGAAAATCCTCGACACCGAGATATCCCTGCATGTCGGTCTGGATACCGAGGAAAATGAGGATGTCCAGCGCTATTTTCATTTCTACACCCATGTGCAGAGGGGCACGATGGAGGGCTGGCTGAAACGCGCCCAGCGCTACCTGCCGCATATCCGGGAGCGTTTTCTGGCCGAGGGGCTGCCCGAGGACCTGATCTACCTGCCCTTTGCCGAGAGCGGTTTCAATCCCTTTGCCGTGTCCCGCTCCGGAGCCAGCGGCGTGTGGCAATTCATGCCCCGGACCGCCACCAACTACGGCCTGACCGTGAACGCCTGGGTCGACGAGAGACGCGATCCATACAAGTCCACGGAAGCAGCCATCGCGTATCTGAAAAAGCTGTACGGGGACTTTGGCGACTGGTCGCTGGCCCTGGCCGCCTACAATGCGGGCGAGGGGGCCATCGGGCGGGCTTTGAAAAAGACGGGCACCGAAGATTTTTTCAGTCTGTGCGAAGCCTCGCAAGATCTGAAGAAGGAAACCAAGCTGTACGTCCCCAAATTTCTGGCGCTGGTCAAGGTGGCCCGGAACCTGGAGAAGCTCGGCTTTGAACCGCTGGACATGACAAGGCGTTTCGCGAGTCCGGTGCATCTGAGAGCCAAGCCGGGCACCGACCTCCTGGCCCTGTCGAAAAGCCTGGGCATGGACTGGAAGTCCTTTCGCGAACTCAACCCCTCTTTCCGCAAGCAGGAGGCTCCGCCTTCCGCGTCCGTCATGGTGGCCGTGCCGGGCCAACTGGTGGCCAAGGCCGAGGAGTTCCTGAAACGCCCCGTCACGCCCAGGCAAACGCGGTACGCATCCCACAGGGTCAAGCCGGGGGACACCTGGTGGGGGATCTCAAAAAAGTACAAGGTCTCGGTGGCCGACCTGCAACAGGCCAACAGCGGCGGCAAGACCAAGAAGCTCAAGGTCGGGCAGTCACTGCGCATACCGGGGCAGGAGGCCGTCTCCGAACCGGCCGCGGCCAGGAAATGGGCCTCCAGGCGCGCCAATTACCTGGTGCGCCAAGGCGACACGATCTGGTCCATCGCCAAGCAGTTCAAGATCGATACGTCGTCGCTGCTCAAGGCCAATGGCCTCGCGGGCTCCTCGGTCATCAAGCCCGGACAGAAGCTGTTCGTGCCCGATGCCGGAAGCGTCGAAACCCGGCAGGCTCAAGCCAAGGCCGACGCCGTGCGACAGGACATGGTCAATTACAAGGTGCGTCCGGGAGACAGCCTGTGGGGCATCGCCAAGCGTTTCGGAGTCACTCCGGCCGAGTTGCAAAGCTGGAACAAATTGGCGAAAAACGCCCACATCAGGCCGGGAGACAGGCTGAAAGTCTATGCCCGCTGAGCAATGCCTCAACATCAAACGGCAGGCCCCTTCGGCCTGCCGTTTTTATTTGGACGGCACCGCGACCGGCAGGTCGATGACGAATCGCGTCCATTCTCCGCAGGCGGTCTGCACGCTCATCATGCCCGCATGTTCCTCGGTGATGATGAAATAGGAAACGGATAGCCCAAGCCCCGTGCCCTTGCCCACGGTCTTGGTGGTGAAGAACGGCTCGAAAATCCGCTTGCGCACGGTTTCCTCAAGGCCTGGTCCATTGTCCTCCAATTCGATGCGCACCCACGGCGCGTTTCTTTTTGCCCGCAGAATGAACCGGGGAAATTGATTTTCCGGGTAGTTCTTTTCCCCCATGGCTTCGGCGCCGTTACGCAGCAGGTTCAGGAAAACCTGCTGCAGCTTGCTGGCCGAGCCATGGATTTTCGGCAGGTTGTCCTCGTATTCCCGCACGATCCGGATTTTCTTGAAATCATAGTTTTTCTTCAGATCATAATCGGTGTTGGCGAGATCCAGGGTCTTGTCGAGGATGTCCGTGATGCTTTCCGGGACCAGCACCGGTTCGCTTTTACGGCTGAAGCTGAGCATGTTGCTGACGATCTGGGCGGCTTGCGCCCCCGAACTGCGCAGGGATGCGAGCATTTTCGGGATGCCGCGCTTTTCGAGATAGCAATGCAGGGCCTCCAGGGTCATGCCCGCTTCACGCGCCGCCTCCACGTTTTGCGGCAGGGGCATGAGCAGCCTGGTCTCCATGACCTGGGCGTTGCCCATGATGGACGCCAAAGGGTTGTTGATCTCGTGCGCCATGCCCGCGGCCAGCCCTCCGACGGAGAGCATCTTTTCCGACTGGATCAGAACCTCTTCGATACGCACCTTGTCGGTCACGTCGTCGATGCGGATGACCGCCCCTTCCACGCCGTTGGTGATCAGTGGGTAGATGGTCACATCCTCGTACACGGTTTCACCGTGCGCGACCCTGCTCAGCTTGCCCTCGAAAAACGGCTTTTTGCTGGCGATGGATTGGCGGATCTTTTTCATTTCCGATTCGAGCCAGGGCACGACCTGGCCCAATCGTCGCCCCTGGGCCTCGTGCTCGCTCACTCCGGTCGTGAGCGCCGCCTGCTGGTTCCACTGCGCGATGCGTCCCTCCGCATCCACGCCGATGAGCATGGACGGCATGGAGTTGATGATGTTGGCGAGGAGGGTGCGCAACCGTTGGGTTTCCTTGGCCGCGAGGTTGCGTTCCGTGATGTCCACGAAAGAGCCGATGGTGCCCTCGGCGTGCTTGAATTCATCGAAGAAGATCTGCTTGGCGAAGATGACCTCCCGCAATTCTGCGTCCTTGTCGCGAATCTTGGACTCGTAAGTGCATTTGCGGGTATCCTGACGTAGGGCGCGGTCATGCTCTTCGTACTGTCCGGCCAGGTCGGGCCAGAAATCGTAGGCCGTCCTGCCCCGGATTTCCTCTGGAGTCAGGCCCATTGTGTCGGTGAAGGTCTGGTTGCAGCCCAGGAAGCGCCGCTCCGAGTCCATGTAGAAGATCGGGATGGGGATGGCGTCGAGGAGCACTTCGGTGAAGCGCAGGTTGCGCGTCAGGTTGGCGTGGGCGCTTTGAAGCTGTTCCTCCGTGATCCGCCGTCGCTGGCTGGCCAGAATGAGCGCCACCTGATCGGCGATGCGGCTGGCGAACGTGATCTCGTCGGGCTGCCAGGTTCTCGATTCACCGGCGTGCTCGAAACAGATGACGGCGGTCAGCTCCCCGTCGATGAGCACCGGCACGTCGAGCATGGATGCGATGTCGTTGGGGTCGAGGTATTTCGGCCCGAAATCACAGGTGCGCGGGTCCTGCCGGGCGTCGGCGACGATTACCGGCCCCTTGCGTATGGCCTGGAAATAGGCTTCGAAGCGAGCGCAATCCAGGCACTCTCCGGTGGCGTGCCCGCCGTTCAAGGCGTCGAACTTGTCCAGGCAGCAGAGGCTTGCTGCGCGCATGAGCCACAGGCTCGCCCGGGCCACGTCCATGGCGTGGGCCATCCTGACCGTCATCATGGGCGCGGCCTCCTGCAGGCGGCCATGGAAAACGCTCGGGTGCGTGGAAATGTCGGCGATGACGGCCTGCTGCCGTTCGATGCGCTGCAAGGTTTTACGCAGCGTGTCTTCGGCCCTGTGCCGCTCCGCGATTTCGCTTTGCAGCTCGCGGATTTTTTGCTGCAGCATGGGATAGTAGCTTTTGCGGCCCGAGGATTCGCTCAACCCCACGATCTTGTCGCGCAGCGAGGCGGTGCTTGTCGCGCTTTCCTCAGGTCGCTTCTTCATAGATGACCTGGATGTCGCGCTTGTTGGCGGACTTGGGGTTGGTGACCAGGCACGGGTCGAGCACGGCCTTGTCCGAAAGCACGGGGATGTCGCTTGCGCGTATGCCCTTGGATGCCAGCCTGTCCCTGATGCCCAGCTCGGTGCGCAGATCCGTCATGGATGCGATGAGCCAGGCTCGGATTTCGGAGGTGCTCATGCCCCGGGAATCAAGCCCCATGGTTTCGGCGATGACTCGGAACCGTTCGGGAGCGGCCGTGAAATTGTAATCCACCACGTGCGGCAGCAACAGGGCGTTGCACTCTCCGTGGGGCAGGTCCTTGTATCCGCCGAGGCTGTGGGCCAGGGCGTGGACCGCGCCCAGGCTGGCGTTGGAGAAGGCGAGGCCGGCCTGCATGCTTCCCAGCATGGTCTTGGCCTTGAGTTCCATGTCTTCGGGATGTCGAAACGACTCCAGCAGATTGCCATGAACCAGGCGGATGGCTTCCAGGGCATGCACGTCGGTCATGGGGGAGTGGGCGCTGGAGACAAAGGCCTCGATGGCGTGGGCCAGGGCGTCCATGCCCGTGCAGGCGATGAGGTACGGGCTTTTGGTCATCAGAGTCTGCGGGTCGATGAGGGCCACGTCGGGGATGATGGTCTTGCTGATGATGGCGATCTTGGTCTTGCGGTCCGTGTCGTTGATGATGGCGAACTGGGACACGTCGGCCGAGGTGCCCGCCGTGGTCGGGATGCAGATGAGCGGGGGCATGGGCACGATGATCTTGTCCACGCCTTTGTAATCCAGGATGTGTCCGCCGTTGGAAACGACGATGCCGATGCCCTTGGCGCAGTCCATGGGGCTGCCCCCGCCCACGGCCACGAGGCCGTCGCATTCGGCGGAAAGGTAGGCCGCGACTCCGGCCATGACTTCTGCGGCTTTGGGGTTGGGGGTGACGTCCGAAAAAATGACACCTTCGATATCGAAGGCCGCAAGGCTGTCCATGACCCGCGCTGCCCATCCGGCGGCCACGACGCCCGCGTCGGTGACGACAAGGGGTCTGTTGATCCCGAACTTGCCTGCGTACTGCCCGGCCAGGTCCACTGCCCCCACTCCGAAAATGGTCTCCGGAGCGACGAATTTGCGCAGATCGGTAAAGTTCATGCTGCCCCTCTGATCCGTATTCAGGAAAGAAGTAACTCTGTATTTATAGCACGCTTGGCGTTGAAATGCCAGGATGAGTTGCTCAACGCGCCCCTCGCCGTCGGATTGCTCCAAAAGGCGGCGGGGCGGGTCACGCGAGCTCCCGCCTGCGGAAACAGTCCCGGCTGTGGTCGTTGACCAGGCCGACGGCCTGCATCAAGGCATAGCAGGTGGTCGATCCCAGGAATGCGAAACCCCGCTGTTTGAGATCCTTGGCCAGGGCGTCGGACTGGGGGATGGTTGCGGGGTAGTCGGCCAGGGTGCGGATGTCGTGCATGATCCGGCGACCGTCCACGAAATTCCACAGGTAGGAGTCGAAGGAGCCATGGCGGTCCTGCACGGCCAAAAAGGCCTGGGCGTTGGCCACGGCGGCCTCGATCTTGCGGCGGTGGCGGATGATGTCCGGATTGAGCAGCAGGCGTTCCACGTCGGGGGCGGTGAAGCGGGCCACCTTCGAGGGGTCGAAATCGGCGAAGGCCGCACGGTAGCCTGCCCGTTTGCGCAGCACCGTGTACCACGACAGTCCGGCCTGCGCGGATTCGAGGATCAGGAATTCGAAGAGCACCTGGTCGTCGTGGACGGGAACGCCCCATTCCTCGTCGTGGTAGCGGACGTAATCGGGCTTGGACAGGTCCACCCAGGGGCAGCGGATCATGTCTTGCGCCTGGCCAGGGTTTCTTCCAGCAGGACGATGGCCTCGGGCAGGGGGAAGCGCCTCCCTGTCCACCGTTCGAACTGGGCCAGGCCCTGGTGCGCGAACATGGGCAGGCCGGGGATGACCGCCACCCCTTCGCGCCGGGCCTGCGCCAGGAGCAGGGTCTCCTTGGGGTTGTAGATCAGGTCGTAGACCAGGGAAATGCCCTCCAGCGGGCCTTTCCAGGGCGAGAGGGCCTGAAAGGGCCCGGACATGCCAAGGGGGGTGGTGTTGACCAGCAGGTCGGGGCGTACGCCGTGTCGATCGTTCCAGGGCACCTGCGCGGCCTGGAAGGAGTGGGCCAGGCGGTCGGCCCGGGTTTGCGTGCGCGAAGACAGCATGACTTCCCAACCGGCCCTGTGCAGGCCGCAGACCGCCGCCCGCGCCGCTCCTCCCGCTCCGAGCACCAGGGCTGTGCCGGGAGCCTTGCCGCATTCGAGAAGCGGGGCCATGAAGCCGGTCACGTCGGTGTTGTCGCCCCAGAGACGCTCGTCCTGCCAGTACAGGGTGTTGACGGCGCCGATGTCGCGGGCGTTGTCGGTCAGCCTGTCGACCAGGGGCATGACCGCTTCCTTGTGCGGAATGGTCACGCTGGCGCCATGGATGGGCAGGGTGCGCAGGGCGGCCATGAAGGCCGGGAGCTTTTCGGGCGGAGTGTCCCAGACGTGGTAGGAGGCCCTGATGTCCAGTTCGCGAAATCCCCAGTTGTGCAGGACCGGGCTCAAGGTGTGCGAGAGCGGGTGGCCGATGATGCCGAAGAGAAGCATGGTCGCGCCTCGGACGGTTCAGGTGAGGGATGGGTGCGGGAAGACCGGGGCCCTCGCGGGCCCCGGGGGATCGTTATGCGTACTGGCCGTGGGCGGCGACATAGTCCGCGCCGGCCTGGATGGCGGCCGCGTTCTTGGGGATCATGTGGCTGTAGTGCTCGGAGATGACCGAGCCCAGGCTGTCCTGCACCTGCTTGACCGGCATCACTCCGGTGGCCTGCACGTAGGCGCCGATGGCGACCATGTTGGCCATGCGCGTGTTGCCGAGGCCGTCGGCGATTTCGTTGACCGGTACGGCATAGACCTTGACCCGGTTCTTGTCGGACTGGGCCGGGTCGATGAGCGAGGAGTTGAGGATCAGCGTTCCGCCGTCCTGCAGCTGGGGCTGGAACTTGTCCAGGGACGGGCCGTTCATGATGATCAGGCTCACGGGCGAGCGGATGATGGGCGAGCCGATGACGTCATCGGAGACCACCACGGTGCAGTTGGCCGTGCCGCCGCGCATTTCCGGCCCGTAGACGGGAATGTAGGTCACGTTGAGCCCCGCGTTCATGCCTGCGTAGGCCAGGAGGTTGCCGATGAGCATGACGCCCTGGCCGCCGAATCCGGCGATGATTGCATCCTGGTAAATGCTCATTTTTCCTCCTTTGCCAGCACGTCTTTGTAGTTGCCCAGAGGGAAGTAGGGAATCATTTCCGTTTCCACGCGCTTGTTGGCCTGAAGCGGAGTCATGCGCCAGTTGGTGGGACAGGTGGCCAGAACCTCCACAAAGGAGAAGCCGACTTCCTTGGTCTGGTATTCAAAGGCCTTGGCCACGGCCTTCTTGGCCTTCATGATGTTCTTGACGTTGTTCACGGCCACGCGCTCGGCAAAGGCCACGCCCCCCAGGGAGGCGATGATCTCGGTCATGCGGATGGGCATGCCCTCGTTCTCGCGGCAGCGTCCGCCGGGGCAGGTGGTGGTCTTCTGGCCGACCAGGGTGGTGGGGGCCATCTGCCCGCCGGTCATGCCGTAGACGGTGTTGTTGACGAAGATCGTGGTGATGTTCTCGCCCCGGTTGGCGCAGTGCATGATCTCGGCCATGCCGATGGATGCGAGGTCGCCGTCGCCCTGGTAGGTGAAGACGATCTTGTCGGGACGTGCGCGCTTGACGCCCGTGGCCACCGCCGGGGCGCGGCCGTGGGGCGATTCGATGGCGTCCAGGGAGAGGTAGTTGTAGATGAAGACCGAGCAGCCGATGGACCCGATGAGGATGGTCTTGTCCACCAGGCCCAGATCGGTGATGGCCTCGGCCACCAGGCGGTGGGCCGTGCCGTGGTGGCAACCCGGACAGTAATGGGAGGCCCGGTCGGTCAGGACCTCCGGATAGTTGGTGACGCGAATTTCCTGGGTCATGCTCATCCCTCCAGCGCCTTCAGAATGGGTTCTTCGAAATCATCCGGCGTGGGCAGGTTGCCGGGCAGCTGGCAATGGAACGCCGAATCCGCCACGGTCCGGATGGAGAGGCGCACGTCTTCGACCATCTGGCCCATGTTGTGCTCGATGGTCAGGAAACGCTTGCCTTCCTTGGCCAGGTTCAAAAGCACTTCCGAAGGGAAGGGGAAGAGCGTGATGGGCCGCACCAGGCCGACCTTCCTGCCCTGGGCGCGCAGCTTGCGGATGGTGCTCTTGACGATGCGGCCGATGGAGCCGAAGGCCACGACGACAAGTTCCGCGTCCTCGGTCAGGAAAAGCTCCTGATCCACTTCGGCCCGCATGGCCTGATACTTGGCCTGCAACTTCAGGTTCTGTCCGGCCAGGGCGCCGTCGTCCAGGAACAGGGATTTGATCAGGCGCGGGCCCCGGCCCGTGGCGCCCTGCAAACCCCAGTCCAGCCCTTCGTCAGGGTCGAGATTCTCGGGCACCCACGGCACCACGGGTTCCTTCATCTGGCCGATGATGGCGTCGGCCAGGACCATGACCGGGTTTCTGTACTTGAAGGCCAGGTCGAAAGCCTTGATGGTCAGGTCGTAGGCCTCCTGCACCGTGCCGGGAGCCAGCACCAGCAGGTGGTAGTCGCCGTGGCCGCCGCCCTTGACCGCCTGGAAATAGTCGCCCTGGGAGGGGCCGATGTCGCCCAGGCCCGGGCCTCCGCGGCTGACGTTGACCAGCACGCCGGGGATCTCGCTGCCGGCCATGTAGGAAATGGCCTCCTGCTTGAGGGACATGCCAGGGCTCGACGAGGAGGTCATGGCCCGGATGCCGCAGGCCGCCGCGCCCATGAGCATATTGGCCGCGGCCACCTCGCTCTCGGCCTGCACGAACTGGCCGCCCGCTTCGGGCAGGGCCTGGGACAGGAATTCGGGGATGTCGTTCTGGGGCGTGATGGGGTAGCCGAAAAAGCATTTCATGCCCGCGGCCAGCGCACCCCGGGAAATGGCTTCGTTTCCTTTGACGAAAATGCGTTTGGGGGTGCTCATTTCCTGCCTCCTTTCGCCGCTTTCGTCGTGAAGACGTTGATGGCGTAGTCCGGGCACATCATGGCGCAGAAAGCGCAGCCCTTGCATTCGTTCATTCTGTCCGGGGCGATCTCGGTGACCTTGTACCCCTTCTGGTTGAACCGGCTCGATTGCTGGATGATGCCGGTCGGGCAGACTTCGGTGCAGAGCAGGCAGCCCTTGCAACGGTCTTCCCGGAACTCGACTCTGCTTGGCATGGAAAACCTCCACGGGGGGATAGTGTTGATGACGGGGGGTTCTTGTCGGGCGGGTCAGCGGATGAGCATGGCGTCGCCGTAGGAAAAAAAGCGGAATCCCTGCCTGACCGCATGGTTGTAGGCATCGATAATCTGTTGCCTGCCCGCGAGTGTGCTGACCATAATGATTAGGGAAGACCGGGGCAAGTGGAAGTTGGTGATGAGCTGATCCACGACCTTGAACTCGTACCCGGGGCGGATGAAGATGTCGGTCCAGCCCTTGAACGCGCCGATCTTTCCCAGGGAGCAGGCCATGCTCTCCAGCGTCCGGGAGGTGGTCGTGCCCACGGCGACGACGGGGCGGCCTTCGCTTTTGGCCCTGGCGATGGCGCGGGCGGTTTCCTCGGGCACTTCCGCATATTCGGCGTGCATGACGTGCTCGCGGATGTCGTCGCAGCGAACCGGGCTGAAGGTGCCGTAGCCCACGTACAGGGTGACCTCGGCCAGGTCGATGTTCCGCACGGCCAGGGCGTCCATGATCGGCGGCGTGAAGTGCAGTCCGGCCGTGGGCGCGGCCACGGAGCCGAGCTTGTCTTCCCGCGAATAGACGGTCTGGTAGCGGGTGCGGTCCTCGCTTTTGTCCTCGCGGTGGATGTAGGGGGGCAGGGGGATGTGCCCCTGGTCCAGGAAATGTCCGACCAGATCGCCCCGCCAGCGCATTTCGACCCGCGCCCGCCCGAATTCGCCCTTTTCGATCACCCGCAGCTCGATGCCGGGAAAGTGGAGCAGGTCCCCCGCGCGGGGGCCCTTGGAGGCCTTGAGCAGTCCCTCGGCCATGGCCGCGCGCGTGCCGTCCGGGCCCGTCTCGGCCTCGATGAGCGCCAGCGGAGTGAGCAGCAGGAATTCGACCCGGCCTCCCGACTCCTTGCGTCCGATGAGCCGGGCAGGCAGGACCCTGGTGTTGTTGACGACCAGGAGCGCACCCGGGGGAAGCAGGTCCGGAAGATCGGCGAACATGGCGTCGCCAAGCGCGCCCGTCTCGCGATCCAGCACCAGGAGGCGCGACTCGCCCCGCTTTTCGGTGGGGTCCTGGGCGATCTGGGCTTCGGGCAGTTCGAAATCGTAGGATTGAAGATTGAATTCCGGGTCGATAGCGGTCATGTTTGTCCTCGTGTCCACGTGCTGCTAGCCCAACCCACGGCGAAGCGCAATTCTCCCGAACAGTCCAAAAAACATATCGGTCCCACCATGAAGAGCGACATCCTTGATTTCGACCGCCGGCACATCTGGCATCCCTACACCTCAACGACCAACCCCCTGCCCGTGCGCGAGGTGGTTTCCGCCCATGGCGTGCGCCTGAAGCTCAAAGGCGGCCGGGAACTCGTGGACGGCATGTCCTCCTGGTGGGCGGCCATCCACGGCTACAACCACCCTGTCTTGAACGCCGCGGTCACGGACCAGCTCCAGCGCATGGCCCACGTCATGTTCGGCGGGCTGACCCATGAGCCGGCCGTGGAGCTGTGCCGGACCCTGGTCGGGATGACGCCGGAGCCCCTGACCAAGGTCTTTCTGGCCGATTCGGGGTCCGTGGCCGTGGAGGTGGCCATCAAGATGGCCTATCAGTACTGGATCAGCCGGGATCGGCCGCAAAAGAACCGCCTGCTGACGATCCGCGGCGGCTATCACGGCGACACCTTCGCGGCCATGAGCGTTTGCGATCCGGTGAACGGGATGCACGAGCGCTTTGCGGGCGTGCTGCCCCCGCACCATTTCGCGCCCAGGCCTCGCTGCCGCTTCGGCGGGGAGTGGGACGAGGGCGACATGGACGCCATGCGGGAAACCCTGGAGCGCCACCACGCCGAAATCGCGGCCGTGATCCTGGAGCCCTTGGTCCAGGGCGCGGGAGGCATGTATTTTTATCATCCCATGTATGTGCGGCGGGTGAGGGAATTGTGCGACGCTTTCGACGTGCTTTTCATCGCCGACGAGATCGCCACTGGCTTCGGTCGCACGGGCCGGCTCTTCGCCTGCGAGCACGCGGGCGTGAGTCCGGACATCATGTGCCTGGGCAAGGCCCTGACCGGGGGCTACATGACCCTGGCCGCCACCCTGGCCACGGACAGGGTGGCCGAAGGCGTGTGCGCGGGCGAGCCCGGCGTGTTCATGCACGGGCCGACCTTCATGGGCAATCCTCTGGCCTGCGCCGTGGCCAGGGCATCGCTTGCCCTGTTGGCCGCCAACGATTGGGCCGCGCAAGTCTCCAGGATTGGTTCCTTTCTGGAAGAAGGCCTTGATCCGTGTCGAAAATTGACATATACTATTGATGTACGGGTCGCGGGCGCCATCGGGGTGGTGGAGCTTCGGGAACCCGTGCGCATGGCCGAAATTCAGACCGCTTTCGTCAAACAGGGCGTCTGGGTTCGTCCCTTTGGCCGTTTGGTGTACGTGATGCCGCCATACATCATGGAAGACCAGGACCTGGCCTTTTTGACCAAATCCTTGGTCAAGGTCGTGGCGGAGCATTTTCGTTGATGCCCCTTGGCCTTGATCACAAACGACCGGCTGCCGCATTGGCGGCGACACAAGAAGGAGAACATCGGATGCGGAAAAGTTCTGTGTGGTTTTTTTGCCTGGCAGTCATGGGCCTCGCGCTTGGCATGTCGCCTGAAGTCTGGGCCGCCGGGGGGCTGCATCACGCGGCGGATGAAATAGGCAAGCAGATGGGCGTGCTCTGGGTCGTGCCCTTTGCCGGCCTGCTTTTGTCCATCGCCATCATGCCCCTGGCCGTGCCGCATTTCTGGCACCACAATTACGGCAAGGTCGCCGCCTTCTGGGGCGCGGCTTTCATCGTGCCCTACGCCCTGGTGTACGGGGTCAGCCTTGCCGTCTACAACGTGTTGCACGTTCTGTTTCTGGAGTACATCTCCTTCATCATCCTGCTCTTTTCCCTGTTCACCATCGCCGGCGGCGTATGCCTGCGCGGCTCGCTGGTGGGCAAACCGCAGGTCAACACCGTCATCCTGCTGATCGGCACATTGCTTGCCAGCTGGATGGGAACCACCGGCGCGGCCATGCTGCTCATCCGTCCGCTGATGCGCGCCATCTCGCACCGCAAGTACAAGGTGC
>JAEWKZ010000023.1 GCA_023393525.1 Pseudomonadota bacterium | reverse complement strand
AAGTGCCCGACGACATGGCCGTGGGCGGTCCGCGCATGCTCATCCTGGCCTGCGAGAACGACGCCTACCCGGCCCTCGACATGGCCGCCCTGCGCGGCAAGAAGTGGAGCCCGTACGTCCGCATCGTTCCGGTCCGTTGTCTCGGCTCGGTCAACACCATCTGGATCGCCGACGCCATGTCCAAGGGCACGGACGGTTGTCTGCTTCTGGGCTGCAAATACGGCGAAGACTACCAGTGTCACTTCGTCAAGGGTTCCGAGCTGTGCAACCGCCGCATGGCCAACATCGGCGAAACCCTGGGCAAGCTTGGTATTGAAACCGAACGGGTACAGCAGATGCAGGTCGCCATTGACGAATACGACAAGGTTCCCGGCATGATTGACGAGTTTGTTGACGCGATCACCAAGCTTGGTCCCAACCCGTTCAAGGGATACTAGGAGGAGCATGTATGTCCAAAACAATAAAGATTGAGCCGAATCTGCAGTTCGTCAAGGAACTGCAGGAGGTGGGTGGTGCGGATCTCAAGAAGTGCTACCAGTGCGCTACCTGCTCTGTCGCATGCCCCATGTCTCCCGCGGACAATCCCTATCCGCGCAAGGAAATGGTCTGGGCCCAGTGGGGCCTGAAGGACAAGCTGGTCAACGACATCGATATCTGGCTGTGCCACAACTGCGGCACCTGTTCCGAATTGTGTCCTCGCGGAGCGAAGCCCGGCGATCTGCTGGCCGCGCTGCGCAACATGACCTATCGCAAGCTGGTCAAGCCCGCCATCATCGGCGAGTGGATGAGCTCGCCCAAGCATCTGCCCATCCTGGCAGGTATTCCGATGGCGATCTTCGCCTTCATCTGGATGATCCGCGCCGCATTGGTCGGCTCCTTCTTCCCGCTTACGGAAGACGGCAAGATCGTCTACGGCAACCTCTTCCCCGGCGACTTCACCATCGATCCCCTGTTCGGCCTGGTAGCCATCTTCGTGGCCATCTGCTTCGGCCTTGGCATCAAGAACATGATCGACGGGTTCAAGGCCAACGTGAGCGAAACGTTTGTCCTCGGATACAAGAAGCCGACCTTGAAAGACGCGATCATCGCCACGATCAAGTACGATGTATTGCAGCATTCCCGTTTCAAGAACTGCGTGGACAGCCCGGCCGATGAAGAACGGGTCAAGGGTCACCAGATCCTGTTCTACGGTTTCGTGGCCTGCGCCATAGTCACGTCCATCGTGGCCGTGGCCCACTGGGGCGGCAAGGTCGTTCCGCTTCTGGCCCCTGTCGGCCACACGCCCATGCCTCTGTGGCATCCGGTCAAGATCCTGGCCAACGTCGGCGCCGTGCTGCTGGTGACGGGCCTGACCCTGCTGACCCGTCGGCGGTTGAATTCGGACACCAAGAAGTCCGTATCCAACTACTACGACTGGTATCTGCTGGGCGTGATCTGGGTCGTGACCCTGACCGGCATCGGATCGGAAGTGTTTCGTCTGGCCGGCGTCGCTCCCCTGGCCTTCTTCACGTACTATCTGCACCTGGTCAGCATTTTCATGCTGATCGCGTATCTGCCCTGGTCAAAGCTTGGGCACCTGGTGTACCGCACCACGGCGCTCATCTATGCACGGTATGTCGGTCGGTTGCCCATTGATGAGAAACTCATCGAAGATGATAAAATCTTTGTTATTTAATTAAAGGAGGACACCATGTCTGAAGCTCGCAAGATTTTTCCCATGGATACTTTTGTGGCCTACCTGAAGGGTGATGGCAACGCTTCCGTTGCCGAAATGCTGGGCTACCTGACCCAGAAAGACCTGGATGGCGATTCCACTCCTTTCGCCGCTGCCCTGGCCAAGGCCTGGATCTATGAGCAGCACCCCGAACTGACCAAGATGTCCAAGGGACAGATGGTTGAACTGGGACAGTCCGTTTCCGTCGCCCCCATGCCCGTCAAGGCCAAGGCCGAAGTGGACGAGGTGTTCGCCAAGCTGGCCGACTACAAGGGCCAGATCAACGCCAAGAGCGCCAAGATCGACGAACTGACCAAGGCCCTGGCTGCCAAGGACGCCGAAATCGCCGCCCTGACCGCCAAGGTCAAGGAATTCGAAGGTCAGAAGAAGGGTGAGGCCGAAGCCCTGTTCGTGACCACCGAAGCCCGCATCGTCGAATTCACCGGCAAGCTCGAAGCCCTGCTGAAGGAAGTCGAGGAAGTGAAGAAGACCGGCGTGGTCGTGGCCGGCGTTGCCGGCGTGGCCGCCGTTGCCGGCGCCGCTCCTGCCGCCGCTGCCGAGGCAGGTGGCGCTCCGGCCGAAGTCGGCGCAGGCGATGATTTCGGTTTCGCCGGCGGCGCCCAGGATCCTTTCGCCGATTCCAACTGGTAGAACCGGGTTTCACATGGTTTCGAAGGCTTCCCTCCTTGCGGGGGGAAGCCTTTTTTGTGGTGCGCCCGGCAGGGCGCACTCACTTGGAGGTGAAAGTCCTCTACGCACCCGACAGGGGGAAGCGTTAGCGAAGTAATCGGCCCGTCCTTTGCCGCAAATCGTCCCGAAGAAACACATAGCGC
>JAEWKZ010000075.1 GCA_023393525.1 Pseudomonadota bacterium | reverse complement strand
CCACGACCGTCACGGAGGACCCGGTCGCCACGGTCGACCCGCCGCCGGGCTCGACGCGGATGACGCGGCCCGTCGGCACCGTCGCGGAGCGCTCGCTGACGATCCGTGCGACGAGCCCGACGGCCTGGAGCGACCCGGCGGCGTCGGCCTCGGTCCGCCCGACCAGGTTGTCCGGCACCTGCACCTCCGTCGGCGGCGGCGGCGCCTCGACGGTGGGCTCCTCGGTGGGCGTCGGCGTCGCGCTGGGCGTGGGCGTCTTGCCCGTGTTGGCACGCGGCGGGAACTTCTTGATCTCGGCGAAGCGCGGGTCGCCGAACACCTTGCCCATGTAGTCGGCCCACAGCATCGCCGGGTACGTCCCGCCGTTGACCGACTCGAACTTCCCCCACGGCTTGATCGTGTCGAGCCCCTTGCCGTCCTCGGCCAGCTGGGACAGCGACACCGCGGTGGCGAGCTGCGGGACGTAGCCCACGAACCACGCGCCCTTGTTCGTCGTCTCCGAGCCCGTCTTGCCCGCGATCGGCCGCTTGAGCCTGCTGACCTGGGACTTGCCGGAGCCCTTCTCGACGACCTGCGTCATCGCGTACGTGGCGTCGGCCATGATGTCGGCCGGGAACACGTTCTCGCCCGTGGTGTCCGGCTGCCACGCGACGACGCCGTCGCTGTTCACCAGCTGCACGATGTGCGGCGTGCGCTTCACACCCTGCGCGGCGAAGGTCGCGTAGGCGCCCGCCATGTCGACCGGGTGGACGAAGTCGGTGCCGAGCACGTTGGCGGGGTTCTCCGCCATCGGTGTCGTGATGCCCGCCGTCTGCGCGACCTTCACCGTGTTCTTCGCGCCGACCTGCAGGTTGACCTGCGCGTAGACGGTGTTCACGGAGTCCGCGGTCGCCTTGACCAGGTCGATGTTGCCGAAGTCCTGGTTGCCGAAGTTGTCGAGCGGCTTGCCGTTGTCCCAGTCGGGGAAGCTCTGCGGCGAGTCGCCGTTGTACGTCGTCGACAGGCTGATGCCCTGCTCGAGGGCCGCGACGAGGGTGAACGGCTTGAACGTCGAGGCCGCCGGCACCGCGTCGAACGTCGAGGTGTTGCGCGAGTCCACCAGGTAGTCCGGTCCGCCGTACAGGGCGACGATGCCGCCCGTCGCCGGGTCGACGGTCGTGATCGACACCCGCAGCCGCTCGTGGGGCAGCTCCCCGTCGGACAGGCCGCCGGAGCGCAGCCCCTCGGCGGACTTGACGGCCATGTCCTGCAGGGCGGGGTCGATCGTGGTGATGACGTCGAGGCCGGCGGTCCGCAGCTCGCCGTCGGTCCACAGGTTGGTGGCGACGAGCTCCTTCTCCACCATCTTCAGCAGGTGCCCGGTGGGACCGCGGTACGTCTCGGACTCGATGTAATCGGCGACGGGCGGGTACACCTGCGCGGCGCGCTCGTCGGCCGTGAGCCACTTCATCTCGACCATGTGGTCGAGGATGATCCCCCAGCGCTGCTCCGCCTTGGCGCGGTTCACCGCCGGGTCCCAGTTGTTGGGCGACGGGATGACGGCGGCCAGCACGGCGGCCTGCGCGACGGTCAGCTCGGCGGCGTTGACGCCGAAGTAGGACTGCGCGGCGGCCTGGATGCCGTAGGAGTCGCGACCGAAGTAGATCGTGTTGAGGTAGCGCCCCATGATCTGCTCCTTGGTCTCGTTCCGCGCGATCTTGATCGCGAGGATCGCCTCCTTCGCCTTCCCGACGTAGTCCGTCGTCGTGTTCTGGTAGTAGCGCTCCACGTACTGCTGGGTGAGCGTCGACGCGCCCTGCGTCGGCTTGCCCTGGATGTTGTTGAGGAACGCGCGGGCGATGCCCGTCAGGGACACGCCCTGGTTGGTGAAGAACGTCATGTCCTCACCGGCGGCGACGGCCTGCCCGATGTGCGGCGGCAGCGTCGCGTAGTCGACGAGCTCGCGCCGCTGGTCGGCGAGCGTCCCCATGACGGGGCCGGGGGTGCCCGGCTCGGCCCCGGCGAAGTACACCGTGGTCGTCTCGTAGTTGACCTCGGCCAGCGGGCTGTCCGGGTTGATGAGGGCGTACGCCGCGACGCCGGCGCCCAGGACGAGGAACGTCCCGCCGATGAACGTCCCCACGACCACGCGCCACGACGGCAGCCACCGGTGCAGACCCGTGTACTCGCGCCGCGGGTAGTTCCAGAACCCGCGCCGCTGACCGGCGGAGGAGGCGGGTCGACGCGTGGCGCGCCGGGCACGCGACGGAGCTGCGCGGCGGTTGCTGGCTGCCAACGGGAGACCTCTCGTGCCGACGACGGTGCTGCGGCACCCCCGGCGTCCCGACTGGCGGAGCGACCGGGCGGCGCTGCCGGGCCTCAGTATGGACGAACCGCCTGCGACCGCGAGCCGGGACCGCGCCCGTCTCGTCCGGATCGGGTCGTGCTTTCACACGATCGCCACGGCGCGCCGACAGCCGGGCCACGGCGCCGCGACGCGGGAGCGCGGCGCGCCGCGCGTCACGTGTTGTGCGCCGCCGCGCATCCGACATAGTCTCCGGATGTATCGAGTTGATACATCGTGACCGGCACACGCCGGACACGGGAGGACGGCGACGGACGGAGGGTGAGGTGCGCGGACGCAGCGACGTGCTCGAGCCGGCGATCCTGGGCCTGCTCGCCGAGTCCCCCATGCACGGCTACGAGCTGCGCAAGCGCCTCAACCTGGTGCTCGGCTCGTTCCGCGCCCTGTCCTACGGCTCGCTGTACCCGTGCCTCAAGGGGCTCGCGGACCGCGGCTGGATCGTCGGCGAGGACGCCCCGGACGACCGGACGGTCGCCAGCCGGCGCGCCCGGATCGTGTACCAGCTGACCGCCGAGGGCAAGGAGCACCTGCAGCAGGTGCTGCGGACCTCCGGCCCCGCGGCCTGGGAGGACGAGAACTTCGACGTGCGCTTCGCGTTCTTCGCGCAGACGGACGCCGAGACCCGGATGCGGATCCTCGAGGGTCGCCGCATCCGGCTCACCGAGCGGCTGGAGACGTTCCGCCA
>JAEWKZ010000042.1 GCA_023393525.1 Pseudomonadota bacterium | reverse complement strand
ACCATGGTGGAACTCGGGGGCCTCGCACATGAACGAGGCCTTTCCCAAGAAGTACTTCGAGAAGTTAGGACTCGTGTCGCTGCTGGATCACTACCGTAAACTTCAATGTGCTACGTGAACCGCCGTGTACGGAACCGTACGCACGGTGGTGTGGGAGGACGGCGGGGGTGACCCCGCCTCCTACCCGATGGCCCGCGCTTGTGGACAGCCGCCTCCGGGCATAAAGTGCTGGGCCTGGAGGTCGCATGACATATTCATTTTCCACGGCCCGCGTGATTTTCGGCATCGGCGCGAGGGTCGACGTGGCCACCCACGCGGCCCGCATGGGACGGCGCTGTCTGCTGGTGACCGGCGCTAGGCCGGATCGCAGCGCATGGCTGTTCGAAGATTTGCGCAACGTGATGGAAGACGTGAGCGGCGTGGCCCTGGACGGCGAGCCCGAAACCGGGTTCATCTCCGCGCAGGCCGGGGCCGCGCGGAGGGCAGGCTGCGACATGGTGGTGGCCATCGGCGGCGGGAGCGTCATCGACGCGGGCAAGGCGCTGGCCGCCCTGGCCGCGAACGCGGGCGACGTGTTCGAGTACCTGGAGGTGGTCGGCCAGGGCCTGCCGCTGGAGCACGAGCCCCTGCCCATGATCGCGGTTCCGACCACCGCCGGAACCGGGGCCGAGGTCACGGCCAACGCCGTGCTGCTCTCGCCCTCGCACGGGGTGAAGGCCAGCCTGCGCGCGCCTGGCTTGATCCCGTCCCTGGCGATCGTCGATCCCGAACTGACCGTGTCCTTGCCCCCCCGGCAGACAGCGGCTTCCGGAATGGACGCCCTGACCCAGCTCATGGAGTGCTTCGTGTCCCACGCGGCCAGCCCCCTGACCGACCCCCTGTGCCGCGACGGCATGAGCCGGGCGGCGCGTTCCCTTCTTCGGGCCGTGGCGCACGGCGCCGATCTCGAGGCGCGTTCGGACATGGCTCTGGCCGCCCTGTTTTCGGGCATGGCTCTGGCCAACGCCAAGCTCGGGGCCGTGCACGGTTTCGCCGCGCCCCTGGGCGGCATGCTCGGCGCCGCTCACGGCGAAATCTGCGCGGCCCTGCTGCCCCATGTCATGGAAGCCAACATCGAGGTCTTGCGCGCCGCCGACTCCGCTCATCCGCTTCTGGACCGCTACGCCGAGGTCGGGATGCTGCTGGCTGGCGAGCGCGATGCGACGGCCGCGGCGCGTTTCGTGCGTTCGCTGTGCGCGGATCTCGGGGTCAGGGGATTGAGGGCGCTTGGGCTCGACGAAAAGCGCGTGGACGAGGCGGCCCGCAAGGCGGCTCTGGCGTCGAGCATGAAGGGCAACCCGGTGGTGCTGGAGCATGACCGGCTTGTGGCCATCCTGATGAACGCCCTGGGCGGGTGATTTCGCAGGCATGGGCGCAACCGGCCTTCCGTCGGAACGGCTGCGCCATGCGCGGCGCTTGGCAACGGGTTTGGGAGTTCGTCAGGCTGTCTGGTACTGCTCCATGAAGCTTTTTTCCGCTTGCGCCGTTCCGATCAGGATGAGTTCGTCGTCTTGCGTGACGACGGTCCCTGGATGGGGATTGAGCAGCATGTCCTCGCCGCGCTTGATGGCGATGATGCTGCACCCCGTGGTGTGGCGGATTTTCTGTTCGCGCAGGGCCTTGCCCACGATGGCAGGGCTTGGCTTGGAGCGGAAGATGTTCAGCCCTTCGGAGAGCATGAGCAGCTTGTCGGGGTTGAGCAGGTTCAGGACCGTGGTCGTGAACAGGGACGAGAACGACATGACCAGATTGGCCCCGGCGCGGTGCAGGGTGTTGATGTTGCGGTCCAGGCTGGCCCGGCTGATGATCTGGACGTCCGGACGCAGACGGCGGCAGTAGATGGTCAGGAAGATGTTCAGGTCGTCGTCATGGGTGGTGATGATGATGGACGGGGTTTCGTTGATCCCGGCCAGAACGAGGACGTCCAGATCGGCCGCGCTGCCTTGGATTATGCGCGCGTCGTCCGTGTTCTTGAGCGTCTTCTTCTCCACCACCCGATAGTCGATGCCCCGTTCGGCCAGGGTCCGGGCCACCGCCATGCCGACCCGGCCTCCGCCCAGGACCACCACCGGTCCGCTGCGTTCCCTGTCCTTCCCGCTCGGTCCCATGAGCGAATCGTAGACATCGAGCTGTTCTTCGGAACCGGCCAGCACCAGCACCGTGGACGCGCCGATCTTGGACGTGGGATCGGGCAGGTGGAAGCGTCCCTGTTCCCAGATGCCCACGACATTGACCCCGGTCAGTTCGCGCACCCTGCTTTCGGCCAGGGTCCGGCCCTGAAGCGGTGAGCGCATGGCCGGAGTCTCGGCGATGAGCAGCTCGTCGAAATTGCCGATGACGTTGGCCTTCATGCTCACTCCCATGACCCGCCGCGCCAGGACCTGGCCCAGCATGGTGGTGAACTGGTAGGTGTGCGTGCTGCCGGCCAGGTCGAGGATGTCCACGGAGTCCTCCTGATCGGCGTTGGTGATGATGGGCGTCTTGTCCGTGACCTCGCGGATGGTGAAGATGATGTTGGTGCTGGCCACGTCCTCGTTCATGACCACGACCATGGCCGCCTCGCGCACCCGCAGACGCTGGTAGGTCTCGGGGTCGTCAAGCTCTCCGAGGACGACGTTGAGGCCCGTCTCGTGGAGGTTCAGGGCCTGCTGCAGATCAGGGACGAGAATGACGTACTTGATTCCGTACTGGTTGAATTTGTCGACGAGGTTGAGAGTGATGGCGTCGCAGAAGGTCAGGATGACGTGGTTTGCGAGGGTGTCGGGCACCGTGCGCGGCGCCCTGGCCTTGTTCTGTTCCTCCAGCCAGGGCGCGTAGAAGAACTGAATGAAGGTGAAGGGCAGGACGATGAGCATGAACACCACGCCGCTGAGCATCACGCAGATGGAAAAGAGCCGTCCCAGGTCGGAGGTGAAGGTGATGTCCCCGAAACCCAGGGTGCTCATGACCGTCAGTGTCCAGTACAGCCCGGTGATCCAGGAATGCTTCTGCCCCTCGTAGGCCATCAGGAAGTGGAAAAGAACCGTGAAGGTGGCGAAGAAGCCGAACAGGATGCACAGAAAGCGGACCATCAGCCGCGTATTGGCTTTCTGTTGTCCGCGTTGAACCAGTGCCGCTATCTGAGAGACGAGAAACTTCATGGGTGCGCTCGCGATGTGAGTGAGGGGGTGTCGATCCCTGTCCAAGGAAGGCCCGGAGGCCAGGGCATCTCGTTGGGAGTCACAAACGATTACCCATGGCGCACTGCGCTGTAAAGCCACGCACGGATTGCGGGCCAATTTCCCCCTTGCCTCTTCTTGCATTCACGCTTAGCTCCAACCCCATGAAGAAAGCGCAACGACCGGCGGCCGTCCTTTTCGACATGGACGGACTGCTCATCGATTCGGAGGTCACGCTGAAGCGGATCTGGCAAGACGAGACCGCCAGGCTGGGTTTTGATTTGACCGACGACCTGTACAGGCATCTGGTCGGGGTTCCCAATGTCCTGTGCGAGGAAAAGCTCGTGCAGTGGTTTGAAAATTTCCCCCTCGAAGAGTTCCGGCGTACCTGGAAAGCGACGCGGCTCGAGCAACATCTGGCCGGGGGCATTCCGCCCAAGGCCGGGGCTCTTGAGCTTGTGGACTGGCTTGAAGACGCGGACGTGCCCATGGCCCTGGCCACGTCCTCGTCGCGCGAGGCCGTGGAGCGCCATCGACAGAATTTTCCGGAGCTTTTCAGGTTCGCGTCCATCATGACCATCGAGCAGGTCGATCGCCCCAAGCCGGACCCGGACATTTATCTGAAATCCTGTCTTTGTCTCGGGGTCGAGCCTGGGGATTGCGTAATTTTCGAGGACTCCAATCCGGGCATGCGGGCGGCCATCGCCTCCGGCGCCAGCGCCATCATGATTCCCGAACTGGTCGCGCCGGAAGCCCATGTGCTGAAGGGCGCGGCGCATATCTACCCTTCCCTGGTTCACGCCCTGGACAAGCGCGAGGAGTGGTTTTGAAGAATTCCATAGCAAGAAATCCCATGGAACGCGTGCATCTCGATCTCGTGGTGGAGCCGGACAAGCACGATGACGCCGGATATGTGCGGGCCCAGGCCCTGGCCAAGGCGGGTCTGGACGACGACGGCGACATCCGGGTGCGGGTGGTGCGCCGTTCCATCGACGCCAGGGCCAAGATGCCCAGGTTTCAGCTGCGCGTGGCCGTGGGCGGCTCGGATCGGGCTTTGGCGGCGTTCACCCCGAAGACTTTGGGAGACAGGCGCGTGATCGTGGTCGGGGCGGGACCGGGCGGCTATTTCGCGGCCCTGACCCTGCTCGAGGCGGGGATCAAGCCCGTGCTGCTCGAAAGGGGCCGCGACGTGCGCTCCCGGCTCAAGGACATCAAGAAGATCTACTCCCAGGGGCTCATCGACCCGCACTCCAACTATTGTTTCGGCGAGGGCGGAGCGGGGACCTATTCCGACGGCAAGCTCTACACCCGTTCCACGAAGCGAGGCGACGTCGACCGCATCCTCGATCTGTTCGTGGCCCACGGGGCGTCTCCGGACATCGGCGTGGACGCGCACCCCCATCTGGGCTCCAACATGTTGCCGCGCCTGGTGCGGGGCATGCGCGAGTCCATTCTCGGCGCGGGCGGCGAAATCCATTTCGAGGCCCATGTGACGGATCTGGTGTTCGATTCGGGCGGGGCGCGCGGGGTGCGTCTGGCCGGCGGGGAGACCGTGTCGGGCGACGCCGTGGTTCTGGCCACAGGGCATTCGTCCCGCGACATCTATGACCTTCTGCTGCGCCGAAGCGTGCTCGTCGAGGCCAAGCCTTTCGCCCTGGGCGTGCGCATCGAGCACCCGCAGGCTTTGGTCGACCGCATGTTCTACCATCACAGCCCGCGCCACCCGGCCCTGCCGGCGGCCAGCTACCGCGTGGCCTGCCAGACGGCCCAGCGGGGCGTATTCTCTTTTTGCATGTGTCCCGGCGGATTCGTGGTGCCGGCCTCCACCGCGCCGGGCGAACTGGTCTTGAACGGCATGAGCCTGGCAAGCCGCAACGCCCCCTTCGCCAATGCCGGCCTGGTGGCGGAGGTCCGCCCGGCGGATGTGCCCGGCGACGACGCCCTGGCCCTGCTGCGCTTTCAGGCCGAGGTCGAGCGGACCATGTTTGACGCCGGAGACGGCAGGACGCAGAAGGCTCCGGCCCAGAAGGCCCAGGATTTCCTGCGGGGCCGGATTTCGTCGAGCCTGGGCGCGACCTCGTATATTCCCGGCGTCTACGCCGCGCCCGTGCACGAGCTGCTGCCGGATTTCGTGACGCGCGCCCTGCGCGAGGGGCTTGCTCTGCTGGGGAAAAAGCACAAGGGATTCGACAGCGCCGAGGCGACCATGCTGGCCGTGGAGTCGCGCACAAGTTCGCCGGTGCGTATCCCGAGGGATAGCGAGACGCTCATGCACCCGCAGGTGGGCGGTCTTTTTCCGTGCGGCGAGGGGGCCGGGTACGCGGGCGGCATCGTGTCGGCGGCCATGGACGGGGTGGCCGTGGCGCGGGCGGTGGAACGGCGGCTCGAAAAATAGGTCCTACGGGTCTTGCGGGACCGATAGGACCTATGGAAAGCCGGAAGCGTGTTATTTGAACGACTTGGCGAAGAGATCTGCGATGGCCTGGCGACCGTTGTCCTCCAGGAAGCGGGTGCCTGTGCCGCAGAAATGCTTGCTGGTGATGGTCGGGGTCTCGCAGCGTTCCCAGATTTCTCCGGTCCATTTGTGCCAGGAGTTGCGGACCTGTCCGAAGGCGTACAGGGGCTTGTTGCAGATCTTGGCGAATTCCGTGCCCCAGCCCGTGCCGCCCTTGACCGTGCCGTCCTCCATGATGGTGCCGATGACGAATATCTCGTAGCCGGACTCGATCTGGTACATGACGGTCTGCAGGATGCTGCGCATCAGCGGCGCGTTGGTGAAGGTGCGGTTCAAGAGCTTGGAGACATAGCTCAGGCTGACATCCTTGCGCATCAGCTCTTCGGGAGTCAGCACGCGCAGCCCCCTGGAACGTTCGATCTTGTGTCCCTCGAAGGTGTAGGTCACTTCCTGGATGCCGTATTGTTCGGCCAGACGGCCGAATTCCGCTTCCGTACCCTGGGCGCCGCCGCTGAAAAGCGTGTATTCCGATGTGGGCATGAGCCCTCCTGTGAGTGGTTGAAGTTCAATACGATGAGTCTGTCAGCCGCAGGAAGACCATGCCCGTAAAACAATTCTGAATCAAGGCTTCCTGTCGTTTCGAGGCGCCATGGCCCGGCCGAGGGTTCTTTTCTGTCCTGTCGGAGCGCTTGTGGTCAAGCGCGCGCTTGACAGCTTTTTTTGAACGCCCTAAAAAAGGGCTCGATTCTCGATTACCGTATATCCCCAGAGGACGCCCCATGAACCGCATCACGAACGTCTCCGCAAGCCTAGTCGTAGCCGTAGTAGTATGCGTAGTCATGGACGCCTGACGCTGTAACGGGATACGGACGAAGTTTACTCCCCCGCCGGCGCAGGCGCCGGCGGGGGTTTTCCTTTTTCAGCTCACCCCTCCGCCGGATTACAGAAGAGCTGACAAAAGGAGTGCATGATGTTTTCCATGACCGGCGCGCAACTGACCATCGGCCTTCTGGAACGCCAGGGCATCCGCAGCATCGCGGGCATCCCCGGCGGCGCGAACCTCCCCCTCTACGACGCCCTGTCCCGCAGCGCCCGCATCCGTCACGTCCTGACCCGCCATGAGCAGGGCGCGGGCTTTCTGGCCCAGGGCATGGCCCGGGTCACGGGCCGGCCTGCCGTCTGTTTCGCCACCTCCGGGCCCGGCGCGACCAACATCCTGACCGCCATCGCCGACGCCAAGCTCGATTCCGTCCCCGTCATCTGCATCACCGGCCAGGTCCCCAGGGCCATGATCGGCACCGACGCCTTTCAAGAAGTGGACACCTACGGGATGAGCATTCCCATCACCAAGCACAATTTCCTGGTGCGCCAGGCCCGCGACCTGCTGCGCATCATTCCCGAGGCTTTTTCCATCGCCACAAGCGGTCGTCCCGGGCCGGTGCTCATCGACATTCCCCGCGACGTGCAGCTGGAAATGGTTTATTTTGCGGACTGGCCAGAGATCGGCGAACGCGAGCCCGTGCCCGCCTATTTCGACGCAGACCTGGACACCGCCGTGGAGATGCTCAACGCCGCCCGGCGTCCGATCCTTTGGGTCGGAGGCGGGGTGGTGGCCTCGGGGGCGGGACAGGAAATGCAGGCGCTGGCCGAGCGCATGTCCATGCCCGTGACCTCGACCCTCATGGGGCTGACCGTCATGCCGCATGACCACTCCCTGTGCATGGGCATGCTCGGCATGCATGCCCAGCGCCACACCAACATGGCCATGGAGGCCTGCGACCTGATCTTGGCCGCCGGCGTGCGCTTCGACGACCGCGCCACGGGCAAGGTGCAGGAGTTCTGCCCCCAGGCCAAGGTCATCCACATCGACATCGACCACAGCGAGCTGGACAAGCTCCGTCCCGCCTCCCTGGCCATCCTGGGCGACGTGCGCGAGGTGGTCCGGGCCCTGCTGCCCAAGGTCGCCGGGGTCGAGCGCCGGGAATGGCTGGGGTATATCGAAGCCCTGAAGCAGGCCTTTCCTTCGCGGATTCCGGAGCAGGGCGGGCACGCGTCCCCGCAGGAACTCATCCGCAGGGTGGGCGAGCTGGCAGGGGAGGGGGCCATAGTGGTCACGGACGTGGGCAAGCATCAGATGTGGACGGCCCAGAGCTACCCGTTCACGCCCGGCACCGGCTGGCTGACGTCCGGCGGACTCGGCACCATGGGGTTCGGCCTGCCCACGGCCATCGGGGCGGCCCTGGCCGCTCCGGAGCGCAAGGTTGTCTGCGTGAGCGGCGACGGCAGCCTGCTCATGAACATCCAGGAGATGGCCACCGCCGCCGAGCAGGGTGTGGATGTGACCGTGATCCTCATGAACAACGCCTGTCTGGGGCTGGTGCATCAGCAGCAGGAGCTTTTCTTCAAGGCCAATTACTTCTCGTCCATCTACGACGTGAACGTCGATTTCGGGCTCATCGCCTCGGGTTTCCGCTGGAAGACCTGGGATCTGTCCGGGGCCGCCGACCCCGACGCCGTGCTGGCCGAGGCCCTGGCCCACAGGGGGCCGACCCTGATCCACGTCCCGGTGGACCGCGACGAGAAAGTCTGGCCCATGGTCCCTCCCGGGGCCGCCAACAGAACCATGCTCGGAGGTGAATGCCATGCATAGCCACATCACGCGTACCGTTCTCGACCTGCTGGTCACCAACCACCCAGGAGTCATGTCCCATGTCTGCGGGCTTTTTTCCCGCCGCGCCTTCAATGTGGAGGCCATTCTCTGCCTGCCCCAAAACGGCGGCGAGGAGAGCCGCATCTGGCTTCTGGTCAACGAGGACGAGCGGCTGGAGCAGATGATCCGGCAGATGCGCAAGCTTCAGGATGTGCATGACGTGCGTCTGCGCCCCGACGCAAAGGAAACCTTCGCCCGGCTTGGCCGGGTCATGAGCGACTGAGAAGGCGGCGTCGCGGCCCGGCAGTGAGC
>JAEWKZ010000087.1 GCA_023393525.1 Pseudomonadota bacterium | reverse complement strand
TAACTACGACCCCGCATTTTGTCTTCGTGGTGGGCGGTACAGGGATCGAACCTATGACCCTCGGCTTGTAAGGCCGACGCTCTCCCAGCTGAGCTAACCGCCCAGTCCCGTCCAACGAGAAACAGTCTCTATAGGGTCACCTTCCCGCTGTCAAAGACTTTTTTCGAAAAATTTGAATATTTCGATAAAAATAATAATTTCAGATTGTTACAACATGACCCAGAAGCTCGAAAACAGGCCCCAAATACCTATAACCACTCACAACCATCTCGAATCAAAGAATATTTCCATAAAAACCCGTGACAGCTCTTTGCATGCAACCGCGCACTGAACCGTCACAGGCCGCAACCACGCCCGTCAGTACCCATTCCCTCCTCCACCACCAGGGGCGCGACCCCGGAGCGCTTACGCAGCCAGTTGATGCCGCGCAGCACAGGGCCGCGCGAGATGATGTATCTTTCCAGACGGTATTTTCCGGGAAAATCCATGAGCATGATGCCCAGGAATATGGCCAGCAGGCCCTGACCGGGCAGAAAGAGCATGAGCACTCCGGCCAGAAAAAGGGCCAGGCCCAGCATGTTCTTGAGGACCAGCACGCACAGGCGAAGAACCGGCCTTCGCGTGCGCCACAGGGTCCGGCCACGCCTGTGCGCGCAAAAGTAGTCGGCGGGAATGCGCGCGGCCACCAGGGGGATGACCAGAAGCGAGGCCACGAACATCAGGGCGGATGCGGCGGCCAGCCAGCCTAGCCATTCACCCCACCCCTCGATGCCGCCGAACATGCCTTCCTACCGGGCCCGGAATTCGGCCAGGGTCTGGGTGTACTGTTCGGGCTTGAGCCTGGGCCCGAAAGTCTGCACCACCTTGGACGCGGCCAGGCTGGCGAACTCCCCGGCCTGCACGTGGGTCATGCCGTGGGTGATGCCGTGCAGAAAGGCTCCGGCGAACATGTCACCTGCGCCGTTGGTGTCCAGGGGAGTGACCGGACAGGGGTCGATCTCGTGTACGGCGTAGCCGTCGAACACCAGCGCCCCCTCGCCGCCCATGGTGACCACGAAGGCTCCTGCCTTTTGCCGCAGCGCGTCCACAGCCTTGGCCAGGGTGCGGCATCCGCCCCAGAGCAGGGCCTCCTCCCGGTTGCAGAACAGCAGGTCAACGCCCTCGCCGACAATCTCCTCCAGACCCAGGCGGAAATACTTGACCATGGACGGATCGGAAAAGCTCAGCGCCGTCCTGACCCCGGCCTCGCGCGCCATGTTCATGGCCGCCACCACCGCCGGGCGGGCCGTGGGCGAAGTGACCAGATAGCCCTCGGCATACAGGAATTCGGATTCGCGCAGCGCATCCGGGCAAAGCTGCTCCACGGACAGGGCTTCGGAAATGCCCAAATACGTGTTCATGGTCCGTTCGGCATCGGGCGTGATCATGACCAGGCACTTGCCCGTGACCCCGTCGGCGCGGCGCTCGGCCAGGTTGGTGTCCACCTTGGCCCGGGCCAGCTCCTGGGCGTAGAAATCGCCCATCTCGTCGTTGCTGACCAGGCAGGTGTAGAAGGACGTACCTCCGAAAAAGGCGTTGGCCACGACGGTGTTGGCGGCGGACCCTCCGCCAGAACGCGCGCTGCGTTCACTGCGAAGATACTCGAGCAGCTCGAACTGTCGCTCTTCATCGACCAGCGTCATGAGCCCCTTTTCCACGCCCATGGTTTCGAGAAAGGCATCGGGCACTTCGAATTCCATGTCGACCAGGGCGTTGCCCATTCCGTAAACGTCGTATTTTTTCATCACCTCTTCCTGTAATCTAATGATTTGCGAAACATTTTATAGGTTCCGGAGGACGCATAAAACACTCTCAACTTTCCACTGCCACGCATCCCCGTCTCAGTTTCCAGGCTCCCAGCACCGACTGCACCAGAGAGGCCAGGGGGATGGCGAAAAATACGCCCCAGAAGCCCCAGACTCCCCCGAAAACCAGAATGGCGGTGATGGAGGCGATGGGGTGCAGGTTCACGGCCCCGGACAAAAGGAGCGGCACCAGCACATTGGCGTCGAGGAGCTGGATCGCGAAATAGACGATCATGGCCCAGGTGAACTGCGCGTCAAAACCCCACTGGATATAGGCGATTATGAGCACCGGCGCGGTGACCACCACCGCTCCGATGTAGGGAATGATGACGGAGAGGCCCACCAGCAGGCTCAAGAGCATGGCGTAGTCCAGGCCGAAAAACAGGAAGCAGGCGTAGGTCGCGGCCCAGACGATGAGCACTTCCCAGATGCGGCCGCGCACGTAGTTGCCGGCCTGGGTCTTGACATCCATCCAGACACTGCTGGCCAGGGTGTGGTCCTGAGGCAGAAAATCGCACAGCCAGCCGAGGATCACGTCTTTGTCCTTCAAAAAGAAGAAGACCATGATCGGCATGAGCACCATGTAGACCACGAAGGAAAAGACCGAGCGCACGGAGGACAGAGAAAAGGCCAGCACCTGCCGCCCGTACTGCGAAAACTGCGCGGTCAGGGAGTCGACCACGGTCTGGATCTGGGCCTCGGTCAGAATCGGATACTGCCGGGGCAGATGCGTAAGGGCGTGCTGCGCCTTGGACACGATCCAGGGGATATTGTCGATCAGATCCGTGATCTGGGACACCAGCAAGGGCACGAGGGCCAGGATCAGTATGGCCAGAAAAAGCATGAACAGCCCGAAAACCAGAGCCACGGCCAGGATTCGCGGCCAGCGCAACGCGACCAGAAAGCGCACCAACCCTTCCAGCAGAAAGGAGATGACCACGCTGGCGATGACCGGGGCCAGCAGATTTCCCACCGAGAGGATGATCGCGCAGCCCACAACCAGCACCAGGAAAAGGATGACAAGTTGCGTGTCGGAAAAAACGGCGTGCAGCCATTGGCGGAATATTTCCATGGGGTACTCACGAGCTCGGAGGAAAGACGCCAGAACTATCTAGACACACGGACGCGCCCCGTCAAACACGAAAAAGGCCGCCCGGAGGCGGCCTGAAATTCCGTGAACCGGCCCGTATTCGGCAAAAACCTGGCGAGGGGAGGATGCGCTTCGACAGGCCGGTTCGGCGGAAAAGGAGTTAACGGATGAAGAGCATCTCCTGGTAGCTGGGCAGGGTCCACAGATCGTCGGCGACCAGGGTCTCCAGGATGTCGGCATGCTTGCGCACCTCGTTCATGGCCGGCAGGATGGTCTTGTAGAAGTAGTTGGCGTGGTCAAGGGTGGTCTGGCCCTTGTCCCCTTCGAGCAGGGCCTCAAGCTCATAGGTGACCTTCTGCATGAGGCGCAGGTTGGTGGTCAGCTGATCGAGGGTGGTTGTGCCGTATTCCTTGCCGATGGCCTTCAGGTTGGCGCAGGCCGTGGCCAGCTCGTTCTGGTAGCGGAAGGAGGCCGGGAAGATCACGGTCTTGGCCATGCGCAGCATCAGGTTGGCTTCGGTTTCGACGGTCTTGCAGTACATCTCCAGGTAGATTTCCTGGCGGGAGCGCAGCTCGGCCTCGGTCAACACGCCGTACTTGGTGAACATCTCTATGGTCTCGGGAGCCGAGAGCATGGGCAGGGCGTCGGGAGTGGCCTTCAGGTTGGCCAGGCCGCGCTTCTCGGCTTCCTTGTGCCATTCCTCGGAGTAGCCGTCGCCGTTGAAGATGACCTTCTCGTGCTCGATGATGATCTTCTGCAGCAGGGTCTGGACGGCTTCGTTGAGCTTGGTCTTCTTGCCGCCGGTGGCCTTTTCCAGCTCCGTGGCGATGTAGTCCAGGGATTCGGCCATCATGGTGTTCAGGGCCACCTGGGAACCGGCGATGGACATGGTCGAGCCCACGGCGCGGAATTCGAAACGGTTGCCGGTGAAGGCGAAGGGGCTGGTGCGGTTGCGGTCGCCCGGATCCATGGGCAGGGGCGGCAGGGTGTCCACGCCGATGTTCATGACGCTCTTCTTCTTGGAGCCCTTGACCTCGCCCTTCTTGAACTGCTCGAAGACATCGGTCAGCTGTTCGCCAAGATAGACGGACATGATGGCCGGCGGGGCCTCGTTGGCGCCGAGACGATGGTCGTTGGAGGCGCTGGCCACGGTGGCGCGCAGCAGGGAGCCGTACTTGTGCACGGCGCGGATGGCGGCGGCGCAGAAGACCAGGAACTGGGCGTTCTCATGCGGGGTGTCACCGGGATCGAACAGGCAGCCGACTTCGTCGTTGCCGATGGAGTAATTGAGGTGCTTGCCCGAACCGTTGATGCCGGCAAAGGGCTTCTCGTGCAGCAGGCAGACCATGCCGTAGCGCTTGGCCACGCTGCGCAGCACGGTCATGACCAGCTGGTTGTGGTCGGTGGCCAGGTTGCCCTGCTCGTAAATGGGCGCGATCTCGAACTGGCTCGGGGCCACCTCGTTGTGGCGGGTCTTGACCGGGACGCCGAGCTTGAACAGCTCACGATCCACTTCCATCATGAAGGACATGACGCGGCGCGGGGTCACGCCGAAATACTGGTCTTCGAACTCCTGGCCCTTGGGGGGCTTGGCGCCGAACAGGGTACGGCCGGCGATGAGCAGGTCGGGGCGGGCGAAAACGAAATTGCGGTCGATGAGGAAATATTCCTGCTCCGGACCGGCGTAGCTGGTCAGGGGCAGCTTGGTCTCCACGCCGAACAGTTTCAGCACGCGCTTGGCCTGCTTGTTCAGGGCCTGCATGGAGCGCAGGAGTGGAGTCTTCTTGTCCAGGGCCTCGCCGGTCCAGGACACGAAGGCCGTGGGGATGCACAAAAAGGTGCCGTTGGGATTTTCAAGGATGTAGGCCGGGCTGGTCACGTCCCAGGCGGTGTAGCCACGGGCTTCGAAAGTGGCGCGCAGGCCGCCGGAAGGAAAGCTGGAGGCGTCGGGCTCGCCCTGGATGAGCATCTTGCCGCTGAACTCGGCCACCGCCCCGCCCTTGCCGTCGGGAGTCAGGAAGGAATCGTGCTTCTCGGCGGTCAGGCCGGTCAGGGGATAGAAGACATGGGTGAAATGGGTGGCGCCCTTTTCGATGGCCCAGTCCTTCATGGCGTTGGCTACGACATCGGCCACGGAAGCATCAAGCTTCTCGCCCAGCTCGATGGTTTTTTTCAGGGACTTGTAGACGGTCTTGGGCAAACGTTCGCGCATGACCTTGTCATTGAACACGTTGCTGCCGAACATTTCGGTGAGAGACGTCTCGCTGAAATCAAGGGGGGCATGCATGGGTTTGTAGTCGGTGATGGCCTTGATGGCGTCCCTGCGAGCCGTGAGTCCGTTCATGATATCCTCCAGGACAAGTTAATGTATGCGTCGTGAAATTATGATCCGTGAATACAGTTCCACAAGCAAAAGCAATTCAAATGCCACAATCGTAACGCATTGAAATATAATGATGTAGCAACTGAGGCAAATAAATAGATTACATTTTTGAAATATGCAACCCGGGCAAACCGAAAAATAATGAAATGAAAATTACAAATTTGCAAAATCAGTAGCAAACCGCAAAAACCGCCTCATGTCACGCCGCGCCTCGGGAAAAGGGACGCCTCCGAGGGCTGCGAAAGGCCACGGCGCTTCGCAGCCGCAAATCATGAACATATTTGTCAACAAACGCCTGGGCCCGCAAATACCAGTTCAAAAGCGCGCGCCCCTGTGCTAGACGCAGCAACGACCCACATCTCCAACCGGGAGCCATCCATGCCTTTTGCAGCGTCACGCCCGACAAACCTGCACCTCTTGTCCCGAAACCCGATCTTCACCGCCGCCAGGACAGTTTGGGGCTACGAGATCGAAGCCACGTCGGGCATCGCTTCGGACGCGACGCCGGGTCCGGACCCGGCCTCCATCGGAGCCGCCGTCGTCTCGGGCGACTACATCGGCCTGAACGCCATCCTGGCCCGCAACAAGAAAATCCTGCTCTCCTACGGCCGGGAGCAGCTCTTGAAACAGACCCCCTACGCCTTTCCGCCCTCCTCCTCGGCCATTCTGATCTCCCCGCGACTGCACAACGATCCGGATCTGCCGCCGATTCTCGGACAGATGGCGGCGGATGGTCATGCCGTCGTCCTGGAATGGGCGTCCGGCCTCACGCCGCCTCCCGCCCTCCTGGAACTGGCAACGGCAGTCTGCATGGCCGATCCGGCCATGGCGGAGGAGATGGGCGGCATCAGGGGAAGCGGAAAAACGATCATCGCGCGCGGCGTGAGCACGCGGGAAGAAGTGGAGCGGTTGCAGGGGCTGGGCGTCACGCTTTTCCAGGGACGCTTTTTCAAGAACGCCGAGATCATTCCCGGCAAAAAACTCTCCGCGCACCAGAACTCACGGCTGCAAATCCTGCGCGTCATCGAAGGCGGCTCGCCCGACCTCGACCACCTGGCCCGGACCATCCAGGCCGACGTGAGTCTTTCCTACCGGTTGCTGACCTATCTCAATTCCCCGGCTTTCGGGTTCATGCGCAAGATCGACTCCATCCGCCAGGCCATATCCCTGCTGGGCTGGATCAACGTTCGCAACTGGCTGCGCGCCGTGCTGCTGGCGGATATCGTCCGGGGCGAGGAGCAAAACGAGCTCCTGCATCTTTCCCTGTGGCGCGGGAAATTCCTGGAACGCACCGTGACGGACCACGACTACTGGGATTTCAAGCCCGACGAGATGTTCCTCCTGGGCATGTTTTCCCTTCTCGACGCCATCCTGGGCATTCCCATGGCCGACGCCCTGGCCTTCCTGCCCCTGGACGAAAGACGGAAAAAGGCCCTGCGCGGCGAGGGAACGACGGAGTACGCGCCGTTCGTGTCGCTCCTGCTCGCCTTCGAGGAGCGCGACGAAACGAACCTGGAAAAAACGCTGCGGGAGTTGAACCTCGCGCCGGAGGCCATGCGCCGGCTGCACTGCGAGGCAGGCGCCTGGGCCTCCTCCATTCTTGAGATCGGCCAAGGCGCCTGAGGCTGAAATCACTCCAGTGGGCTCACGTTCCAGATGTTTTCCGCATATTCCATGATGGAACGGTCGCTGGAAAATTTCCCCATGTTGGCGGTGTTCAGAATGGACATGCGCGTCCACAGGGCCTCATCCTCGTAGGTCCTGGAGACCTGCGCCTGGGCGGCCACGTATTTCTCGTAATCCGCCAGCACCAGATAGTAGTCCCCATGGGCCAGCAGCGAATCGACGATGGGCCGGAACAGCCCCGGCGCCTCCGGCGAGAAGAATCCGGTGGCGATCATGTCCAGCGCCTTCTTGAGCTCGATGTTGTTCTTGTAGATCCGGACCGGGTCGTAGCCCCCGGCATGCAGGCGCTGGACCTCCTCCTCCGTGTGACCGAAGAGAAAGAAATTGTCCTCCCCCACCACTTCCCGGATTTCCACGTTGGCCCCGTCCAGGGTGCCGATGGTCAAGGCCCCGTTCAGGGCGAACTTCATGTTTCCTGTGCCGGAGGCCTCCATGCCCGCCGTGGAGAGCTGTTCGGAAAGATCCGCCGCGGGAATGAGCTTCTCGGCCTGCGAGACGCAGTAGTTGGGCAAAAAGACGACCCGCAGCTCGTTTCCCACGGCGGGATCGCTGTTCACGGCCTGCCCCACGGCGTTGATGAGCTTGATGATCAGCTTGGCCAGGAAATACCCCGGGGCGGCCTTTCCGGCGAAAAAGACCGTGCGCGGGACATGGTGCCCCCGGCTTTCCGAACGCACCCGATTGAAGAGCGTGATGACGTGCAGGACGTTGAGCAGTTGGCGCTTGTACTCGTGGATGCGCTTGATGTGCATGTCGAAGAGCGTGCCCGGATTGATGCCCACGCCGAGCTTGCGCAGCACGTAGCGGGACAGCAGCTTCTTGTTGCGCTTGCGCACCTCCTGCCAACGCTGCTGGAATTCCGGATCGTCGGCGAATGCCGCAAGCTTCGACAGCTGCGACAAATCCCTGATCCATTCGTCGCCGATGACGGAGCTTATCAGTTCCGACAAGGCGGGGTTGGCCTGCATGAGCCAGCGCCGGGGCGTGATGCCGTTGGTCACATTGATGAATTTCCCCGGATAGAGGGTGCTGAAGTCCTTGAACAGGCGGGTCTTCAAAATCTGCGAATGCAGTTCGGCCACGCCGTTGACCGTGTGGCTGCCGACAATGGCCAGATGGGACATACGCACCTGCTTGCCGTCATCCTCGGCGATCAGGGACAGGGAACGCAGCAGGTCCACCCGGCCCGGAAAGCGCTTGGCGACATCTTCGAGAAAGCGGTGGTTGATCTCGAAAATGATCTGCAGATGCCTGGGCAGCATGCGCCCGACAAGCTCCACGGACCACGTCTCCAGGGCTTCCGGAAGCACGGTGTGGTTGGTGTAGGAGAACGTCCTGCGGCAGATGTCCCAGGCCTGGTCCCAGCTCAGGGCTTCCTCGTCGATCAGGATGCGCATCAGTTCCGCGATGCTGATGGCCGGATGGGTGTCATTGAGCTGCACCGCGACCTGATCGGGAAAGCAGTCGAAGGAGGAATAGTTGTTCTTGCGGAAACGGCGCAGAATGTCCTGAAAGGTCGCGGCCACGAAGAAATACTGCTGCCGCAGGCGCAGTTCCTTGCCGCGCGGGCTGTTGTCGTTGGGATAGAGGACCTTGGAAATATTCTCGCTCTCGACCTTGGACTGGACCGCCCCGATGTAGTCGCCCCGGTTAAAGTGCTCAAGTTCGAGATCGCGGGTGGAGATGGCCTTCCACAGACGCATGTTGGTCACGTGCCCGTTCTGGTGGCCGGGAATCATGATGTCGCAGGCCATGGCCATGACCGATTCCGTATCCACCCAGCGGAAACGCTCGTGCCCGGCGCTGTCCTCGTAGGCCTCGCTGCGCCCGTAGAAATTGATGAAATACATGAAATGCCCGCGCCGAAGCACCCAGGGGGAATCCTGGCGCAGCCAGTTGTCGCAGCCCTCGTGCTGATAGCCGTTCACGATGGTCTGGTAGAAGATGCCGTAATCATAGAGGATGCCGTAGCCGTAACCGGGAATCTTGCAGGTCGCCATGGAGTCCATGTAGCAGGAGGCCAGCCGCCCCAGGCCGCCGTTGCCCAGCCCCGGATTCCACTCCTCCTCCAGCAGGTCGTCCAGATCGAGCCCGAAATCCCGCACCGCCGCGCGGCACTCCTCCTCCATGCCCAAGGCCTGGATATAGTTCATCAGGAAACGGCCGGGCAGAAATTCCAGCGACATGTAATAGACGCGCTTGGTGATGGAATCGTAATAGGAACGCTGCGTCTCCAGCCATTTGCCCAGCAGGCGGTCCCGCACGCTGTAGCACAGGCCGAGGTAGTACCTCTCCTTGCGCGGGGGGAAGGGATCGCTGCCCAGGGTCAAGGCCACGTGTCGCTGAATGTCGTCCTTGAGCGTCTCCACCAGATTCGTATCCGGGTTCATGGTCATGCCTCCTGAAATGTTCTTTGCGTCGCGCGAGATGCTTCAACCTAGCACAGAAAAGCGCCAAGAGAAACAGCCACCTTTACAGTCCGGGCACAGGCCTTAGAATCTTCAGGAAAAGGAGGCCCGCCATGACCCCGATCAACATGATCCTTATCCTGACGCTCGCCGTCGTTTGGCCCTTGGGAGGATACGCCATGGAGAAAACAACCAGGACCGACGCCCAGTGGCGTGAGATTCTGACACCCGAACAGTACGCGGTGCTGCGGGAAAAAGGCACGGAGCCCGCTTTCAGCGGAAAATACAACGACCACCACCAGACGGGGACCTACGTCTGCGCAGGATGCGCGACGCCGCTCTTCCATTCCGACGCCAAATTCGATTCCGGCACAGGCTGGCCCAGCTTTTTCAAGCCGGTGGACGAAACGCATGTGACAAAGCATGAGGACCGGTCGTGGTTCATGGTCCGCACTGAAGTGCTCTGCGCTGTCTGTGACGGCCACCTGGGCCATGTATTTCCAGATGGACCACAGCCCACTGGATTGCGCTACTGCATCAATTCCCTGGCGTTGCGTTTCGTACCCCAAAAATCGGAATGAAAGCTCAACGCCTTGAAATTAAACGATTTTAACTCCAAGGCATTGGCTTTGACCGGGTGCGAATCAAAGGGTTGCGTCCCGGTGCCTCATCGGGTAAAGACCCTAATCGTTATGAAGTACTGACCCCCTGATCTCATGCCGTCGGCATCTTCCCCTTTCCCTTCCTCTCTCTTCACCGACAGCATCACCCCAAGCACAATGAGGTATACATATGAGTAACCATGGCGCTTTTGTCGTCACTTCGCTTTTTTTCATCCTGTTCTCGGCGCTGGTCGGATTTGCCGCCCACACCGGAACCAGGCTGGAAGTCAGCCAGCGTTACGACGCACGCATCGACGCGCTCAACGAGGAACGAGCGGAATTGACCCGTCAGGTCGCGGAACTCAAGAACATGTGGGTCCGGGAAGTGACCGTCACCGCCTACAGCCCCACCGTCGAGGAATGCGGTCCCGATCCGCTGAACACGGCCAGCATGGCCAAGCCCCGGCCCGGCATCGTGGCGGTCAGCCGCGACCTGTTCGACGCGGGATGGGTTTTCGGCAAGAAGGTCTACGTGAAGGGACACGGCGTCTTTGAAATCGCGGACCTGATGAGCAAACGCTACACGCAGCGCATGGACATCTTTTTTCCGGACACCGACCAGGCCAGGCGGTTCGGAAAGAAGCAGGTCACCGTCGCCCTGCTGGCCAGCTAGAGGCCCAATGAAAAACCCCGCTTCAAGCGGGGTTTTTCATTGGGCTCATCGCGGAGAAACCGCCCTTAAAAAGTATAGTCCACCACGCGCCTTTCGGCGGCCACGGCCGAGACAAAGGCCACGCATTTCTGGTGCTCGGGATGAACCTGATAGGTCTGGAGATCTTCGGGAGAATCGAAGACCGTGTACAAAACCACCTCGGTCTCAGGAGCGGAGGCGAAGATGTCCGTGCTGACCACCAGGGTGCGCAGCTGCGGAATCAGCCCCGGCAAAGCCCCGAGCATCTCCTTCATGATCTGGCCGTTTTCGGCGGCGCTGCGGCCTTCCGCGCTCTCTTTGAGTTTCCACATGACGATATGTCCAACCATGATTCCTCCATTAGGGTGACACGTTCCAGCAGTCCTTGAAAAGATGGGGATCGGCCAGCATCCGCCCCCGGACGGCTTCGGGCACGAGGCCGCTGGTTTCAAGGCCCGCGCAAAATTTTTCCCGGACCATGCTCGCGCTGATGTCCAGACGCTCCATGGGCACAAGGACGATCCGCCGTCCGCCCGTGATGCGTCGCGCGCCGCCCTCTTCCACGGACCAGTCCCAATGCGCGTCCAGGAAGGCGTCCACCGCCTCCTGGCCGAGCCCCAGCCGGTCGACCACCGCCATGTCCGTGACCAGAGGCAGTTCAAGCCCGCGGTGCCACTGCGGCAAGGTCAGAAAATCGGTGCTGCCGAGGACGAAGACGAACGAGGCCGACGGGTCCAGCTCGCGCAGACGGGCCAGGGTGGCATAGGAATAGGACGGCACGGGCAACTGGCCCTCCAGGGCGCTGGCCTCAAGGCCATCCACTCCCTGCACGGCCAGACGCAGCAAAGACAGCCGCACTTCGAACGGAAGCAGTCCGCTTTCGCCCTTGTGCGGCGGAACCTTGGCCGGCAGAAGCTCCACCCGAGACAGACCGAGAACCTCCCGGGCCTCTATGGCCAGGCGCAGATGCCCGTTGTGCACGGGGTTGAACGAGCCGCCGAGGATTCCGACCGCGCCGCCAAACGGACTAGCCACGCACCTGCCCTTCGCCGAAAACGATGAACTTGAGGCTGGTCAGCTCCTTGACGCCCATGGGCCCGTAGGCGTGGATCTTCGAGGTGCTGATGCCTATCTCCGCTCCGAGCCCGAGTTCGCCGCCGTCGTTGAAGCGGGTGGAGGCGTTGATGAGCACGCAGGAGGCGTCCACGGTGCGCAGAAAACGCATGGCCCGCTCGTGGGAGCGGGTCAGGATGGCCTCGGAATGGCCGGATCCGTACCGGGCGATGTGCTCTTCCGCTTCCGCCTGAGTCGCGACGACCTTCACGGCCAGGATCAGCGCCAGAAATTCACGCCCGAAGTTGTCCGCCTCTGCGGGAGCGGCGCTCGCGCCCAGAAGCGGCAACGAGCGGGGACAGGCGCGGAAGGACACGCCCAGGGGCGCCAGGGATTGTGCCAGGCGCGGAAGGAATTCCCGGGCAACGCCCTCGTGCACGAGCAGGCATTCCAAGGCGTTGCACACTCCCGGTCGCTGCACCTTGGCATTCTCGATGATGGCCAGGGCCTCTTCCTGATCCGCGTCCTGGTGCACGTAGATGTGGCAGACCCCCTTGTAGTGCTTGAGGACCGGCATGGTCGCGTCCTTGACCACGGCCCGGATGAGCCCTTCGCCGCCGCGCGGGATAACCACGTCGATGTACTCGTCAAGGGCCAGCAGGTGTTTCACCGCCGCGCGGTCCGTGGTCGGCACGATCTGCACGCATCCCTCGGGCAGGCCGGCCTCGTCCAGGGCCCGGCGCAGGAGGCCGCCCAGGATCTGGTTGGAATGATAGGCTTCTGACCCGCCGCGCAGAATGACGCTGTTGCCGGCCTTGAGGCAGAGAATGGCCGCATCGACGGTCACGTTGGGGCGGGATTCGTAGATGATGGCGATCACGCCCAGCGGAATGCGCATGCGCCCGACCAAAAGACCGTTGGGCCGCTTGATCATGCCCTCGACCTCGCCCACGGGATCGGACAGCCCCGCCACGTGGCGGCAGGCTCCGGACATGGAATCCACTCCGGCGTCGGTGATGCGCAGGCGATCGATGCGCGCCTCGTCCAATCCCGCGGCGCGCGCGGCTTCCAGGTCGCGGGAGTTGGCCTCGAAAATCTCGGATCGCGACTGGTGCAGCAGATCGGCCAAAACCAGAAGCGCCTTGTTGCGCCGCTCTCCTGTCGCCGTGGCCAGGCTTCTCGCGGCGGTCCGCGCCGATGCGGCCAGATCGCGCATTTGTGATTCCAGATTCATCCTGAGCTCCTGTGTACTTTTGAAAAAACTGCCGTGAATAATAGACTATTGATAAGCGTCTATACCAACGTCGCCCCACAGGCAAGATTTCGTGCTTCCCGCCTCCGCGTTCAACAAAAATAGTCTTTTATTTCAACATATTTACCAGCTCACCATTCTCTTTGACCTTTTCCCGGATTGCCTATACACAGACGAGGCTTTTACAATAATGGCAATTCGAATCAAAGGAGCCGAGGCATGGAAGAACACAACCAGACAAGCGATATCCTGAAAACGCTCGAACAGGAAATGGACACCGACATCCATCCCCTGCTGAAGAAAATACTCGACAACCTCAAGCCCATCGGCATCACCATCGGCGGCATCGTCACCGCCGTGGCGGTCTACGCGGGCGTTTCCTCCTATCAGGAGACGCGGCACGAGAAGGCCGTCAGCGAACTGGGCGGGATCATGGTGCTGGCCGACCAGGCCGCGCGCACCGGAAAGCTGCAAACCTTCGCCCAGTCCGGACCCAAGGAATTGCGTCCGGCGGCCCAGCTCGAACTTGCCCGGATCTTCATGGATCAAAACGAGTTTGAAAAGGCTGCTGAAGCCTGGCGCTCCGTGGGACAGAACGCCGATGTCCGCGTCATCGCCGGCCTGGGCGAGGCCAAGGCCCGCATCCTCGGCGGCGAACCCGCCAAGGCCGTGGAAATACTCAGCGCTCTGAAAAAAGACGCCGGCGAGGAATTCGCCCCCGCCATTTCCGCCAACCTGGCTTTCGCCGCCGAGAAGGCCGGTCAGATCGACCTGGCCATCTCCGAGTACGAGGCGCTCAAATCCAAGGAAAGCGGCAATGAAGCCTTCCTGGACTACAAGATCGGTTCGCTCAAATCCAAATCGTAGATGAAGGTCCGGCGCGGCTCCCGCGACAGCGGAGCCGCCCGCAATGGATAACTGAGGCGATGCCCCCAGAAACGGATCGCACGCATCCCGAAAACGATTTGGAAACCCACCCATGATGACCGCCGAATTCCTGCATTTCCTGCAAACGCTGCAAAGCACGGTGCAGCACCTCGACCCCATGAGCCCCCTGCAATCGAGCCTGGACAGTCTGCTGGGCATGACCGCCGAGGCCATGAAGTACAGGCGCATGGCCCTGGCCATTTTCGACCCCAAGGCCAACACCATCCGTTTCGACCTGACCTACGGCCACAAGGGCCCGGTCAAGGCCACGTACCTGCCGGGCCAGGGCGTCACCGGACAGGTGCTGGACACCGGAAAGCCCATCATCATCAAGGCCATGGAGCATGACGAACGCTTCCTGAATAAGGCCATGGGCCGGACCCAGAAGGAACTTTCCGAGCTGTCCTTCATCTGCGTGCCCATCAACAGGATCAACGCGGAAGGAATCCACGAGGCCCTCGGCGTCCTGAGCGCGGACATCCCGTGCCAGCCGCCCGAAGTGCTGGACGTCCACTGCGCCTTTCTGGAGGTTTTGGCCGCCGTCATCGCCAGGCAGACCGCATATCTCCAGGAGAACATGGCCCAGAAGGAGCTGTGGGCCTCCATGGGCTTTCTGGGCGAAAGCCTGGATCGGGACACCGCCATGGCGCAGGCCAAGATCGTGGCCACGTCCAAGGCCATGGCCTTTGTCATGGGCCAGATCATGCAGGTCGCCTCAAGCAAGGCTTCCGTGCTGCTGCGCGGCGAATCGGGCACCGGCAAGGAACTTCTGGCCGAAGCCATCCACAACGCCAGTTCGCGGCGCTCCAAACCCCTCATCCGGCTCAACTGCGCGGCCCTGCCCTCGGAACTGCTGGAAAGCGAGCTTTTCGGGCACGAGCGAGGCGCCTTCACCGGCGCCGTGGGCACCAAGAAGGGCCGCTTCGAGCTGGCCCATGGCGGCACCCTGTTTCTGGACGAAATCGGGGAACTCAGCCCCGAGGCCCAGTCCAAACTGCTGCGCGCCCTCCAGGAAGGGGAGATTCAGCGTCTGGGAAGCGAAAAAAGCATCAAGGTCGATGTGCGCATCATCTGCGCCACCCACCAGCCGCTGGAAAACCTGATCAAGTCCGGCCAGTTCCGCGAGGACCTCTACTACCGCATCAACGTCTTTCCCATCTTCATCCCGCCCCTGCGCGAACGCCGGGAGGACATCCTGCCCCTGGCCGAATACTTCCTGGAGTTCTTCGCCAAGGAATACTCGAAGAACATCAAACGCATCTCCATGCCCGCCATCGACCTCCTGACCCAGTACCAGTGGCCAGGCAACGTGCGCGAGCTGCGCAACTGCATGGAACGCGCCGTCCTGATCTGCAACGAGGAAGCCATCCGCACCTATCATCTGCCGCCCACCCTGCAAACCGCCGAGAGCTCGGCCACGGACAACCAGCTTTCCTTTGGCGAGGCCGTTGGCAAGTTCGAGCAGGAGATTCTGGTCGAGGCCCTGCAGAAATGCGGCGGCAACATGCTCCAGGTGGCCAGGGAACTCAGGGCCAGCTACCGGATCATCAATTACAAGATCAAGAAATACAACCTCGACCCCAAGAAATACGACGGACGGGGCAAACCGCGCAAACCCTGATTGCGGGAGGGCATATCCTGGGTTATGCCGGAAGCGATTCTCAACCCGGGATACGCCATGCAACCCTCGCTCCATGCCCGCAAGCACATCAGGGCCTACCTCCAGGAAAGGCTCTCGGGCCGCGCCCGCGACGACCGTGCCGCTGATCGCGACGCGGCGTTCAGCCTGTTCTTTCAGGCCAGCTTCGAATTCGAGTCCCTGCGTGACCTGAAATCGCTGTGCGTGCTCGTGCCCGACGTCTGCCTGGGCACAAGCGCGTCGCTGTACATGCGAGATCCCAAGGACGAGCTGAAACTCCGGCGGACCACAAGCCCTCACGCGCGCAAACTCGTCACCTTTCCGGAAAACGCCTGCCCGAACTCCACCTCCATCGCCCGCCTGAACGGCATGAGCGTGGTTCCCATTTGCCAGACCGGCGCGGAACCGCGGCTCATCGGCCTGCTGTGCCTGCACAGAGAGCTTTTCCCCGAGGAGGAAGCCTTCTACCTTCTCTTCGCCCGCAGCGCCGCGCAGCTCATGGCGGTCAAGCAAGTGGCCATCAGCAACCGTCAGCGCCTGACCTTCATCAACAATCTGGTCCGCGACATCGGTCACAACGTCATCGTGCCCAACATGCACTTCAAGCTTCTCTTTCTGCACATGGAAAAGCAGCTTGAACGCCTCGCGCGCAAAGTGGACGCCCTCGACCCCGCGCGCGCCGATTCCCCAGACCGGGAAATACGCCGCGACTTGCCGTCCATGATCAAGGATTTGCAGGCCAGGCAGCAGAGCATCTCGCGGCGTTTCCAGCAGTCGAGCCTGTTTCTGGAAAGCCTGTTGCGCCGCAGCCACTTCGAGAAAGGGAGCTACGATTTGCGGTTGCGGCCCTGCAGATTCAAAAGCCAGGTCTTCGAGCCGCAACTCGAACGCTTCCGGCCCCTGCTCAAGGCCCAGGGCATCGCCATCCGCATCGCGCCCGACGTGCGCATCGACGAGGACGTCGTGCTGGAGGCCGATCTCGGGCTCATCTCGCAGGTCTTCGCCAACCTGCTGGCCAACGCGGTCAAATACACCACGGCCATGCCCGGAGAATTCGGAGGCGAAGAAAAGCTGGTCCTCTACGGATGGGAAACCTTGCCCCGCGCCTTCGGCTCCGGCCGGCCCGGCATACGTCTTTTCGTCTCCACCACGGGACAGGAAATCCCCGGAGGGGAACAGGCCAGGCTTTTCGACGCCGACTTTCGATGCAGCGACGCGGAAAACGTGGAAGGGTCGGGGCATGGGCTGTATTTCGTCAAACAGATCGTCGAACTGCACCAGGGGCGGGTCGGCTATTCCTACGCGCAGTCCATGAACACCTTCGAGGTGACCCTGCCGCGCAAGAACCTGTCCCCGGCATCCACGGAGGCGGAACCATGGCCCAGTCCATCCTGATCGTCACGGACGACCCCAAGCTGCGGGCGTCCGTGGGCGCGAAGCTTGAAGGCGCCGGATTCGAGATCCATGACGCCGGGGAGGCGTGGCAGGCCTTGGACATTCTGGAACACCGCGATCCGGATCTGACGCTTCTGGACCTGGACATCCCCGGCGACGCGGGAATGGGCCTGCTGCACGCCATGAAAGCCAAACGCCCGGCCACTGCCCTCATTGTCGTCTCGGGCCGGACGGACATCGACTGCCCCATCGAGGCCTTCCGGGGCGGGGCCTGCGATTACGCTCCCAAACCCATCGCGGACACGGACGCCTTTGTCGGCAGCCTGCGCGATTGCCTGATCCGATCCGGTCTGCAACGCCACGTCCGGGTCACCCAGGACCATCTCTTCCGGCTGGTCCACAAACTCCCCCTCATCATTTTCATCATCAACCGCGATCTCGAGTTCGAATTCCTGAACCAGGCCACCACGGAAATTCTCGGCTATCCGCCCAAGGACATCCTGCGATCGCCCCGGATCTTTCTGCGGCGCATCGCGCGCCAAGACCGGAGACCCTTTCTGCAATCCCTCAGAAAGAGCCTGCGGCCCGAAGCGGTCGAATTGCGGCTCGAGTTCCGCTTCCTGCACAAAAAAGGATACATGGTCTCGCTCGCGGCGCAGTCCATCGCCTCCCCCCTGCGACCGGGATCCGCCCCGCAGCGGATCGAGGGCATGATCATGGACATGACACGCAGTTCCTACATGGACGAGCTCCTGCGACAGAACGAAAAACTGAACATGCTGCGCAGCATGACCGAAGAGGTGGCCCACGAGATCCGCAACCCGCTGGTCTCCCTCGGCGGCTTCGCCAGGCAACTGCGCAGCCGGCACCCCGAGGCGGTGGAAACCAGGGTCATCCTGGAAGAGTGCAACCGCCTCGAACGCCTCCTGCAGCGCATCACCGCCTATCTCGAACCCATGGACGTCTCGCTGACCCGCTGCCTCGTACCGCCCACCGTGAATTTCATCATGAACCTGGTCTCCAGGCGTCTGGAGCACAAATCCATCACCTGCGAAATCGACCTCGATGACGACCTTGCGCCGGTCCTGGGCGACCAGGAATTCCTGCACCGGATCTTCATCTACCTCATCGGCCACGGCGCCGAAATCACGGAACCTTCGGGCGCGATGCGCATCACCGGCAGCGAATCTGAGGGCCTGGTCCAGGTTTGCGTGGCCATGGAGCCCGTGCGCGGCAAGCTTGGGAATGACCGGCTGATCATGCCATTCGAGGACGACGAGATGAACCTGGCCATGTGCCTGCGCCTGGTGGAGCGCATCGGCGGACACTTGCGCATGGAGCAGCAGGCCGGCACGGCGCGGCTGACGATCTCCATGCCCAGGCACGACGCCCCGGTCTGAGGCGGCGCGCAAGACGCACCCCCATCCTGCGCGGTGGAAAAATTTCCTCCATCCATCCACCCCATTATGGACGAAGAGAAGCGCATGCACTATGCTCTTCCCACACTCGCGGCCATTCTCCGCAAACCGGGAATGCCCTCATGAACCAGATCCACACAAGGAGCCTTCATGGCCAAAGATATCAGCTGCGTCAGCGTCGACGACCCGAACCTCTCCAAGCTCTTCCGCCCCTTCGCGCTGAAGATGGAGCAGCAGGGGCTGCCCGCCATCGTCATCAACACCTTCAAGTGTTACTTCAACCAGTTCCTCTATGGGGCCCAGGGCAAGCTTTCGGACCGCGACGTGCTGGCGGTGCATGACGACGAACTGGCCGACTATGATTCCATGGAGCAGTTCAAGGACAAGGGCGAAAAGGCGCTGGACAAGACCGCCGTCATCAAGCTCAACGGGGGCCTTGGCACCAGCATGGGGCTTGAGTCCGCCAAATCGCTCATCCCGGTCAAGGACGGACTCAGCTTTCTGGACCTCATCCTGCTCCAGGCCAAGAACGTGCGCGCCCACTACGGCGTGGATTTTCCCCAGGTCTTCATGAACAGCTTCAAGACCCACATGGACACCATGCTCCAAATCGGGGATTTCCATAACGGCACCACCGGCATCGATCTGGCGTTCCTGCAGCACCGCTACCCCAAGATCGTGGCCAAGGACCACACTCCCGCCTCCTGGCCGCAGAACCCGGAACTGGAATGGAACCCGCCCGGCCATGGCGACATCTACACCGCCATGATCACCTCCGGCATCCTCGACGCGCTGCTGGACAAGGGCTACCATTACGCCTTCATTTCCAACTCCGACAACCTCGGCGCGATCATGAACCGCCGCCTGCTCGGCTACATGGTGCACCACAATCTGCCGTTCCTCATGGAAGTGGCCCGGCGCACGGAGCAGGACAAGAAAGGCGGGCACCTCTGCCGCCTCAAGAAAAACAGGCAGCTCGCCCTGCGTGAAGTGGCCCAATGCCCGGACCAGGAAATGGACTCCTTCTGCGACATCGAAAAGTACAAATTCTTCAACACCAATTCCATCTGGGTGGACCTGCGCGTGCTGCAGTCGGTGTTCGTGTCGCACCGCATGATGCCGCTGGACCTGATCATAAACCCCAAGACCCTGGATCCGCGCGACCCGTCCTCGCCCAAGGTCTTTCAGCTGGAAACGGCCATGGGCTCGGCCATCACCAATTTCCTGAACGCCCAGGCGGTCATCGTGCCCCGAAAGCGTTTCGCGCCGGTCAAGACGACGGGCGACCTGCTGCTGGTCATGTCCGACTGTTTCGTGCGCACCGACAGGGAGACGATCATCCCCAACCCGGAACGCGACGCGCCCATGCCGTCGATCTCCCTGGACGGCAATCTGTACAAGAAAATTGACGCCTTCCTGACCCGTTTCCCCAAAAATCCGCCCTCCCTGCTCAAATGCGACAGCCTGGTGATCGAAGGCGATGTGCTCTTCGAGGAAGACGTACGCTGCGTAGGCGACGTGCGGCTCGTCAACAGGGGGCCCAAGCAGGCGGTGATCAAGGCGGGCTCGGTGCTCCAGGGAGAAACTGTCTTTGCGTGACACGGGGCGACCCTTCCGGCGCCTTTCGCGATGGCGTCCGCGGGCGCTCTGGACCATGCTGCTGCTACTGGTCCTGAGCCCTGCCGGCGCCCTCGCGGCCAAGCAGGTCTTCATTCTCAACTCCTACCATCCGGACTACAAATGGTCGGCGGACATCATCCACGGCCTGCAGGCGACCCTGCACGCCAACGACCCGGAAGTGCGCATCCGCATCGAGCACATGGACGCCAAGCGCAACCTCGATCCCGACTATCTCGACAATCTTCCGAAATTCATGGAGCTCAAATACGCGTTCCTGCATCCGGACCTGGTCATAACCATTGACGAAAAGGCATTTCACTTCATGCTCGAACACGGAAACCGCATTTTTCCGGACACCCCGATCGTGTTCTGCGGCGTGAACAGCAACCCTCTGCCCGCCCTGCCCAAAAACATGACCGGAGTGCGCGAATACGCAGACATGAGTTCCACGGTGCGCCTGATGCGCAGGTTGCAGCCCCAAATGCGCGAACTGCTGGTCATCAGCGACAAAACCGGCACCGGCCTCGCGGCCTTGGCCGAGCTGCGCAAAAATGTTCCGCGCGACCTGCCCGTAAGGGTGCTCGACGACCTGCCCCTGCCCGAGCTGGTGAACAGGGTGCGGGAAATCGGGCCGCGGACCGGGCTCTTGTTCCTGCTTTATTTCAGGGACCGCGAAGGAAACGTCTATGACGCCACGGAAGCCGTCACGGCCATTTCCGAAGCCAGCCCCGTGCCCACGTACGGGGTATGGAACTTCCTCCTGGGGCACGGTCTGTTCGGCGGGTATCTGACCAACGGATACGAGCAGGGCCGGGTTGCGGCCGACATGGCGGGCCGCATCCTAGCCGGAGAGAATCCGGCCGATCTGCCGGTCACCTACGATGACGGGATTCAGCTGGAAGTGGACGTGCGCCGGATGGAGCGTTTTCGGATCACTCCGGACCGTCTGCCCCCCGACACCCGGTTCTTCAATGCCAAATCCGAAGCAAGGCACGAGGTCCTAATCCTGCATTCCTACCATGAAGGCTTCAAATGGACCGACGACATCCAGGCCGGAATCAGGGAAAGCATGGCCGGGACGGGATCCGCCCCGGAATTTCATGTCGAATACATGGACACCAAGCGCCATCCCGACCCCGAATTCACCTATCTGAACTATCTTCTTCTGCGCGAGAAATACCGGGACGTCACATTTTCGATGGTCCTGACCTCCGATGACAACGCCTTCAACTTTGCGCGCCATTACCGGCAGTCGCTGTTCCACAACGCGCCCATCGTGTTCTGCGGCGTGAACTACCTCCCGGACCCGGATGCCGTCTCCGCGCAGGGAATTACGGGCGTGCTCGAATCCTACGACATCGTCGGCACCGTGCAGGCAGCCGCCCGGCTCCTGCCCGATGCCCGAAAGCTCTACGTCATCAACGACGCCACCCCGACCGGCATCGGCAACCACAACCGCTTCGAGGAGGCGCGCCACCTCCTGCCGGAGCAGCTCGACATCGAACTGCTTGAGAACATGTCCATGACCCGATTGCTGGAACGCCTGCCTTCGCTGCCCCGGGACAGTCTCATCCTGCTCATGAGCTTCAACCGCGACCGGGACGGAAACACCTATTCCTACGAAGAAAGCTGCAGAAGAATCGTGGACAAAAGCCCCGTGCCGGTCTTTTCCTTCTGGGACTTCTACCTGGGATCGGGCTCGGTCGGCGGAATGGTCACCAGCGGCCGCCATCAGGGACTGGCCGCCGGAGAGCTGGCCCGGAGCATCCTGAACGGGCGGAAGGCCGCCGACCTGCCCATCATCGCCCAAAGCCCCAACGCCTACATTTTCGACGCCAGGGCCATGAAAAAATACGGTTTGGACGCGGGCCTGCTCCCGAGCGGTGCCAGCCTGATCAACGACGACTCGGATTCCTCCAGGTATGCCCGCGCCGTGTGGACCATCACCGTCCTTACGCTCATCATCGCCCTGCTGCTTTTCATCTTTGTCTTCGTCTATCGCCACCAGCAGCGCAAACGCCGCGCCCTGGAGCGATCCGTGCGTCTCGACCCCCTGACCGGAGCCTGCACACGCAGCGCCTTCGAAGCGGAAGCCCCCCAAACACTCAAGCTCGCCGCCCTGCGGAACGAAAGACTGACGCTCTGCTATGTCGATGTCGACAAGCTCAAGCAGGTCAACGACACCTACGGACATCAGCATGGCGACACCTATCTGAAGGATGTCGTCACCATCATACGTTCCCGCGTCCGCGCCGGAGACGAGATCTACCGCATCGGCGGAGACGAGTTCGTGCTGATCTTTCCGGGATGCGGCCCGGACGAAGTCTCCCGCATCTGGGCAGAGGTGCACGCGAACCTCGACGCCATGAACGCTTCCGGAAAAATCCCCTACACCATGGGCATCACCCATGGGTGCACCGCCTTCAACCCCCGGAGCCCGCAGGACATCGCGACGCTGCTCAAAAACGCGGACCAGTCCATGTACACGCGAAAGGCGCCGGAACCAGACGATTCCTGAAAACCGCGACGCAATCGGAGGGAGCGTCCCCGCGCATCGGAGACAAAGATGCGCGGATCGGCGTTCGCAACCCGGCGGTTCAATCTTGCCAACAATGACTCATCTGGTATAACCAGCGATAATAGAAACAATTTCACGTCCGGAGGAATCCCATGTCCATTCGATTCGGCATCCGCAACCGATTGCTTTTTCTGGTCGGCATCATGCTGGTCTTCATGGGCGCGGTAGTCGCCTTCTTCGTTTACCAGGCCAATGGAACCAAAGAACAGATGATCGAAAAAGTCGGCCAGATCATGAACGCCGACGCACGCGACAAGATCATGGTCGCGACCACGAACATGGCCGCGAGCCTCGGTTCGGCTGTGGAGGGGATGAGCAGCGATGCGGAGCGGATTCCCCTCATCAGCGCGCTCATCAACGACATCCGGTTCGAGGAGGACAAATCCGGCTACTTCTTTGTCTATCAGGAGACCATATGCAGGGTCCTGCCGACCAAGAAAGAGGTCGAGGGCAAGGATCTGGGAGGAAACAAGGACGTCAACGGGCTCATGTACGTGCAGGAACTGCGCAAACAGGCCCATGCGGGCGGCGGTTTTGTCGAGTACGTCTTCGACAAGCCCGGCAAGGGCGACCAGCCCAAAATCGCCTACTCGACCATGATCCCCGGCACGGACATGTGGATCGGCACCGGCGTGTACATCGACAACATCGCCGAAGCCCAGGCCGCGGTGGCCGCCGACCTGGAAAGCGCCGCCTCCAGATCCCTGACCATCGCCCTGTCCTTCATCGGGGCGGGATTCGCCTTCCTGGTCCTGCCCCTGACCATTTTCCTGATCCGCTCCATCATCACGCCGTTGCAGCGCATGATCGGCATGCTCAAGGACATCGCCCAGGGCGAAGGCGACCTGACCGCACGCCTCAAGGACACCTCCGGCACGGAAACCCAGGAACTGGCCGAATGGTTCAACACCTTCGTGGAACAGGTCCACGGCATCATCCGCGAGGTGGCCGGGAATTCCACGCAGGTCAACCAGGCTTCGGCGGGCCTGTTGAACCTGGCCACGGGCCTGCGCGCCGCCTCCGGCGACATGACCGCCAAATCGACCACCGTGGCCGCGGCCACGGAAGAGATGAGCTCGAACATGAACTCCGTGGCCTCGGCCATGGAGGAGTTCTCCATCAACATCGGCACCGTGGCCACCGCCTCGGAGGAGATGACCGCGACCATCGCCGAAATCTCCCAGAACGCCGGCAAGGCCAAGGAAATCACCGGACACGCCGTGGGCAAGGCCACGGAAGCCTCGCGCCGGGTGGACGAGTTGGGCCACGCCGCGCGCGAAATCGACAAGGTCACCGAAACCATCACCGCCATCTCCTCACAGACCAACCTGCTGGCGCTGAACGCCACCATCGAGGCCGCGCGAGCCGGCGAGGCCGGACGAGGATTCGCCGTGGTCGCCAACGAGATCAAGGAACTGGCCATGCAGACGGCGCGGGCCACGGAGGAGATCCGGGACAGGATCCAAGGCATCCAGGGCGCTACGGGAGTGACGGTCTCGGAAATTCAGCAGGTCAGCCAGGTCATCAACGAAGTCGATTCCATCGTCGGCACCATCGCCGCGGCCGTCGAAGAGCAATCCGTGACCACCCGCGACATCGCCGACAATGTGGGCCAGGCGGCCCAGGGTGTGCAGGAGGTCAACGAGAACGTGTCCCAGGCCGAATCCGTGACCCGCGACATCGCCAGGGAAGTGGCTTCCGTGAACGAGGCCTCGGGTGCCATCGCCCAGTCGGCGGAAGCGGTTCAGGGCAGTTCCGAGAGCTTGAGCGGTTTGGCCCGGGACTTGAACGCCATGGTCGGCAAGTTCAAGATCTGATCCGGCGCGCCCAGCGCGCGCCGGACCGCGCATTCAGGGGCGGGACAGCGCGGAGAGCAGCGCCGTCCTGCGCAGCAGGGCCTCGAAATCCGAGGCGGGCACGGGCGGGCTGGCAAGATACCCCTGCAGCACGATGGGTCCCATGGAGGCGAGCAGCCCTCGCTGTTCCTGGGTTTCCACGCCCTCGGCCACCAGCCGCAGATTGAGGGTTCGGGCCATGGACACGATGGCCGCGACGATGGCCAGGCTGTCGGCGTCTTCGGTGATGTCCTTGATGAAGGAGCGGTCGATCTTGAGCCCGTCGATGGGCAGGCGCTTGAGGTAGGACAGGGACGAATAGCCGGTGCCGAAATCGTCCAGGAAAAAGGTGCCGCCCGCTTCGCGCAGGGCCAGCAGGGTCGCCTCGGCTTTGGCCACGTCGCCCATGAGCATGGACTCGGTGATCTCGAAGTAGAGCCTGCCGGGTTTGAGGTTCGTGAGCTGCAAAACCTCGCGCAGGGTCGCGGCCAGGTCCGTCCCGGCGAACTGGCGCGAGGAGATGTTCACGGACATGGTCAGGTCGTGCCCGTCGTCCTGCCACTGCCGGGCCTGACGGGCCGCCGTGCGCAGCACCCAGTCGCCCAGGGGCAGGATGAGCCCGGAATCCTCGGCCAGGGGGATGAACTCCGCCGGAGAGACGATTTGACCGTCACAGCGCCAGCGCACCAACGCCTCGGCCCCGAGAATCCTTCCGCTGTCCATGTCCACCAAAGGCTGGTAGAAAAGTTCGAATTCCTGCGCCTCTATGGCCTTGCGCAGCTTGTACTCCAGGGAAATGCGCCGATGCGCGGCCACATCCATTTCCGGGGTGAAGAACTGGTAGTTGTTGCGCCCCAGGCTCTTGGCCCGGTACATGGCCATGTCCGCGTTCTTGATCAGCTTGGGCCCTTCGATGCCGTCATCGGGGGCGACGGTCAGGCCGATGCTCGCGGTGACGATATACTCGCCGTCCTCATGCCGAAAAGGGGCCTTCAAGGCATCGAGCATGCGGGTCGCGATATGGCTGGCGTCGTCGATGGACTCGATCTCCGGGAGGAGGATCAGGAATTCATCGCCGCCCAGGCGGGCCAGGGTATCCCCGCCGCGCAAAAGAGCTTCCAGGCGGCGGGCCAGTTCCACCAGCAGCTTGTCCCCGACGCCATGCCCCAATCCGTCGTTGATGGTCTTGAAATTGTCGATATCGAGAAAAAGAAGCGCGAGCTTGCCGCCGCTGCGCCCAAGCTGCGCCAGGGCCATGCGCAGTCGGTCTCCGAGCAGGATGCGATTGGGAAGGCCGGTCAGGGCGTCGTGCTGGGCCTGATATTCCAGGGCGTCCTGCTGGCGTTTGAGTTCGGTTATGTCGTGAAAGATGGAGACGTAGTTGGTGGTCTGGCCAGCCTCGTTCTTGACGGCGGTTATGGTCAGCCATTCGGGGTAGGATTCGCCGTTCTTGCGCCGGTTCCAGATTTCCCCGGCCCAGTGCCCATCCTCCACCAGTCTGGCCCACATCTCGCTGTAGAAGTGCTGCGGGTGCCGATCGGATTTGAGAATGCGCGGGTTGCCGCCCACGGCCTCCTCGGCGCTGTAGCCGGTGATGGCCGTGAAGCCGGGATTGACCTGCTCGATGGTGCCGCTGGTGTCGGTGACCACGATGCCCTCGACGGTGTTCTCGAAGACCTTGGCGGCCAGCAGAAGCTTATCCTCGGCCTTCTTGCGCGTAGTGATGTCGCGGACCACGGCCAGATAGAACTTCGGATGCCCCGCATCGCCCCACAGGGCGGAAATGGTCGCAAGGCCCCAAAAAACGCTTCCATCCTTGCGTACATAGCGTTTTTCCAGAGTGACTTCCTTGCGCGCTCCGGACGCCAGGGGCGCCATGGCTTCCTCGGAAGCCCGCGTATCGTCGGCGTGGACCAAATCGCGCGGGCTGAGAGCGGCCAGTTCCGCCTCGCCGTACCCCATCAGCTCGGAGAATTTTTTGTTGACCTTGATGAAACGGTGCGAAACGCCCTCGAACTGCGCCACGCCCACGCTGGCCATCTCGAAAAATGCCCGGAAGCTGCGTTCGCTGGCCGAAAGGGCCGCGGTGCGTTCCTGCACCTGTCGGCTGAGCCGGGCGTTGAAAAAGAAGAGCATGCCCGTTATCACGCTGCCCACGAGCAAAAAAGCCGCCAGCACGGACAGGGTGAGGCTTATGATGCGCTGCTTTTCAGCGCGCAGATTCTCCTTGAATTCGGTATAGAGAAACCCGGAAAGATCGTAGTCCGGTCCCATCATCCCGAGTCTTACGTAAAGGCTGGCGATGTGCCGCCAGCGCTCGGGGTTCATGTGTCCGACCTCCACGAAATCGGGCCGGATAAGATGCGCCATGCTCTGGGCTTCGAAAAGAAGATATTCCCTGGATAGATTCGAGGCGTAGCGCGAACGGATCAAATCGACCATTTCTTCCGGGTTTTCCATGGCGTAGCGCCAGCCGCGCCGCACCGCGCGCAGAAAGGACTCGACCTGCTCGGGATTGTCGAGCAGATAGCTCTCGGTGGTGGCCAGGCAATCGCCGTAGAAATCCACTCCGTAGTTGATCGGCCTGATGAAGGACGGGGAAAAACCGCGCTGCGCCATGAAATACGGTTCGCTGGTCAGATAGGCGCTCATGGCGTCGACCCGCCCCGACACGAGATCGTCGATATCCCAGGAATGCGGCATCTGGATCACGCTCTTCATGTCCATGCCCTCGCTGACGAGCATGGCCAGGCATTCCGGGTCCGTCTCCGGTGTGATCATGATTTTCTTGCCGCGCAGATCGTGGGGAGAATCGAGACGCGAATCCTTCAGGGTCATGATGACGTTGGGCGAATGCTGAAAAATGGCGGCCAGGGCGACCAGTGGATCGCCCTGCTGGCGCTTGATGAGGATGGCAGGCGAATCCACCGCGAACTCGGCCGCCCCGGAAAGCAGGCGCGAACAGGGATCGATGCCTGGAGAGCCCTCAAGGATCCGCACGTCGAGCCCCTCTTCCCGAAAGTAGCCCAGCGCCTCGGCCGCGTAATACCCCGCGAACTGGAACTGGTGCCGCCATTTAAGCTGAAGCCGCACCGTCCGCTCCGGCGCGGCCGCGAAAGCGCTGCACGACAGGGCCGAAAAAAAGCCCAGCAGAAAAAAAACGGCGGCGCGGCGCGGAAAAAAGGAATACGCATTGCGCGCGGGCAGCGTGCAGGGATCGAAGCGGAATCGTTTGCTCATAGAGCAAAACTACCATCACGGCACGATGGGTCAAGAACAAACACGGTCCCCGCCCCGGCGGTCGGCGGGGAATCTTTTCTGATGACCGCCTCCCGCTTCACGTGTAGGCGAGGCCTGACGATTCTCACCGAGGACTTTACCGATGACCAACAACGACATACTGCGCCGCTTGCGCTATGCGCTGAATCTGAACAACGCCGGGATCATCCGGCTCTTCACCCTGGGCGGGCACGCTCTGAGCCAGGAAGACCTCGATCTCCTGCTGAAAAAGGACGAGGAACCCGGCTTCGTGGAGTGCCCGGATGTGCTGCTGAGCGCCTTTCTGGACGGGCTGATCACTTCCCGGCGCGGGGCCAGGGAATCCACTTCCGAAGCGGCCGAGACCCTGAACAACAACCTGATCCTGCGCAAGATCCGCATCGCCCTTGAACTCAAGGACGCGGACATGGTCCGCATTCTGGAGGCAGGCGGCATGGAGATTTCGAAATCCGAACTCTCCGCCTTTTTTCGCAAACCGGGGCATCGCAATTTCGTGCATTGCCGGGACCAGCTTCTACGAAAATTTTTGAGCGGACTGGCGACAATCTCGCGGGAGGAACTCTCATGATCGAATTCGGCAAGCAAGCGACCCTGAAGGTCATGAAGCTGGTCACGGGCGGCGCCTATCTCGACGGTGAAAACCTGGGCGAGGTCTTCGTGCCCAAGCGGGAGCTTCCGGCGGGCACGGCGGTGGGCGACAGTTTGAACGTCTTTTTGTACCGCGACTCCGAGACGGTGCTCACGGGCAGCCTGGCCAGGCCCAAGGCCGAGGTCGGCCAATGCGCCTTCATGAAGGTCGTGGCCGTGACCAAGTCCGGAGTCTTCGTGGACTGGGGCCTGCCCAAGGACCTCTTTGTCCCGTCAAACGAGCAGTACAAGCCGCTGGAGGAAGGCCGGTCCTACGTCATCCTCGTCTACGTGGACGAACGCACCGGACGCCTGGCGGGAACGGCCAAGCTGCATTCCTATCTGAGCGAGGACGGAACCGGGTTCAAGCCGGGCCAGGAAGTGGACCTGCTCGTGAGCGGCTTTTCGGAGCTCGGCTTCAAGGCCGTGATCAACAACACCCACCTCGGGCTGGTTTTCCGGGACGACGCCCCCGGCGAGCTGCGCTACGGCCAACGCATGAAGGGATACGTCAAGGCCATCCGCCCGGACGGCAAGATCGACCTGTCCCTCCTGCCCCCCGGCATGTCCGGCCTGGACATGCTGGCTGACCGCATCCTCGCCCACTTGGCCCAATGCGGCGGAACCTCGGAAGTGACGGACAAAAGCCCGGCCGAACACATCGCCGCCGCCTTCGGAGCCAGCAAGTCCAACTACAAAAAAGCCCTGGGACGTCTCTACAAGCAAAAAAAAATCAGCATCGAACCGGACCGGATCGTGCTGCTCTGATCGAAGTCTGATCGCAGACGAAACGAAGAAGCCGGGGATGCGCGAACATCCCCGACTTCTTCGCGATTATCAGGCGAAAATATCCTGAGGCACGTAGGGATGCGTGCCTTCGATGACGCGGATGCCGGCCTTGGCCGTGATTTTTTTGATGATCTCTTCCTTGTGCGGACACTGCTCGGCAATGCAGGGCGCGATGTGGATCACGGTGGGCTTCTCGTTCATGGGCGCGTTCCAGAGCTTGACCTGCATAAGCCGGGTCACGATGGCCGGGGCCGGACAGCCGCCGCAGCCGACCATGCCGACTATCTCAGCGTCGGTGTCCTCGTAGATCTCGAAAATTCCCTGCCTTCTGTTGAAGGCCACCAGACAGCGCGAACAGCCGATGCACACGTCGTCCATGGTGTTCTTGCAGCCCACGATCAGAATCTTTTCCACACTGCACCTCCTTGATAAAGCAAAATTTCGAGTTGTTGCGAAACGTGCCGAAATTAGGCCCATTGCGCCGCAATGGCAAGCGGGCATGCCGCATTTTGGAGCCAGCTCGACATACGCACCAAGAAAACTTCACACCCCAGAGCAAAGCGCTTCAAAAACCTCCGATCAGCCTAACTCCTCTGCGCCAGCCCCCGCAGCGGTTCGGGCAAGAAACGCCGCAAGCGCAGGGCGATGGCGCCCTCATGGCGTTGCCAGAGAATGCCGAGCCAGATCACGCCCAGGCCGATCAGGGTCAGCACGAAGGGGAAAACCAGGCTGTCCTTGAAGACGTTCCAGGAAAGATAGCCCAGATAACCCGCCGCGCCCAGGCCGCCGTAAACCGCGAAGACCCTGCGGCACAGGGCCGCGCCGCAGAAGATGAGCAGCAGGTTCACGCAGAAGTAGAGAAACTTGTTCAACTCGCTGTCCGAACGCATCAGGGACAGGCCGCCCCAGAACGCCGTGACCCCGAAGATGTAGAGCCAGAAGGCATAGTCCTTCTCGCCTTTGGTCCGGATGTCGATCCATAGGGCGATGAGGGTGATGACCACTCCGGACCAAAGGGAAACCAGCTTGCGCAGTTCCCAGGTCGCATCGGCCTGGCCGAAGAGGAAGGGGGTCAGATCCATGCTCATGTACCACAGTGTCGCGGCCACGGGCATGACCAGAAACGGCAGACGATAGCGCAGGAGCATGATTGATCCGACGGCCAGAGTGGCCAGTTCCATGAATATCCAGCGCCAGTCGACATAGAGATGATAGTCCCGGTACACCCGTCCATCGGCCCACCAGCCCATGGCGACCTGAAACCCGTAGACGGCCAGCGGAGTCAGAGCCACGACAAAGGTGGCCGTGATGCCCGCCGGGATGGGCAGACGGCGTTGCTGCAGAAAATTTTCGGTCAGCACAAGCCCGGCCAGGGCGTAGGCCGCGGCGATGCCAAGCAGCCCCCAGCCGCCGAACGATTCAAAGCCCAGAGTCATGAACAGGCTCATGGCGCCCATGGCCATCAGCCCACCCAGATAGTAGAGGATGTGGGTGAATCGGAATCCGGGCGCGTTTGAAGCCGAAGCCTCAAGATAAGCCCACAGCCTGTCGGCCTGTTCGGGGCTTAGAATCCCTTCTTCCATGGCCTGCCGCAGTGTGTTCCTGCCTATATCCATCGAACCTCCTTGCGGGTGTGATGCCGCTCCGCAGGCCACGCCCGCTACCCGGCGCCTACGTCGGATCGCGCCGTTCTGGCAACACGGAAGAACAGATCCACGCCCCGGCCCGAGAGCCGGCTCAAATACAACGACGCCGCCACATTCCGAAAAAAGCAAAGCCGAAGCGCCTGACCGAGGGTTCCGCCATGCGAGACGTCCCTCTTCTTTTTTGGAGAATAATTCCTCTTGACGACCTTTGTGAAGCATGGCACAAATTGGTTGACTAACCAACCTATTCTTTCATTGGGAGAAAACACATATGAATCTGCCAGGTCTCAAAACATTTCTGGTACCCGTGAACGACAGCGAAGCCTCCCGCCGCGCCAAGCGCTACGCCATCGCGCTGGCCAAGCAGTGCGGAGCCAAGGTCATCCTCTTTCATGCGCATGGTTTGATCAGCGGACGCATCAGCCCCGACGGGCGCGAAAAGATCATCCGCAAGAATCTGGAGGAGATGGGCAAGATTTTCGCCATTTTCGTGGAGGGATGCCGGGAAGCGGGGATCGAATTTGAAATCGCGGTCGAACAGGGCGCGCCGGCCGACGCCATCATCAAGGCCGCCCAGGATCATGGCTGCGACATGATCATCATGGGCGCCAAAGGGCATGCCGCGACCCGCAAGATTCTCGGATCGCTGACGGAGACGGTCAGCAAGCAGAGCCCTGTGCCCGTGGTCGTCGTGGGAGAGGAATGCGAATGCTCCAACTCCTGCGGAACGGCCTGCCGGAACAAGTGGCGCTTCGCGCCCTCCCCTGATCTGCAGCACGCCTGCTGATCGCCGGACGGAAAATCCGAAAAAGCCACGCCGGTCTCCCTGCGTGGCTTTTTCATGCTCAAAATCCGGCGATATAGGCGGACAGCGTCTCAATTTCGGCGTCGGACAGCGGTTTGCTCACCCGTTCCATCATGGCTTTCTTCTTCCCTCCGTAGGATTGAGCCTTGTAGCCAAGCAGCGCCGACTTCACCTCCTCCGCCGACATCCCTTTCAACGCCCTGCTCATGGCCGCGTTGGAGCCATCCGCGCCATGGCAGCTTTTGCACGATTTCGCGTAGCGCTCGGCAGCGCCGCCTGAAGCAACGGCCACCGAGGCGAAAAGCAAAACAGTCACAAGACATGTCACACCATGTTTCATCTCGTCCTCCGCACGCTGGGCATGTTTTTAGTTTGAAGAGCAAAGCTCGGCGCGACGCGAACCATCGGCCAGGAAAAGTCCGATTTCGGCAGCCTCGTCGGCGCTCAGCAGATCGGTCTTGTATTCGACCATGCGCAGCACCGTCCCGTTCCACCAGGACGCGTCGTCCACTGTCACGTCGCAGGTCTTGTCCATTCCGTGGCAGCCCTGACAGCGCTGGACGATCAACGCCCCCATATCGCCCGCCCCGGCAAAGGAAACCAGGAAAAACAGGAGCGAAACGAAAGCAAGGCCCGCACACCGAGTAATCAAACCAAACGGCTTGAAATCCTGAAGCATGAAATCCTCCTCCAAAAGCACTCGTTGCCCAAACAGTGAAATCCGCCTTCAACGCACAGTTCCCGCCGATCAGTCGTAAAAAAAAGAATCCGGAACGGTCGCGCCAACAGCAACGCCAAAATTTGCATGCGTACTGAAAAGTAACCCTGATCCGTGAAAAAGGCCAGCACGCAACCTGTATTCGGGCCCGGCAAGAGAAAAGTCAGAAGAATCTTGCTTTTCCAGACATCATCCGACAAAAACGGATTCACCACCTTTCGGAGCACTCAATGGCCAGCATTCTCATCATCGACGACGACCAGGACTTTTCCCGCGCCTTCCAGCGCATCATCGAACGCATGGGACACTCCTGCCAGGTCGCCAGGAGCATCACGGAAGCATTCTCCCTGCTCAAAAGCATGCACTGCGATCTCATCTTTCTTGACGTCAACCTTCCCGACGGCAACGGTTTGGCGCACATCAAGCAGTTCCAGACTTTTCCCTCCCTGCCGGAGGTCGTCATCCTGACCGGCGACGGAGACTCCGACGGAGCGGCCCTGGCCATTGCCAACGGCGCCTGGGACTATGTCGGCAAGCCCATCTCCCTGAACAACATCACCCTCATCCTGCAACGCACCATCGCCTACCGCGCCTCCAAGGAGCAAAGCCGGGGGCCGCGAAAGGTCAAGCGCAGCGCCATCATCGGAGAGAGCCCTGCCATCATGGGCTGCCTTGAAATCATGGGCAAGGCCGCAGGCAGCAAGGCCAACGTCATCATCAGCGGCGAGACGGGCACGGGCAAGGAACTGTTCGCGCGCGGCATCCACGAAAACAGCGACACTTCCGGAAAGCTGGTGGTCATCGACTGCACGAACCTGTCCACCCACCTGGCCGAGAGCACCCTCTTCGGCCACACCAAAGGCTCGTTCACCAGCGCTCACGAAGCCCGGGACGGACTTTTCAAGCTGGCCCACAACGGCACGGTGTTTCTGGATGAAATCGGGGAACTGAGCCTTGACCTGCAAAAATCCCTGCTGCGAGTGCTCCAGGAACACAAGTTTCGCCCCATCGGCTCGGAAAAGGAGGTCAGCAGCAATTTCCGCGTCATCGCCGCGACCAACCGCAATCTGCGGCTCATGGTCGAACAGGGGCTCTTCCGCAACGACCTGTACTATCGACTGAACGGCCATCAGATAGAAATCCCCCCGCTTCGCGCCCGCAAGGAGGACATCATTTTGCTGGCCGAATACTACACGGGAAAAATCTGCCGGGAAGGCAACGTCACGGCCAAAACGCTCACCCCGGAATTCCTGAACGCCCTCCATGCCTATCACTGGCCGGGCAACGTGCGCGAATTCGTCAACACCATGGCAGTGAGCATCGACAACTGCCTGGACGAGCCGTCCCTGTACAGCCACCACCTGCCGGTGGACGTGCGCATCAGCATCGCCAAGAACTCGTTCCGCCATGATCCGAACAAGGAGCAGCCGAGCCTGCTCGCGCCCGCACCGTCTCATAACGCCATCCCCCTGCCCTTTTCTCCCGGAGAAGAGCTGCCTGCGCTGCGCGACGCGCGTGAAATCGTCGTCGGCCAGTTCGAAAGCGCCTATATGCGGCAACTGCTCGAACTCTGCGGCAACGACGTGAAAACGGCCTGCGATCGATCCGGCCTCTCCAGGGCGCGCCTTTACGAGCTGCTCAAGAAACATTCCATCCGGCTGAAATGACGGACCGATCGCACGCAAATGCGGTCCGCCGGCGCATCCGCTTCAATTTACGGCCAAATACCGGCTTGACGCGAAGCGATCCTTAGATACACAAACACCCATTATCCAAACAGGGAGTTTGTCATGACCAGATTTTCCCGCCCTGCCTTGCTGACTTTTCTTTTTCTGGCCGCGTCCTTCCTCTCGGGAGAGGTCTGGATGCAGGCCGTTCGCCATACGTCCTTCTGCACTACCTCCGCCTGCGACGTGGTCGGGGAATATGTCCGTTTCGGGGAAGGCAACCTCATCAAGATGGGGGCCGCGTTTTTCTGGTTTTTGTGGGGACTGGTCTTTTTCGGCGGACGTTACGACAAGAAATGGATCTGGGGACTGGCCAGCCTGCTGTTCTTCGGGGCCCTGGCCTTCGACGGCGCGATCCTGGGTTTTCAGTTCATGGGCCTCAAGGAGAAATGCCTGCTCTGCGTCATCGTGGGCGCGACCCTTTTCGTGGGTCTGTGCCTTTTCGCCTGGATGCGCAGATCGCTTCTGACGGTCTTTCTGGGCGTGGCCGTATGGTGCGGCGGTTTCACCGCCAACGCCGTGCTGGACCTGAACGTCGTTCCGCCCGCCATCACCGACACCGCCTTCGGCACCTGGGAGACGGCCCCGGACAATGCCCCGCAGCACGTGCTCTTTTTCAGCCTGCACTGCGACCACTGTTCCAAGATCCTGGCCAACCTGTCCATCAACGCCCAGGCCCTGCCCGGCAAGTGGCATCTGGCCAGCACGGACAACAAGGAGGACGACCTGTACCGCCTGGCCACCGTGCAGAACTCCACAGCCAGCAAGGAAAACCTGTTCCTGGAGGTGCTGCGGGTGGAAAGCCTGGACACCATCGATCCCGTGCCGGTGTCCGAAGACCTGCGCCAGACCGTGCGCACGGCACGGGCCTATTTCAAGATGAAGGGGTTCAAAGGCGTGCCAGTGCTGGTGGTCATGGAGCGACCGGGCTGGGAGATGGTCTTGCGCGGGGAAGGCAACATCACCGAATATCTGCGCATACGGGGATTTTTGCAGCGCGAGTTGCAGTTTCCAAGTCATGCGCCAAAGGCCAACGGAAACGCGACGGAGAAATAACGGAAAGGAACCGGCCGACGCGAATGGCGCGGGTCGCCGCGTCGGAAACTCATTGCGACAACGGCGGTGACAGTTCTTCATCATCACCCAACCCCAGGTACATCCACAAAAAAACTCGCCGGGAACTCCCGGCGAGTTTTTTTGTGGAGCATCCAATGCAACGCTTGCGCCGCGTCGCCGGGCCCTACTCCTGCTCGCGCCGAATCCTGGCCCCCACAGCGCCAAGCTTGACTTCCATCTGCTCGTAGCCGCGATCGAGGTGGTAGATGCGTCGCACGTCCGTCCTCCCGGCGGCCGCGAGGCCCGCCAGAACAAGACAGGCGCTGGCGCGCAGGTCGGAAGCCATGACCGTGGCGCCTTTCAAGGTGTCCACTCCGCGCACCATGGCGCTCTGCCCGGACAGGGTGATGTGCGCGCCCAGGCGGGCCAGTTCCTGCACGTGCATGAAGCGGTTCTCGAAGATGCCTTCGGTGATCACGCCCGCGCCACGGCTGACGCACATGAGCGCCATGATCTGGGCCTGCATGTCCGTGGGAAAGCCAGGATAGGGGCGGGTGGACAAGTCGACGCAGTGCAGGGGTCCGTCCACGGTGGCCGTCAGGAGGTCGCGGTCGCCCTCGATGAACATGCCCATCTCGCGCAGCTTGGCGATGACGGAATCCAGGGCGTCCACCGGACAGTCGCGCAGGGTCAGTTCGCCCTTGGTCATGCCGGCGGCGACCAGATAGGTTCCGGCCTCGATGCGGTCGGGCATGACCGCATAGGAGCAGCCGTGCAGGGATTCCACGCCCTGAATGCGCACAATGCTGGTGCCGTGGCCGGTGATGCGGGCCCCGCAAGCGTTCAGGAATTCCGCCAGGTCCTGGATTTCAGGCTCCCGGGCCGCGTTTTCCAGCACCGTCTCCCCTTCGGCCAGGACGGCCGCCATGATCAGGTGCTCGGTGCCGCCCACGGTGGGAAAATCGAGATGAATATGGGCTCCCTTCAAGCGGTCGCAGTTGCCGATGATGTCGCCGCTCTCCAGCTCGAAAACGGCTCCCATCTGCTCCAGGCCTTTGAGATGCAGATCAACGGGCCTGGCCCCGATGGCGCAGCCGCCGGGCATGGCCACCCGCGCCCGGCCGAGGCGAGCCAGAAGCGGACCCAGGCACAGCACCGAGGCGCGCATGGTCCGCACCAGATCATACGGCGCTTCGGGCTTCAGATCGCAGGAGTGCAGGAGCACGTCCCCGTCATTGTATTCGGCGCGGCAGCCGAGCAGTTCGAGAAGCTTCAGCGTGGTGGCGATATCGCGCAGATTCGGCACATTGGTCAGGCGGACCTCGCCTTCGACCAGAATGGAGGCGAGCAGAATGGGCAGGGCCGCGTTCTTGGAACCGCTGACCCGGATCTCTCCCTTCAGCGGCACGCCGCCTTCAATGACAAGTTTATCCATATTTTCCTCAAATACCCCGGCCTGCTCCGGGACTTATGTTTTCTTGACAAACGCGGCGCGCACGGCTTCTGCCTCGCCGGGATAGATGCCGCGATCCGACTCCGAAACAACGGCGCCGCGCCACCTGTGCGGACGCGGCTCGCTGCCCTCCTGCCCGGCCGGAACCGGGTTCGAATCGATCATGATCGGATGGGCGTGCACGTCGTAGTCCGGCACGGCATAGCTGAACTCGATGGGGATGTTGTTGGGGTCGAAGGAGTACAGGGAGATGATGAATCCATGGTCGACAAACTCCGAGGCCCAGAAGCCGTTGGCTTCCAGCAGGTCCTTCAAGCGTCCCAGCTCTTCGAGACTCTCAACACCGAACGACACATGGTCGAAGGCCAGGGGTCCGCGCACGGGCGCGCCATGGTCCTTTTCGGCGATGGGCCGAACGCCCGGCCACTCGAAAAAGGCGATCATGTCCTTGTCGGTGATCTCGAAGAAATAGTGCCGGTAGCCCTGATGCCCCAGCCCCACGACCAGGCGCATGCCCAGGAGGTCGCGCCAGAAATGAACCGTCCGGTCCATGTCCGCCGTGACCATGGCCAAGTGGTTGATGCCCGTGAATGCAGCCATGCGGTCTCCCCCAAAAAAAAAGCAGAACCAGTTCTTATCCGGTTCTGCTTGAGTGTCAAATGGGGTGAGTGACGCGGCTTGAACGCGCGACATCCTGGGCCACAACCAGGTGCTCTGCCTACTGAGCTACACCCACCACAAAAATGCGGGAAAAAAAAGGGACAGACGAACTGTCCCGAGTGGTCTAATGGGGTGAGTGACGCGGCTTGAACGCGCGACATCCTGGGCCACAACCAGGTGCTCTGCCTACTGAGCTACACCCACCATCCGACAGGGGAAACTCTCTACCCAAGCCCCCTGGCCCGGTCAAGTAAAAATCTTGTTTCAAGCGCGGCCCTTGACAATGGGATCAGGCCTTTTATTTGGTGCAATCAAAATTTCCAAACCAGAAGGAGCATTTATGTCTCAGGCACAGCAGTTCGAATTCAAAACGGAAATCAAGCAACTTCTCGATATCATTACTCATTCAATCTACACAAGTCGGGAAATATTTCTGAGGGAACTGGTCTCCAACGCCTCCGACGCGATCGACAAGCTGCGTTTCGAACAATCGCGCTCTACCGAGATCTCAAATCCCGACCTCGACTTGCAGATATCCATCACCGCCGACGAAGAAAATCGCCAACTCGTCATCACCGACACCGGCATCGGCATGACGCTGGACGAACTGGTCGAGAACATCGGCACCATCGCCCATTCCGGGTCGGCCGAGTTCATCCGCCAGGCCATGGCCGACCAGGCCAACTCCTCCAACATCATCGGCCGCTTCGGGGTGGGCTTCTACTCGGTATTCATGGTCGCCGACAAGGTCACCATCCGCACCCGTTCCTTCCGCCCCGAGGCCAAGGCGGTGGAATGGATCTCCGACGGGCTGGGCACCTATACCGTGACCGAACTGGACGAAGACCTGCCGCGCGGCACGACCCTGACCGTGCATTTGAAGGAAGAAGGCAAGGAGTTCGCGGAAAAGAACCGCATCACCTCCATCATCAAGAAGCACTCCAACTTCATTTCCTTCCCCATCCTGGTTCAGGGCGAAAAGGCCAACACCGTGCAGGCCCTGTGGCGCGAGAACAAATTTTCCATCACCCCGGAGCAGTACACGGAATTCTACAAATTCCTGACCTATGACCACGAGGAGCCCCTGGACACCCTGCACATGAGCGTGGACGCCCCGGTGCAGTTCTCGGCCCTGGCCTTCGTGCCCCCGCGCAGCCAGGACACCTTCGGCTTCGACCGCGAGAACTACGGCCTGGACCTCTACGTGCGCCGCGTGCTGATCCAGAGCAAGAACAAGGACCTCATCCCCGAATACCTGGGCTTCATGCGCGGCGTGGTCGACACCGAGGACCTGCCGCTCAATATCTCCCGCGAGACCCTGCAGGAAAACCTGCTCATCCGCAAAATCGCCACCACCCTGACCAAGCAGATCCTCTCGCACCTGAAAAAACTGGGCCAGGACAAGGACCGCTACACCAAATTCTGGAACGAACACTCCAAACGCTTCAAGCTCGGCTACGCGGACTTCGCCAACCAGGAAGCCTTCGGCGAACTCTTGCGTTTCAACTCCTCGCGCCATGAGGACAAGGACGGACTCATCTCCCTGGAAGAATACATCGAGGCGGCCAAGGACGGACAGAAGGAAATCTACTACATCTCCGGCCCCAGCCGCGAGGCCATCGAGCAGAACCCGCACCTGGAGATCTTCCGCGCCAAGGGCCTGGAAGTGCTCTACCTCTACGAACCCGTGGACGAGTTCGTCATGGACAGCCTGCGCAAGTTCAAGGAATTCGAGCTCAAGGCCACCGAAAACGCCGACATCACGAACATCGAAAAATACGCCGACAGCTCCGAAAAACAGGACAAGCCCGAGGAACTCTCCCAAGAGCAGTCCAAGGACATGGACCGTTTCCTCAAACGCGTGCAGGAAATCCTGGGCGACCGCATCACCGAGGCCCGCATCTCCAAACGCCTGAGCCAGAGCCCGTCCTGCCTGGTCAGCCCGGACGGGTCCACCTCCCAGATGCACAAGATCATGCAGCTGGTGACCAAGGACACCTCCATCCCCAAGAAGATCTTCGAGATCAACCAGGACCACAAGCTCGTGCGCAACCTGCTTTCCGTGTTCGGCAAAAACGAACAGGATGAATTCGTGGCCACCGTGATTGAACAGCTCTACGAATCCGCCCTGCTCATGGACGGCTACCTGGCCGACCCGCACAAGATGGTCAACCGCCTGAACAAGCTGATGGAAGACTCCAGCGCCTGGTACAAGGAGCGGGAAGGGAAATAAGGGAAGATATGCCTCCGGCGGGCAGGGGACTCATCCCCTGCACCCCATTCAGGGTTTTGAATTTATCAGCCCGGCACTTTTGAAACGATCCGTTTGAGACAAAAAAGTCCCTCTGGGAAGCACGCCTTTCCAGGGGGACTTTTCTATTTCGCGCGGCCCAAGGAGTCAGGCGGTGCAATCCTGAAGAGGCAACCACCCCGCCCTTCGGGCACCCCTCCTTGGCAGGAGGGGAGTTGGTGTTAGCCTCGATCCAGTTCTCATGTGTCTCGACCGCAAGGGCCCTGATCAGACGCAGGCAGCTTTCCTCGTTCGGGAATATCCTGACAACCTGAGTCCGTCGTTTGATCTCTTCATTGAGCCTTTC
>JAEWKZ010000128.1 GCA_023393525.1 Pseudomonadota bacterium | reverse complement strand
CCAGGCCCAGCCCGGCACCGCCCAGGGAAAAGAGCCGCGTGCGCAGCGCGGGCAGGAGCAGGGGGAAGAACACCGCACCGGCGGCCAGGCCTAGGCCCGTTGCGCTCGCGGCCAGGAGCCAGCGCTGCAGGATGGCCTGCAAGGAAAAGTCCGGACCGATGAGGCTCAGCACGGCCGCCACCAGGAAGAAGGAAAGGATGGGCTTCCAGCCCAGCACCAGTTCCACGGGGATGACCTCGGCCCGCTCCTTCAGGCTGAAGGTCACCATGCGCATGGCCTCGTCGATGCCGTGGTCGAGATAGCGGGGCAGATCCTCGGCCCGCACGGGGCCGAACACGGCCTCGAATCCGCAGGCCTTGCGCAGGTCGCGGGCCCGCACTCCGTTGGCTCCGAGTTGGGGCAGGATGAGGTGGCGGTGGGGCACGACGCGCTCAAGGCCGGTCTTGCGCACCTGCTCGGAAATGCCTGCCGTACTGAAGGTGCCCTTGCCGCCCGCGCACCAGACGTTGATGCCGCGCGTGTCGGTCACCAGCAGCCAGAGGTCGCGTCCGGTCAGGGCGAAGCGGACCGTGTCGAAGGTCAGTTTGTAGTTGGCCGTGACGACCACGGGCGCCTCGGGGCCGGGCTGGCCAATGGCATAGAGGCCGGGGTTGACGGTGTAGTGGTTGCGGTCAAGGCCCAGCCGGGCGCGGCAGGTTCCGAGCCGGTCCCAGGCCGTGGGGCTGGTCCGGACGCGCGGAATGCGCCCTGCGGCGGTGGGCAAAAATCCGTCCACATAAGGCTCGATGCGATAGCCGGCAAGGTCGTCCACCCCTGCACCAGGGGCGGGTGGGGGGCCTCAGCACGGGCCTGGCGTCTCGATTTTCACATCGGGCAAGGAGCAGGGTGAGCCGGGGGCCATGGGAAAGGGCTGGAGTGGTTTCATGTCACGCCTACAGGGAAGAGATGAGTTTTTTGAGTTCGGCCAGGCGATCCTTGTCCGCGCAGTAGCAGATGCGCGGCCCTTCGATCTCGCCACGGATCAGGCCCGCTTCCTTGAGCTGCTTCAGGTGCTGGCTGACCGTGGACTGGGCCAGGGGCAGGATGTTTACGATCTCGCCGCAGATGCAGCTGTCCACCTGCAAGAGATGCCTGAGGATCGCCACCCTCGCGGGATGGCCGAGGGCCTTGCAGAGGGCGGCCAAGTTCTGGTCATGGGTCATGGCAGTGTTCCCGCTTGTTATATCGTATATCGTATATCGTAAAATTACGATAATACGGGAGCGGTGTCAATGCGCCGGTCGTATTGAGTTTTTCCTGATCAAGGGGCATGGTGAAACGATACAAAAATTGAGGAGGTTCACTATGCGCTGGAAACAATTCTTTACTCCGGTTCAGTCCATGAGCCCGGACGAGGCCCGGGACTATCTGTCCGACAAGACTTTGCAGGACGTGACGATCCTCGATGTGCGCCAGCCCGGCGAATACGAGGAGGGGCATATTCCCGGCGCCAAGCTCATCCCCATGGCCGCGCTGACGGATTCCCTGGACGAGATCGATCGCTCCAAGCCGGTTCTGGTCTATTGCGCCATCGGCGGTCGCAGCCGCATCGCCGCCCAGACCCTGGCCGGCAAGGGGTACGATCAGGTCATCAACATTTCGGGCGGCTTCAAGGCCTGGACCGGCCAGGCGGCCTATGGCGCGGAAGAGGAGGGAATCGACCTCTTCGCGGAACTGGACAGCGCCGAATCTATCCTGGCCACGGCCTATTCCCTGGAAGACGGGTTGCGCGATTTTTATTTGCGCATGGTCGATCGGGCCTACGACGAGAAGATCAAAAGCGTCTTCAAGATGCTGGCGGACATCGAAATCAAGCACAAGGACCGCCTTTTCGCCGAGTACACCAGGCTTACCGGCAAGGATGATCGCGGCGCTTTCGAATGCCAGTTCGTCACTCCGCTCATGGAGGGAGGGATGACCACGCAGGAATATTTGGAACGCTTCAAGCCGGACATGGACAGCCCTGTGGATGTCATCTCCATGGCCATGTCCATCGAGGCCCAGGCCCTGGATCTGTACATGCGTTCCGCCGCCTGGACCCGGAATGACCAGAATCGAAGCATCCTCGAACAGATCGCCAGCGAGGAAAAGTCGCATCTCGAGCGTTTGGGGCAGCTTCTGGATGAATTGTTGAGCGAGCGGGCCGACGCAAAGAAATGACGTCCGATATGTATGGCCAATCGATCTGAATGTAATGAGTTTATCCAGTATTTTTCCATGGAGGAGGTACGTTTCGGAAGGGTTTTTTGCCAAGTCCGCTTTGAAATGTCTGGGTAGTGAGAGAAGTTTTGCGCACTCCGTACGGTCTTTGCGCAAGGCTTTTTGATCAAAATACTCATGATTGGGACACAAGGCTTAAAATTCCTGTCAGGACAAGATGTTGCCCTCGATGATCGCTCAGGCACGACCCTTGCTCATGGGAAAGTCCAAGGCCCGGCAATGGCGCCGGGCATACCAAGATTTTCGAGGGGGAAATGTCATGAAGCAGTTATGTTACCTTTTCTGGCTTGCAGGGATGGCGACTCTTGTTGCTTATGGCTGGAGCGATACACTCATGAATCAGGTTTCCGATGTCGTGCAGTTCATGGGGCAGCTTGTGGCCTTTGTGATCGCCTGAGTTCGGATGGTTCGACTTTCGCGTATCCACGGCCGGGAGGATCTGGCACCTTCCGGTCGTGGTTTTTTTTGTCCACCGCGCCGCATTTTCAGCAGGCCGAGCGACGTCCAGGAGACCGGTCTCGCAAGCGCCTGACCGGCAACCGCAGGTTTATGGGCCAGTTGCGCTGCTTCGGGGCGCAAGATAGGGCTTGTCCATGCCCGTCGCAGTCATATATTCCGCTGAACATTCGGCCTGGGTGCGCTATGAGCGTCCCCGGGCCATTTTTGCGGCCCGCCGCCCCCATGAGGTGCCTCAGCTTATCGCCCATGTGGAAGGAGAAGTGGAAAGACGCGGGCTTCATGCGGTAGGCTTTCTGGCCTATGAAGCGGGCAGCTCCTTTGATCCGGCCATGCCCGACGCGTCCTGCGGGTCGTTTCCGCTGGCTTGGTTCGGGCTGTTCGACGATTCCGTCGTCGTGACGCCAGAGACTGCGAATGCCGTCCCCGCCCTGGACTGGGTTTCGGAACTGGACGCCCGCGCCCATGGCCGCGCCCTGGAACGCATCCGCGAGTATCTGGCCCGGGGCGAAACCTATCAAGTTAACCTCACGCATCGTCTGCGAGCCCGTTTTGACGCGGCCCCCTGGGATTTCTTTCAGGGCCTCGTCCGCCGCCAACCCTCGCCGCACGCGGCCTTCATCGAGACTGCCGACTTCGCCATCTGCAGCGCATCGCCGGAGATGTTTTTTGAACGGGAGGGAGAGGATGTCTGGTCCCGTCCCATGAAAGGCACGGCTCCGAGAGGACGCTGGCCCGAAGAGGACCAGGCTCTGGCCCGGGCGCTCGAAGCTTCGGAAAAGGAGCGGGCCGAAAACGTGATGATCGTCGACATGGTCAGAAACGACCTCGGCCGGGTCTGTCTGCCCGGCAGCGTGCATGTGCCCGAACTTTTTCGCGTGGAGCGTTATCCGACGCTCTGGCAGCTCACTTCCCTGGTGCGTGGTCGCACGCTGGAGCCGACGGCGCGGGTCATGGAGGCCCTGTTTCCGGCCGCGTCCATCACCGGCGCACCCAAGGTCCGGACCATGGGCATCATTCAGGAGCTCGAAGTGTCGCCGCGCCGCATCTACACCGGAAGCATCGGGGTGATGAGCCCTGGCCGCAAGGCGCGTTTCAACGTGGCCATCCGCACGGTGCTGGTCGACAAGCTTTTGGGCACGGCCGAGTACGGGGTGGGCGGGGGCATTGTCTGGGATTCGGACCCTGCGGAGGAGTTCCGCGAGACGCGGATCAAGGCCCGCGTGCTGGTCGCCCCGGCACCGGAATTTCTGCTGCTTGAAACCATGCGCTGGAAACAAGGCGAGGGCATTTTTCTTCTCGAGGAGCATATGCGGCGTTTGCAAGGCAGCGCCGCGCATTTCGGCTTCAGGCTCGACCCCGAGGCCGTGCGGGACGCGCTTGAACAGGCCGTGATGACGGCGGATGGTCTCGCAGGGATGCTGCGCCTGACCGTGGACAGTTCCGGATTCTGGAGCATCGAGCATCGTCCTCTGCCCGGATCAACACCGTGCCGGGTGGCTTTGGCCCTGTCGGCGGTGGACGCGGCCGATCCGTTTCTTTTCCACAAGACCACGCGGCGCGCGGTGTATGACCAGGCCCGGAGCCGGGTGCCTGGCGCGGACGATGTGCTGCTCTGGAACGGGCGGGGGGAGATGACGGAATCGACCATCGCCAATCTGGTCGTCGAACTGGATGGCGAATTGCGCACGCCGTCCGTGGCCTGCGGTCTTTTGCCGGGCACGTTGCGCGCCCGGCTGCTGCATGAAGGGCGGATCAGGGAAGCAGTGGTGCGGGTGGAGGACCTGCCTCGTTGCACAGGATTGTGGCTGATCAATTCCGTGCGCGGCTGGCGTGAATGCGTTCTTGTCGATGCAGAGGGACCGGCCTCCTAGTCGGAGTCGTATCCCCGCCGGTAAAGCCAGGCCGCTGTCAGGCCCAGAACCACGAAGATGACATCGCGGACAATGTAGAAGACCATGTCGTCCGAGACCGTTGGGGCGCTTGAGAAGCATCCGCAGTTCAGGTCTATGCCCCGAAGGTATGCGCCGACTATCGCGCCAAGAAAGACGACCAGCATGGCGTTGGCCAGGAACAGGGCTTGTCCTGTCCAGACGCGGAACACGAGCAGGATGGCCACGACGATTTCCAGCCAGGGCAGGGTCAGGGCCGTGAAATTGATGAGCGCGTCCGGCAGGATGAGGTAGCTGCCCACGCTGGCGGCGAACTCGGCCGGAGCCATGATTTTCTGCGGGGCCGCGGCCAGGAAGACAAGGGCCAGGGCCAGGCGCGAACCCCGGGCAAGGGATGCTGCGTTCATGATTGTTCTCCCTGGGTTTTTAAGGCGGGCGGGTTCACGTCCTGTATGCGCGGTTCTTCAGACGGGGCTTGGGGCGCGGGCTGCTCGGGGGCCGGCTCCGCGTGGACGGGATCGGACGGGGCCGCTTCCGGGAGCCCCGGCTTCAGAGGCGCCGGTTCCAAGGGCTGCGTTTGCGGGATTTCCGCCTCCGGGAATGAGTGCTCCTGCGGAGCGTGCCGCAGGGTCTGGTTCGTTTGCTCCGTCCCGTTTGATCCGCTTTCCCCCGGCATGATTTCGCGAGGTTCGGGCAGCTGCGGCCTGTCCCCAGGCTCGGGCGTCGCTCCTCCTTCTTCCGCCGCTTTTTCCGCTGCGGCGTCAACCTGCTCCAGATCTTCCTCGAGCGCTTCCTGCGCCCCGTCCCGGGGCTTGACCTGATCTCCCGTGGCGGTGGGCAATCCCTGCTCGCGCCACAGCGTCCAGCCGTTCCTGAGCACGCGGACATCCCGCAACCCCACTCCCTTGAGCTGTTCGGCCAGTTCATGGCTCAGTTCGCAGAGCTCTCCGTCGCAATAGGTGACGATTGTCGCCGCTTCTTTCAGGAGTTCCTGGACCGCTGGATACTCCTGTCCAAAGAAAAGGGGATCAAGGGAAATCGCTCCGTCGATATGGCCGAGGGCGTATTCACCGGCTTCCCGGGCATCGACAAAAACAGCCTGTCCGGATCGGAACAGAAGCGCCGCCTCGGCGAGGGATATCTCGCCACGCTGGATGGCGGCCTGCGCCGCGCTTTCCGGATCGCGAACCAAAGGCAGCCTGTCCGGTCGCGTGGCATTGAAAGCCAGGGCCAGCCCGATGGACACGCCGATGATAATCGCGGTTTTGAGGCCGAAAGAAATGGGTGGTTTCATGTAGTGCTCCTGGGTACGTGGCCGTGTTTCTACGATCTCACGCCCTTCAAGGCAAGGGCGGGGTGTCTCATGCTTCGCCATGGTGCGAAACTCTCCGGAGATGAAACACGGGAGGTACGACTTGGGGAGAATAGGATATGATCGATATCAAGATCGTACATGGTCAGATGATACAAGATGTGTGGGTATCAGTCAGCCTCGGGGTGCCGATGATCTCAAGTGGTTCCAACTTCGGGCCGGATATTCTCAGGCGCTACGCCGAAGGCACGGGACCTTGCCAGGTGATTGATTTCGCTTGCCAATCTGCCTGCTTTCCGATGGTAGGAAGCGGATGTAATATTTTTCGACTACCTGTCGAAGATTCTGACAACTCAGGCCTCTTTCAAACGCCGCATTCCTGAGTGGCGAAAGTGTCTAAGTTTCCGATTTTTCGAAGCAAAGACGGCTCTGTGATAGAGGCGGGATTTTTTACGATCCTCGTTGCTCGCGGATGGCGAGGTTGCCGTTTTGCGGCATGAACGAACGCATGGCTACAGCCGCCTGTGCTGCGTGGTCATGCCTGCAAGGCTTGGTAAGAATGGCGCATATTTTGCTTTTTCTCTGCCAATAACGAATGTGTTCAACGTTCACGCACAAGGGGGGGGTATGAAAAAGCTGCTTGGATTGATGGTTGGATTTTTGATGTTTCTTGCCGGGCCGGCATACGCACTCACGATAACCCCAACTTCTGACAGCGCCACTCTTGTGGGCAGTTTGCTGGGTAGCGGGATCAGCGTCATTTCAAGCTCCTTTAACGGGGCATCCGGCTCGGCGGGTCTTTTTTCCGGAGCGGGCGATGCGATAGGCATTAACTCCGGCATCATCCTGACCAATGGCCAAGCCAGCTTGGCGGTCGGCCCGAATAATGATAGCGATGCAGGGCAGGATAACAGCTTCGCTGGTTCGACGACCTTGGACGCGCTCATCCCGGGCTATTCGACCAATGATGCGACCATTCTTGATATTGTGTTCACTTCCGATACGGGAAACCTTTTCTTCAATTTTGTTTTTGCCTCGGAGGAATACAATGAATGGGTCGGTTCAGAATATAACGACGTATTCGGATTTTTCCTGGACGGGACTGACATCGCGCTTTTGCCAAATGGAAGCCCTGTGTCCATCAACAATGTTAATCTCGACGCGAATCCTTCATATTATGTCAACAATTCAGGCGTCGCCAGCCCTGCCGACATACAGTACGACGGTTTCACGACAGTGCTCACGGCCCAGGCCTTGGGATTGAGCGCCGGTCAGCACACCATTTCGCTGCAAATTGCCGATGCCGGGGATTACGTTCTTGATTCGGCCATTTTCCTCCAGGGCGGTTCGTTTGGCGGAGATGATCCCAACCCCGTTCCCGAGCCCTCCACGCTGCTTCTGGTTGGCGCAGGGCTGCTTGGTCTGTTCGGGTTACGCCGCAAGGCATGAAGTTTTTACGTTGTCGAAAAAGCTGACAGTCGATAAAAGCCCCGCCATTTCTGACGGGGCTTTTCTTGTCGATCCCGCAATGCCTAGGTCCGGGCGCGTTTGCGTAGATGCGCCCGCATTGTTCGAGCATACCCCTGCCTATCTCCACCGTATTTGCGGATTTCTTTTATCGGCGGAGGACGCCGTCCCGCACTTCCGCTGTGAAATGCGGGTTTTCAGGCGGCTGCTATTACCGGAAAGTATCACAACAAAGAAAGGGCCTGGATTTTTGTATCCAAGCCCTTGAAATTTTGGTCGGGATGAGAGGATTTGAACCTCCGGTCTCTGCGTCCCGAACGTTACTCTCGCCTAGGTAATTATCTGTTATTATTAGCTTTTTTTCTGATGAATACCTCAAAAAGGGTCGAAAATGAGGCAAAAGTATTCAAAACTGGTATTCAAATCGAGTCGCCTTCGTTGATCTTTACATGTTGATATTATATGATAAATTGGTCATCGTCAATCAGGGCCTCCATCCTGCGGAGTTAGCCTCCAGCTCTCGATTCCTGTTTCGATGATCTCGCAGTGCTGAGTAACGCGGACCAGGAGCGGACTCTCAGTCCACCCCGAGCCGGGCATTATAGACAAACGACTGGCTGGCGGCGAATTCCCGGTAGGCTTCCAGGGCTTCCGCCCGCAAAACATCCTCCACTACTTCTATTCCGCGTTGCGACAGCTCGGCACGCCAGTCGGGGTGGATTGGGCCTTCGTCGAAACCGGTTATCTCCTCCAGTTCTGGCCCCTCGCCCGCAATCACCAGCGAGCGGACGCCCGACCACAGCACCGCGCCGAAACACATGGCGCAGGGCCGCCAGTTCACCACCAGTTGGTAGGCCGGCAGCCCGGGGGCACCCAGGTCATAGA
>JAEWKZ010000078.1 GCA_023393525.1 Pseudomonadota bacterium | reverse complement strand
GCTCCTATGGCGGCGGGCGGGCCGCGCGGGGGCGGGGGCCTTCCTCATGGGCCCGGGCGTCCGACCCGATACCCCAACGGACGCCCACTTCCGACATTTTTTCGACCCGCAGGAAAAGTGGCGAGATCTCGCCTTTACATCCACCCGCACACCCTTCAGAATGATGTTTTTGGAAGGATGCCATGAACAACTCCGTCATCGTCATCGGGGGCGGCCCCGCCGGCCTCCTGGCCTCCGCCACCGCCGCCGCCAGAGGCGCGTCCGTGACCCTGCTCGAACGCATGGACCGTCCGGGCCGCAAGCTGCGCATCTGCGGCAAGGGCCGGGGCAACATCGGCAACACCGCGCCACTGGATGAATTCCTGACCCATTTTGGCAGGAACTTTCGCTTTCTGCGCCCGGCCATGTCCCATTTCTTCACGGAAGACACCATCAGCCTGCTGCGCGAGCTGGGGGTTCCGACCAAGGAGGAGCGCGGCGGCCGCCTGTTTCCCGTCAGCGACAGCGCCCAGGATCTTGTCGACGCCTTCGTGCGCCACGCCCGCGCCAAGGGCGTGAAGATCCGCACCGGCTGCCGCGTACGCGGCATCGCCCGCGTGAACGACAGGTTCGAGGTCGCCTTCGGCGCCGAGACGCTCTCGGCCGACCGGGTCGTTTTGTGCACCGGCGGGGCGTCCTATCCTGCCACCGGCTCCACCGGCGACGGCTATGAGCTGGCCAAAAGCCTGGGCCACCGCATCGAACCCATCGCTCCGGCCCTCATCCCCCTGGTCACCGCAGGCGAGACCGCGAAAAGTCTTCAGGGCCTGTCGCTGAAAAACGTCCGCGTCGAACTGCGCGTCGAGGGCAAGAAGGCCGGGGAGGACATGGGCGAGATGCTTTTCACCCACTTCGGCCTGTCCGGCCCCCTCATCCTGACCCTGAGCAAGGCCGCCGTGCGCGCCGTGGACCAGGGCAAAAAGACGGAAATCCTGATCGACCTGAAGCCCGCCCTGGACCCTGCCAAGCTCGACGCCCGCCTGCTGCGCGACCTGGGCGAGCACGGCAAGATGCACATGGAAAACCTGCTGCGCGGGCTCATGCCGCCCAAGCTCATTCCCGTCTGCCTGGAGCAGACGCGCCTGGCCGGAGACAAGGCCGCCCATCAGGTCTCCGCCGAGGAGCGCAAACGCCTGCGGCTGTGGCTCAAGGAGCTGCGCTTCACGATCAGCGGATACCGTCCCCTGCGCGAGGCCATCATCACCTCCGGCGGCGTGGTCCTCTCCGAAGTCAACCCCAAGACCATGCAGTCAAAGCTCTGCCCTGGGCTTTTTCTGGCCGGGGAAGTGCTGGACATGGACGCCGACACGGGCGGCTTCAACCTCCAGGCGGCCCTGTCCACGGGCTACCTGGCGGGACTAGGCGCTTCCGGACCGTCCTGACCTTGCACGTGCCAGGACGTTGCGGTAGTAACGTCATGGCTATCCACTTCTCCAAGGGAGCTTACGATGATCGGTTTCACGATTCCCGAACCGGGCGTTACAGCGCCTGTGCATTGTCTCTTCGCCCCTTCCGGGGCCATCCGCCGGACCCGACCCGCGGCGAAAGCCGCCGGTCACGCGTCGGACGCCCTGTCCGCCATGCAGGTACCGGCCTGAGACCGGAATCATGCCGCGCGGACACAACACACTGCTGGCGGAACTGCGGAGCCTGATCGCGGCCATCGAAGTCAGTTCGCGTGCGGGCGACGGCGGCGCGCTCAAAACCCACCTCAGGAAACTTCTGACCTGGGGCCGGGAGCTCATCCTGCGCACCCCCTCCTCGACTTCCGGCCTGGCGGAGCAAAACGAAAACCTGCGGCGCAGGCTCCGGGCCTCCAAGACCAGCTTCGACTCCATGATCACGGCCTACAAGGCCATCCTCGACGCCTTTGAAACCTTTCGCGGGACAGTGGACCTGGTGCAGCAGACAAAGCGCCTGGAAGAACTCCCCCAAACCCTGGACGCCATCCGCAGGCTGCGCAACCTGCACACGCTCAACGTCATTCTGGACCAGGACCTGTTCGAGCGCCGCATCCCCGAAGGAGTCGGCAAAGCCTCGGCCGTGACGATCCAGGAGCGCATCCGCCAGTTTTCCCCCGCTCCCCACGCGCCGCGCCTTTTTCTGGGCGAAGTCAGGCATATCGACAATCCGGGCTTCTTTCTCGGCCTGGACCAGGATCCGCCGTCGGGGTCCTGCTTCATTTTCGCTCTCGGGCACAAATACGTGCACTCCAAAATCATCGGCGTGGTGGCGGCCTACGATCCGGACCCGAACCGCTACGCTCCGGACAAAGCCACGGATTTCCTGAGCCATTTCTGCGACATCCTGGCCTGCACCCTGATAACGGCCCTGGAGCACGCCCAGCTCGAGGAACTGACCGTGCGCGACAGCCTGACCGGCGTGAACAACCGCGCCTATCTGGAGCGCCACGCCGGACGCATCCTTGATTTCGCGGCGCGCAAGAAGCTCCCGGTGCACCTGCTCTTCATCGATTTGAACGGCTTCAAGGCCGTCAACGACACCCTTGGACACGAGGCCGGTGACGCGATTCTGGTCTCCGTGGCAGGGGCCATCCAGGCCATGGTGCGCAGATACGACATCTTCGTTCGCCTGGGCGGGGACGAATTCGTCATCCTGCTCCCGGGCGCGGACGAAGATATGTCCAGGGCCTTCGTGGCCCGCCTGCGCCGGACCCTGGCCGACATCGACGTGGGCCGGGTCTGCGCCCTGGACACGGACCTGCGCATCTCCGCCTCGGTGGGCGTAAGCTGCCACCGTCCGCCGCAAAGCCTCGAAGAGCTGATCAAAAGCGCCGACCAAAACATGTACCAGGACAAAAATCATTCCAAGGAAGTCCCGGCCTCCAGGCTTGGCGCTTCAGCTCCCTAAACAGGCCGTATTCCGGCAAGGATCGCGCAACGCCATGATAAAACTCGACATCCCCGGCTTCGGACAGCGCGCCCTCGACCATCTGGTCCTGGATTACAACGGCACCCTGGCCATCGACGGCCGGATTCAGCCCGGCGTTTCTTCCCGCCTGAGCCAGATCAAACACAATCTGCTGATCCACATTCTCACCGCGGACACTTTCGGCACCGTTCGCGCCACCTTCGGCCAGACCGACTACACCGTGCATATCCTTCCGGCGGGGGATGAACGCGAGGCCAAGGCCGAATACGTGCGCACGCTCGGAGCAAAGACCTGCGTCTGCATGGGCAACGGGGGCAACGACGCCACCATGCTCAAGGAAGCGGGGCTGTCCATGGCCGTGCTGCAACCCGAAGGGGTGGCCATGGCCGCGCTGTTGGCGGCCCACGTCCTGGTTCCGGGCATCGAAGCCGCGCTGGATCTGCTGCTGCACCCGTCCCGGCTCACCGCGACCCTGCGCTTTTAAGCGCTGAGTACGCATCATTATTTAAGAATCGCTTATTCGTAATATTGATCGTTACTTATTTTTAAGCTACCTATGTACTACAAAAACGTAGCACACCGCACAAAGGGGGGGCTTTGAATATCCAATCCATCAAATTCACGACCAAGCTCTTCACCGGGATCCTGGCCATCCTGGTCCTGTCCATCATTCTTGTCGTGGCGGTGACCACCGTCGATGTGCGAAAAGGGCTCTTTCAATTGGGACGCAACTCCATCGAAAGCACGGCATCCTCGGTCATGAACTCCCTTGAGGCCCAGAACTCCCTGCTCCTGGAAAAACTGGCCGGGGACCTGGTCATTCTGGAAGGCGAACTGGAGAGGTACGGCTCCTTCGACCTGGACTCCTCGTACATGCTGGAGCAGACCATCACCAACCAAGTCACCAAGGCCGGCGAAGATGTCTCCATTCCCCGCCTGCTGCTCGGCGGCATGGTCGTGAACGGCAACACGGGCATCGTCGACAAGATCCAGGACATGACCGGCGGCGTGACGACGATCTTCGAGGTTCTGGACGACAAGCTGCTGCGGGTCTCCACCAATGTCCGCATAAACGAGAGCGAAAGGGCCGTCGGCACCTACATCCCCTCCGACAGCCCGGTCTACAAGACCGTCATGAGCGGCGAGACCTACACCGGCAGGGCCTTTGTGGTCGACGACTGGTACGTTACCGCCTACAAGCCCGTGCGCAACGCCGAAGACAAGATCGTGGCCGTGCTTTTCGTGGGCCGCAAGATCCTCACGCCCCAGCTCAAGGAAATGATCACCATCACCAAGGCGGCGGGCACGGGCTATTTCTTCATCTACACGTCCACGGGCGACGTGCTCGTGCATCCGACCCTGGAAGGCAGAAACATCTTCGAGGTCGAAGGCATCGGCGAGGCCTTCCGCGACCACAAGGGCGGCTTTCTGGAATACCCGTGGGAAGGCGCGCGCAAGATCACCCACGCCCGGTATTTCGAACCGTGGGACTGGAACGTCGCCGTGGGCTTGAATGAAGCCCAGATGGTCCTGGGCATCGACAGGCAGGTGTTGTTGCACAGCGTCATGGTCGCCGCCGGAGCCATCCTATTCGGCATCTTTGTCACCATCCTCCTGGTCCGGGCCATCACCCGCCCCCTGAACGCCATGGCGGAAAAGAGCCTCAAGGTGGCCGAGGGCGACTACACCATCCGCTTCGACCACCAGGCCCAAGACGCCATCGGGCATCTGTCCGACGCCATGAACACCATGGTCGGCCGCACCAAGGACATGCTCGGCGAAATAACCACCGCCACCCAGTCCCTGGCCACGGCGTCCACCCAGCTCTCGAGCATCTCGGTCCAGATGACCCAGGGTTCGACCCAGACGGCGAACATGGCTGGCACCGTCAGCCACGCGGCAGGAGAGGTCAGCGGCAACATGAACTCCGTCTCGGCGGCCATGGAGCAGGCCTCCATGAACATGGCCACCGTGGCCTCGGCGGCGGAGGAAATGTCCGCCACCATCCAGGAAATCGCCCAGAACTCCGAACGGGCCAAGAACACCACCGGCAGCGCCGTATCCAAGGCCCAGACCGCATCGGACCGCGTCGATCAGCTGGGGTCGGCGGCCAAGGAAATCAGCCTCGTGACCGCGACCATCACCGCCATCTCCTCCCAGACCAACCTGCTGGCTTTGAACGCCACCATTGAGGCGGCGCGGGCGGGCGAAGCCGGGCGGGGATTCGCCGTGGTGGCCAACGAGATCAAGGAACTCGCGCAGCAGACCGCCCAGGCCACGGAAGACATCCGGGAGCGGATCACCGGCATCCAGTCCGTGACCACGCAGACCGTGGGGGACATCTCCGACATCACAAGCGTCATCTCGGAAATGAACGAGATCGTCGGCACCATCGCCGCCGCCGTGGAGGAGCAGTCCGTGACCACCCGCGACATCGCCGAAAACGTCGGCCAGGCATCCACCGGCATCAACGAGATCAACGCCAACGTGTCCACCAGCTCGTCCATGACCCACTCCATCAGCACCGACATCGAGAAGGTGCGCGAGGCCTCGGACGAGATGACGGCAAGCAGCCGGACCGTGCAGGAAAGCGCCACCGAGCTGTCGCGATTGGCGGAACGCCTGCGCGAACAGGTCGGCAGGTTCAAGATCTAGGCAAACCGTGCGGGCGGGCGGAGACAGCAGCGCGTGACGCCGGCGCTGCCGGCCGCCCGGAATTTCAACGCCCCGACCGCCGCGACACCGGAAAAATGAACAATCTCGGAACTTGCGGCACTAATTTGAGGTCATATCAAAAAAGTGTTTGACAAAGCCCAAGGCTCTACCTAGAAGCGTCTTCTCGTGTCGGGATGTAGCGCAGCCTGGTAGCGCACTTGAATGGGGTTCAAGGGGCCGGAGGTTCAAATCCTCTCATCCCGACCACACGAAAAGCCCACATAGCTCAGTCGGTAGAGTGCGTCCTTGGTAAGGACGAGGTCAGCAGTTCAATCCTGCTTGTGGGCTCCAGATTTTACGCCGGTCTCAGGACCGGCTTTTTTTTTTGCGAGCGGCGCTCTCCAACTTTTTCACAAACTTCTCTTTTACCCCTCCCGCTGCTACCTCTTCGCCGTCAAACACCACTTTTTTCCACGAGGAATACATGCGCATAGGATCCTACACCTTCCAGGAATTCAAGGACAAGGCCGCGGAGTTTCACGGCTATCCTGCCCCGGGCCTTTTGATCGGCGGATACATGGTCGAGATGGCCAAGGCCGCCCTGCCGCCGAACATCCTTTTCGAGGCCGTGGTCGAAAGCAGAAAATGCCTGCCCGACGCCGTGCAGCTGCTGACCCTGTGCAGCATCGGCAACGGCTGGATGAAGATCATAAATCTCGGCCGCTACGCCGTGTCCCTCTTCGACAAGTATACGGGCGAAGGCGTGCGGGTCAGCGTGGATCTGGACAAACTGGGGGACTGGCCCGAGATTCAGGGCTGGTTTTTGAAGCTCGTGCCCAAGAAGGACCAGGACACGGAAAAGCTGTTCCACGAGATCGAGACCGCCGGAGACACCATCCTGCGCCTGGAGAAAATCACGGTGCAGAAGCGCCTGCTCGGGCACAGCCACATGACCCGCATCGAGGCCTGCCCGGTCTGCCATGAAGCCTATCCGGTCTGCGACGGGGCCATCTGTCGCGGCTGTCAGGGCGAGGCCCCCTACGAACACGTCCGTTCCGCCGAGGTCGAGGAATGCATGCCCACGCGCGTGCCCGTGACCGAGGCCGTGGGCCGCAAGGCCCTGCACGACATGACCCGCATCGAACCTGGAAAGAGCAAGGGCGCGGAATTCCTGGCCGGGCAGACCATTACGGCGGGTGACGTCTGCCGCTTGCAGCAGATGGGGCGCAACAGCGTCTACGTCCAGGACGAGGCTCTGCCCGAGGGAGAATTCGTGCATGAAAACGACGCGGCCAAGAGTTTCGCCGCGCGCATGGCCGGAGAGGGCATCAGCTGTTCGGCCGAGCCCCGCGAAGGCAAGATCGACTTCCACGCGGCCCGGTCCGGCCTGTTGCAGGTCGACCTTGAAGCCCTGGAACGCTTCAACCTGACCCCCCATGTCATGTGCGCCACGCGCCAGCACTGCGCCCTGGTGGAAGAAGGCCGGCTGGTGGGCGGCACCCGGGCCATCCCCCTTTTCCTGACGCGCACGAATTTCAGCCAGGCCCTGGCCGCCCTGGGCGAGAAGCCGCTCATGTCCATCGCGCCCCTGCGCCGGGCCAAGGTCGGCGTGCTGGTCACGGGCACGGAGGTCTTCCAGGGCCTGATCGAGGACCGCTTCGCGCCCATCATCCGCGCCAAGGTCGAGGCCCTGGGCTCCACGGTGGCGGCCGAGGAGATGGCCCCCGACGACCGCCTGGCCATCAAGGAGGGCGTGGACAAGCTCCTGGCGTTGGGCGCGGACCTCATCGTGACCACGGCCGGGCTGTCCGTCGATCCCGACGACGTGACCCGGGGCGGCCTCCTGGACGCGGGCCTGACCGACGCCCTGCACGGCGCGCCGATCCTGCCCGGGGCCATGACGCTCATCGGGCGCATCGGCGGCGCCCAGGTCCTGGGCGTGCCCGCCTGCGCCCTGTTCTTCAAGACCACGAGCCTCGACGTGCTCCTGCCGCGCTTGCTGGCCGGGGTGCCCATCACCCGCCGCGACCTGGCACGCATGGCCGAAGGGGGGCTGTGCCTGCAATGCAACACCTGCACCTACCCCAAATGCACCTTCGCCAAATAAGCGGCCTCTCCCCGGCGTGATTCGCGTCCCCGCCGCCCGATCCGGACGGCGGGGACGCTTTTTGGAGGCCGCGCTCCGCTTGCCCGACGCCCGATCATCGATTATCCGGACCCGCAGACCCACCGCACCGGAGGAATCATGATCAGCCTCGACCAGCTTCTCGTTTTCAGCCTGACCTCGCTCCTGCTCATCTTCACGCCCGGGCCGGACATCATCTATGTGCTGACCCGGGGAGTGGCCCAGGGGCGCACGGCCGCCCTGGCCGCGGCGCTGGGCTTCAGCCTGGGCAACATCGGGCACACCCTCTTCGCCGTGTTCGGCCTCTCGGCCATCCTGGCCTCGTCAGCCACGGCCTTCACCCTGGTCAAGGTCGCAGGGGGCATCTACCTGCTCTACATCGGTTTCAAGCTCTGGACCGCGGACCCGTCCCTCACCCTCTCCGGACACGGGGAAAACAAGACGGCCCGGCTCATCTTCCGCCAATCCATCCTGGCCAATCTCCTGAACCCCAAGGTGGCCATCTTCTTCCTGGCCTTCTTTCCGCAGTTCGTGCGCCCGGAGCAGGGGCATCCGGCCATGCAGATGATGTTCCTGGGGCTGACCTTTGTCGTGCTGACCATGTTCGGCTTTGGCCTGGTCGCACTGGGCGCGGGGATGCTCAACTCCCGCCTGGCCGCGCGGCCCTCCCTCTCGGCCGGGCTGCACAAGGGCGCGGGCGCCATCCTCATGCTGCTCGGCCTGCATCTGATCTGGGCCGACCGCTAGGCAAAGAAAAGGCGGGCCGCATCCGGTCCGCCTTTCATCTTCTTTCTCCGAAAAAAGCTACATCCAGCGCTTCCTGGCCAGCAGCAGCCAGGCCAGCAGGCATCCGCCGACGGCGACCCCGGACACGATGGCGAAGGCATGGGGCGAGCCCTGAAACGGCGTCGCGATATTCATGCCGTAAACGCCCGAGATGATGTTGGGAATCATGAGAATGATGGTGAAGCCCGTCAGGAACTTCATGACCATGTTCATGTTGTTGGAGATGATGGAGGCGAAGGCGTCCATGGTCCCGGACAGGATGTCGCCGTGGATCTTGGACATGTCGATGGCCTGCCGGTTCTCGGTGATGGCGTCCTCCAGCAGGTCGGACTGATCCTCGGTCAGCTGGATGGCGCGCATGCGCAGGACCTTGTCCATGATGATGTCGTTGGCCTTGAGCGAGGTCGTGAAGTAGACCAGACTCTTCTCGATGCCCAGAAGCTCGATCAGTTCCTCGTTGCGCATGGACTGCTGCAGACGGTGCTCGATCACGTCCGAACGCCGGATGATGTCTTTCAGGAAGCGCAGGTAGATGAGCGAGGTGCGCTGCATGAGATGGATGGCGAAACGCATCCGGTCCGCCGTGTCCACGATGCGGGTGCGGCCGTTCAGTATGCCGGTGACCAGATCCCGGGGGGAACGGCAGACCGTGACCACGGCCGTAGGGGTGATGATCACGCCGATGGGCTGGGTCAGATACGGAATGCGCGGATCGGAGACGTTCTCCACGGGCACGCGCAGCACGAGCAGGAGCACGCCCTCCTCCAGTTCCAGGCGCGCGCGTTCGTCGACATCCAGGGGATCGGTCAGATGGTCGAGGGGGATGCCCATCAGGATTGAGATGCGCTGCAACTCCTCCTCGGACGGATTGACCAGGTTGACCCAGCAATCGGCGTCGAGGTGCTCCTGAGGAGACAGAATTCCGTCAATGGTCTTGTGGATTGTGATCATGTCGTGATTCCTTCGGTTGATGCAAAGAGGCGAAAATGCATGTTCCGGAGCCGGCAAGCCCGGAGCATGGCCAAAACCGGGTTGCAGAATCACGAGTACGGGTCCGCGCAGCGACCCGCGGCATGGGAAAGCTGCCCGCAACGGACAAAACGGCGGCAAAAAACCGCGCGAAAAAGAAATGAGTGGGAAAGCATGATCCACCTGCCGCAGCGCCGAGGCTCCGTCAGGCGGCCGAATCAGGCGCGATGGGGACGGGGGGCTCGACGGAAAGATTGAGAAAACCGGAAGCAGGGCCTAGGGCCGCAACTGTCGCCAGAATCCACTGTGATCTCCTTTGCATGTCGCCCGGGCACCATGTCCGGGACGCAAAAAACGTCTGACCCCACTACGCCCGGCAGCTTCAAAAGGCAACCCCGCCATGGCCGTTTTTGCTCGCAACCGTTCAAAAAAGCTTCAGAAATGCACGCCTCCGCGTTGCCCTCGAAAAAAAAATAATATAAAGGCAGTCAATTATTTCGCGACGGCCCCGTTTCCGCGACCCTCGGGACGCGTTCCCTCACAGCGCCAGGATGCCCCATGATTTTCGACAACATCCGAATGAAGCCCAAGCTCCTGTTTTTGTTCATCATGACCGGAATCGTCCCCTTGGGCATCGTGGCCCTCATCGGCAGCTATTCCGCCTCCAACGCCCTTCTTGACCTGGCTTTCGACCAGCTCGGCAGCATCCAGACCATCAAGCGCGACAAATTGCAGTCCACCCTGACCGAACGCATAAGCGGACTCAAGCTCATGGCCGGACTGCGCCAGACCCAGCAGGCGGTGGAAGACCTGAACCTGCTCGGCGAGGAAAACCCGGACCGTTCCTACCCCGTCGATTCCAGCCAGTATCAGAGGATACACGGCCGCTATGACTCGCAGCTCAAGAGCTACATCGCCGTGAACGGTTTCGAGGATCTCTACCTCATCGACCGCGCGCGGGGCACCGTGATGTACGCGGCCGGCCAGGGCGAGGAGCTGGGCACCAGCCTGGCCAGCGGACGCTTCCGGCACACGGCGCTGGCCACGCTCTGGGCCAAGGTGCTGCGCAGCGGAGACGTGGCCTTCGAGGACTTCAGCGCCTACGAGCCCAGCGGAGGGCGTCAGGCCGCCTTCATCGGCTACCCGGTGCTGGACCTGCAAGGCCGCGTGGCCGGTGTCATCGCGGCGCGGGTCTCGGGCGAATTCGTCAACCAGATCATGCCATCCCGGCAGGGACTGGGTCAGTCAGGGGAATCCTATCTGCTGCGCTGGCTCGAAGCGCAGAAAAAATTCGAGATGCGCAGCGACATCCGGACCATGGGCAACGGGCTCTACGTGATCGGCTACACCCTGCCCCGCACCCCTGCCTACTGGCATGACGCCGTGGCCAAGGGCTTCGACGGCGGCGGGGGCACCTACGAGGACAGCGCCGGCACGACGGTGCTGGTGGCCTACAACACTCTGGACGTGCTCGGCACCAACTGGATCCTGGTCTCGAAAATCGACAAGGGCGAAATCCTGCGACCCATCTGGACCTTCCTGCTGGTCATCTGCGCCACCGGAGCGGTGCTGGCGCTGATGATCGCGCCGGGCGCCTACGGCCTGGCCAAGGGCATCAGCCAGCCTCTGGAGCAGGGCGTGAACTTCGCGGAGGCCATCTCCGCCGGAGACTTGAAGGCCCGTCTGGAACTGCGCCAGAAGGACGAGCTGGGCATGCTGGCCAAGGCCCTGAACAGCATGGCCCGCAACCTGCGCGACATGGACTGGCAGAACCAGGGCAAGACGGGCCTCGACGACGCCATGCGCGGCGAACACAGCCCGCAGGAGCTGGCCCGGATATTCATCACCTTCGTGTGCAAGCATCTGGACAGCCAGATCGGGCTCTTCTTCCTGCACGAGGCGGGCGAGCTGGTGCTGACCTCATCCTATGCCTTCACCAACCGACAGGGCCAGTTTTCGCGGCTTCCCGTGGGCGAGGGGCTGGTGGGCCAGGCGGCCCTGGAAGGAGAAATCCTGACCTACACCCGCGTCGAGAACGGCGCGCCGCCGTTTCATTTCGGCCCCGGAGAAACCGTTCCCACGCACTTCCTGGCCGCGCCCGTGTTCATGGGCAAGACGCTTTTGGGCGCGCTGCTCATCGGCCGCGAATACGCATTCTCCTCCCTGCACAAGGAATTCATCGCCGACATCGCCAAGAACACGGCGGTCCTTTTCAACATGGCCGCCTCCAGGGGCATGATCTCCGACCTCTTGCGCCAGGCCCAGGAGCAGCAGGAAATGCTGCGCGTGGCCAACGAGGAGCTCGAAGAACAGACCAACATGCTCAAGGAGTCCCAGACCGAATTGCAGGCCCAGCAGGAGGAGTTGCAGGTCACCAACGAGGAACTGGCCGAGCAGACCCGGGCCCTCAAGGAATCCGAACGCCGCTTGCAGGATCAGCAGAACGAGCTGCGCTTCGTGAACGACAAGCTGGGTGAGCGGGCCATGGAGCTTGAAGAGCAGAAGAGCGCCATCAGGCGCAAGAACAAGGAGCTGCTGCGCGCCCAGGAGCAGCTCAAGCTCAAGGCCCAGGAACTGGAGAGCGCAAGCAGGTACAAGTCCGAATTCCTGGCCAACATGTCCCACGAGCTGCGCACTCCGCTCAACTCCATCCTCATCCTGTCCCAGCTTCTGTCGCACAACAAGGAAGGCAACCTCTCCCCCCGGCAGACCGAGGCGGCCTCGGCCATCAACTCTTCCGGCGCGGACCTCTTGCGCCTGATCAACGAGATACTCGACCTGTCCAAGGTCGAAGCCGGCAAGGTCGAACTGCACCTGGAGGAGATGCCGCTGACGTCCATGGTCGCCGATCTGCAGCGGGTATTCAAGGGCATCGCCGTGGAAAAGGGCGTCTCCCTGCTGGTCGACCTGGACCCGGCCCTGCCCGAGACCATGCTCACGGACTCGCACCGGTTGCAGCAGATCCTGCGCAACCTGCTTTCCAACGCCTTCAAGTTCACCGATCACGGCAGCGTGACCCTGTCCATTTTCCGCCCCGGCCCAGACATCGACCTGCCCGAGAGCATCGGCTCGGCCCAGGAGGCGATCTGCATCGCGGTCACCGACATGGGCATCGGCATCCCCGAGGACAAGCAGGGAACCATCTTCGAGGCCTTCCGCCAGGCCGACGGCAGCACCAGCCGCAAATACGGCGGCACGGGGCTGGGCCTGTCCATCTCCAGAGAACTGACCAGGCTTCTGGGCGGGGAAATCCGCCTGCGCAGCCGCGAAGGGCAGGGCTCGACCTTCACCCTGATCCTGCCTCTGCGCCACGACGGGGAATCGACGCTGCGCGACCTTCTGGCCGCAGATCCAGCGCCCGAGGCCACGCCGGATGCATCGCAGCCCCTGCCCAGGCCTCAGGAGCAGGAAGCCCCGACGCCCTATCTGCAAGACGACCGCCTGAACCTCAAACCCGGCGACAAATCTGTCCTCATCATCGAGGATGACCAGACCTTCGCCCGCATCCTGCGCGACCAGGCCCGGGACGCGGGCTTCAAGGTCCTGCTGGCGGCGGACGGCGAGACCGGCCTGCATTTCGCCGACTTCCACGCGCCCAGCGCCATCATCCTCGACAACGGCCTGCCGGGCCTGAACGGATGGACCGTCATGGAGCGCCTGAAGGACGATCCGCGCACCAGACACATCCCGCTCTCCTTCATCTCCGCCGAAGACCGCAGCCTCGAAGCCATGCGCCTTGGGGCGCTGGCGTTTCTGACCAAGCCCGTCGAGGTCGAGGCGCTGGACAACCTGTTCGCCAAGATCGACGCCTTTGTCAGCAAGCCCATGCGCCGCCTGCTCGTGGTCGACGACGACCCGTTGCAGCGGGAATCCATCCGCGCCCTGATCGGCAACGGCGACGTGGAAACGGTGACCGCCGCCTCCGGCGGCGAAGCCCTGGAACTGCTCTCGACCCAGAACTTCGACTGCATGATCCTGGACCTGGGCCTCTCCGACATGTCCGGCTTCGACGTGCTGCGCACGCTGCGCTCCGGCCCGGCTCCATCCACCCTGCCCGTGGTCGTGTACACCGGCAGGGACTTGAACGACGACGAGGAGCGCAAGCTGACGCAATACGCCGAGAGCATCATCGTCAAGGGCGTGCGCTCGCCGGAGCGTCTGCTGGAGGAGACCACCCTGTATCTGCACCGGGCCCAGGCCAATCTGCCGCAGGAGAAACAGCGCATGCTGCAAACGGACGCGGACCGGGAATCCGTGCTCGGAGGACGCACCGTGCTCGTGGTCGACGACGACATGCGCAACATCTTCGCCCTGACCAGCGTCCTGGAAGAAAAAGGCATGCAGGTCGTGGTGGCCAGGGACGGCAGCGAAAGCCTGACCCGGCTGCGCGAAAACCCCCAGATCGATCTGGTGCTCATGGACATCATGATGCCGGTAATGGACGGATACGAAGCCATGCGCGAAATCCGCAAGAATCCCGCACACAGGGATCTGCCCATCATCGCCCTGACCGCCAAGGCCATGAAGGGCGACAAGAGCGCCTGCATCGACGCCGGGGCCAACGACTATCTGTCCAAGCCCGTGGACATGGACAAGCTGCTCTCGCTCTTGCGCGTGTGGTTGTACCGGAAATGAACGTCAACCCCGAGACCGAGCGCATCGAACTGCGCCTGTTGCTGGAAGCCGTGCACCTCAAGTACGGATACGATTTCCGCAACTACTCCAAGGCCCACCTCAAACGCCGGATCGAGCACCGTCTGAGCCTGTCGGGGCTGGCTTCCATCTCGCAGCTGCAGCACGCGGTCCTGCACGACGAGGCCATGTTCGCGATTTTCCTGCGGGACCTGTCCATCAACGTCTCGGAGATGTTTCGCGATCCGCCGTTCTACAAGGCTCTGCGGCACGAGATCCTGCCCAGACTCGAAACCTATCCGTCGTTTCGCATCTGGCATGCGGGCTGTTCCGCCGGGCAGGAAGTCTATTCCATGGCCATTCTGCTGCACGAGGCGGGAATGCGGGAGCGGGGCCAGATCTACGCCACGGACTTCAACCCCGCCATCCTGGAACAGGCCAGGGAAGCCGCCTTTCCCCTGGCCCAGCTCAAGGACTACACGGCCAAGTACCAGCAGGCGGGCGGGGAAAACTCCTTTGCCGACTACTACACGGCGGACGACAAACACGCCCTGCTGCGGCCATTCCTGAAGGAGCGGATATTTTTTTCCGAGCACAATCTGGTCACGGACGGCGTTTTCGGTGAGATGCACCTGATCGTTTGCCGCAATGTCCTGATCTACTTCGATCGCGAATTGCAGGACCGGGTGGTCGGACTTTTCGTGGACAGCCTCTGCCCGGGCGGGTTTTTGTGTCTGGGCAGCAAGGAGAGCCTCAAATTTTCCGCCCACGCCGACAAATTCGAAGCCGTGAGCGAAAAGGAAAAAATCTACCGCAAGCGCAGGGACGCATGAATTCGGAATTCAAGGCCGTGGTCGTGGGGGTGTCCTCCGGCGGGCTCGAAGCCCTCAAGGTCCTGGTGCCGGGTCTGCGCCCGGACCTGGCGGCGCCGGTGATCATCGTGCAGCACATGTCGCCGTTGGCGGATTCGTACCTGCCCGCGCGGCTGGACGAGATCAGCGCAATGACTGTCAAGGAGGCCGAGGACAAGGAACCGCTGCGGCCGGGCGTGGTGTACGTGGCGCCGCCCGACTATCATCTGTTGGTGGAGGCGGACGGCAGTCTCAGCCTGAGCGTGGACCCCAAAGTCAATTTTTCACGGCCATCGGTGGACGTGCTGTTCGAGAGCGCCTCCGACGCCTTTGGCGCCACCCTGGTCGGCGTGGTCCTGACCGGCGCCAATCAGGATGGCGCGCGGGGGCTGGCGCGCATCAAGCGACGCGGCGGGCTGGCCGTCGTGCAGTCCCCGGAGTCGGCCCAGGCCCCCACCATGCCCGAGGCCGCCCTGGAGTCCACCTGCGTGGACCATGTGTTACATTTGCATGACATTGCCCCGTTTCTGAACAATCTGATTGGACAAAGCCATGACAAAACCCATTGACATCCTCATCGTCGACGACCGACCGGAAAACCTGCTGACCCTGGAGCACCTGCTGGAGAGCCCGGAACTCAACATCGTGCGCGCGGGTTCCGGCCAGGAAGCGCTGGCCAGCCTGCTCGACCACGACTTCGCGCTGGTCCTTCTCGACGTGCAGATGCCGGACATGGACGGGTTCGAAACGGCGGAACTGATGCGCGGCAACAAGCGCACCCGCCACATTCCCATCATCTTCGTCACCGCCAGCCACACGGAGCACCACCATATTTTCCGCGGATACGACTCCGGAGCCGTGGACTACCTGTTCAAGCCCCTGGACCCGCAGATGCTCTTTTGCAAGGTGCGCATATTCCTCGAAATCCACCGCCAGCGTCAGGCCCTGCAATCCAAGACGCGGGAGCTTGACGCCAGGATCGCCGAGCTGCACCTCCTGCAGGCCGAACTGGAGGAGAAAAACCGGCAGCTGCAACTGCTCTCGTCCCTGGACGGCCTGACCGGAATCCCCAACCGCCGCCAGTTCGACGAGATGCTTGCCCTCGAATGGAACCGCATGGCACGGGAAAAAACCCCCCTTTCGCTCATCATTCTGGATGTGGACCATTTCAAACGCTTCAACGACCGCTACGGCCACCTGGCCGGAGACAGCTGCCTGCGCCGCGTGGCGGCCGCCCTGGCCGGAATGATCCGACGGCCCGCCGACATGGTCGCGCGCTACGGCGGCGAGGAATTCGCGGCCATCCTGCCCGGCACCAGCCTTGAGGGGGCGCAGATCGTGGCCGAGAGCATGCGCCGCACCGTGGCCGGCCTTGCAATCGAACACGCGGACTCCCCGGTGCACAGCGTGGTCACGGTCAGTCTGGGCGTCAGTTCCGTGGTCCCGATTCCGGGATGCATGCCCGCGGACCTGCTCCAGGCGGCGGACCACGGCCTGTATCAGGCCAAACAGGAGGGACGCGACCGCTGGGTCCGCACCGACTGCGTCCCCGTGGCCTGCAAATCCCCCTGGAGCTGAGCGTCGAGGCTCCCGGCCCCACGCCATGCGAAACGAAAACGGACCACATGAAATGACCATCCAGGACTCACCGACCACTAACTCCCTCTGGAATCTCGACGGCAATGGACGCGGCAAGCCGCTGCCGTGGCTGGCCGGACAAGACGTGCCGCAGGAGCCTGGCCTGTTCTGGCTCCACCTCAACTACTCCGACGCGCAAGCCCGGGATTGGCTTCTGCGCTCGGACCTGCTGGGCAAACCGGTGGCTGAGGCCCTGCTGGACGAGGCGACCCGGCCACGCGTCCTGCATCATGGAACGGGGCTGCTGTTGACCTTGCGCGGGGTGAACCTGAACCCTGGCGCGGAACCCGAAGACATGGTCTCCATCCGGCTTTGGATCGAGGAAAACCGGATCATTTCCACCCGCAAACGTCGGCTCAGATCCGTCAAAGAGATTCAATCCATGCTGGAAGCGGGTGAAGGACCGCGCAGCAGCGGGGAATTCCTGGCCATGCTGCTCAAGCTCATGACCGAAAACATCGGGGCTGTCATAGAAGAGCTGGAAGACCGGATGGCGGAAGTGGAAGAACAGATCGTCGCGCACCACGGAGCCAAGGCCCGCGAAGCCCTGGCGGATCTGCGCAGGCAGGCCATCGCGCTGCGCCGCTATCTCGCGCCGCAGCGCGAGGCGCTGTCACGGCTGTCGGCTGAGCGGGTGCCGTGGATGATTCCCGACGATCATTTCCGCATCCGCGAAACCGCCGATGAACTCATCCGGCATATCGAAAACCTTGACGCCGTCCGCGAGCGAGCGGCCCTCGCCCACGAGGAGTTCGTCAACCACGCTTCCGAGCAGCTGAACCGGCGCATGTTCATGCTCTCGGTGGTCACGGTGATCTTTCTTCCGCTGGGATTTTTGACGGGATTGTTCGGCATCAACGTGGGCGGCATTCCCGGCTCCGAAAGCCCCTGGGGATTCGCCGCCTTCTGCCTGGGAGTCGTGCTGGCCGGAGCGGGCATATTCCTGATCTTCAAACGATCCCGCTGGCTCTGAAACAAGAGACGATTGATCATTCCAAGCATGGATTACCGCGCTGCGCCACCATGACGCGCACGCAAAGGATCTGATCAATCGTCTCGATCGCTCTGTAGCACCACGGCGCCTCGCCCTGCAAGAAGGGATTATCTTTTCGGATCAATGCCGCTTCTGTCGAAATATCCACTCAATTCCGGAACCACCCGCACAAGAATGCTGGAAAAACCCGCTGTTCGAAGCATCTCGTTCAGTCCGAGCAGCAGCAGCGGTGAATGGATTTCCCGGCCAAGATGCAGTTCGTGGCTGCCCGCGTCACAAAGACGCAGTCGGAAAGGAACTTCGTCATGCCCCGCCATCCTGAGCGCCTCTTCCACAATCATTTCGCCCTCGGCCAGGTGCGCCAGCAGCGACGCGTCCGGAGCCAGACCGTAGGGCAGGCGCGTGAGCAGGCAGGCCCGGGCCTGCTGGTTTGGCCTGGCCAGTCCGGTCCGCCTGGCCAGGGAGCGAATCATGTCCTTGTTCAGGCCGGCCCCGGCCAGCGGGGAATGCACGCCAAGCTCCCGCAAGGCGCGCAGTCCCGGCCGATGCTGCGCCGCGTCCGATGCGTTGGAGCCATCGCAAACCCGTCCGCAGGCCATGTCCATGATCTGCTCGAAGAGGCGGCGCTTGCAGTCGTAGCAGCGCTCCCTTCCGCCCGTCGCGACCTCGGGCAAGGACAGGGGGTCGAAGCGCAACACCCTTACGGCGAGCCCCCGCGACGCGGCCCAGTCCAGCGCGAAACGGGTTTCCTCCGGGGCGACATGGGGGCCGCTCGCATGGACCAGCTCGATCTGAACTCCGGCATGAATGGCCGCATGGACCAGAAAACGACTGTCGATCCCGCCCGAATAGGCAACGGTCAGCCCCTCCAGCCCCGCAATATCGGCCAACAGGCCGTCCCAGGCCGCCGCAGCACGTTCCTCGCTCATGATTGTCTCCTTTTTTCGCCCGCCCCGCCCCTTCCCTGCCCGGTCAAAACATCGTAAATGAACGGCATGCGCCACGCCAGCATCATTCACGAGGTCGACGCCGGAAAATTTTCCGTTCGCGGCGTCCTGATCCATGGACGCAAATTCCAGCTGGTCTGGGACACCCTGACGCATCCCCGCGACATGGCCGGATTCGCCGAGGCCTGCGCAGGGCGGCAATGCATCGTCGTCTACAGCCACGCCGACTGGGACCATGTCCAGGGCACGGCGGCGCTTCTCAATCCGCTGGTCATAGGCCACCGGGAGTGCGCGCGGCGCTTCCAAACGGAGGCCCGGCAAACCCTGGCCGAACTTCAGGCCGAAGACGCGGACAAATGGGCCGGGGTGGAACTCGTCGCGCCGGACATCACCTTCGAGAGCCGCCTCGACCTCGATCTGGGCGGACTCGTCGTCAGCCTGCACGCCCTGCCCGGGCACACGCCGGACTCCATCGTGGCCTTCATTCCAGCCATGGGACTCCTGCTGGCCGGTGACGCCGTGGAGCTGCCCTGCCCGTGCGTGCCCCCCGATTGCGATCTGGACGCGTGGATTCAAAGCCTGGAGCGCTGGCGCGACCATGCGCAGGTGCGCAGAGTCATCACTTCCCACGGCCCCTCCGGCGGCAAGGAGATCCTGGACAGCGCCATCGACTATCTGACCGGCCTGCGCGAGGGCGCCCCCAGGCCCATGCCAAAGGGAGTCCGTCCCATGTACGTCTCGACCCATGCGGAAAACCTGAAAAATTGCACTCCGCGCGCGAGCGCCACGCCCGCGCGCTCCTTTTGAACACGCAAACCCTCAACTGAGGAGAACTCGATGAAGGTCGTCTTCCACCTGGACCTGGATGAAGAAAAGGTTCTGCGCATCGCCCTGACCAACATGGAAAACCTGCGAGCCGCCCAGCCGGACGCACGCATCAATCTGCTGGTCAATGGGCCGGCGGTCAAATTTTTCCGCAAGACCGGAGAGGACGAGTTCCTGACCCGCGTCACGAGCCTGATCCAGTCCGAAGTGACTGTCTTCCTCTGCCAAAACGCCCTGCGCGCCTTCGACATCCCCCAAGAGGACATCTGCCCCGGATGCGAAACCGTAGCGGCCGGCGTGGTGGCCCTGATCAAATTGCAACAGCAGGGCTGCGCATACATCAAACCGTAGGGGCGGTCCTGCGTGACCGCCCTGCCTCTAGCCCTACGTAGACCGCTCGGCGTGGACCTGGCAATTTAGCATATCCCGCATCCCGGAAGGGCAGACACGCAGGTCTGCCCCTACGATTCGTTTGCCACAACCACGACCGTGGCCCCGCACGTCACATTTCGCGCAAAAAAAATAATTCATCATGCCTAACATTTTTATTGACTTCCCGATATCGCTCCGCATAATAAGTTTGTCACGACAAACATCATTCGGAGACGATATGAATTTTGACCTTATCCTCACCCTTGGCATCATCGCCGTCGCGGCCACCTATCTCCTGCGACGCCATTTCAAGAAAGACAACCCGTGCTGCGGCTGCTCCGGCTGCTCGAACACCCTCGAACCGAAGCCCGTGCAGGGCTGCTGCCCGAAAAAAGACTGACCGGGACCTTCACTCGTATCGACAGTCCTCTGTCCAGAGGATTTTTTTTATCAGAATAATTAGACATAGCTAACTTGGAGCCTCCATGCAGCACCCCATCACCCTCAGATCCATGCACGCCAACCAATCCGGCACAATAGATTCCGTCAGCGCCACAGGCGAACTGGGACGACGCATCCGCGACATGGGCCTGGTGCCAGGAACCCAGGTCACCATCATGGGCCGGGCGCCGCTCAAGGACCCGGTGGCCCTCAGGCTGCGGGACTTCACCCTGACCCTGCGCAACAATGAAGCCGACCTGATCATGGTCAACGTGAACGAAAGCGGAGAAAATCGTCAATGAACGCCACCATGGCCCTGATGGGCAACCCCAACTCCGGCAAGACCACCCTTTTCAACAACCTGACCGGCGCACGCCAGCATGTGGGCAACTACCCAGGCATCACCGTGGAGAAACGCGAAGGGCGCCTGCGGCTTGAAGAACTCGACATCACCGTGGTCGATTTGCCCGGCACCTATTCCCTGACCGCCTACACCCAGGACGAACTGGTGGCGCGCAATTTCCTGATCGAGAAAAATCCCGACGCCGTGGTCACCGTGCTGGACGCGACCAATCTGGAGCGCTCCTTGTATCTGGTCCTCCAGATTCTGGAACTCGGCACTCCGGTCATCGTGGCCCTGAACATGATGGACGAGGTCCGCCGCAAGGGCGTGACCATCGACACAAAACGCCTCTCGACGCTGCTGGGCGTACCGATCCTCGAGATGGTGGCACGCACCGGCGAAGGCCGCGAAACCCTGTTCCGGGAAGCGCGCAAGGCCATGCTGGAGCGGCCAGCGCATACGGAGCTGCGCATCTCCTATGGTCACGATCTGGACCAGACCCTGGACGCCATGCAGGCCCTGATCGAATCATCGAACTTTCTGGCCGGACGCTATCCTTCCCGCTGGCTGGGGCTCAAATATCTGGAAAGCGACGCCGAGGTCCTGGCCCTGGGGCAGTCCACGCCCGACGTCCATGCTCGGCTGCTTGAGATGACCTCGGTCCTGGCCAGGCACTGCCGGGAGACCCTGAACACGGAACCGGAGTGCCTCATCGCCGACTACCGGTACGGATTCATCGCCGGCCTGCTCAAGGACGGCGTCATGACCCGCCCTGCAACCCAGGCCCGTTTCGACATCACGGACAAGCTCGATGCCGTGCTGACCAACCGCCTGGCCGGACCGATGTTCATGTTCGCCATCATCTACCTGATGTTCGAGATGACCTTCACCCTGGGCGAGGTGCCCATGGGCTGGGTGGAGTCCTTTTTCGGCTGGCTGAATGAAACGGCCACAGCCATCCTGCCGGAGGGCCTGCTCAGCTCGCTCATCGTCTCCGGCATCATCGACGGCGTGGGCGGGGTGCTCGGCTTCACGCCGCTGATCATGATCATGTTCTTCTTCCTCTCCTTTCTGGAGGATTCGGGCTACATGGCGCGCATGGCCTACATGCTCGACCGCGTGTTCCGGATATTCGGACTGCATGGCTGCTCGGTCATGCCCTTCATCATCTCCGGCGGAATTCCCGGCGGTTGCGCCGTGCCCGGCGTCATGGCGGCGCGCACCTTGCGCAGCCCCAAGGAAAAGATCGCCACGGTCCTGACCGCGCCATTCCTGAGCTGCGGCGCCAAGGTGCCCGTCTTTTTGCTCCTGGCCGCCGCCTTTTTCCCGGGCTCCGGGGCCAGCGCCCTGTTCTGGATCACTCTCGGCGGCTGGGTCATGGCCCTGCTTGCGGCCCGGCTGTTGCGTTCCACCGTGATCAAGGGCGAAGCCACGCCCTTTGTCATGGAGCTGCCGCCCTACCGCATGCCCACCCTGAAAGGCATGTGCCTGCACACCTGGGAACGGGTCTGGCAGTACATCAAAAAGGCAGGCACCGTGATCCTGGCCATCTCCATCCTGCTCTGGGCGGCCATGACCTTCCCCGGCCCGTCTGAGGAGCAGACCGCCAGATTCGCAGATGAGCGCCTCGCCGCCCAGGCCATGAGCTGGGACAGCGACCAGGCCCTGGAAGAAGCCCTGGCCGAGATCGACAACGCCGAGGCCCAGGAGGCCCTGCGCACATCCCTGGCCGGCATGGTCGGCACTGCCCTGGAACCGATGTCGAAGCCCGCGGGCTTCGACTGGCGCACCAACATCGCCCTGCTGGGCGGATTCGCGGCCAAGGAAGTCATCGTTTCGAGCCTGGGCACCGCCTATTCCCTGGGCGAAGTGGACCCGGAGGAAAGCACCGGACTGTCCGAAAAACTGCGTACCGATCCGGCCTGGAACATGTGGGTTGCGGTCAGCCTCATCGCCTTCGTGCTGCTCTACGCCCCGTGCTTCGTGACCGTGGCCGTCATCGGACGCGAGATCGGCTGGAAATGGGCCGCCTTCTCCGTGGCCTTCAATACGGTCCTGGCCTACGGAGTGTCCGTAAGCATCTATCAGGTCGGCATGGCCCTTTAGAAACGTTTTCCCATCACCCTCCTCCCCCTTCCGGAGCGGCAGAGCATCGCCCTGCCGTTCCGGATTTTTTTTGGCATTCATGCGGACAACGCGTCCGCACGCAGTCCTTGGCAAAGCAAAGACCCCGCGCGAGAGCACAGGGTCGTCAGGGGCGTTCTTGCAACGCAAAGTATCTTTTCCGGCGGCTTGATCTCAAGCCGGCGGCATCATCCCACCGAAGAAAAGACCATGGCGGCGTGCACGCCTACCACACAGGCGGCGGCCACAAGGCCCAGGACCAATCTTTTTCCAAAATCTGCAAGCATTTCTGCTCCTTGAAAATACGCATACCACAACGCAATCACCCCAGCCACGGCGGCTCCAGCCGTTTCCAACCGCCAACCTCGGAGGTACTAACGCGGGCGAAGCGGACTGTCCATGAAATTTCAGAAGCCAAAAAAAAACCCTTGCCGGATCGCTCCGACAAGGGGTGCTGGGTCGAAATCGGGCGATGCGCCCTGTGCGGCTATTCCTGGGTGTACACGGCCGGGTCCTTGTACAGGGCCGGGTCGACGCCCAGAGCGTTTATCAGCTTGCCGGACAGGGCCATGAGCTTGTAGGCCGCGATCTGCTCGTTCACGCTGGAGGTGACCAGCTGGCTGGAAGACTGGAACACTTCGTTCTCGGAATCGAGCACATCGAGCAGGCTACGCTGCGCCACGCCGAACTGCTCCAGGTAGATTTCCTTGGTGTCGCGGTTGAACTGCACGGCCTGCGTGTATTCCTTCACCTCGTTCAGCGAGGACTGATACTGGGACCAGGTGGTCTTGGTCTCGTTCTCCACGGCCAGGGTCAGGTCGTACTTGTCGGCTTCGGCCTGGCGCTTGCGGGCCTTGGTGGCCTTGTGGCCGGCCAGGTCGGAACCGCCGTTGAACAGGTTCCAGTTGAAGCGGACCATGGCCGCGTCGGTGCGCTCCCAGTATTCCTGGTTCTCGACGCCGTCGGAATACGTGGAGGACAGCTCCAGATAGACGTACGGATGATAATTGGCCTTGGCGATGTTCACGCGCTCGGCTTCGGCGTTCACATCCTCGCCGGCGGCGCTGATCTTGGGATTGCCCGCGACGGCCTGGGCGGTCATGTCCTCCAGGGACGCGGGAAGAAGATCCTGGGGATAGGGGGTCATGGCGATCTTGCCGGGCAGCACGCCGGTCAGACGCTGGTATTCATTCAGGGCCGCCTGAAGGGCCGAGCGGGTTTTCTCGATGGAGGCCTGAGCCATGGACAGACGGGCCTGGGTCTGCTTCACGTCGGCCACGCTGCCCGCTCCGGCTTCCTCGCGCTCTTTCAAGGATGCCAGGATGTCGCGGTGGGCCTTGGCGTTCTCCTCGGCCAGGAAAAGAAGTTCGCGCTGGCGGAAAACTTCCAGATTGGCGATGACCGCGTCCAAAGCCAGGGACTCGGCGTTGTCGAAGACCCGGTGATCCAGGGAGGCCGCCCGCCGCTCATCCAATCGGATCTGACTGAAACCCTCGCCGCCGTCATAGAGGCGCTGGCTCAGAGTGACGGAAATCTCCGAACGGGAATTCCAATCGCTATCGTCAGGGTTGTTTTCCTGGTCATACGAATCCGTCCCGTACCCGCCACGGATGTCGAGCTTGGGATACCAGCGGCCCTTGGACTTGTCCAAATCATGGCCCACTGCTTCGCGGTTGTGTTTGATCATTTCCAGGCGAGGTGCATAGCGCAGAGTGTCGATAACGCTTTTCTGGATGGTGATGCTATCTTCGGCCAGAGCCACACTGGCCGAAAACATCACCGACAGGACAAGAGCAAGACTCGTTTTTTTCGCATTCATAAATATCCTCTCCTTGCTAACGGGTAAGACAACATCTCGCATTGTTTTCATGTAACTACAGCATGCGTGCTTGTAAACGGAACCAGGAAGTTTTGCACCCGCTTTTTTTAAAGAAAACTGGCGTCTTACCAACATCGTAGGACAATCCTATGATTCCCATGAAGTTTTGATCGCATGTTCGAGAATGTCGAAGGTCAGATCTCCCGCCTCCAGGTTCAAATCCAGACCGGCTCCAGACGCGCCCTGCGCCTCGAAACCGGAAAGCTCCGCCACGGGAGCAGGAGCGGCCATGGTCAACCCGACAATGTCCTCCAGAGCCAGGATATCGTCCAGGGACCAGGACTGGAAGTCGGGCATGATCTCTTCCTGGGCCTGTTCACCAAGGGCGAAGGTGCCGACAGAGGTTGTGCCGTCCAGGGCTTCGACAACATAACTGTAATGCGTGGCGACCATGGCCTGCCCACCGGCCTCGGACTCGGGGCAGACGAACGAATACTGCCCGTCAGGCCACACGGTCAGCTCCCCCCCGAAAGGCGGAGCCAGAACAAGCCCACCCTCAGGAACCTGAAAGCCCGCGAATTCGACCACTCGCAGAAAATCCGAAGATTCCGGCTCGGGCCAGAAATGGCCGGTTTGGGTGAATTGGAGTTCGAGAGGGTTGAAGGGAAAAATTGTCATGGCCGCTCTCTACGCGTTTGCATATATAATTTCAACAGGTTCAAAGGATAACAAGCGATGCGCGGGTACTGGAAGAAAACATAAAGCACATCCATCCATTTCATTGCGATATCAAAAGGGGAGGAGATGTAACATCTCCTCCCCCAAACATTATATGTCGATTTGAGCCTTCAGCATCGTCTCAATCGCATTGTCATCCATGCCGGTCGCACCACTGACTTCAATGGTGGCCAGTGAAGTGAAGTTTCCATCCCCGTTCTGGCTGACTTGAACCGCTACCGTCGCGGTTCCTGTGACAGAGTCGATGTTCGACACCTCGAAATCCAGGAAGTTGGCAAGGTTGGTGTCGGTTGCGCCGTTCAGCAGAGCGCTCAAGTCGAGAGTATCCCCGTCTACCCCAAGCTCGAAGTCGGTGATGGTGTCGCCATGGACGACGCCAGTCAAATCTCCATCGACATACTTGAACACGTCACTACCGGCACCACCGGTCATGAGATCGTCACCTGCACCACCGACCAAAGTGTCATTTCCGTCCGCACCGACAAGATGATCGTTGCCGGTTCCGCCAAGAAGATAATCGTTACCAGCACCGCCGTTGATGTAATCGTCACCGCCGGCACCCTCCAAGGTGTCGTTTCCACTGGTGCCGAAAATATAATCCGTTCCGTCAGCACCAGTAGCCAGACGCGAGTCGGAATTCGCGACGATGGCGCCATCCGGCAACTGAGGCGTCACGTCGAAGGTCAGCAGCGCAGTATCGTAATCACCGTCAGGCTGCTCCAGCGTATAGGAGAAGCTGTCAGTCAGCGGACCACCAACGTAATCTGCATCATCTGGGGCATAATTCGGGATATAAGAATAGCTGCCATCGGGATGAATGGTCAGATCGCCGTATTCCCCATTTATAACCGTTCCCCCGGTGGAGACAGAAGTTCCGTCCACTTCGACCACCATGGCTCCCTCGGAACCCAGGGAATCATTGGTGATCACGCTGCCGCTTACCAAAGCTGCGGCAACCCAATCAACATCTGTGTAACTCTTCGTAACTGTGTCCAGACGTGGAGCAGTATACTCATATACTGTCCCCTTGATGTCCTTGAGCGTAATTATCAAATTACCATTTGAAGAATCATCATCGCCATATACCGCGAAACGATATATTCCGGGCGATGTAATTGCGAATGGGACATCATTATCCGAACTAACCAGAACAACCTTACTCGAATCAATAGTAACCCAATTTCCATTACCATCTTGCTTTTGCAGATAGACTGAACCGGAATCCCCTCTCCGAAAGCCTTGGACATGGATGTCGGCAGACACCACCGTTGCGACATCCGTCGAAAACGCTTGAGAGTAGGATGTTTTCGAACTCATATCTCCAAAGATATACTCCCAAAAATTAGGCTCACTGGGGTCCGCGACAACTTGAGAAATTGCCAACTGGATGCCTTCCATGGAACCCGGCACTTCAACAATAAAATCCACCGGATCTACTCCCACAGAGGCACTGGGGCGGGCAGACATAATATCATCCACAGCATCGACCTCGCTGGCATCCGTGGTCGTCACGTGCAGGAAGGCACTCGCCGTGGAACCATCTCCATCCTGAACCGTATATTTGATCATATCGGAGACATCGTCCTTAACGTCAGCGAGCGGCGTGAAGTCGTAAGAGCCGTCACTTCTAATCATTATAGAGCCTGCCGTGGTCACGAATTCGTGTTCGGTTACAGTATCGCTAAATATAACTGTTTCCGTGCCGTACGTGGCAGAAACCAATACAGGTTCTCCCCATCCATCAAGACCAGGAGCATCAGTACCGTCAACTCCGGCATCCGTGATCACATTACCATGTTGAACTTCGACCGTACTTTCCAGCACTGCTGGCAAGGAAGATGCGTCGACAACTGTAATCACATTTCCCGCAACAGATGCAACCGTGCCTAATGCATTAGTTCCAACATTATTACCAATGCCGATCGCGTAAACTTCCTGAATATTAAGAGGCAATTGATTAATAAAATCAACCCAGTGCCCCCGTTCCGTCGCATTAATCTCCCCTTGAGTAGGGTTTCCATCCGAAAGAAAGTAGACATAGGTGGGCAAACCACCGGGAGAACTCGTACCGTCGAGACCGCCGACCACCGCGCCCAATGCATTTTCATAATCTGTTTGACCGCCATTCGTTGAGTTGACGGTCGGAGAAGTCAAAGCAGCAGCAGCAGCATCGGCGGACATCCAGAATGAACCCTCTGCGAGCTGTTCAGCACCATCACTATCAAGCCCATTCACCGCGACGGGAGTACCTGAAAAAGTCCATCCACCAGAGCCATCGCTTGTTGCGGTCCAAACTGTCGCTACAGTGTCAAACGTCACAAACATGACACTATTCAGATTGTCCCCGTAAGTTTCATACAGATTGTCTAGCGCGTTTTGGGCTAAGGCCAATCGGGTGCTGGTACCGACCATGCTGCCTTGTCCTTGAAACATGCTCCCAGACGTATCCAGCACAACCACAAGATTGACAGGAGATACGCTTCCTTCCTCTGCTACCGCATAATTATCATAGGCCACGGGAACGCTGTCCGGCATGGTAAAAGTCACTTCCGCGGAACCGCTGACTGCGCCATGCACATCCTCAAGCGTGTACGTGAAGCTGTCGGTCTCGCCGTTGGCGCCCTCGTTGAGAGCATATGTGTAGCTGCCGTCCGGATTGATAGTCAGCGTACCGTGCTGCAAGTTGACCATCTGCTGCGCTCCGTTCAACTCCTGCGTGTGCGGCTCACCACCTGCGGTCCACGAGACCGAATGCACCGAAAGGTTGGTAACCGGTGTGTCCGCATCCCAATCACGGCCGCTGGCCGCGCCATCGCCGTCGTCATCGTCGGTGATGATATTGCCTGTGATGGATGGCCCCTCCAGGGAATAGTGATTATCCTCTGCCACAGGTGCCTGGTTGACAAAAGTCCCTTCCGGATTGGGCTCGACACCGTTGATGGTCAAAGTCGCGTAGGAATGGTCCCCATCCGCGTCCGTGAGCTCGTATTTGAAGACTTCCTGGTATACAGTGCCGCCTTCGGGCAAAGCTTCGTAGGAAACTACTGTGGCAAAAAAATCGGAATCATCGTTTTGCGCGGAGCCGTCATTGCTGTAAGGCACGGCTTCGACGACCAACGTCTCGAAAGTTCCGATACCGGACACAGTGAACGTGCCGATGTTATTGCCGTCCCAGGTCACCAATGTTGAATTCGCATAAGGCTCTCCGACTGCATTTTGGCTTATGATGCCGGTTGCAATCCGATTGCCGTCGGCATCGAAGGCATGCCAGCGTGCAGCTTCTCCACCGTTCTCATTCTGGAACAAATTGGACACAGTGACTGTCGCAGCTGATACAGGCCCACCAAATTCAAAGGCCAAAGCTTCACTTGAGCTTCCTGCGTAGTTGAGCTGAGACGGAACGGAGAGCGTATTGTCATTATCGCTATCCACTCCATTGGCAGGAAAGTTGCCGCCATTGGTGACACCACCTGTACCGGTGCTTGAATACTTGCCGTTGGCGTCGAAGAAGGACTGATCCAACTGAAAAGCTTTCGTTTCGACGCTCCAATCTTCGCTGTTTGGATCCAGGAGCGTGGCTCCGGGCAATTTCTGTGGGTCGACCGTATATTCGTAGCTACCGTCCTGCTTGATGAAAAGCGTTCCGTACTTGCCGTCGATGGACGCGCCTGACGAACCGACGGTCTCGACTTCAGAACTGCCTTGGTATGAACCGTTTTCATCCGCGTCAAAACCGATTCTGGTTATTCTAGCCGGCTGGTCGGCACCCGGTGTGTCCGCGCCAAGGTCATCAGTATCGGTATCCGCTCCGGTGATGACGTTGCCTGTGGCCATGTTTGGGTGATTGTTTCCCGACTCGGCAACATCCACCGTATCCGCGTCATTACGCGCAATCGGCCGATCGTCGTCGATCACGATATTGATATAGGCCGGTGTGGAGGTCAGATCACCATCGGAGGTTGTCAACGTGAACGTGTCGATCTCAAACTTGTGGGGGACATCGGTGGTGGCTTCCTCCAACACATACTCGTATCCGGCCACGCCGGTCGCGTCGTCGTAACTGGTAATAGTCAGGGTTCCGCTGTCGCCTTCCACTTCCTTGCCCACAAGCGCGGAAAGCAAGAAGGTCTGTCCATTGATGGTCACGCTCTCGATGTCACCCAATCCGTCGGGATCGGCCACCTTGAACGTACCGTAGGCATACTCGGCGTTGGAGTCCGGGTCGGATCCGCTGGGCATGGCAGCTTCGTCAACGTGATCATTGGCATTCCACCAATTCCCTGTCTTGACAGAAATGGTCGGGCGATCGTTTTTGCCTTCGATGGTGATGGTCAGGGTCGCGGTGGAGATATCGCCATCGGTGTCCCGAATGCTGTAGTCGAAGGTTTCCGTCCAGCTGTCACCGTCATCCAACCGCTGTGCCAATGCGTTGTCCAGATTGTAGGAATAAGTTCCATTCGAGTAGCCCCTGAATGTTCCGTATTGAGCGTCAGGGCTGTCCCAGCTCTTGAAGTTCAGGCTTTCATCGGCGCCGTTGACATCGTTTGACGTCACATTCCCTACGATCAAGCCGTACGTGTCTTCGTTGATGGTACGGAAATCATCATTTGCGATGGGCTCGTCGTCCTGGATATTGATGGTGAATGCCCCTTCAAGAACAACCGAGTCGCCATCCGCATCAAATACCTGGATCACGGAGCCGAAGTCGATACCGACAACGTTGTCCTGTTCTCCGGTATGAACCAATTCGTCATACAGACGGAATTCGTACTGTCCGGTTACCGTGTTAAGGCGCAGTTCAAAAACGGGATTGCTGGTGTCTCCGGACCAAGGATTGATATCCGGTTCGGTTGCGGTGAGAACAGCGAAATTTCCGTCCTGTGTGACTAAATACTCCAAGGCAACGGACTTCAGGCCAAAAAAAGACTGCTTGGAAGCCAGCCCCAGAGCTTCGAGTTGCGCCGCGGCATCCGCGGTAAAAGCAAAGTGCCCTTGGCCATCCGTTCCAAAATCCACAAGACCGGCCAACGTTCCGGAAACCAGGGCCGGGCCAGCGCCGGGCTCCGTTCCTACGGAGTAATCAGTATTGATGTTCGCTTCGGCGATAGTCTCGGTCATCGGCTCGCCGACAACAGAGGGGCCGTCATCTTGGATGGCGAAAATTCCGGAACTGAGATCCAGGGAAGCCGAAGCGGTATCCCCGTCCCCGTCCGTCGCGGTCGCGGTCAGAATAATGCTTCCCTCCAGCAACTCGATCGAAACTGCGTCATCATGATCTTCGGTGTCGCCGTGCCAGACGTTCTGAAACTGCACGAAGGTGACACTTCCTGTCTCCGCATCGACGCTGATGCTGAAATACGGGGAAGAGCCTTCGGTTGTGCCAACGATGGCGCCGCTCCCGTCCAGACTGAGCATGATCTGTTCGCCGGGCTGGCCGTCCTCACCCAAGGCGTAAATGCCAGACGCGACACTTTCGTCACCCAAGGACAAAGCGTAATTGACGCCCTCGCCCTCAGATTCAGGACCGTCCGCGCCAAAGTCGAAATCGAAATAGCCGGAAAAATCCGTGGCCAGGGTGCGGATGCCGTCGCCGGCATCGCTGCCCATGATGGCGTTAGGAAGGGATATCTGAAGCTGGTAGGAGCCATTCCCTTGAATTGGTCCATGATAATACGATCCGACTTGCACATGGTAAACCCCAGGATTGGCAAACGTCCACACCAGATAGGAATCAAGCCCCGAAGTGCTGCCGCCCCCTCCTAAAGAAGTATTTGCATCATCCTGATATGAATTTAGAATATATTGACCATTCGAATCATACAGTCGGAGAGTAGAGTCAAAATGACTACCTTGGTTACCTGCATAATCTATATCAAAAGTAACCGTTGTATTGGGCTGAGTAACTGTAAATGAATAGTAGTCGTAGTTATTATTGCCTACTGCATTGATGGAAACAAACGGCGTGCTATCGGAATTAGCGACGTCTAGATTGCTCCCCAACGTGAAATGCCCATCAAGGCTGATTGCGCTGGCGATGTTGAAATTCGCGCTTTCCTGAGGGGCATCTACAATCCCCGAGCCAAAAGAGGACTCATCCAAAACCATCGAGGGCAGTTCGCTTCCATCGGCGGTGGCCACAGGGGAATCGTCATCGATAGCGAGATTCAGTCCTCCGACGACGGAATCACCGGATCCGTCAGTCAGGGTAAAGGAGAAGCTATAATTGATGTCGTCTTCCGTGGAGGTGTCGCTGTGATCCAGAGGCTGATAAAGCTCGAAGCGAAAGGTGCCGTCATCTATGTCGGTCAACTTCAGGCTGAAAACGTCTATCCGCTCAGGGCCTTCTCCCATCCCGGCATACTCGTAGTCGCCCTCGTCCTGAGGCGGAAAGTACGAATCGCCCTCGGTCATGTAATAGGCGTTCAGCGTCAGACCGCCATCCACGACCTCATAAACCAGCTGGTTACCCTCGGAAAAAACAACAGGCAGTCCGACAAGGCTCCACACGAAAGGGCTGGTGGCTGCGGGGCCATCTCCCCCAAAATCATACGTCAACGTCCCGTCCAGATAAGAAAATCGGGCAGGATTATCTCCACCCGCCACATCATCATTGCCTTCAAAATGGGCGCCTTCGGAAAGACGGAGTCCATCCTCGTCCGCAGCGCCACTCACAACACCCGCCGTGGGCAAGGGATTGTCATCAATTGCCTCAATGCTCGCCAAGGTAAACGCCGGGAATGGGTCGTCTTCCAACCCGTTCAATTTATTCACGCCCTCAAGCAAATCACCAGCCCCTTCCCGGTACTCGCCCACTCCCCCACTGCCATCAGCGCCGCCTTCCGGCCCGGCTGCGGGTTCAATGTCGCCTTCACCGAGGGAGGCGAGGAATTCCTGCATGTCCAGGACCGTGCCGTCAGGCATGACCACGTTGGGGGCCTGGGCTTCGGCCAGATCCGTGAAGTCGAGGACAACCTGGCCGCCGTTGGCGAATTCAAACACCACATTGCCGCCATCCATCTTCACTTCGGCCTGATCAAAAGCAGCCTCGAGCACGATATCCTGGCCCGGAACCGCGTTCACGATCACGGTCTGTCCAGCCTGGGGGGCCTGTACTATCTGTTTGGAATTCTGAGTTTCAGCCATGGTGTCCTCCACCTGCGCGGTTATCTAAAATTTCGGTTCATTACCGGTTTACAAACGTATTAGATTCTTTGCTTTTTTATATGCGTGCGTGAGGGGATAGGGTCAAGTATGAAAGATTTTATTCGAGGTATGAATCTAAATTGCGCATTCTTTGGAGGATTAACTAATTATTTCTAAGTATTAAAAAAGCAGAGCATACATACGAAGCACCAGGGAGAACAGGCACGCTCTCCCCACGCCTCATACTTATTCATGAATCTGGGAATGTTGGAAGCCCGGCCGGGCCACGGGACAAAGCCGAACTCTAGTCTGGAACGACCGCTCATGAATCGAGCGAACCGGAATTCTCCGACAAGCCGCCTCCGGCCGGCAAAAACCCGATTTCCCCTTGCAAGATGGCGGGGCCCGACTTAGTTTCCGGCATCATATCAATATTTTCGAGGCCAATCACGCATGAACGATCCCAAGGTCGCCATTCCCATCCCGACTCCCAAGGCCGCGGCCAAGCCCAGGCCTGCGGTCTCCGTCCAACTCAACCCTTCCCACGTCTATTTCACCCCGCCCCTGGTGGGCTGCCTGTCCGTCGTGTCCCGCCTGCTCGGCCGGCCCGTCAGCGCCACGGCCCTGGAAGCTGGGCTGCCGCGCACCCAGGAAGGAATGACCCCCTACGCGGTGATCCGCGCCGCCCGGCGCGAAGGCATCGACGCCCAGATCACGCACAAGCCGGCCATGGACAAGATCTCCCCGCTCAACATGCCCTGCGTCCTGCTCATGCAGGACGGCTCGGCCTGTGTGCTGGTCAGCCTGAAAGAAGGCCAGGCCCGCATCATCATGCCCGAAAACCCGGACGCCCCCTTCGACACCCCGGTCGAAAAGCTCAAGGAAACCTACTCCGGGCACGCGGTCTTCGCCCGTCCCAAGGCATCCCTGGACAGCAGGACCGAGGGGCTCAAGATCTTCAACACCAAGAAATGGTTCTGGGGCACCATCTTTCATTTCCTGCCCATTTACCGGCATGTGATCCTGGCCACGATCTTCATCAACCTGCTGGCCATCGCCTCGCCGCTGTTCACCATGAACGTGTACGACCGGGTCGTGCCCAACAACGCCATGGAGACCCTGTGGGTGCTGGCCCTGGGCGTCGGCATCGCCTTCTTCTTCGACTTCGCGCTCAGAAACCTGCGCGGCTATTTCGTGGACGTGGCCGGACGCAACTCCGACATTCTGGTGGCCAGCAAGCTCATGAGCCACATCCTGTCCATCCGTCTCGACCACAAGCCCGAATCCACGGGCGCCCTGGTCAACAACGTGCGCGAGTTCGACTCCCTGCGCGAGTTCTTCAGCTCCACCACCCTGCTGGCCCTGGTCGACCTGCCGTTTCTGATTCTCTTCATCGTCATCATCTTCTACATCGGCGGCCCCGTGGCCATTGTCCCGGCGGTGGTCGCGCCCATTGTCATCCTGGTCGGCATCATCCTGCAAGGGCCACTGAAGCGGGCCATCGAGGGCGGCTACAAGGAGTCGACCCAGAAAAACGCCCTGCTGGTCGAAACGGTGAGCGGACTTGAAACCATCAAGACCAGCCGGGCCGAAGGCTCCATGCTCGGGCGCTGGGAAAACATCGTCGGCATGGGCGCCAAGTCGGCCATCCGCTCCAAGTCGCTGTCCACGTTCTCCTTGAGCTTCACCCAGTTCTCGTCCCAGATCGTCTACTGCGGCGTCATCATCTGGGGCGTGTACCGCATCGCCCAGGGCGAGATGACCATGGGCGGGCTCATCGCCTGCTCCATCCTCGTCGGCAGGGCCATGAGCCCGCTGGGCGCGGTGGCAGCCATGCTGACCCGCCTGCAGCAAAGCCGCATGGCCCTCAAGAACCTGGATCTGCTCATGAAGATCCCCAGCGAACGGCCCGAGGACGTGCGGCATCCGGAACACCGGGACCTGCGCTCGACCATCACCTTCGAGGACGTCAGCTTCAAGTATCCAGGGGCCCTGACCAACGCCCTGTCCCACATCGGCCTGCACATCGCCCAGGGCGAACGCGTGGCCATCATCGGCAAGATGGGCTCGGGCAAGACCACCCTGGGCAAACTGGTCAACGGGCTCTACGAGCCCCAGAAGGGGGCGGTGAAAATTGGGGGGCTGGACATCCGCCAGCTCGACCCGGCCGAACTGCGCTCCAAGATCGGCTACATGGCCCAGGACAATTTCCTGTTCCACGGCACGGTGCGCGAGAACATCACCCTCGGCGCGCCCCACGTCAGCGACCAGGCCCTGCTGCGCGCCGCCACCATCGCCGGGGTCACCGATTTCGTGAAGAACAACCCCGCCGGCTTCAACCTCCAGGTCGGCGAGCGCGGGCTGTCCCTGTCCGGGGGACAGCGCCAGGCCATCACCATCGCCCGCACCCTGCTCCTGGACCCGGACATCGTCATCCTGGACGAACCCAGCAGCTCCATGGACGTGGGCGTGGAGACCGTGCTCAAACTGCGCCTCTCAGCCGCCCTCAAGGGCAAGACCCTGATCCTGATCACCCACAGACCGAGCCTGTTGTCGCTGGCCACGCGGGTCATCGCCCTGGAAGGGGGATCCATCATCGCCGACGGTCCGCGCAACGACGTGCTGGCCGAACTGCAAAAACGCGGCGCCGGAGCCAACAATGCGTAATCCCGTCTACTCCGAATCCGATCTCGAATACATGAGCGTGGTCGATGCGGCCATGTACCGCCGAGGGCACCGCTGGGCCTACGTACTGTCCCTGACCATCTGCCTGCTGCTGGGCTCGCTCCTGGTCTGGACCCATTTCGCCATCCTGGACGAGGTCACGCGCGGCATGGGCCAGGTCATCCCCTCCCAGCGCGTGCAGGTCATCCAGAACCTCGAAGGCGGCATCCTGGAGGAAACCCTGGTGCGGGAGAACCAGATCGTGGAAAAAGGGGACATTCTGGTCCGCATCAGCAACGAACTGGCCCAGAGCACCCTGAAGGACACGGCCAGCCAGGCCCTGGAACATCAGGCGGCCATAGCCCGTCTCAAGGCCGAATCCTCCGGCACGGAGCCCGTGTTCCCCGAGGAATTGCAGGCCAAGGCCCCCAAGGCCGTCAGCGACCAGATGGCCATCTACCGGGCCCGCATGGACCAGCTGAACCAGGAGATGAACGTCCTGCGCAGCCAGCACACCCAGCGCCTGCAGGAAGCCAGGGAGATGAGCATCCGCCGCAACCAGGCGGCCCAAGATCTGAAGCTGGCCCAGGAGCAGATGAACATCGCCAAGCCGCTCATGGAAAAGAACGTGTATCCCCGGGTCGAATACCTCTCCCTGGAACGCACGGTCAGCTCCCTGCGCGGCGACTTGCAAAGCCTGAGCGTGGCCATCCCTCGCACGCAGCAGGCTGCCCAGGAGATCAAGGACCGCCAGGCCCAGCGCATGGCGGAATTCAAGGCCACGGCCTTGCAGGAGATGAACCAGCACCAGGTGGAACTCAACTCCAAGATGCACGCATTGTCCGCCGGCCAGGACCGGGTCACGCGCACCGACGTGCGCAGCCCCGTACGCGGGACGGTCAAGCAGGTCATCCTGAACACCGTGGGCGGCGTGGTCAAACCGGGCGAACCGATCCTTGAGATCATCCCCCTGGACGACACCCTGCTCATCGAAGCCAACATCAAGCCCGCCGACATCGCGTTTCTCCATCCGGGCCAAAAGGCCATGATCAAGATCACGGCCTACGATTTCTCCATCTACGGAGGCCTCGAAGGCTCCGTCGAACAGATCAGCGGCGACACCATCGAAGACCAGAAGGGCGAGAGCTTCTACAAGGTCAAGCTGCGCACCCAGGCCTCGGCCATCGTCTATCGCGGCGAAAAGCTGCCCATCATCCCCGGCATGACCGCCAGCGTGGACATCCTGACCGGCAAGAAGAGCGTGCTCGACTATCTGCTCAAACCCATTCTCAAGGCCAAGGAGAACGCCTTGAGGGAGCGATGACCGATTGAAATGGGCCGTTTCCATCATCCTTGCGCTGCTGACGACGCTTGGCCTTCCAGCCGAATTCGCGGCCATGGGATCTCCGCCGACGCAAGCCCCGGAAACGGCCCAAACTTCCGACGCCAGGGCGTCCGAAGCCCGAACCGCCGAAGCCAGGACAGCCGACGCCCGGGCCGCCGCCGAAAACGCGACCGCGTCGCCCGGGCCGGTGGCCGGGGAGCGCGCCCGGACAGCGGATTCGGAACCTGCCCCCGCCGAACCGAACGAACCGCCGGGCGAAGCGCAGGTCGAGGTCCAACCCGTGTGGCGACAGGGCGCTCAGGCCCGCCCCGCGCAGACGCGGCCGCCCCGAAACGACGCCCGCCCGGCCTGGCGTCGGGAGGAGCCGTCCTTCCCCGCCGGGGAGCAGGTGCAAACGCCTGGCGCCAAGGGACCGGACCTGCTTTTCCGGAGCAAGGCCTTTCGCGGCGATTTCAAGGCCCTGCCCAAGTGGACACGGGTCTTGTCCAAGGTCAGGGGACAGATCCGGACGCTGAACACCTGCGCGCCGGCCCAGACCTGCCCGCCCGGCGCGACCAGCTGGAAGCGCATCATGCGACAGGCGAAAGAGGTTCAGGGCATGGAGCAACTGAAGATGGTCAATTCCTTTTTCAACAAATGGCCCTACCGCCTGGACCAGGACGCCTACGGAACCTCGGACTGGTGGGCCACGCCCCAGGAATTCCTGAAGATTTCCGGCGACTGCGAGGATTACGCCATCATCAAGTACTTTGCCCTGCGCGAACTCGGCTTTTCCAAGGAAGATCTGCGCATCGTGGTGCTCAAGGACCGCATCAGGAACATCCCGCATGCCGTGCTCGCCGTGTTTCTGCGCGGCGAGGCCCTCATCCTGAACAACCTTTCCGACGCGATTTTCACGGACGTCAAATACAGACACTACATCCCCCAATACTCCCTGAACGAGGAGCACCGGTGGTCACACATCCCTGTAGCGAACTAACCTTAATGGAGAAGGGAATATGACAGCATCAAGCAAAGCAGCCTTGCCCGCCATGGGCAAGAACACGTCCGAACTGGTCATGGGCATCGCGATAATCTCCCTGATCATCGTGGCCCTCCTGACCTGGGTGGGCTGGAGCGTCCGGACCAAGCAGGCGGAGCTGCGGGAACAGGTCAGCGACAGGCTCGAACTGCTGGCCAACAGCCGCGCGGATGTCATCTCGGCCTGGCTCCTTGGCCTTGTCGAACAGACGGACAAGCTCATCTCGTCGGACCTCTTCAGGCTTTACGCCACGGACATGGACCTCATCGACGCGGACCCGAGCTTTCTCATCACCGGCATCATCCCCGAAGGGGAATCCTACGACCAGATGGCCCAGCTGACCGACCAGTTCCCCCTCATGCACCAGACCTTCTCGGACTTCACGATCTTCGCGGGCTTCCTGTCCGGCCGCATCGTGCACCGCAGCGGCCAGTCCTACATCGGCTCCGACGTGCACATAAATCCGCTGACCCCGAGCCAGACGGCGCTGATCAAAAAAACCTTCGCCTATCCCCTGCCCCACTTCTCCCCCCTGCGGCAGACGGGCAACGGGCTGGTCATCGACATGTGCGTGCCGATCTTCTCCACGGCGGCCGAAAACGGGGAGAAGAAGGCCGTGGCCGTGGCCATGCTGACCAAGAGCGCGGGCACGACCATCACCGGCCTGCTCTCCAACACCCCGCAATCAAGCAGCGGAGAGCGGACCCGCATCATGCAGGCGACCGAGTCCGGCTTTCAGGAAATCGTGCCCTGGAGCCCCGGAGGCATCGCGTCCATAGCCGCGCCGCCGGAACTGGATTCGAATCAGCGTCTGGGATTTGCCGAGCGCAACAGCCTGGGCGGGCAGATCCCCGTCTTTTCCCTCGGCGTGAAACTTCCGGAACTCGATCTGTGGATCGTGCAGGAGGTCGACACCCGCAGCGCCACCAAGGGGTTGCAGGAATACACGCGCATTTCCGTGATCATCGCAGGGCTGATCGCCATGGTCACGAGCCTGCTTTTCGGAGCCATGTGGTGGCGGACCATCGGACAGAACCACAAGCGCATCGCCGGCAATTTCCAGTCCCTGGCGCTGGAGCTCGAGCAGCAGCGCAACTTCCTCGACTCCATTAACGACTCCATCCCGGACTTCATCGCGGTGAAGAACCTCGGCGGCAACTATACCTACGCCAACCCGGCCCTGGCCGAAGGCGTGGGCCGGGACGAAGGGGAGGTCCCCGGCCTCGACGACGTCGCGCTCTTCGGCTTCGACACGGGCAAGCGGCTGGAGCAGTCCGACGCCCAGACCTTGCAGACCGGACAGCCCGTGACCGTCACCGAACGCATCTTTCTCAAATCGCGCGAACACCATTTCCAGATCACCAAGGTCACGCTCAAGGACGATCAGGACATGCCGCAAGGCATCGTCTCCGTGTTCCGGGACATCACCGTCATGGTCAAGGCCGAGGAATGCAAGCGCCAGGCCATCTCCCAGACCGTGGAGGCCCTGGTCAAGGCCATCGAGTTCACCGACCCCTATCTGGCCGGGCACTCGCTTTTGATGCGCGACGTATCCTCGCTGCTGGCCGAGAGCCTGAACCTCTCCCCCGAGGACACCTCCACGGTGGAAATCGCCTCCCACCTGTCCCAGATCGGCAAGATGTTCATCGACAAGGCGATCCTGACCAAGGTCGGCCAGCTCACCGACGAGGAAAAGGAGCTGGTGCAGAAGCATGTCGACCATGCGGCGGCCATTCTGCGCCAGATCGATTTCGAACTGCCCGTGTTCGAGACCGTGTACCAGATGAACGAACGCCTCGACGGCAGCGGATACCCCAAGGGCCTGCACGGCGAGGAAATCAGCATCCAGGCCCGGGTTTTGAGCGTGGCCAACAGTTTCTGCGCCATGATCAAGCCCCGCGCGTACAGGCCAGCCATGAGCCCGCAGCAGGCCCTGGACAACCTGCGCGCCTCGTCGAGCAGTTATGATCTGCATATCGTCGAGGCGCTGGCCACGGCCCTTGAAACCTCGCGCGGGCACAAGGTGCTGGAAAAAGCACGGACGTGAAGAGACTCCTGAACAAAGAGAGGCCCATGCGTTTTTTAGCGCATGGGCCTCTCTTCTTTGGCAGACCGGAATCAGCCGTGGCGCGGGCTCAGGCCTGGAGCTGGTTGATGGTCCGGGCGATCTGATTGCCAAGCGACGTCTTGCGCGTGACTTCCTGCTCCACGGAGGCGATGCCCTTGATGACGGTGGAGTGCTTGCGGTTGAAGCGTCGGCCGATGTCCACCAGGGACAGGTCGGTGTGCTTGCGGGCCAGATAAAAGGCGGTGTTGCGGGCCACGACCCGGTCGCGCTTGCGGCTCTTGGAGCGAAGCTCGTCGAATCCGAAACCATAGGCCTGACAGACGAAGCTGATGATCTTTTCGAGATCGATGGAGGCGCTGTCGAGGTTGTAATTCTGCAGTATCTCCCAGGCCAGATCCATGGAGATGTCCATGTTCAGGAGCTTGGCCTTGAGAATGATGTTTTTGAGACAGCTCTCCAGCTGGCGCACGTCGGTCTTGATCCTGTCGGCCAGGAGCTCGGCCACGCTGCCGGGCATGACGACCTGGGAGGCCTGCGACTTGGCCTGGATGATGGCCATGCGGGTCTGGTAATCGGGCTTGTCGATGACGGCCATGAAGCCCTGGGCGAACCTGGAAAGCAGGTTGGCGTCGATGTCGGAAAGCTCCCGAGGCAGAAAGGTGCTGGTCATGACCACACGCCGGCCTTGATTCTGCAATGATTTCAGAGTGTTCAGCAATTCGTCCTGCATTTTCTCCTTGCCCTGGAAAAAATGGACGTCCTCAAGCAGCAAAAGGTCCACGTTGGACCGGAAGCGGGCCTTGAACTGCTCCACGGCCTTGGCCTTGATGGCCATGACCAGTTGCGAGGCGAATTCCTCCCCGCTCAGATAGCAGACCCGCAGATGCTGCCGGTTGGTCTGCCGGGCGATCTCGCTGCCGATGGCCTGGGCCAGATGCGTCTTGCCCAGCCCCGGAGCCGAACACAGGAAAAGTTGGTCCGAGCCCTGCGCGTCCTGGCAGAAACTGCGCGAGGCCACGTACGCGAGATTGTTGCAGGGCCCGACAATGAAATCATCGAATTGATGCCGCCAGTTTTGCACGGTCTGCGTAGGCAGGGCGTGTGCCATGGGCAGGCCCATCTGCCGGGTGACGATCTTTCTGGAGGGCTCTGGCTGGGCCTGGACCACAGCCGGAGCATCATTGTGGGCGGCGCACACCTCGACACCCGGGACAAAGCCCAGGATTTCGGATGCGGCGTCCTTGATGCGGGCAAGCATGCGCTCCCGGACCCAGGTGCAGACAAAGGCGTTGGGCGCGCAGAGAACGAGCGTGTCGTTGTCGAAACAGCCCTGTAGAGGTTTGATCCAGAGCTGAAAATGTCCTGGAGAAAGCTTTTCTTGCAGCTTCAGTGAAATATGATGCCATGCGTCAATCATGGGGACGGTTTCTAGCCAAGCGACAGCTTTGCGACAACCCCGGTATAGCCAGCCAGACACGAGTTGACCCCGCGCTTTCTATACAGGACAACCACTTGAAACAAAAGAACTTCCTTCTTATCCATGGCTTCCGTAGCCCTGACGCGAAGCTGCCATTGTCCCGCAAGGCCGGGCCTCCCGCGTTGTCAACACTTTATTTTCAACACATGGTCATAACTTTTCCACAGTCAAAAAAATTATATCTCTATTTTTCTGCCATTTTCTTCATATTTTGAATTTCAGCCTGAAGAACTTGAAATTGCCCGGCTTCCTGAGGGCTACGTATCGATATTGAATATACCCAGCTAAAATATAAATATAAAATATTATCATCCTGCGCCGACTCCTTTCCTCTTGACACGGAAATTTCCCGGGGCCGGAGAAAATAAAAGATCGCGGCACTCCGAATTTCCTGCACCGGAAAGGCAAAACGGGGATTAATCGGCCTTAACACGTGTTTCCAAGACATCCCACGAGTTTGTCAGACACTTTCTCACATCCCGAAACAAAAAAGGGCACGTTTCTTGAACATGCCCCGAAAATGATCCCGTGTGAAAGGAAGACGTCAGCGCGGCAGCGCGGCGGCGCCCTGCGCGGCCAGCTCGGCCAGCGCCTCGGCGAACTGCTGGCCCAGGTCGTCGAAAAGCAGGGGGATGCGCTCCGTGAAAGCGCCCAGCAACGGCAGCATGACCTGGCGCATCTGCGGGTGCGCGGCCTTGTCGCAGCGCAGTTTGAAGATGTGCCGCCACTCCCGGATGTTGGCCGTGGTCACGATCTCGGTCTTGAGGCTGTTGGGCAGCACGCTTCTGGCTTCCTGGGCGGTGGCCCCGGCCTGCACCAGGCGCAGATAGGCGTCCTCGCAGGCCTGCATGGCGGACAGCCACAATGCGTAGCGGGCGTCGTCCTCGGCCCAGAAAAACGGGCGGATGACGGTGATTTCGCTGCCGAACTTGTCCTGGGCGTAATTGGCGTAGCGCGTGCTTTCCTGGGAAAAGGAGCACAGCCGGTGACGCACCAGTTCGTGGGTCACGCCCCGGTCACAGACGATGCGCACTGTCACGCCGATATGTTCCAGAACGCTGTCGTGGCCCAGGCGCACGATACGGGACAAAAGCTTGCGCGCCGAATCCGGGCTGGCCTTGTCCTCGGACTTGTAACAGGTCCTCGCCGCCAGTTCGAGATGACTCAGCACGAACTCGCCGTCGGGCAGGTGCATGAAGGAAAAACTCGGATCAATGACTTTCATGGCTCCTCGCAGGGCTAACGTGATGACGGAAAAATACCGGAAAGAGGCCGCGTCGCCCCCGCTTTCGCGACTATTCGCCGCGCAGCTTGAGCCCGCCGTCGATGTGCTGATAGGCCTTGGGCGTGACCACCCTGCCTCGCGGGGTACGCTTTAAAAATCCGCATTGGATCAGGTAGGGCTCGTAGATGTCCTCGATGGTTCGCACTTCTTCGGAACAGGCCGCCGCGATGGTCTTCACGCCCACGGGACCGCCGCCGAAATGGTCGATGATGCATTCGAGGATCTTGCGATCCATCATGTCCAGGCCCCGCGAATCCACGTCCATGATATCAAGCCCCTTGGCCGCCACCTCCGCGTCGATGACCTCGCTTCCGGCCACCTGGGCGTAGTCGGCCACGCGCCGGAGCAGACGGTTGGCGATGCGCGGCGTGCCCCGGGAGCGTCTGCCGATCTCAAGGGCTCCGTCCGGACTGATCTCAAGCCCCAGGATGCGCGCGGCGCGGGTCACGATCCGGGACAATTCCCTGGGATTGTAGAACTCAAGCCGACAGATGACTCCGAAGCGGTCGCGCAGGGGCGAGGTCAGAAGGCCGATGCGGGTCGTGGCCCCGACCAGGGTGAAGGGCTCCAGCTCGATCTTGACCGTGCGCGCCCCGGGGCCCTGGCCGACGATGAGGTCGAGCTTGAAATCCTCCATGCCGGGGTAGAGAATCTCTTCGACCACGGGCGGCATGCGGTGGATCTCGTCGATGAAAAGCAGGTCATGCCGGTTCAGGCTGGTCAGGATCGCGGCCAGGTCGCCGCTGCGCTCCAGCACCGGCCCGGAGGTGGACACCATGTTCACGCCCAGCTCGCTGGCCATGATCTGGGCCAGCGTGGTCTTGCCCAGGCCGGGATTGCCGTAGAGCAGGCAATGGTCCAGATGCTGCCCGCGCTCCTTGGCGGCCTGCAGATAGATCTTCAGATTGCCCCTGACGTCTTCCTGACCGATGAAATCGTCCAGAGTGCGCGGACGGATATGTTCTTCGCTGGGATTTTGCATCATGCTACTTGGCGGCGAAAATCTTCAGGGCCTGCCGGATGGCGCTGCCCGCATCCAGATCGGGCTCCTTCTCGAACACCCCCCTGACCACCTCGTCCACCTCATGGCGTCCGTAGCCAAGGGAGACCAGGGCTGCGGCGCAGTCCGATGCGGCCGAAACCACCGGCGCGGTCCGCGACGACGCCAGCGACGGCTGCGAGACGAGCTTGTCCTTCAGATCCAGGAGCAGGCGCTTGGCCGTCTTGGCGCCGATGCCGGGCACGCGGGTCAGGGCGGCCACATCTTCCCGTGCGATGCACGCCGCCAGTTCCGCCGGGCCATAGCACCCGAGCATGGCCAAGGCGGTCCGGGGTCCAAGCTTGGGCGCGGCGAGCAGGGTCGCGAAGGCCTGCCGCTCCTCCCAGGTGGAAAACCCGTAAAGGATCAGCGCGTCCTCGCGCACCAGGGTATGGATGAACAGCCGCGTCGTTTCGCTCCCGTCGGCCAGGTCGACCAGCCCGCTGGTGGTCAGGTGCACCTGATACCCCACCCCGCCCGACGTGAGCAGGACACAGGACTCTTCATCGCGGCGCAGGACCGTTCCTTCAAGGTAGGCTATCATGGAGAGGTGCTATAGACGAGTTGCCCCGTTTTGACCAGCGGCCACGGCGGCCAGGAAACGGGAATGGTTCAGATGGCAGACGGCCAGGGCAAGGGCGTCGCCCGCATCCTCGGCCCAGTCGGGACGAACGCCGAGCAGTTGGCCGACCATGAACGAAACCTGGCTCTTTTCCGCCCGGCCCGCCCCGACCAGGGACTTTTTCACCAGCGTCGGCTCGTAGCCGAAGACCTCCACCCCGTGCACGCCGCAGGCGGCGAGCACCGCTCCGCGAGCCTGGCCGAGCTTGAGGGCCGAGGCTGAGTTGCGGGCAAAAAAAACATTCTCCACCGCCACGGCGTGTGGAGAATGCGCATGCAGCAATTCCGAGATGCGGGCGTACATGAGCCCCAGCCGGGCGCTCATGGCCGCTTCGGATGGTCGCACCACGCCCGCCTCGACCAGGGACAAAACCCCGGACCGCTCGCGCACAAGGCCGTAACCCATGCAGCGGGACCCGGGGTCCACGCCCAGGATGATGCGCTCGGCGGTCATGGGGCCGGGCTACATCTCGGCCAGGAGTTCTGCCGGCAGCTCGAAGTTGGCGTAGACGTTCTGGACGTCGTCGTTGTCGTCCAGGGCGTCATAAAGCTTCATGACCTTGCGTCCGGTTTCGACGTCCACGGCCACGGTATTCTGCGGGATGCGGTTCAGCTCGGCGCTCATGATCTCGATGCCCGCAGCCTCGAAGGCGCTCCTGGCGGTGTGGAAATCCTCGGCCGCGCAAAGCACCTGCCAGGAATCGTCGTCGTCGAGCACGTCCTCGACGCCGCCCTCAAGCCCGGCTTCCAGCAGCTCGTCCTCGGTGTATTTTTCCTTGTCAAAGGCGAAGACGCCCTTGGTGTCGAACATCCAGGCCACGCATCCGGCCGCGCCCATGGATCCGCCGTTCTTGCTCAGGATGTGGCGCACCTCGGCCACGGTGCGGTTCTTGTTGTCCGTGACCGCTTCGATGAGGATGGCCACGCCGCCGGGAGCGTACCCTTCATACATGATCTCCTCAAGCGCCTCGGAAGCCAGCTCGCCCGTGCCCTTCTTGATGGCCGTCTCGATCTTGTCCTTGGGAAGGTTCACGGCCTTGGCGGCATCAATGGCCGCGCGCAGGCGAGCGTTCATGTCCGGATCGCCGCCGCCCTTGGCCGCCAGGATGATCTCCTTGGTGACCTTGGTGAACATCTTGCCGCGCTTCAGATCCTGACGTCCCTTGCGGTGCTGGATATTTTTCCATTTACTATGTCCTGCCATACAATCCTCCGAAAAAAGTTATGCGGGCGACGCCGCTGCGGCTGCGGGAACAAAGCCCAGCCCCAGAATGAATATCTCCTTGCTCTCCGCCCGGCTGCTTTTGGGCTTGAACATCGCGACCTTGGCGAAACGGTCCCTGATGGACTGCACGAAGGGCTGCACATCCGGACCCTCGAAAACCTTGGCGATAAAAGTCCCGCCGGGGACGAGCCACTCCTCGGCCACGCCGAAGGCCGCCTCCACCAGCTGGATGGAGCGGGCCTGATCCGTGAATTTGGAGCCCGTGGTCTTGGGGGCCATGTCGCTCATGACCATGTCGAAAGGGGCCAAGGCCCGCAGATGCCCGAGAAACACAGGCGAGCGGGCAAAGATGTCTTCTTGCAAAAAGGTGACCTGCTCCGGAAAACGCGTGTCCGGCATGTTCAGATCGATGCCCAGCACCCGTCCCTCAGCCCCGACGCGTTCGGCGGCGTAAAGGGTCCAGGAACCGGGGCAGGCTCCGAGATCAAGCACCTTCTGGCCCCGGCGCAAGAGTTTGTGCGCCTTGTCCATTTCCTGAAGCTTGTATACGGAGCGGGCAGGATAATTGTCCTGCTTGGCCTTTTTGAAATAGTAATCGCGGTATTGTTTCATGCTTTTATGACCGGGGCAGCATCCCGACCACCCAAGCGAGCGCCTTCATGCCAGCCAGACCCATACGTGTAAAGTTGAAAAACGAACTGGGGATTTCTACATCGCTCCCCGCAGGAGAGCAATATCTTCGTCTCCAGGGCCACGGCAAGGATCTGCTCATCACCTGCCCCGGTCCCGAACCCGAACTCTGCGCAAAGCACCTAGGCGACGCGGCCCGAGTTCTCGTGCTGCGCGTGCCCGAAATCGACTCCCAGATGCCGGACTCATGGCGCTCGTCCATTCCATCCGAGTGGCACGACATCTCCCTGGCCCAGGCGCACAGCCTCGGGCCAGGCATGCGCGTGCTGCACTATGCGCCGGCGAGCCGCCTCTTCCCGTCCATCTTCGCCCCCCTGCTGACCAAGCTGCGCCCGGCTCCGCAAGGACCGCCGGGAGCGGATCTCTGGCTGCCGGGGCCCGGTAACGCGCTCATCCTCCCTGAACTGGCCCAGGCCGCCAAAGAGATGGGCCTTGCCTCCAGGCTTCTGCCCGCCGCGCCGGACGCCGAAAGCCTGGCCCGCCTGCTGGACCAGAAGCGGCCAGGACTTTTTCTGAGCGTCAATTTCCACGGCCTGGACCCGTACGGAGAAAACCAGGCCCTCCTGCAAGCCGCCGGAGTCCCTGTGGCCGTCTGGTGCGTAGACAATCCCCTGCACCTGCTCACGAACCAGAAAAACCAGCTCTGGAAAAACCTGCCCCTCTTCGTCACCGACGACTGGTTCGTGGAACCCCTGCGCGCCATGGGAGCCGACGCGCGACATCTCCCCCTGGCCGCGAGCAGGCGCTTCTTCCCTCCGGGCGGCCCCTGTCCGGCGGGAGTGGACCTGACCTTTGTCGGCCGCTCGGCCTTTCCGGACCGGGACCGTTTCTTCGCGGCCTGCCGCGTGCCACGCGAATTGGCCGCCGAAGCCGCAAGACTGCCCGGACGCGAGGCCCATTTCGGCTGGTGGCGCGCAAAGCTTCCCGACCATGCGCTGTGGCCGGGAAACGAGGTCCGGGTTCTCGGCCTGGGCGCGGAAACGGCCTCGACCGCCTGGCGGCAAGCCTGCCTCGCCGCGCTTGCAAAAGAAACCGCCCTGACGATCGTCGGCGACGAACAATGGCGAACCCTGCTGCCCGGAGCCAAGGTCCTGCCCCCCGTGGACTACTATTCGGGGCTGGCCGATGCGTACCGCCGAGCGTCCTTTTCCCTCAACCTGACCAGCCTGCTCCTGCCGCGCGGGCTGACCCAGCGCCACTTCGACGTCTGGGCCTGCGGCGGTTTCCTGCTCACCGACGACACGCCCGGCATGAACATCTTTCCGCAGGAGCTGGCCCGGGCCGTGACTTTCGCCGCGCCAGGCGAGGCGACGGAGCTCCTGCGAAGCCTCGCCGCCGAGCCTCGCCGCAAGGAAGAGCTGCGCAGGGCCTGGCAGGAGCACATCCGGAAAGAACACAACTACCGCCGCCGACTGGAACGTCTCACGCGCGGCGCGGCCACCAACCCTCAATGACCTCGGAGATCCCATGAAGGGCAGCGATGTAAGCCTCATCACCTATACATACAACGACGGACACTTCGTCGATGGCCTTCTGGCTGAAATATCCAGCTGGACGAAGCAGCCCGAAGAAATCATCATCTTCGACGACGGGTCCTCAGTCCCATATTCGCCTCCGCCTACAACCGTCCCCATCAGGGTCTTCCGCCACGAAACCAATCGCGGCATCACCGCGACAAAGCATGCAGCCATCTCCACCGGCGCGTCGCGTTTCCTTCTGGCCATGGACTGCGACACCAGAATTTCGCCGGCCTGGCTTGAAACCTGCCTGACCCATGTGCGTCGACCAGAAATCGGCATGGTTTCCGGCCCGGTCATCTATCTGTCAGGCAAGGATCTGGTCTCGAGGTTTCAGCGCTGTTTCGGCGACAATCACAACCTGGAAAATTCGGGGCCGGTGGATTTCATCCCGGGCAACGCGTTTCTGATGCGGCGTGAAACATGGGAGCAGTGCGAAGGTATGGCCGGACATCACCGGGATGTCTGCGAAGACCATTTCCTCTGTCAAAAAATAAAACGGCAGGGTTTGGAACTGTGGGTCGACGCGAAGGCCAGGGCCCGACAAATCAGGCGGATCAACAGAATCGCAATGCTCAAGCGCTATTGGAAATGGTGCCACTCTTCAATCAAAAAAACGGCAGAACAAAAACAGGACGTCCCGGGATACATCCAGGACGCGTTGATAGCTTCTCACGCCAAAAGGCTGGAATTTTCCATCGAACACGAAGAACTCGTGTTCATCTATATGGAGATGCTCTATGTCAGCTTCATTGTCCTGGACATCCTGGATCACCTGATCCTTGGCAAGCTGCAATCTCCCGACCAAAAAGCGGCCTGGTGGTCCGAGCTTTCCCGCATCGCCGCTCCACACCCTCTCATGTACGCAGTACTTCGTTCGGACCTGGCCCGACTGGGGCAACTCCCGGTTCCTGGATGGGAATCGGGCCGGCACAATCCGTGGTCGCAGGCGTTTGAGGCGCTGCGAGCCATAGAATCCAGCGGGGTTTACGGCTGGCTGAATAAATCGGGGATACCGTCCATGCTGGCCGAGGACGAGTCGATGATGTATGATTTTTCTTTTTATGAGAACGCCCGTTTTCGTTCGTCTGGTGACTGAACGCATCCTCATCCGGCACGGAGGCCGTCCCTAAACCAAGAAGGGCCTTGAATATGAAAAAAACGGACGCCGGCAATCAGCGTTCGTTCATGGTGCAGACCCGGTTGCGGCCGCGCCCCTTGGCCCGGTACATGGCCTTGTCCGCTTCGTCGAGGAGCCGCGCTCCGGCCTCGCCGGCCCATTCTTTTTTCAGTTCGGCCACGCCGATGGACACGGTGATCTTGATGCCCTTCTGCAGCACCTGGCCGTTGTGGTCGCGGATGATGAAATTGTAGTCCTCGATGATGGTGCGCAGGTTCTCGGCGTCTTCCGCAGCCTCGGCAAGTCCTACCCCGGGCAAGGCGACCACGAACTCCTCTCCGCCGAAACGGGCGGGAAAAAAGCTGCGGTTGGGGACGGTTCCGTACTTCTGCGCGTAGCCCGTCAGCTTGCTGGCCACGGTGACCAGCGCCTGATCCCCGATGCGGTGCCCATAGGAATCGTTGAATTCCTTGAAGCGATCGATGTCGAGAAACATGAGGCTCATGGGATTGCCCGTGACCAGGTACTCGACCAGGGTCGTCTGGTAATACCGGTCAAAGGCCCGGCGGTTGCTGAGCTTGGTCAGGGAGTCCGTATAGCTCATCTCGACCAGGTCCCGGGTATCCTGCTCCATGTGCGTGAGCACCTTCTCGAAGGCGGCCTTGATCCCAAGGACGATGTCCTCCAGGGCGTTCTGGTCCGTCACGGTGCTGATGGTCGTTTCCCGCAGGTCGCGGACTTCCTTGGTGCGCTGGATGTTCTGGGATCGCACGTGTTCGATGAGGGCCACGGTTTCCCGAAAGGTTTCCTCCAGCTTCTTGTTCCAGGGTTGATAGAGAATGCGTTCCTTGCAGCGCACGACTTCCCTGAATTTTTTCTCGGAAAAGTCGCCGTCGCGCACGATGCCCATGACCAGGGACTGCATCTGCTGCTTCTGATCGGCGGAAAGAAAGTCATACTCCGAAAGGGAACGCATGTAGAGGATGAGCGCGCCCCATTTGGAGTTGGCGGGCACTCCCGCCTTGATGAGCGACTTGACGACATCGAGCGAACAAAAGAAGTTTTCGTGCTGCATGCTCCCACCCAGAATCTAGCTCGTTTCGCCGAAAGACCGGCCGATCTCGAAAGCCTGCCCTACGTACCGGCCCACGGTGTGGTAGGCCCTGGTCACGGGGGTGAAGATGAGCGGGCAAACCTTGGCCGCGTCGGGATAGCCCTTTTCATCGAGGACGCCCTCCTCGGCCTTGACATCGACGATCTCCCCGACAAACTGGACATGCATGCCCAGCGGCACGGTGCGCAGCAGGGCGCACTCGAGCACCAGGGGAAACTCGCCCACATAGGGGGCATCCACCAGCTCCGACCGCACCGGAGTCAGTCCCGTGGCCGCGAACTTGTCCACGTCTTTTCCCGAGACGATGCCGAAATAGTCCGCCTGCGCGGCATATTCGACGGAAGGCACGCTGATGGTGAACGCACGGCGAGCCAGAATGGACGCATAACTGTGCCGGTCCTCACGCAAGGAGACTGCAATACAGGGCGGCTTGGAACAGCATATCCCGCCCCAAGCCGCAGCCATGGCATTGGCTCCGCCGTCCTCATCATAGGATCCGACAATCCACAGCGGCGCAGGCTGGGCCAGCGTCTTTGCACCAAGCGAAATTTTCATCACTGTCTCCGTAATACAACACCGATCATCTTGCATTTTCACTGCCACTTGTCAGCCATTCTCATATGGTTATAAGAAGCATCCGTCAAATATCATCCTTCAACCGTTCGCAACAGAGACTTCATGGATACCAAAGTCATACATATCGCCGGAGCGCGTCAGCACAACCTCAAAAACCTGACCCTGGACATTCCCCGCGACAAGCTGGTCGTGGTCTGCGGCCCCTCGGGTTCGGGCAAATCCACCCTGGCCTTCGACATCGTCTACGCCGAAGGCCAGCGGCGCTATGTCGAATCGCTGTCCGCCTACGCACGCCAGTTCCTGCCGCAGATGGACAAGCCGGCCATCGATCTCATCGAGGGCCTGACCCCGGCCATCTCCCTGGAACAGCAAACCCTGTCCAAGAACCCCCGCTCCACCGTGGCCACGGTCACGGAAATCTACGACTTTCTGCGCGTTTTCTACGCCCGCCTCGGCACCCCCTGCTGCCCGGAGTGCGGCGTGCCCATCGCGGCCCAGAGCAGCGACGAAATCATGGACCGCATCCTGAGTCTGCCGGAAGGCACGAAATTCATGCTTCTCGCGCCCCTGGTGGACCACAAGAAGGGCACCCACGCCGATCTCTTCAAGAAGCTCAAGACCCAGGGCTTTGTCCGGGCCAGGATCAACGGAGAAGTGCTCCCGCTCGATCCGCTGCCCGAACTGGCCAAGAATCTGAAGCACAGCATAGATCTGGTCGTGGACCGACTGGTCTTGAAGTCCGACATGCGCAAGCGTCTGGCCGATTCCGTGGAACTGGGCCTGAAAAGCGGCGAGGGGCGCATCGTCGTCTCGGTCATCGGCGGGGAGGACATCTTCTTCTCCACCGACGCGGTCTGCCCCCGGTGCAGCCTGAGCCTGCCCAGGCCCAGCCCCCAGCTTTTCTCCTTCAACAGCCCCCAGGGGGCCTGCCCGCACTGCTCGGGCCTGGGCTCGGTGGAGTATTACGAACCGGTGCTCCTTGCGCCCAACGGCGGTCTGTCCCTGCGCCAGGGAGCCATCCTGCCCTGGAAGGGCCGGACGTTCGACCGCTACGCCAACGATCTGAAAGAGTTGGGACTCAAGTTCCGTTTCACGCTGGACACCCCGTTGCAGGAATTCACCCCCGAAGCACGGCACGCCCTGTTCCACGGTGGCGACAGGTGGCCGGGAGTGATCCATTTTCTCGAACAGGGAGGGAACCTCGGCTACATCTGGCGCGACGAGCTGGCCCGCTACCGCCAGACCATGGACTGCCCGTCCTGCAAGGGCGCTCGCCTGCGCCCCGAATCCCTGGCCGTGCGCGTCGATGGCCTGAACATCTTCGATTTCTGCTCCCTGCCCATCAGCCGGGCCCTGGCCTGGCTCCAGGGGCTGACGTTCCTTGGCGTGAACGCGGAGATCAGCACGCCGCTCTTGAAAGAGCTCCGGCACCGCATGGAGTTTTTGTCCAACGTGGGCCTCGATTACATCAGCCTGGCCCGCAACATGTCCACCCTGTCCGGCGGCGAGGCCCAGCGCATCCGCCTGGCCGGGCAGCTCGGCTCGGGCCTGGTCGGGGTGACCTATGTCCTGGACGAACCGAGCATCGGCCTGCACCCGCGCGACAACCAGCGCCTCATAAACACCCTGCGCCAGCTTCAGGGGCGGGGCAACACCGTGCTGGTGGTCGAACACGACGAGCCGACCATCCGCGCCGCCGACCACGTGTTGGAGCTCGGCCCCGGCTCGGGATTTCTGGGCGGGGAACTGGTCTTTGCCGGATCGCCCCATGATCTGGTGACCGTCTCCAAAAGCCTGACCGGCAAATACCTGCGCGGGGACCTGCGCATCGCCAGGCCCGCCAAGCGCAGGACCTCGGACCGCGCCATCACCCTGCGCGGGGTGACCACCAACAACCTGCGCGGCATCGACGCCCGCTTCCCCCTTGGCTCCCTGGTCTGCATCACCGGCGTGTCCGGTTCGGGCAAGAGCTCGCTGGTCATGGACTCGCTCTACAAGCACCTGGCCCTCATGCAAGGGCTTAAAGTGGACTCTCCCGGAACCATCGGCGGCATCGAGGGCGCGGACAGCGTGGAAAAAATCATCTCCATCGATCAGAGTCCCATCGGTCGCACGCCGCGATCCAACCCGGCCACCTACACCAAGGTCTTCGACGAGATCCGGGCCATCTTCGCCGGGAGCAAGGACGCCAAGAAGCGCGGCTACAACGTGGGGCGCTTCAGTTTCAATGTGCGCGGGGGGCGCTGCGAGGCCTGCCAGGGCGACGGCCAGATCCGGGTCGAGATGCACTTCCTGCCCGACGTCTTCGTGACCTGCGAGGTGTGCGGGGGCAAGCGCTACAACCGAGAGACCCTGGACATCCTGTACCGCGACAAGTCCATCGCCGACGTCTTGGACATGACGGTCAGCGAAGCCCGACAGTTCTTCGCCAACCACCCGGCCCTGGAACGCAAGCTCGGAGTGCTGGAGGAGGTGGGCCTGGAATACATCCGCCTGGGCCAGCCCGCCACGACCCTGTCCGGCGGAGAGGCCCAGCGCATCAAGATCTCGCGCGAACTGGGCAAGAGGAGCCTGCCCGGCACCCTGTACATCCTGGACGAGCCGACCACGGGCCTGCACATGCACGAGGTCGGCAAGCTCATAGCCGTGCTGCACGCATTGGTGGACAAGGGAGCCTCGGTCATCGTCATCGAGCACAACCTGGACGTGGTCGCGGCGGCGGACCACGTCATCGACCTGGGCCCCGGCGGCGGCGAAAACGGCGGCATCATCGTGGCCCAAGGCAGTCCGGAGGATCTCAAGCAAAACCCGGGCTCGGTCACGGGGCCGTTTCTGGAGTTGTGAGTTTCCGCAATTGTCCGTGAACGTCGAAAGGCGGCCTGGTTTCCCGGGCCGCCTTTCTGATTTTCGGAGGGCGAAGGTCAGTACCGCGACGTCAGGTGCGAGTAGCCCTGCATCAGATAGTTCTGGACATAGTCGGTTATGCCGTCTTCCAGAGGCCGGAAATTCACGTCGCAGCCCCGGCCGGCGAGCTTGGTCAGGTCGGCGCAGGTGTAGTACTGGTACTTGCCGCGCAGGGTGTCCGGCATGTCCACGTATTCGATCTGCGGTTCCCGGCCCATGGCCGCGAACACGCCCCGCGCCAGGTCGTTCCAGGTCCGGGCCTGGCCCGTGCCCACGTTGAAGATGCCGCCCACCTCCGGATTCCTGATCAGCCAGTCGATGACCTTCACGCAATCCTTGATGTAGACGAAGTCGCGGCGCTGCTCGCCGTCGGCGTACTCCTTGCGGTAGGACTTGAAGAGCTTGAGTTTGCCCGTCTGCCGGATCTGGGTGAAGGCCTTGCAGACCACGGAACGCATGTCGTCCTTGTGGTATTCGTTGGGTCCGAAGACATTGAAGAACTTGAGCCCGGCCATCTTGTCCAGCAGGTTGTCGCCCTTGAGCCAGAGATCGAAGAGATGCTTGGAGTAGCCGTACATGTTGAGCGGATGCAGCCCCTCCATGGCCTCGTCCGAGTCGTCGAAGCCTCGGCTGCCGTCGCCGTAGGTCGCCGCGGAGCTGGCGTAGATGAAACGGGCGTTGCGCTCCTGGGCGAAGCGGCACATGGCCTTGGAATATTCCAGATTGTTGCGGATGAGGTAGTCGCAGTCGGCTTCCGTGGTCGCGGAGCAGGCGCCCAGATGGATAACGGCCTCGATGCGCCCTTCCATGTACCTGGTGTTGAGCAGGTCCAGAAATTTGTCCTTCTGGATATAGCGATGATAGGCCAGCCCCACCAGGTTGCGCCACTTGTTCGTGGAGGCCAGGTTGTCGACCACGACGATGTCCCGGTACCCTTGCTGGTTCAGCTCCCAGACCATGGCGCTGCCGATGAATCCGGCGCCACCGGTGATGATGATCATACTCTCCCCCTTCAAGATGTTCTTGCTCCGCCCCTAGCCCGAAACCCCCGCCTCGGCAAGACGGCGGAGGGCAGCCGGGCTCCCGGGCCCAGGTTCGGGAAAATCGTGCTCTCGGCCCTTTTTTTTTGCACCGTCTTTGGCTAAGGTGCCACCTTTCCTTTCACCCATGCTACAGGAGCTCCCCATGCTAGCCATCCTTGACTACAAGGCCGGCAATCTGACCAGCGTCAAACGCGCCCTCGACTATCTTTCCATTCCGTGCACCATCACAGCCGACGCGCACGTCATCGAGGGCTGTCAGGGCCTCATCTTTCCCGGCGTGGGGGCGGCCGGATCGGCCATGGCCAACCTGCGCCAGTCCGGTCTGCGCGAGGTCATGGCCCGCGAGGTGACGTCCGGCAAACCGCTTTTCGGCATCTGTCTGGGCTGCCAGATCCTGCTCGAATACAGTCCGGAGAACGACACGAAGACCCTGGGCCTCATTCCGGGCAGCTGCGACATGTTCACCCCGGACCTGACCGAAGAGGACGGCGCCCCCATCAACATCCCGCACATGGGCTGGAACACCGTGAACCTGAAAAAAGATTGCCCGCTCTTCGACGGCATCTCTTCCGAAAGCGAATTCTACTTCGTGCACAGCTACTACCCGAACCCCGCCCCGGAATACGTCATCGCCACGACGTACTACGGCAAGGAATTCTGCTCCGTGCATGGCCGCGACGGGCTGTGGTCGGCCCAATTCCATCCGGAAAAAAGCGGGCGGCCGGGACTCAAGATGCTCTCCAATTTCTACGAATACTGCAGGGAGGCGGCCAATGCTCAGTAAACGCGTCATCCCCTGCCTCGATGTCAGGAACGGCAAGCTGACCAAGGGCGTCAAGTTCGAAGGCAACGTCGACATCGGCGATCCCGTGGAAACGGCCCGCCGCTACTACGAAGAGGGGGCGGACGAGATCGTCTTCTACGACATCACCGCCTCCCACGAAGGCCGGGGCATCATGCTCAAGGTCGTGGAGGCCGTGGCCTCCCAGATCTTCATCCCCTTCTCCGTGGGTGGCGGCATCTCCACCGTGGCCGACATGCGCGAAGTGCTGCTGGCCGGGGCGGAGAAGATCTCCGTCAACTCCGCCGCCGTGAAGACGCCGCACATCATCTCCGAAGGGGCCGCGGCCTTCGGCTCCCAGTGCATCGTCGTGGGCATGGACGTGCTGCGCGTGCCCACGTCCGAGGCCATCCCCTCGGGCTACGAGATCGTCATCCACGGCGGCCGCAAGCACATGGGCATCGACGCCCTGTGGTGGGCCAGGGAAGTGGAGCGCCTGGGCGCGGGCGAACTGTGCATCAACTCCATCGACGCCGACGGCACCAAGGACGGCTACGAGCTGACCCTGACCCGCCTCATCGCCGACAACGTGCGCATCCCGGTCATCGCCTCGGGCGGCGCCGGCAACCCCCAGCACATGGTCGATGCCGTGACCGAAGGCCGCGCCTCGGCGGCGCTCATCGCCTCCATCGTGCACTACGGGGAATACACGGTCACGGACCTGAAGAACCACATGGCGGACAAAGGGGTCAAGGTGCGTCGGATATGGTAGGCCCGGGATCACGCCCTTCAATGAAAAAGCCCCCGCCTTCCGCGAGGGCTTTTTCATTGAAGGGAAGGCAGCCGCCTATGCGCTTCCCGGGAACGGCCTTCTCCCAAGTCTGGCGATGGCTTTGACCAGATCGTCCAGGCTGACCGGCTTGGACAGATAGTCATCCATTCCCGCCTCCAGAAACGACTCGCGATCCCCGCTCATGGCGTGGGCGGTCAGGGCGATGATGGGGATGTCCCGCTTGGCCGCCAGCTCCGGCGAAAAGCGGATGCGGCGGGTGGCTTCTATGCCGCTCATGACCGGCATCTGCACGTCCATGAGGACGCAGTCGAAATCCTCTTCCCGCAAAAGCTCCAGCACCTCCTGGCCGTTCTGCGCGATGGCCACCTTGTGCCCCGCTTTTTCCAGCAGAGTGCGCGTGGCCAGCTGATTGATGGCCTCATCCTCGGCCAGCAGAATGCGCAAGCCCGGCCCGGACCTCGCCGCCACGCTCTGCGCGCCGTCCTGCGGACGGTGGTACCGGCTGGCGGCGCGCAGGGGCAGGATGACCAGAACGGCGGTGCCCGCGCCGGGTTCGCTCTGCACGGTAATCCGGCCCTGCATGAGATCCACCAAGCGCTGGACGATGGCCAGCCCAAGCCCGGCGCCTTCGTAACTGCGGGTGTGGGACCCCTCCACCTGCCGGAAGGGTTCGAACACTTCCGCAAGCATGTGCGCGGGGATGCCCACGCCGGTATCGGCGACACGCATGCACACGCACCCGGACCGGCACAGATCCGAATCCTGAGCGAACAATTCCACGCTGATTTCACCATGCTCCGTGTACTTGAGCGCGTTTGCGACCAGGTTGAAAAGAATCTGCCGCACGCGGGCCTCGTCGCCGACAAACATGGGCGGCAGGTCGGGGTGAATGGAGCATCGCAGCGACAAGCCCTTTTCTTGAGCCGGAGCGGCAAAAAGCTCCACCACCGAATCAACCATCTCGGCAACGCTGAACGGAGCGTCGAAGAGGCTCATTTTCCCGGCCTCGATGCGGGAGATGTCCAGAATGTCGGCCAGCAGGCGGGTCAGCCGCGCGGCCGAGGTGATGGAGAGTTCCACATACTTCCGCTGCTCCTCCCCCAGGCTGGTCTGTCGCAACAGCTGCATCATGCCGAGGATGCCGTTGAGGGGCGTGCGGATCTCATGACTCATGTTGGCCAGGAACTCCGTTTTGACCTGGCTAGCCGTCTCGGCGGCCTCCTTGGCTTCGAGCAGGGCGGCTTCGGTCTTTTTGAGTTCGCTGATGTCTATCTCCACCCCGTCCCAGACCAGGCGATCACCGATCCGTCTCGGAGCGGAGGCCAGATAGCTCCACCGGACTTTGCCCGAGGGCAGGCGAAAGCGCACCTCGGCATGAAAAAGGGACATGGCCGACAAAGCTTTGGCCTCCTGCTCAGCCAAGAGCTCCCGGTCCGGTTCCGGAAGTTGCGCATAGAGCGCGGACGCGTCGTCCAGCACGTCCGTCACGCTCAGGCCATGCAGGGATTCGACCCCGGCGCTGATGTAGGAAAACCTGCGTTCACGGCCATCCAAATCCACCTCGATCTGATACACGAGCCCGCCGGGCAGATTGTCGCTGAGCATGCGCAGGCGCTCCTCGCTTTCGCGCAGGGCGGCCTCCGCCTGACTGCGCGCGGTGATGTCGCGGTAGATGGACTGATACGTTCCGTCCGGCATCATCTTGCTGCGCATTTCCACCAGGATCTCCGTACCGTCCGGGCGAACCAGGACACGTTCCCGCTGCACGATTTCCCCTCGCTCCAGCAGCTCGAAACGCAGCGGTTCACGCTCCAGGCTCTCCCCCTTGAACGGCAGGGCGCTGACGTGCATGCCAAGCATGTCCTCGCGCTTGAGCCCGGTCAGATCGCACATGTACTGGTTGGCGCCGATGATCACTCCCTCGTGCGAGCCGAGCAGAATGCCGTCCACGGCCAGTTCGACCAGGGTTCGATACCGGGCTTCGCTCTCGCCGAGGGCCGCCTCGGCCCATTGCCGCTCCGCCAATTCCCGCTTCATTTCCTGCATGGACTGGGAGAGCCGTGACGCCATGCGGTTGAACGATCTGGTCAGGTTCTGGACTTCGACAAACCTCGATGCCTTGTCGATCATTTCCGGATTCGCGTCGCCAACCAAACGGTCCACGGCCTCATCGAGCCGGGTGATGGGCGCGACGATCCTGCGGGCCAGCGCCGTCCCGACCAGGAGCGACAGGGCAAGGACCCCGAGCATGACAATCGTGGTCACGCGGGCATTCTCCCCGATTCGGGTCATGAAGTCGGATTCGGGCAGGACGACGACGATAAGCCAGTCGATGCCCAACGGATCTCGCAACGGCGAAACCGTGACCAAAAACCGCCGGCCACGATCCAAAAAATCAAAATGGTGTTCCGCCTCGATCAGTTCGAGGTTTTCGAACCGTGCGGACAGGGCCTCGCTAGCGGCATGCACCAGGAGGTCCCTGCTCTGCGTCCCCGATATCCGGCGGCCGGGATTCCCGTCCCGGGCCGGGACAAAGAGCGGTTCCGTGCCCGAACCGGCCACCAGCAGCCCGGAGCGGTCCAGGATGAATGCCTTCCCCGTGCTGCCGATGCGCAGACGCTGCAAAAACCCCGTCAGCTGGGACAGAAACACGTCCACCGACACCACGCCGAGCTCAGCGCCATGGCTGTCGTACACTGGACGGCTGGCGGAAAGCGCCAAACCCTGTCCGGTGAACAGTACGTAAACGTCGCTCCAGACCGGTCCGCTCGCAGCCAGAGCCTTCGTGTACCACGGCCTGGTCCTGGCATCGAAGCCTGCCGCGCTGGCCGTCTCCCCGCCCTGTCTTCCATGGGGGTCCAGGGCGTATTTGCGGAATGTTCCGGCCGCGAAACCATCGGTGCGGATCACATAGCGGGAGTCGTGCTCGGGGTCCCGACCGCTGTTGGCCACGCCTCCGCGAGCGTTGCCGAAATAGATGCTCGACACGGAGGGAAAAAGGGCCACCTGCTCGGCGAACCGTGCGATCAGGCGTTCGGGATCCTCGGCGGATACGCGCCCCTGCTGCAAGGCCGCCGCATTGCCGCTGTTTATCTCGTGGGGCAGACGCAGAAAATCCAGCAGATGCTCCGAAATGCGGTGCGAGACCTCCTTGCGGAGTTGCAGCCCCATGTCCCTGACCGCCTCCCGGCTCCCCGAAAACAGGACCCAGCCAACCAGGGTGTTGGAAAGAAGGACGACGCAGACCAGCAGCAGAAGGATCGAAGTTCTCAGAGAAATACCCACGCTGAAAAATCTCATGCGAACCTCGTTTCGAGTCCAGTGGACATGCGGGCGCGCTCTTTCATCACAAAGACGCCCGCATTTCTCGCAACCGGCTGAGGCAATGGCGGTTTGAGCCCGCTTCTGGGCAATGATACCAAAGCATGCGGGATTTGTAAGACAGGAATGCCGACTCTGGCAAGATCGCCGTCAAATCCGGTTCTAGCCCACGGCAAACCATCATTTCCGATCCCGGCAGGTCACACCCGCTTCGTGCCCAAAAAAAAAGGCTGACCATCATGTGGCCAGCCTTTGTGCAAGCATGCGAACGGACGTGTCAGGCCCGCGAAACCGGCCCCAAGGGCAGCACAGTGCGCCCATAGACCTCGTTGAGCACCTGGGCGATGGAGGTGTAGAACGCCGAAAAGCCGCACAGGATGCCCACATATCCGCCGACGGTCCTGTAGGCGACGATGTGGGTCAGGTCTGCGATGGCCAGGAGCCAGAACAGCGCGACCAGGGTGCCGAAGACAACCTGCAGGGCGCGACTCAGGCGCAACGTGCCCACAAACATGCACAACGTGAAAAAACCCCAGAGAGCCAGGTAAAGCCCCATGGCCGTCTCGTCGGTCTTCTCGGCCAGCCCCAGGGCGGGCAGCACCCAGATGGCCACCAGGGAGAGCCAGAAAGAGCCGTAGGCCGTGAAGGCCGTCAAGCCGAAGGTATTGTTCTTCTTCGATTCCAACAGGCCGGCGAAGATCTGCGCGATGCCGCCCACGAAAATCCCCATGCCCATGATCATGGAGTTGACGGGGAAAAGCCCGGCATTGTGGATGTTCAAGAGGATGGTGGTCATCCCGAAGCCGATGAGCCCCAGAGGGGCGGGATTGGCGGAAGTGTCCTTGATGATGCTCTCTGTCGTCACGTCTGTCTTTTCCTTGTATTGCTGAAGGTTGCGCGGCGCACGGGCCGCAGGGCGCCATGAACGTAAAAAGGCGCGCCGGGAAAGAACCGGGGCGCGCCATGAATGCCTGAATTCGGGGACGGGGTCATGGGGCGTTGAACTCTCCGCTCTTCCCGCCGCTTTTGTGCGTCAGACGGCAGTCAGTGATGACGATGTCCCGCTGCACGGCCTTGCACATGTCGTAAATGGTCATGGCCGCGACCTGGGCGGCCATGAGCGCTTCCATTTCGACCCCGGTCGGCCCCATGGTCCGGGCCTCCGCCTCGATCTCGATGGCCCGGTCGGCGGGCACGGGAGTGAGCTGGACGTCGACCTTGGAGAGCAGCAGCGGATGGCACATGGGGATGAGTTCCCAGGTCCGCTTGGCGGCCATGATCCCGGCCACCTTGGCCGTGGTCAGCACGTCGCCCTTGGGCAGGGCGTTTTTGGTCAGCAGGTCGAAGGTGTGCGCGTTCAGCAACACGCGGCAGCGGACCACGGCCCGCCTCTTGGTGTCGGCCTTGTCGCCCACGTCCACCATGACCACGTTCCCGGCTTCGTCGATATGCGTCAGCTTCTCATCCATCTTGCCCTCCGCAAAAGAAAAGGCCGGGAACGTGCGCCCCCGGCCTGCTCGATTCATGTATGCAGATCAATCGCCCATGGCTTTCTTGAAGAAATCCTTGACCTTGTTCAACGGTCGGCTTTCTTCGAGCTTGTCGAATTCGCGCAGCAGCTCTTCCTGCCTCTTGGTGACCTTGGTAGGAATGCGCACCGAGACCTCGACCAGCAGATCGCCCTTCTGGGTGCTGCCCAGGTGGGGCAGTCCCATGCCCTTGATGCGCAGGATCTTGCCCGACTGCGTGCCCTTGGGAATTTCCAGGGTCACGGGCTCGTCCAGGGTCGGGACCTCGATCTTGGCCCCGAGTATGGCCTGCACGATGGAGACGTCGGCCACAATGACCAGGTCCTGCCCGCGACGGGTGAAGATCTTGTCCTCTTCTACGTAGATGACCACGTACAGGTCGCCATGCGGTCCGCCGAAATCGCCGGGCTCGCCCTCGCCGCGCAGGCGCAGGCGGCTGCCGTTGTCCACGCCGCCGGGAATGCGCACCTTCAGATTCTTGTTGACCTGCACGATGCCCTGGCCGCGGCACTTGGCGCACGGATGAGTGACGACCTTTCCTTCGCCGCGACAGACCGGGCAGGGCACCGAGATGCGGAAAAAGCCCTGGCTCTGGGTCACCTGGCCCTGGCCACGGCAGTGCTGGCAGGTTTCGGATGTATGTCCGGGCGCGGAGCCGGATCCGGAACATTCGGAGCACACTTCCTTCTTGGGAATGTTGAGCTCCACTTCGGCGCCCTTGGCCGCGTCCCGGAAAGACACGGTCAGGTTGTAACGCAGGTCTGCCCCCGCCCGGGGACGGCGGCGTCCTCCGGCGGCGGCGCCGAACCCGAAGAAATCACCGAAAATGTCGCCGAAAGCGCTGAACACGTCTTCGGAGGAATGGAAATGGTCCCCGAAGCCCTGGCCGTTCATGCCCGCATGTCCGAAACGGTCGTACTGGGCGCGCTTGCCCGCGTCTCCCAGCACCTCGTACGCTTCCGCCGCTTCCTTGAACTTGTCCTCGGCTTCCGGATTGTCGGGATTGCGATCCGGGTGGAATTGCAACGCGAGCTTCCGGTAGGCGCTCTTGATCTCGTCCGCCGAGGCGCTGCGGCCTACGCCGAGCACTTCGTAATAGTCACGCTTGTCAGCCATCATTCATCCTGATCGTCAGCTTCAAAACCCAGATCCTCGACGCGTTCCACGTCGGGCAGAACCTTTCCTTCGGCAATTTCCCTGAGGGCGGTCACGATCTCCTTGTTCTTGCTGGCGACAAGAGGCTCGTATCCTTCATGATATTGCTTGACCCGCTTAATGGCCATCTGCACGATCAGAAATCTGTTGTTGACCTTTTCCAAGCAATCTTCAACGGTTATTCTGGCCATTGCACCTCCGAAAAATGTATATGAATGTGTGAATAAACGACAAAAATCCCGCCTGGCCCAAAAAGTCGAGTCGGGAATAACATTTCACGCTACGCATAACCTTCAGGCACTGTCAACTCACAATTCACACATCCCTGGTCCAGCCCCTTTACAGGGCGAGCCGCACTTTGTACTGACCTGCACTCTTGAGGGTGCTCATAATACCCGTCACGAATCTGTCAAACCCCTGGGGCGAAAATCGCCCGTCAACCCGCAACGCCACACAGGACAACATCATGGCCCAATGGGGCAGACTCAAGTACGCGCAGCAATCCTGCCTCGGGCAGGCTGGCAAGATCATGCAGCAGACCGGCATGGCCTGGCCCGGCGCGCGCATCGGACTGGCGGTTTCCGGCGGCATCGACAGCTGGGTCATGCTCAAGGTCATGACTCTGCGCCAACGCATCATCCCTTTTCCCATCGAACTTTTCGTCATCCACCTGAATCCCGGCTTCGACCCCACGACCCACTCCCCCCTGGCGGACTGGATGCGTGAGGCCGGAGTGGCCGGACACCTGGAGACCACCGACTTCGGCCCCCGGGCCCACTCTCCGGAAAACCGCAAGAAATCCCCGTGCTTTTTCTGCGCCTGGCACCGCCGCAAGCGCCTGTTCGATCTCTGCCAACGCTATAACCTGACCCATCTGGCCCTGGGACACAACACCGACGACCTGGTCTCGACCTTTTTCATGAACATGCTGAACACCGGCAAGATCTACGGACTGGTGCCCAAGGAGTCCTATTTCGGCGGCAAGCTGACCCTCATCCGCCCGCTGCTCCTCCTGGACAAGGCCACCATCACCCAGGCCTGCCGGCAATGGAAGCTCCCTGTGTGGGAAAACGACTGCCCATCCAAGGACAAGACCGCCCGCAGCCAGACCCTGAATCAGGCCTTGGCGCTGTGCGGCGGCGACAAGCGCATCCGCACCAACATGTTCAACGCCCTGCGCCGCTGGCAGTTGGAGTCCTGGCCGGGCATGATCTGAGACAAATCGGGAAGGATGGGCATCCGGGTGTATTCTGGTCCGCGTTTTGCTTTTGCCTCTCCATGGACCTCTTCTCCCTCGATCCCGCGATCTTCCTGACCTTCGTCTTTGCGCTGATGCGCATCAGCCTCATCCTGTTCCTGATGCCCTTCTTCGGCGGCCAGACCCTGCCCGCCACCGCCAAGGCCGCCCTCTGCCTGACCCTGACCCTGGCTCTGTGGCCCAGGCTGCCTCTCGTGGGCGGCGAACTGCCGAGCCACCCTTTCGCCCTGGCCGTCATGTTCGGCGCGGAACTCCTGCTCGGTCTGATCCTGGGACTGGTCATCCGCTTCATCTTCGCCGCCATCCAGACCGGCGGCCAGCTCATCGGATTCCAGATGGGCTTTGCCATGGTCAACGTGGTGGACCCCGACTCCGGCGCGTCCGAGGCCGTCACCGCCCATTTCATGTACATGGTCAGTTTGCTGACGTTTCTGGCCATCAACGGCCATCTGTACCTCTTGAGCGGATTGATGAAAAGTTTCGACCTGCTTCCGCCCGGCACCATCCTCATAACCCCGCGCCTGGTGCATCAGATTTTCACCCTCTCGGGTCAGATTTTTGTCCTGGCCATCCAGATCGGAGCGCCGGTCATCGCCGCCATCATGCTGGTGGATCTGGCCCTGGCCCTGATTTCACGGGCATCCCCGCAGATGAACGTACTCATCATCGGTTTCCCCATAAAAATAAGCGTCGGATTTCTGTTCCTGGGCATCATCTTCGAGATCATCAGCCTGCACATGGAGGGCTTCGTGTCCCGCATGCCCCTGCTCTTTTCCCAACTCATCGGCGCGATGCGCTAGGACATCATGGCACAGCACGATCCAAGCCGTACCGAAACAGCAACCCCCAAGCGCCGCAACAAGGCCCGCGACGAAGGCAACGTCCCCAAAAGCCAGGAGCTGCCCAAGCCCATAACCCTGCTTTTCGGGCTGCTCATGCTGCAACTCTACCTCGGCACCATCCGCACCGAAATCGAAAACCAGATGAACTGGTTCTTCACGGAAGGCTTCGTCTTCGAACTGACCCCCGCGTCGGTCTACGTCCTCTTCCAGGACTGCATCTACAGCATTTCGATCATGGTCCTGCCCGTCATGCTGGTCATCGCGGCGGCCGCCTTTCTCACCGTGCGGCTCCAGGTCGGCAAGCTCTGGTCGCCCAAGGTCCTGAAACCGAAATTCAAGATGTTCAACGTCTTCTCGGGCCTCAAAAAGCTCCTCATCAGCAAGCAGACCCTGGTCCGCCTGGCCAAGAGCGTGTTCATGGCCGCCGCCGTGGCCCTGGGACCCTACATCGTGCTCAAGCAGGCCTTCGGCGAGGTCATTCCGCTCTTCTACCAGACGGCCGAGAGCATCGCCGCCTATGTGCTGAGCGCCGGGCAGACCATGTTCTATTACGCCCTCACGCCCATGATCCTGATCAGCGTCGCCGACCTCCTCTATACGCGCTGGGACTACGAGGAAAATCTGAAGATGACCAAGAGCGAGGTCAAGGACGAGCGCAAACAGGCCGAAGGCGACCCCGCCATAAAAAACAAGCAGCGCCAGAAAATGATGTCCGTCATGATGCGGCGCATGATGCAGGACGTGCCCAAGGCCGACGTGGTCATCACCAACCCCACCCACCTGGCCATCGCCATACGCTACAACGCCATGGAGGCGCCGGCACCGCTGGTGCTGGCCAAGGGCGCGGGTCCCGTCGCCCAGCGCATCAAGGACATCGCCAGGGAAAACGGGGTGCCCATCCGCGAGAACAAACCCCTGGCACGGGCCTTGTATAAGGTCATCGAAGTCGGCGACACGATTCCCGAGGAATTCTACCAGGCCGTGGCCGCCATCCTGGCCCAGATTTACAAAACCAGACATCGGTCGAACTAAAAACACCACGCCAAGGACGTCAAAATAATGGCTACACGCAGCGAAGTCATGACCATCAACTACAAGCGCTTCACCCGCCAGGGCGATCTCCTCCTGGCCGGCGGCGTTGTCATGACCCTCTTTGTCATGCTGGTGCCCCTGCCGACCATTGTCCTGGATATTCTCCTGGCCTTCTCCATTTCCTTCTCGCTGGTCATCCTCATCACCTCGATGTTCATGACCTCGCCCCTGGAATTCTCGATATTCCCGTCGGTCCTGCTGGTGACCACGCTCCTGCGGCTGGCCCTGAACGTGGCCTCGACCAGGCTCATCCTGCTGAACGGCGACACCGGAACCCAGGCCGCGGGCAAGGTCATCGAAGCCTTCGGGCAGTTCGTGGTCGGCGGCAATTTCGCCATCGGCGCGGTCATTTTCCTGATCCTCTTCATCCTGAACAAGACCGTCATCGTCGCCGGCACCACGCGCATCGCCGAAGTGGCCGCACGCTTCACCCTCGACGCCATGCCCGGCAAGCAGATGGCCATCGAGGCCGACCTGAACGCCGGCCTCATCGACGAACAGCAGGCCATCAAGCAGCGCAAAAACCTGCGCCGCGAAGCCGACTTCTACGGAGCCATGGATGGCGCGGGCAAGTTCGTGGCCGGTGACGTCAACGCGGGCATATTCATCACCTTCATCAACATCGTGGGCGGCATTTTCATCGGCGTGCTGCAGAAGGACATGGGCTGGATGGAAGCGGCCCAGACCTTCTCGCTCCTGACCATCGGCGACGGCCTGGTCTCGACCATCCCCTCGCTCATCACGTCCACCTCGGCCGGCCTGATCGTCAGCCGGGCGGCGTCCGAAGCGCGCATGGGCGAGGAGTTCATCGGCCAGTTGACCAATCATCCCAAGGCCCTGCGTCTGGTTTCGGGCGTCCTGCTGCTCTTTGCCATCGTGCCCGGGATGCCGACCGTGGCTTTCATGATCCTCTCCGGCGCCCTCTTTCTGGTGGCCATGTTCTCCGACCGCATCAAGGCTGAAAACAAGGAGCCGGAAACCGGCAAGAAGAAAAAAGGCGGCGCTCCGGACAGCCCCGAGGAAGTGCAGGCCCTGCTGCCCCTGGATGTCATGGAACTGGAGGTGGGATATGGGCTCATTCCGCTGGTGGACGAAGACCAGAACGGCAACCTTTTGGCCCGCATCCGCTCGATCCGCCGCCAGTTCGCCCTCGACATGGGCGTCATCGTGCCGTCTCTGCATCTGCGCGACAACTTGCAGCTCAAGCCCGGCGAATACGTGGTCCAGATCAAGGGCAACCGCGTGGCCTCGGCGGAAATCATGATCGATCACTTCCTGGCCATGGATCCGGGCGACGCGCGCCACGCCATCAAGGGCATCGAGACACTTGAACCGGCCTTCAATCTTCCGGCCCTGTGGATTCCCGACGCCAAGAAGGACGAGGCGGTCATGGCCGGCTACACGGTGGTGGACCCGTCCACGGTCATCGCCACGCACCTGACCGAGGTCTTCAAGCAGAACCTGCACGAATTCCTGGGCCGCCAGGAAGTCCAGGCCCTGCTCGACAACCTGTCTCAGCGCGCGCCCAAGGTGGTGGAGGAACTGGTGCCGGGCACGCTCTCCCTGGGCACGGTGCAAAAAGTGCTGCAGAACCTGGTGCGCGAAAACGTATCCATCCGCGACCTGTTGTCCATCGTGGAATGCCTGGCCGACTACGGGCATTCCATGAAGGATGCCGACCAGCTCACGGAATTCGTGCGCCAGCGCCTGGCCCGCACCATCATCAAGCCCTACCTGGGCTCGGGCAATCTGCTGCCCATCATCTCCCTGGCCCCGGCCATAGAAAACACGTTCCAGGAGAGCATCAAGCGCACGGACAACGGCTCATACCTGGCCATGGAACCCGGTCTTGCGCACAAGATCATCCAGGCCATCAACAAGGCGGCGGAAAAAGGCATCGTGGCCGAAGGCCAGCCGGTGCTGTTGACATCCCCGCTCATCCGCCAGCACCTGTCACAGCTCCTGGCCCGTTTCCTGCCGACCATGCCTGTCATTTCGCAGGCGGAAATCCCGGCGGACATCAGACTCGAATCCGTAGCCATGGTGGAAATCTAAGATGCAGGTCAGAACATTCACCGGAAAAAGCACCTCTGAAATCATGGCCAGGATCAAGAGCGAGCTCGGTCCAGACGCCATCATCCTGAGCAACCAGAAGCAAAACCGCAAGGGAACCGTCTGCTACGAAATCATGGCCGCCCTGGACGTGCCCCAGACGCGCACGCCCTCCACGGAGATCGCCATGCCCCTGGCCCAGGACGACGCGGGCTGCCTGCGCGAGGAATGGACCAGACTGCGCAAGCAGCTCATGGCCGTGCTGAAACCGCAGATGGACATGCGACAGCTCACTCCCCGCCAGCAACTGGTCTTCGAATATCTGGACCGCGAAGGCGTGAAGGAGGACGTCCTCATCGACCTGTGGGAAAAATTTCGTCACGCGCCCGACGAACCGACCTTGTCCGTGATGAACGGCATGATTTCCCTGTCACCCTGGTTCGAGACGAACTGGGCGCACAAATTTCATCTCCTGACGGGTCCTTTCGGCAGCGGCAAGACCAGCACCACGCTGCGACTGGCCCTGGCCATGAAAAGGAAAAACCCTGAGCAGCGCATCCTGGTGGTCAACGCCGACCGCTCCCAGGGCAAAGGACGCCTGTATCTGCGCCATTATACGGAACTTTCGGGGCTGTCCTACCGGGAACTCGACAACTCTGGCCAGTGGGAAAGCCTGGAGCGCGACGCCAGATCCCATGACCTCGTCCTGCTCGATCTGCCGGGTCTTCCCGCCAAGCAGCAGCTCGATGCCTGGCTCCAGGACGTGTCGGGAGGAAACCTGCCCAGTTGTCATGCGCATCTGGTTCTGAGTCCGCTTTTCGGACCGGCGCAGATGGACTCCTTCGTGTCCAGATTCCGGTCCGGATCGGCGGCCAGCATTATCTGGACGAAGCTTGATGAAGCCTGTAATTATGGAGAAATAATCAATCAGGCCAACAACACGGGGCTGCCGATCTCGCTCTTTTCCGTAGGACCGGAGCTGAAAAACTCCTTGGCCGAGCCCAGGGACCAGGATGTCTGGAAACTCCTGCTGCGGCACGAATTGCCCGCGGCGACCAACTAAACATTTTTTATCCCGGACACAGCATGAGCTCATCTCTGCCCATTGTTATCTCGGTCACCTCCGGCAAAGGAGGCGTTGGAAAAACGAACGTTTCCGTCAACCTCGCCCTGTGCCTGAGCAAGCTTGGCCGGCGATGCGTCATTCTTGACGCGGATCTGGGGCTGGCCAACGTGGACGTAGTGCTGGGCCTGACTCCGGAACGCAACCTTTTCCATGTCTTCCACGAGGGCGTGTCCCTAAGCGACATCCTCCACCCAACGTCGCACGGCTTTTCCATCCTGCCCGCCGCCAGCGGGGTAAGCGAAATGCTCTCCCTGTCCACGGGCCAGAAACTCGAACTTCTCGAAGCCATGGACGTGCTGGAGGACAGCATCGATTTCTTGATCGTGGACACGGGCGCGGGCATCAACGACAATGTGCTCTATTTCAACCTTGCGGCTCAGGAGCGCCTGGTGGTCGTCACCCCGGAGCCGACATCCCTGACCGACGCGTACGCCCTGATCAAGGTTCTGAAGCTCCGTCACGGGGTGGACAAATTCCACATCCTGGTGAACATGGCCAAGAACGAAAAATCGGCCAAGGACATCTTCGTCAAGCTGTACAACGCGTGCGACCATTTCCTGACCGGAGTCTCCCTTGATTTTGTCGGCGCCGTTCCCCTGGACAAGGCCGTGCGCCAGGCCGTCATTGACCAGCAGCCGTTCTGCAGCCAAAATCCCGACTCCGAAGCCTCCCTGGCGATGCAGCGCGTCGCCCGCAACCTGATGCGATGGACACCGCAGGACCATCTCGATGGGAACATCAAGTTCTTCTGGAAGAAGCTCCTCTTTGCGGAGTAACGCAACGGAACCGGCCTGGGCGATTCTGGAGCAGGCGGGAGTTTCCTTCGCCGCGCTGGATTCCGCGCACAAGGACGGCATCGCCCGCGCCTTTTCCCCCCGCATCAAAATCATCGCCCTGCATCTCAAAGCCAAGCTGCCGGGCCACATCGAGCTGTCGGACCTGATCAGCGCAGGCACACTCGGCCTCATGGAAGCACTCGGTAAATTTCAGCCGGAACTGAACATCCGTTTCGAAACGTTCGCCGACAGCCGCATCCGAGGCGCAATGCTCGACGAACTGCGCCGCATGGACTGGTTCTCCAGAGGGCTGCGACAACGCATAAAAAAACTCGAGCAGATCATCAGAGGCTTCGAGCAGGAAAACGGGCATGCGCCTTCCCGCGACGACCTGCTGGAACTCACGGGCCAGGACCGTCACGAGCTGGAGACGACTCTCGAAGCGGTAAACTCGCAGATCATCCTCAGTCTTGATGCCATCCAGGACCAATGGAACCAGCCCGGGGACGGGGGCAACGGGCGGGAACCCTTTGCCGCCGTGGCATTCCACGACATCATTGACAAGCTCGGTCATCTCATCGATAGACTGGGCGAACGGGAAAAGCTGGTTCTTAGTTTGTACTACACGGAAGAACTGAACATGAAGGAAGTGGCCTTGGCCCTCGACATCACTGAAGGCCGGGTCTCCCAGTTGCACTCCCAGGCACTGGGAAAACTCAAGAAAATGTTTGCGCGCGAATACGGCGACATCAACTGATCACCTGGTTGGTCGGTTTCACGAAAAGCTCATGTGGAGGGATACATGGCGGTCAATACGAACATGCGGGTGCTCATCGTCGACGACTTTTCGACCATGCGGCGGATCATCAAGAATATTCTCAGGCAACTCGGCTTCAACAACATCATCGAGGCCGACGACGGCACCGCGGCCTGGGAAATCCTGACCAAGGACCAGGTGGACTTCATCATCTCCGACTGGAACATGCCGCAGATGACCGGCATCGAGCTTTTGCGCAAGGTGCGCGCCAGCGAGGAATTCGGAGACCTGCCCTTCCTCATGGTCACCGCCGAGGCCCAGCAGGAGAACATCATCGAGGCGGTACAGGCCAAGGTGTCGAACTACATCGTCAAGCCCTTCACTGCTGAAACACTGGGGCAGAAAATCAACAAAATTTTCGAATAACCACTCCGGCTGGCAAGCCTGTGCTTGCCGGCCGGCCCAGGTCCCATGATCCGGTTCATCCTTCTCGCCCAGACCCCCCCCGAGGGCGACAGCAACGTCGCCCTTGACGATGAACGCCTGCAGGACAGCGTCCCCAAGGGCCTGCAAAAAGTCGAGCTTGATCTGGATGACGCTCTTTTCCTCGAATTCGAGGAAAAGGAGGAAGATCCCGAGCCCGAGCCCATCGAATCCGCTCCCGAACCGGCAGAAACGACCCTCCCAACGGAAAAATCGGAAATACCGGCCGCCAAAAGCCGCAAAAAATATTGGATATTCGGAATTGCGGCAGCGCTTTGCCTTTTGCTCGGGTCCGGGGGCGCCTATTTTTTCATGAAATCCGGCCCCCCGTATCCCGACGAACAGGCCACAGAAGCCCAACTACCGGAAGAACAGCCGGCCAGCCCGGACTCTGAGCCCGCATCGGACGAATCTTCGGAAAAAAGGGCCACTCCGGAACCCGAACAGTTGGATGTCTTCTCTCTTGAAGAATTTCACATCGAATACGACCTCGACGGCAAGACACGATTCCTGACCTGCCGCTTTTCCATACCCCACGCGACCCCTGTCATGCGGGCGGAATTGCAGGCGAAAACCCTGTTTGTCCGAGACGGTATCTACCGCTACCTGAAGAATTCCCCCCTTTCCTTCCTGGCCACCTCGGAGGAATCCGAAAAGCTGAAAGCGGACATCGCAACGGTCGTCAATCAAAACATAAAAAGCGGCCGGGTGTCGGAAATTCTTCTGGAAGAATACGTGGTGAAGTAGATGGTCGACAACCTCAACCTCTCGACCCTGATCAGCCAGATCCCTGAAGCGCAGAAGCTCCATCATACCCAGCTCGCGCACCCGGAAGTGCAGCAGGCTTTGGCGCAGGAAGCCGTTTTGCGACGCCAAAGGCTGGAAAAAAACCAGGTCGCCAAAAGCGAGGCAAGCGCCGCCGACACCGAGGTGGATCCCGAGGGTCACAACGACGCCACCCCTGAGCAAAACCTTGGAGAGCGCCGGAAACTTCGGCATGAAACCGAATTCGAATCAGATCAGGGCCACCTGATTGACACGCAGGTATAAATGAACCCCGAAATCTCGTTCTGGATTCTCGCCGCCTCGACGGTGATGGAGATCCTGCTCATCGTCCTCGCCATTTTCTTCTACAGCAAGCTGAAAAAGTCGGAATTGCTGGTGCGCTCGCTGCAGGACAGGCAAGATGAATTCTTGCAAAAGCTGGACATGAACGCCCGCCTGGAAAAGGAAATTATCGGCACCTTCACCAAGCGCCAGGAAGAGCTGACCGCCCTGGAGGAAAAGCTGCACTACAGGGCGGTGGAAATGCGCCGCCTGCTCGAACAGGCCGAAAATTTCACCAAATCTCCGCAATTTCTACGGCAAACAATCCTGAGCGGCTTCAAGCGCGGTCAATCGGCAGAAGCCTTGGCGCAATCCACGGGCCTGAGCGTCGACGAAGTCGAGCTTATTCTTGACCAAACCAAGGTTTGAATACAAAGACCCGGCCTGGTCCGCGCAGCCCTGGGCCCCGGACGCCGCCTACTCGGCCCTGCGCCTCCAATGACGCATCTTCCTGCAATCGAACCCAATCAGATCTTCCATGAGCACACACCTCTTCCCCATATCTCCGGACAAACCCTGGCTCGCTCCCCTTGCCGGCTTCTCGGATCTTCCCTTTCGCCTCCTCTGCCATGAACAGGGCTGCCGTACAGGCGTAACGGAAATGGTCAGCGCCAAGGGGCTCATCTACCAAAGCCCCGGCACCAATGAACTGTTGCTGACGTGCGAGCAGGACAGTCCCCTGATCGTGCAGCTTTTCGGGTCCGAGGAACCCTTTCTCGTCAAGTCCATTGAGCGCTTGCGCGAGAGGGGATTTCGCTATTTCGACCTCAACTGCGGCTGTCCGGTCCGCAAAGTCGTCAAGACGGGCAGCGGCGCGGCCCTGCTCAAAGAGCCCGAACACCTCCTGCGCCTCGCCAAAGCCATGATCTCCGCCACGGAGCCCGGCTGCATGGGGTTCAAGATCCGCTTGGGATGGTACGTCGGCCAGCCGGTCTACCTGCCGCTGGCCAAGGAACTCGAAGCGCTGGGAGCGGGTTGGGTCACCATGCACCCCAGATTCGGAGCCCAGGGGTTCACTGGACACGCAGACTGGTCGCATTTGAAAATGCTCAAAGACAACGTCGGCGTGCCGGTGGTCGCAAGCGGCGACCTTTTCCAGGCCGAGGACGGTTTCAGATGCGTGGCGGAAACCGGCGTCGACGGCCTCATGTTCGCGCGCGGAGCGCTGAACGATCCGACCATCTTTTCACGATACCTGCGCATGCGCAAAAACGAGGTTCCGGAAGAAAAGACGTGCACGTCGATGATCGCTCTGATTCAAAGACTTTCGGAACTCTATGAGCAACACGGCATGCATCGCCTCGGGCTGCTGAAAATGCGGACTCTGGTGCCCAGATTCCTGAAAGGCCTCCCCGGAGCGCGCGCGCTGCGCCGCGACATCGTTTTCTGCAAGTCATGGGACGACGTATTCACCATTCTTGATACCTGCTTGGCTCAACGGGAGGAACAATGACACTCATCGTCGCGGAAACAGCCGGTTTTTGCATGGGAGTGGATATGGCGCTGCACAAGCTCGACAAAGCCCTGTCAACCGCCCCGCAGGGGGCGGCAATCTACACGCTGGGCCCGATCATTCACAATCCCCAGGTTCTGGCCCGCTATCAAAGCCAAGGCGTGTTGCAAACGGAAGGGACCAAGCCATTGAAGGCCGGGGACATCGTCGTGATCCGCGCTCACGGCATTCCGAAGCAAATGCAAGAGGCCCTGGAGCGGCAAGAAGTCGCCATCGTGGACGCCACCTGCCCGAAAGTGAAAAAAGCCCAGGTCCTCATTCAGCGACAGGCAGAGCAGAACAAACATCTGCTTCTGTTTGGTGAACGCGATCATCCGGAAGTCCGCGGCCTGGTGAGTTACGCCACGACATTCACGATATTTGAAAGTCTCGAAGAGCTGCAAGGCAAAAAACTCGACCCCACAACAAGCTATTTTCTGGCGGCACAGACAACACAGGACAGAGAATTCTTCAACGCCATCCGCACGTACCTTACCACGAACATCGACGCCGATATGACCGTTCTCGACACGATCTGCATGGCCACCAAAGACAGGCAGGAGGAAGTGCGGGAGCTGTCGCACAAGGTTGAGGCCATTGTCGTCGCCGGAGGCAAAGACAGCGGCAATACGAGACGGTTGGCGCAAATAGCTCAGGAGGCGGGCATATACACCGTTCACGTTGAAACCGCCGCCGAACTGCCTCTTGACGAGCTCAGTGAATTTTCGAGCATCGGCTTGACGGCGGGAGCGTCCACGCCGGCCTGGATCATCCACGATGTGGCTGAAGCCCTGCGGGCGATCACAGACAAAACCGAATGATGCTTGTCCATTTGCCGGTCGTATTGAAAAAAGACGCGATGCATGAATCACCCGTGGAAGTGATGTCCATTCTTTGCAGTGCTGGAGAGAATTCGTTGATGATGAAGGTCTGGAAATGAAAAAGGATGGCGGCTGTTAAGCCCCATCCTAAGAGAAGAGAAAAAAAAGGTCCTGGCGACGACCTACTTTCCCACCAGTGGACTGGCAGTATCATCGGCGCTGGAGGTCTTAACTTCCGAGTTCGGAATGGAATCGGGTGGGTCCCCTCCGCCG
>JAEWKZ010000039.1 GCA_023393525.1 Pseudomonadota bacterium | reverse complement strand
GATAAGGATTATTCCGAGCGTAGCAATACCGACAGAAGTTCGTGATCGGCTTCTCATAAGCCGTCACCGGATCCACGCTGAGGAACAGTCCGATCTGCGGATCGTAGTAGCGCTGCTGCATATAATTCAGCCCAGTCGCAGCATCCTCCACATGTCCCGTATACCCTGGCCCATCCCGCCAGGCACGATTCACCGGCTTACCGTATGGCTCATACTCCGTCCGCTCCACCACCGCACGACTCGCGTTGGTGACCGCTACCGGACTACCCAGCGCATCAGTATGCTGGTACTTGACCGTCACCGCCCCGCCTGCAGTCGGCAGCTCCCAGATCGCCACCAGGCTTTCACCGAGATAGATGTTGTTGAAGTGCTTCGCCGAACGGTTGTCGCGGTGGTAGTAAAGCTTTCCATCGAACCCATACTGCTGGTAGTCGCAGGCCGTTGGCGTGCAGCTAAGTACCCGTCGACCGTGCCCGTCATAGGCATACCATTCCTTCCCCGTGCTGCGACGCAAACGGTTGCCGAGATCGAACTCGTAGCCCTGGCCGTTCTTGTTCAGCACATTGCCCTGCGGGTCATAACCCAGCCCGATCACCGTGGCTCCAGAGCAACTTCCCGTTTTGACGTTCGTCAGCCGCCAGCTCGCGTCGTAACAATAATAGTGGTCCTCGACCTTTGCGATCTTGGACGGAGGGACGGGCTGTGTGATCAACGTCGCCCGGGTGATATTGTCATGCAGATCGTACTCATACATAGCCGTTCCGAACATCGGCGAGACTGCCTTGGTCAGACGATCCAACCCGTCGTAGGTCATCGTTCGGTTGCCGCGATTGCCCGTCCTCCCATCGCTGATCGCCAGCACGTTCCCGTTCTGATCGTAGTCGTAGCCGTCGTTCAGGATCGCACTTGTGTTGCAGGAGCCGTAGAAGTCGCAGCTGGTGTCCGGCAACCCGCGGACGTTCTGGGTCAGGGTGTGCCTGATTCCATTGCCGTAGGTGAACTCACTGATTGCGCCATTGGGATAGTACTTCACGCCTGTGGCATATGGACCGGCCCTGGTCGCACGACCCAGCGCGTCAGGCGCATAATCGATCGCGTGCCCGCTGCCGTAGATCATGCGAGACAGATGACCGTTACCGTTGTGGTTGTACTGGTGCAGGTAGATGGTCGAGGCGATCTTGGTTGACTCTGTGGCCAGCAACCGCCGGCGGTTGTACGTATAGGTGTTTTCCACCGGCACGACGCTCGGCTGGGCCGTGACGATTTTTGCTGGAAGGCCATCGGGCGTATAGGTCCATGTCTGATTGCCCTTGCCGTCAGCGAAGGCGAGGGCCCTGAGCCAGTTGCGCGCATCGTAGGTTCGATTCGCCTTGCGCGCGTTTATGGTTGCGGTGTTTCCGGTCGTGTGGCAAGCGGTACCAGCCGGTAGGCCGGATGCAGACCAGCCCAGGTTGCCGGCGCCGTCATACCCCATGAGGGTGGCACCCGTCTCGGGCTCTACCGTGCGGCACAGTTCCTGGTTCACGTTATAGGTGTAGCTGCGGGTCACGCTCTGACTGCCGTCACCCTTGCGCCGGACAATCGAGGTTGGCTTGCCGAACACATCACGGTTGATGTCGGTGTATGCGTAGGCGTTGTCGTGCTGGATCCGGACGGGCAGTTCAAAGCTAGGCTGGTCCCAAGCCTGGTACCAGGTGCGACTGATTCGTCCGCGCGGATTGGTCACCTGCGTGTAGGGCCCTACGGCGTTTCTTAGATAGGCCGTGGTCGTGGTCAGCTGGCCGGTGCCTTCCCAGTCCTGCCTCACTTGGGTCACGCGGTCGATTGCATCGTAGGAGGTATGCGTCCCCTTGAGGGCCGGATCTCTGTAGACCGCAGCGCCATTGGTCCCCAGCGGATACGACCGGAAGATCGCGCGCCCTAGGGAATCGTATCGGTGGAATACTTCGGAGACCGTCCCTGCTACGTTGCCCAAGTCCAGCGTTTGCTCGACGACCGGCCTCCAGAGGGCGTCGAAGATGACCACCTTGCGGCCATTGCCCGTCCTGGTGGTCTGCCGCCAGTGTCCGGCCGGCATCCCGTACGCGGCCGGATGCCCCGAAGAGAAGTCGATTGTCGTCGAGTTCCACAGTGACTGGCCGGTGTCGCAGATGTTGGCGGCCTCGGTCGGATAGATGATCTTCTTCACCCGTCCCGCTGGATCGTACTCGTAGCAGGTCTTCGATCCGGTCTCATCGGTCACCGATGTGACCCAGCCATTGTTGTCCACTACGGCCGACTGCGTCGCGCCGGTCGCCACCTCGGGCGTGCCTGGGTACTTGATCGACTGCGGAACGCCCCGTTTCCAGTTCGTCAAGGTGGTGACGTTGCCGTTGCCGTCGGCCGCTGTCTTGAGGGTGCCGAGTTGGCCGCTGGCCACGGTCGAGGTACTGTCATACGACAGCGTTTGTTGCAGCTTACCAAAGGAGTAGTTCTTCCACGGAAGCGCCTTCCAGCCGTAATCGGTCTGCGAAATTACTGAATCAGCCCCTCCATCGCAGGCGCTATTCGCCGGTACGGACGATATGCAAGTGGTTCTTTTGACTTGTCCCAGCACCCACAGCGAAGTGTCGTCGTGGTAATCGATTGTTTCGATGCGCGTATAGCCCTGAGCCTGCGCCGCAAAGGAAGCAACTACGATCAGAAACAATAAAATCTTCATTAAACTGAGACCGTCATATAGTTTCGCGGACGCCATTTCATGCTCCCC
>JAEWKZ010000082.1 GCA_023393525.1 Pseudomonadota bacterium | reverse complement strand
ACCATCGGTGCAGATTCATAGGCATGAATTCTCAATCTAGGGAGAGAGCTTCTCGATAGATACTGATGCAGATGGCAGCCGGGGAGTGGAAAAGCTCCTGCGGCATCTGGAGCAAAGTAAAAACCTGTCTGGTTATTAGGAGGGAATATGGCAAATATTGATGTGTCCCATCTTGTGCATGCAGACATTGAAGCAATCAGAGAGATTCTCGAAGATCAGAGGGAGTCTATTTCGCGCACCAGCTCAGGAACTCAGGCCATCCGGGATTTTTTCAATCTAGTGGCCAGTGTTCTTGATTCGGTGGCTGTGATTGCTCGTGCGGCTGGTGCTTCGGTTATCTCTTGGGCAGAGCTCTCGCCAGAGCAAGCCCAGCAAAGAGCGGAAGAGCTAAGGGAGTTGGCTCGTACACTCTGACAAATGCACAAGAGTGCAATCACATAAAAACCACTAAACAAAAAAGCACCCACGCATAAACATGGGTGCTTTTTTCCATTTTCGGTAGCTATAGGGCAGTGGCCTTGCGTGCGTCCTGCACTCTTTTGATGGTGGAGCGGGCAGCGCCGGTGGCCTTGGAGACTTCCGACCAGGACATGCCGCGGTCTAGCAGGGAGGCAATCAGGGCATGTCGTTCTTGGTCAGCTTGGCGGCCTTTGAACTTGCCTTGCTCCTTTGCCTTGGCAATGCCCTGTGCTTGGCGGCGGCGGCGGTCTTGGTAGTCCTTGCGGGCCACGGCTGCCAGCATGTCCAACAGCATGCGGTTTACCGCGTCCAACAGGGCTTGGGTGGTTTCGTCCATGCCAGCACCTGCGCCCATCCAAGAGGTGGGCAAGTCCAGCGCCACGACCCGCACGCGCTTGGCCGATAGCTTGGCCTTGAGCTGCTCCCAGTCCTTGGTGCTCAAGCGTGAAAGTCGGTCCACCTGCTCCACCAAGAGCACGTCCCCTTCTGAGGCATCGGAAATCAGGCGGAACAGCTCGGGGCGCTCCAGCGTGGCCCCGGATTCGTTCTCTTGATACCAGGCAGCAACCTTTAATCCACGCTCAGATGCGAAGCGTTCGAGGTCTGCTCGGGCGCGGCTGGCGTCTTGGTCGGTGGTGGAGGCTCGGAGGTAGGCGCGGAGGAAAGACATTTGGCGGCTTTCGGTTTCGTTTAACTGGTTTCAATTATGGCGGTTTCGTTTAAATTGTCAAACTCTCTAAATGAAACCAGTTTCATGCATGGCCGTGAAGGTATACCCAAAAGAAACCAGCGAAACCAGAGGGCTGCGGAGGGTGGCAGGCAGGCTGCGCCACAGCTTTATTTTTTCGGGGGTGCTTGTCCAAGCCTCGAATAACGCCAAGTGGATTCAAAGAGGTGAGGCGAAATAACAACCGCCCATCCTTATGTGTAGTGCGTAGTGCTCCGTATTGGTGTATTACTACGCACTACGGCAATACACTATGGAAAGCACTACATAGGAGGCACTACACATGAGCAATACAGACAACCCCACTACACCAACACGCGGCGTGACCTATGCCCAAGTGGCAGCGGCGGCGGATAAGTTGGCGGGCAATGGTTCGAACCCCAGCATTCGGGCAATGGTTCGAACCCCAGCATTCGGGCGGTGCGTGCGGAGCTGGGCACGGGCAGTGAGGGCACGATTCACAAGCACCTGAGAACGTGGCGGGCTGCACGTCCTGTGGCTGTGGCCCCTGCGCCTTCCTTGCCTGCTGCTCTCACGGCGGCGCTTGCTGCTGAGTTGTCCCAGAGTGCATCCGCTGCCCGTGCAGAAATTGAGGAAGAGTTGGTGCACGCGGAGGAAGCGGCGGCAGACTTGGCGGAGCGCGTGGAACGACTGGATAAGGAAGTGGAAAATCTTGCCGAATCCGTGGCAACGCTGACCAAAGAAAAGGCAGGGCTTGCCGGTCGCGTGGCTGAGCTGGAAAAGGCATTGGAAGCGGCCAAGGCTGAGACTGCACGCGAACAGCAGGCAGCAGAGCTGGCCCGCGTAGAGTTGGCAAAGCAGCAACTACGCACAGAGCACCACGAACAAGCCGAAGCGGCTCAAAAGGCAGAGCTGGCCCGCCTGCATTCCCTCTTGGAGCAAGCACAGGCGGGCAGCGCCACAGCTCAGCAGGAAGCGGCGGTGCTCCGGGCCAAACTGGAGGCAGCCACGGCCAGCGCCACAGCGGCAGAGCAACGCGCCATCAAGGCGGAGGCAGCCAAGGACGCGGCGGCAACAGCCTTGGCAAATGCCCATGCAGGCCATGCAGAGGCCATCAAGGAGGCAAACAAGGAAGCGGCAAACGCCTTGGCCAAGGTGCAGGAAGCGCATGCAGCGGCGCTACGTGAAGCCAACGCAGCGCTGTCGGTCGCACAGGCGGAAGCGGCAAACGCACGCAATGAAATGGCCTTGGCCCGTGCGCAGTGGGCAAAAGCCGTGGCAGAGCAAGCGCAGGGCGCAGGCAGCGCCACATAAAAGCGCAAGGCCAGCAGCCTTGCCCCTCCCGCCCTTCGACTTGTCGAAATTAGGGCGGCCCAAAGACCAGCAGCGGCCCCCGCGTGCCTGGTCTATTGGGCACAATAGATCACAGACCCCCAAAAAAGGGGCGTGGTCATTGTGGTCGGCAAGCCGACAAGGGGGGGCAGCATGGCAAAACAGCGCACATCCGGCATCTCGATAGAGCCAGCACGCAACGTGCGTTTTGCCGTGGCCCACGCTGAGCGGTCGGCGCTCAGCACCCCCAGCTATCTATTGCCCCCAGCGCATCGGCTGCCAAACCGTGTGGTCTATCGTGCGGGCACTGAGGCCCAGTTGGTGGGCCTGCACGCAAAGCGCATGGCAGAGCGCACACCCCAAGCCAAGGCAGCCGACGCACCTGCATTCGTTGAGGGTGTGCTTGTGCTGCCAAACCTCAAGCCACGCAAGGTGGAAGCGTACTTGGAGGACGTTTCGCAACGGCTGCAAGCGTGGAAGCAAGTATTTGAGGCGGCCACAGGTGCCACGGTCGTGCACATTGCGGTGCACTTGGATGAGGGCCATCTAGAGCATGACCAGCCCAGATACAACCCACACGCCCATGCCTTGATTGATCGCACTTTGAGCAATGGGCGGCTGTGGAAGCCCAAGCGCTCCGACCTGGCTAAAGTCCAGACGCTCACAGCGCAGGCTCTAGGGATGGCACGCGGTAGCACAGCAGCAGAGCGCAAGGCAACAGGGGCGAAGCCTCCCAAGCACATCCCCCACCAGCAATACAGGGCCATGCAAGAGGCAATCAAGGTGGAGCGTGAAAAGTCAGACCTTCTGGAGCTGGAGGCCAAGGCATGGAAAGCCAAGGCGGCAAGCTTGGAGGCCAAAGCTAGCGAACAGGAAGGGCAAGCCAATGCCAAGGCGCTTTATGCATCCCTGCGTGGCTTTCTCAAGGGAACAGGGCAGGCGCAGCAAAAGGATTACCAAGCACTCAAGCTGCTGCATGAGGCGCAACACCCAGCACTACAGGCACTCGCCCTTCAAATCGAAATAACGGAAAACGCCAGCGCTGTACTCGGCAATCTGCGCCACTACTGGCCCTCTTCACCAGCTCCACGGCCATGAGGTTCTATGAATCTGCATTACATGAAGTCAGGGCGTAGACCTGTCACTGTGACAGGTGCGTAACAGGCGTTCAACGGTCGTTCAACATCCGTTCCAGTGCAATACCAAATACCTGCCCTACGGGCGGCGGGAGGCTTCGCCATTAGTAGTACGCACGGACTTCTCCGGTCTACCTATTTGAGGGGTTAGCAACCTGTCAAAACCTCACATCCCATGCAATCAAACATACCCTGCCCTACGGGCGGCGGGAGGCTTCGCCATTAGTAGTACGCACGGACTTCTCCGGTCTACCTATTTGCAAGACTTCCGGGCCGCTTCTGCGTTCTTGTAGCCCGCCTCCTGCGCCACTTCTGCCCAGCTCTTGCCCTGCGCCCTCAGCTCTAGGGCTTGCGTGCGTTTGTCTTGGGCTTGGCCTAGGTACGCTGCCCGATCTATGGCCCCAGCAGCCCTGCGGCTGGCTTCTGTGCGCTTGGCGTGGCGTCCCTTGGCCTCGCTGGTGCTGATGATGGTGCGCAGCTTCTTTTGTTCATCGTCAGTGATGCCAAACAGGTTTATCAGCGTGTCATTGCGCGGCGTGTAGAGCGGTGCCAGCTCACGGCCTTTGAATGTGACTTTCTCGCCTGCTTCGTAGGCTTTGGCCTTGCTGTAGAGCGTGGACAGCTCGGGGCTACGGTAGCCCCAGCCTGAATCAATTTGGCGGGCTAGCTCTGCTGCCTCGTGCCACATGTCCCCTGAGTTGGTGGCACCAGACAACAGCATGAAATTGAGCTGCCAAAACAGGTGCTGCATGCGTTCGCCTTCGCCAGCTCCCCCGCGCAACTGGGCCAAAGTGCGCAAGTCCTCAAGGCGATGCCATGCCAAGGTTTGGTCTGAGAAGCGGCGCAAGCCTGCCCCCGGCTTCCTCCCGCCCTGGAGCAATTGGAAGTGCTTGCGGCGCTCTTGGGCTTCTGCCAGCCTTGCTTCGTGCTTCCAGCGGGCCACGGGCAGCAGGTATTCCGCCAACTCTTCAAAGCTGTAGCGTATGGCCTGCCCATCGGTGCCCGGTGTGACGTGCACCACGCGGCAGATTTCCCCGCTGCGGGTGTTGACGGTATCGACCAGGCGCAGCACGCGGCTTGCGTCTTTGGCTGCGGGGTCGGCCCCATAGGGGCGCAGCTTGTCCACCAGGTGGCGCTGGCAGGCATTCCAGCGGGGCAGCGCTTGGCGGGGGATGGTGCCCTCTAGCAGCCACTTCACTTGCAGCCCACGGCCCGAGAAAACGACCACGGAAGGGGCGGGGATGCCTTCGAGCTGGCAGAAGTACAGCAGCGCCTGTGCCATGGCCTCAGGGCTTTTTCCTTGTGCCCATTGGGTCAAAGCGGGGTCTTGCTTGTCCTTGGGGTAGCAATCAATGTCACAAAACAGCAGGCCCACGCGCAACAGGTTCACCACGCGGCGATTGGGGCGCATGAATTCGGCCTGTGACAGCCATGTGTCTTGGTGGGGGTCTACCAGCCCAAGCACGGTGGGCATGGTGTCTAGGCGGTGGGAGCTTTGGGCGGTTTTGCCCATGCTGTTGCGAGTCAGCAGCGAAAAATAGCCCCACTTGTCTAGGTGGTGGTACTGCTGGGCCTCGGGGAACAGGCTGTATTGGGCGTGCTGCTTAAATTTTGGAAGGGCTGACATGTGCGGCCATCGGGTTATTTCATTTGCAGTTGTTGCAAGTCACCCGATGGCATATGATGTGAGCCAACCGGGGTGATGGTTCGTGAAAAAAACACTTCGCCCATGAAAGCCTGAGAGTTCGCACCTCTCGGGCTTTCGCTTTTTTAGGGCTTAGTGCGCTACATGTTAGCACTCGGCCTACACGTAAACGCACGGCGGTGGAAAGTTAACCCATGTGCATTTACACGCACGCGCTAACACACACACGCAGCAACGCATAAACGTGCG
>JAEWKZ010000135.1 GCA_023393525.1 Pseudomonadota bacterium | reverse complement strand
TGGGTCTGATCAATTTAACAGAAAGATGGCAGGAGCTGGGGCTCGCCGCGGGAAACCGCCTTGGTGCGTAGTACGCATGCCGGGTGGTGTGAGAGCCGGGGCGGGTGACCGCCCCGGCTACTCGATTTTCGCGCGAAGACATTGCGAAGGCGGTTCGTTTCTGCGAGCATGACCGCACATTCAATCTGTGGAGGGGATGATGAAGTATTGGTTGATGAAGACGGAACCGGGATGCTTTTCCATCGATGATCTGGCCGCTCTGCCAGGCGGTGTCACCAGTTGGGACGGGGTGCGCAACTATCAGGCCCGCAATTTCATGCGCGACGGGATGAGCGTCGGCGATCATATCCTCTTTTACCACAGCGTGACGAATCCTTCCGTGGTCGGCATCGCCAGGGTGGCCAGCGAAAGCTATCCGGACCACACGGCCTGGGACCCCAAGGACAGGCATTTTGATCCGAAGTCGACGCGGGAGCGGCCGTTGTGGTTCATGGTCGATGTGCAGTTCGTGGAAAAGTTTGCCCAACCGGTTCCGTTGGCCTCGCTGCGAGGCGTAAGGGGGTTGGAAAAGATGGAGCTTTTGAAAAAGGGGTCGCGTCTGTCCGTGATGCCGGTCACGGAGGAGGAATTCATGATCGTCTGCCGCCTGGGCCGACAATGACGCCGGGAATGCATCCGGTCCATCCGCGCCTTTCCGTGCGATGAGTGTTCGCGCCGGCGGGTTGCGGTTCCCTTGAACACGTTTGTTGGTTTTTTATTCTGCGCAAAGGGCGGATGCGGCGTGGACGCAAAAAAGCCATGCCGAGAGCCTCGACATGGCTTTTTGCGTTCAAGGGCAGGCGGTTTTAGTGTCCGCCGCCCAGATAGGCTTGCTGAACCTGTTCGTTCTTGAGCAGGTTGACCGCTGTATCGGCCAGGACGATGTTGCCCACTTCCATGACATAGCCGCGGTGGGCGAGCTTGAGGGCGGCCTTGGCGTTCTGTTCGACCAGGATGACGGTCACGCCGACCTTGTTGATCTCCCGGACAGTGTCGAAGATCGATTTGACCAGGATTGGGGCCAGGCCGAGGCTTGGCTCGTCAAGGAGCAGGATCTTGGGATTGGCCATCAGCGCCCGTCCGATGGCCAGCATCTGCTGTTCCCCGCCGCTCAAGGTCCCGGCCAGCTGCTTGCTTCGTTCCAGCAGGCGCGGGAAGAGTTCGTAAATCCATTTCAGGCTTTTCTGGATGCGCTCGGTGTTGGTGGATGTGAACGCCCCCAGGGAAAGGTTCTCGTGCACGGTCAGAGTGGTGAAGACGCGGCGTCCTTCGGGACTTTGGGTGATTTTGTGCTTGACGATCTCGTGGGCGGGCAGCTTGTGCAGGGCGGTGTCACGGAAGTGAATCGACCCCCCGGTGATGTTGACCAGGCCGCTGATGGCGTTCAACGTGGTTGACTTCCCGGCGCCGTTGGCTCCGAGAATGGTCACGATTTCGCCTTCGCCCACTTCGAGATTGATCCCGTGCAGGGCTTCGACGTTGCCGTAGTTCACGCGCAGGTTTTCGATTTTTAGCAGCATGGAATTCCCTTATTCGGAGTCGACACCGAGGTAGGCTTCGATGACGCGCGGGTTGGTCTGGATCTCTCCGGGAGTGCCGGACGCGATTTTCGCACCATGCTCGAGCACCACCAGGGACGAACAGACGCGCATGACCAGCCCCATGTCGTGTTCGATCAAGAGGACCGTGATGCCGCGATCCTGAATGGCGCGTATGAGGCGGATAAGGTCCTGGGTTTCCTGATCGTTCATGCCCCCGGCCGGTTCGTCGAGAACGATGAGCTTGGGCTTGGTGGCCAGGGCGCGGGCGATCTCGAGCAGCCGCTGATTGCCGTAGGACAGGTTTTTGGCCTTGTTCTGCCATTCGTGGGCCAGGCCGACAAATTCCAGCTCGGCCATGGACTGTCGCATGGCTTCCTTTTCTTCGCGGCGCTGGGCAGGGGTGCGCAGCATGGCGGCCAGGGAACCGGCGCGCATGCGGCAGTGCCCTCCGGCCAGCACGTTCTCCAGCACGCTCATGTTCTGGAACAGGCGGATGGTCTGGAACGTGCGGGCGATGCCCTTCTCCACGATGGTGTGGGTGGGCAGGCCGACCAGGTTGTCCCCATCAAAGAGCACCGTGCCCGTGTTGGGCTGATAGTTTCCGGTGATGAGGTTGAAAACCGTGGTCTTGCCTGCGCCGTTGGGTCCGATCAGGCCCACGATGCTGCCGGCTTCCACGTCAAAGGAGACTTCGTTCACGGCCATGAGGCCACCGAAGCTTTTACTCAGATTGTCGATGGACAGGAGCGTCATTTGCGACCTCCGGCTGGAAGAAGGTCCGCGACGTTGTAGTTTTTCGGGCCGGGGGGGAGCAGACCCTGGTTCCTGAAGATCATCATCAGGACCATGGCCGCGCCAAAGACCAGCATGCGGTATTCGGCCAGCCCGCGGAAGACTTCGGGCAGGCCGACCAGGAGGAACGCGCCCAGAATGACCCCGGGAATGCTGCCGGAGCCGCCAAGGATGACGATGGTGAAGAGGACCACGGATTCGGCGAAGGAAAAGGACTCCGGGGCGATGATGGTCATCTTGGAGGCGTAGATGGTGCCGCACATTCCGGCCCAGACCGCGCCGATGACAAAGGCCACCAGCTTGTGGTGCGCGACGTTGATGCCGCTTCCGCCGGCGGCGACCTCGTCCTCCTTGATGTACATGAGCGCGCGCCCGAAGCGTGAATGCTCAAGCCGCAGGAGAAGGAAGATGGTCACGGCGGCGAAACCCCAGATCAGGTAAAAGAACTGGTCCGGCTTGGAGATCTTGTAGCCGAAGACCGTGGGCCTGCTGATGCCGAAGATGCCGTTGGCGCCGCCGGTGATGTCGAAAACATTGTTGATGAGCGCGATGCGCACGATTTCGACAATGCCGATGGTCACGATGAGCAGATAGTCTCCGCGCAGATGGATGATGGGCCTGGCCACGATCATGGCGAAGAGCCCGGCCATGATTCCGGCCAGGGGCATGCTCCAGAGCACGGGAATGCCGAAGGTGGTGTTCAGGATGGCCGTGACATAGGCGCCGATGGCGTAGAACGCGGCGTGTCCCATGTGGAACAGTCCCGCATGGCCGAGGATGACGTTGAGGCTCAGGGCCAGAATGGTGTAGAGGCCGACGTTGTTGAAGACGTCGGTCCAGTAGGCGTTCAGGAACATGGGACAGGACGCCATGATCAGGGCGAAGGCGAGATAGAGGATATTGGTAGATTTCATACTTTTTCAGCCACCCTTTCTCCTAAAAGGCCCGTGGGCCGGACAATGAGGATCAGGATCAGGACGCAGAAGGCGATGGCGTCCTTCCAGGCGATGGAGATGTACGCCGCGCCGAGGGCCTCGATGACGCCCAGCAGCAGGCCTCCGACCATGGCCCCGGGGATGTTGCCGATCCCGCCCAGGATGGCGGCCGTGAAGGCCTTGAGGCCGAACATCCAGCCCATGCTGAAATTGATCTGTCCGTAGTAGAGGCCGACCATGAGTCCGGCCGCGCCGCCCAGCGCCGGACCGATGCAGAAGACCAGCATGATGACCCGGTCGACGTTGATGCCCATGAGCTTGGCCGCGCCCTGATCGATGGCCGCGGCCCGGATGGCCGTGCCGATCTTGGTCTTCTGGATGAAGAAATACAGGGCCGCCATGAGCACCAGCGAGGTCAGGAACATGATGATGCGCATGACCGGGATGTCCAAGCCGAAAATGGTGACGGCCGCCTTGGGCAGGATGTCGTGCGGGTAGACCAGGAACTTGGGGCTGTAGATGGCCATGATCGCGTTCTGAAAGAAGATGGACGCGCCCAGGGCCGAAACCACGGCGGAAAGTCGGGGCGACTGGCGAAGCGGCCGGTAGGCCACGCGTTCAAGGATCGCCCCGATGATGGCGACCAGGATCATGACCATGACAGCCAGAAGGATGACGGCCGGCAGGGGGCCGATCTTGTCGAAGAGTCCCATGGAGACGAGCAGGGTCAGCCCAAGGTACGCGCCGATGGTGAAGAGGTCGCCATGGGCGAAGTTGATCAGCTTCAAGACCCCGTAGACCATGGTGTAGCCGAGCGCGATAAGGGCGTAGATGCCTCCGACCGCCAATCCATTGGTCAGTTGTTGAAAAAATTCTTCCATAGTGTGTGTCGGGGCAAGATGTTGGGAAAAGGGGCCCCTGTGGAATGGGGCCCCTGATTGTTACGGCTGCAGGACAAACGCGCCGGCGGCGTCGACTTTGTACACGCGGTACAGGTCGCCCACGCGGTCACCCTTTTCGTTGAAGGAGATCTTGCCGGTCAGACCGGAGAAATCCTTCATTTCTTTCTGCAGATAGGCGGCCAGCTTTTCGCCGGAAGTTTCCTTGGTCTGCGCGATGGCTTCGACGATGACGCGGTAGGCGTCGCCGGCCAGCACTGCCCATACGGAACCGGGGGCGCTGCCGTAGGCGGCCTGGTAGGCTTCCATGAACGCCTTGGCTTCGGGAGTGTCGAGGTCGACGGGAACAGGGGGGCTCAGGAACATGTAGCCTTCGGCGGCCTGGTTCCCGGCGATCTTGACCAGATCGGGGTTGTTGGTGGCGTCGCCGCCGAGCATGGGCACGTTCCAGCCCATTTCCATTTTCTGGCGCAGCAGCATTCCGGCCTCGGGGTAGTAGCCGGTGAAGAAGATGACGTCGGGAGCGGCGGATTTCAGCTTGGTCAGGATGGCGTTGTAATCGCGCTCGCCGGGAGTCAGGGCGTCGTAGAAGGCGATGGTCTTGCCCTGGGCTTCGAGCAGGGACTTGGCTTCGTCGGCCAGGCCCTTGGCATAGGAGGTGTTGTCGTGGAGAATGGCGATCTTGGCGAAGCCCAGATCGCCCAGGGTCTTGGCCGCGACCATGCCCTGCTCGTCGTCGCGGGGGCAGGTGCGGAAAAAGAGGGGCAGGCCCTTTTCGGACAAGCGGATGGCCGTGGATCCGGTGGCAACCTGCAGGATGCCGGATTCGGCGTAGATGTTCTGGGAGGCTTCGGTGACGGACGATCCGTACGTGCCGATAACGGCGGAAATTTCTTTGGTGGTCAGACGGGTCGCGGCCAAGGCGGCCTGACGCGGATCGCCGCCGTCGTCCTCGATCACGATTTCAACCTGGTTGCCGTTCACACCGCCTGCCTTGTTGGTCTCGGCGGCCAGCAGCTCGACAATCTGTTTCATGTCCTGACCTTCGCTGGCCCAGGAGCCCGTCAGGGGGCACATGAGGCCGATGCGGATGGTTTCAGCCCATGCCGATCCCAGGGACAGCGCCACGAGGGCCAGGGTCAGGAAACCAAGTGTACACAGTTTTCTCTTCATGAAGTCCTCCTTGAAGGTTGCAGAGCCCTTGGGTTCGCAGGCTGCGAACCGGTTGCGGTAAGATATGAAACCGGAGTGTCCGGATAACCCCTTCTGGGATGTTCTGGAAAATAAGGGATGGAAACGATAAAGCAGGAACTATTTTGTAAAAAATGTAAAAAAAGACTACAGGAGACCTGCGTAAAAATCAATTTTTTTCCAAAAAGAGACAAGTGCTCGAGAGAAAAAAGCAGGGAGTGACGCTTCTTCTTTGAATCTTGTAGGTTCTGAATTTTATTCGAAATTTACGCGCAGCGCAAGGCTTTTTCCGGCGATTCGTTCTGCCGGCGGTTTCGACGCGAACGCACGGAAACGACAGCCCAACAGACCATCGATTACGAGTTTCGCGGCCGCAAGGCCAAGCGACAAAAAAATCCCGCGCAAGGGACGCTGCCTTTGCGCGGGATTTATCGCCATTGCCGGGGGGGGGCTAGATGATCCAGTCGTCGTCCTCCTCGATGGGTGCGAAGCCGCGACGCATGGTGTTTTCACAGACCAGACGGGGATCCATGAACTGCAACAGGTAGTCGGGGCCGCCGGCCTTGGAGCCGATGCCCGACATGTTGAAGCCGCCGAAGGGATGGCGTTCGACCAGGGCTCCGGTGGAGCCGCGATTGAGGTAGAGGTTGCCGACGTTGAACTGTTCCCGGGCTTTTTCCAGGTGTTTGGGGCTGCGCGAGAACACGGCGCCGGTCAGGGAGTAGCGCGTGGAGTTGGCCCATTCGATGGCCTGATCGAAGTTCTTGACCTTCATGACCGAAAGCACCGGGCCGAAGACTTCCTCCTGGGCGATGCGGTGTTCGGGGGTGATGCCCTCGACGATGGTCAGCGGCACGTAGTAGCCGGTGGCCGGAACGGGGTTTGCGAGCAGAATCTTGCCTTCGTTTTTGGCGGTCTCGATGTATTTGAGGACATTCTGCTGGGCCTTGTCGTCCACCACCGGGCCCATGAAGTAGGTCGGGTCCTCGGCCGGTCCGATGGCGAGGGATTTGGCTCCCTCCACCAGACGCTCGATGAACTTGGCATAGATGGGTTCGACCACGATGACCCGTGAGCAGGCCGAGCATTTCTGGCCCTGGAAGGCGAAGGCGGAATGCAGGACTTCCCTGATGGCCTCGTCCAGATCGGCGTCGTCGTCGATGATGATGGCGTTCTTGCCGCCAAGTTCGGCGATGACCTTCTTGATCTGCTTCTGGCCGGGGTGGACCACCGAGGCCTTGCCTATGATGCGGTGGCCGACCTCCATGGAGCCGGTGAAGGCGACGATGGCCACGTCCGGGTGTTCGACCAGATAGTCGCCCATGACCGAGCCACGGCCCGGAACGTAGTTGAAGACCCCGGCGGGCAGGCCGGCCTTGCGGAAGATCTCGGACAGGGTGAAGCCGACGACCGAGGACGGTCCGGCGGGCTTGTAAAGCACGGGGTTGCCGGCCACGATGGCCGCCGCGCTCATGCCGCAGCTGATGGCCAGCGGGAAGTTCCAGGGGGCGATGACTGCGGCGATGCCCTTGGGCTGGTACATGAGCCGGCTCATTTCGCCCGGCGCACGGCCCATGCGCTGCGGTTTGCCCAAGCGGATCATCTCGCGGGCGTAATACTCCAGGAAGTCGATGGCCTCGGCCACGTCGGCCTGGGCCTGATCGAACTGCTTGCCGACCTCAAGGGTCTGCCAGGCGGAGAGGGTGAAGATTTCCTTGCGCGCGACTTCCGCCGCCTTGAGCAGGTAGCCGGCGCGATCCTCGGGCGACAACGCCTTCCAGGCCGGAGCCGCCTTTTTGGCCGCTTCGATGGCCAGGTCGATTTCCTTGGTGGATGCCTGGCAGATGGTGCCGATGATTTCGCTCGGATTGGCCGGGTTGACCGAAGGCAGCGTGTCGGACGTGCGCACTTCCTGGCCGCCGATGATCAGCGGGTACTCCTTCCCGAGTTGGGCGCGCACTTCGGCCACAGCCTCGGCGAAGGCCTGTCGCACGGCTTCCTGGGTGAAGTCTGCGAAGGGCTCGTTCTCGAAGCGGGCCAAGCCCTTGGCCTCGCTCTCGGCCTTGGGCGCGCGCTGCGCTTTTTCCCGCTCCGCGGTCAGGACCGGATTTTCCATCAGCCGCTCCACCTCCGCCTCCTCGGCAAAGGACTGGCGCAGAAAGGACTCGTTGGCCGTGTTCTCCAGCAGTCGCCGAACCAGATAGGCCATGCCGGGCAGCAGATCGCCGTAGGGGGCGTAGAGGCGCACGCGCTTGGCCACATTCAGGAGCCCCTTGCGTACGGGCTCGGCCATGCCGTAGAGCACCTGGAATTCGTAGCGCTCATCGGGCACGTTCAAGGCCTTGGCCGTCTCCATGACGGCGGCGATGGTGCGGATGTTGTGCGAGGCGCAGCCGAAGTGGCAGATGTCGTGGTTTTCCAGGATCAGCTTCGCCTGGCGCTCGTAGGCGGCGTCGCTCTCGGCCTTGATGGTCCAGACCGGAATGTCCCAGCCGTTCTGCTTGGCGATGACGGTCTCGGAATCCCAGTACGCGCCCTTGACCAGTCGGACGGAGATGGGAAGTTTTTCGGCCCTGGCCCAGGCCAGGAGATCGGCCAGGTCCTGGTCCGTATCCTTCAGGTAGGCCTGCAGCACGATGCCCAGATGCGGATAATCGCGGAATTCCTCGCTTGAGCGCAGGCGGCGGTACACTTCCAGGGTGATGTCCTTGAATTTGTACTGCTCCATGTCGATGCGCATGAATCCGCCCACTTCCTTGACCTTGCGCAGGATGGCGGCCAGGCGTTTTTCGATGCCCTGGACCGAACCTTCGAAATCCTTGGGCGAGGCCTGGGAGAAGAGAGCCGTGGGCTTGACGGAGATGTTGACCTTGGGCGCATGCCCCCAGTCCAGATCCTTGCCGCCGAGGCCGGCCCAGGAGGCGTGTTCCTTTTTCAGCGCGTCAAGCAGCTCCATGTATTCCTTGAGGTAGGCCTCGGACTCGATCTCGCTGACCGATGCCTCGCCAAGGATGTCCACGGTGAAGGCGAACCCGTCCTTGCGGATTTTCTTGAGGTTCTTCATGGCGTCGGAAGTGTTCTCGCCGATGATGAACTGCTTGGCCATGCCCTCGATGTTGGAACGGATGGCCTTGGCCAGGATTCCGGCGGCCAGCTTTCCCCCGAGACCGGTGCCCATGACGCCGGCGCCCATCTTGAGCACCTTGGGCACGTCCTGGTCGTCGCCGGCGAAATATTCATCGATGTGCCGGGTCAGGGAGTCGGAGGTGTTCAGGTAGGGCAGGACGTCCACGAAGCGGAACAGCTGCACCTTGAAGTTCTCGTTCTTCATGGACCAGTCCATGACTTTGCCGGTCCACCAGCCCTTGTTGAAAATGGAAGGGGCCTCTCCGGAAATGCTGGCAAAGAACTCCTTGCCGCGGTCGCTGATCTTCTTGTCCAACGCCAAACTGTCCATTCGTGACTCCTGGGTTTGAGAACTGGTTTATTTTGTCGGTTTTCGCGGGCTCTTGCACTCGATGAAGCTTAGAGACAGGGCCTGGGTCTCCTTCAGGGTGTCCAGCACCAGCGTGGTGCGGCTGTCGCGCACTCCGGGGATTTCGCCGAACCTTTTCATCAGGAGAGCCAGCGTCTCGGTGCTGCTGACCCGAGCCTTGACCAGATAGTTGTACTCGCCGGCGGTCCAGTGCACTTCCTGGACCTCGTCGATCCCGGCCAGCTGCCTGCCGATCTCCGAGCTGCCCACCGCGTCGGAGGTCTTGATCTGGATGAAGGTGGACAGGGAGATGCCCAGAGCCTTGGGGTTCAGGCGGACTTCATATCCTGCGATGACCCCTTTTTGCTCAAGCTTCTTGACGCGCTCCAGCACGCCCGACGGGGCCATGCCGATCTGGCGGGCCAGTTCGGCGTTGGTGATCTTTCCATTTTCTTGAAGGATATTCAGGATCTCGATGTCTGTGCTGTCTAACATTGCTCTTTGCCTCTTGGTTCAGGAATATAATTCTAGAGAAGATCTTCGTCAATGAAGATTGCCATAATTGAAGAATCTCGGGAAAAGCCTGGCGGCTGACCATCGCCTTTCCGGCGTCCGCGAATCGCGGCACGCCGTTCGTCGAATAATATTCGCAGATAAGGTCAAAGAAAAGAACAAATGATGAAAATAATTCTGCCTGGAATCGCGGTTGCGGATTTCCGGCGGTCGCGCCCGGTTTCCGCGCCGTTCGCCTTTGAAAGGCGCGACGCCACGCGAGCGGCGTCCGGCGGGGCGCGGCGAGCGGGGCCGGCCGGTGATTGCCCTCCACAAGCAGTGTTTGACCTTCCGGTATACTGTGTTTACTGTATCCGGGCCTCATCAGGGCGGGCATGACGGCTGTAAGCCGCCCGCGCTCCTGACGGAATTCCCAACATATAACCCACCTACATACCAATGCCCAAGAGAACAGATCTCAAGAAGATAATGCTCATCGGTTCGGGTCCCATCGTCATCGGACAGGCTTGCGAGTTCGATTATTCCGGGACCCAGGCCTTGAAGGCCCTCAAGGAAGAGGGCTACGAGGTCGTCCTGGTCAATTCCAACCCGGCGACGATCATGACCGATCCGAACCTGGCTGACCGGACCTATATCGAGCCCATCGAGCCCGAGACCGTGGCCCGAATCATTGAAAAGGAACGCCCCTGCGCCCTCCTTCCGACCCTTGGCGGCCAGACCGGCCTGAACACGGCGGTGGCCGTGGCCGAGAACGGGGTCCTGGAGAAGTACGGCGTGGAGCTGATCGGCGCATCCCTGCCGAGCATCAAGAAGGCCGAGAGCCGCCAGCTTTTCCGCAAAGCCATGGAAAACATCGGCCTCAAGGTTCCCAAAAGCGGCATTGCCCGCACTCAGGACGACGTCCGCGAGTGGGGCGAGAAACTCAAATTTCCCATCATTGTCCGCCCGGCGTACACTCTCGGCGGAACCGGCGGCGGCGTCGCCTACAACAAGGAAGACCTGGAGCGCATCGCCCAGCAGGGCCTGGCCGCCAGCCTGACCTCCGAGGTCATGCTGGAGGAGTCGCTCCTGGGCTGGAAGGAGTACGAGCTCGAAGTCGTGCGCGACAAGAAGGACAACTGCGTCATCATCTGCTCCATCGAAAACCTGGACCCCATGGGCGTGCATACCGGCGACTCGGTCACCGTGGCCCCGGCCCAGACCCTGACCGACGACGAGTACCAGAAGATGCGCGACGCCTCTTTGGCCATCATGCGCGAGATCGGCGTGGAAACCGGCGGCTCCAACGTGCAGTTCGCCCTTAATCCGGCCAACGGCGACATGATGATCATCGAGATGAACCCGCGCGTGTCGCGCTCCTCGGCCCTGGCCTCCAAGGCCACCGGCTTCCCCATCGCCAAGATCGCGGCCAAGCTGGCCGTGGGCTACACCCTGGACGAGCTGCAGAACGACATCACCCGTGAGACCATGGCCGCCTTCGAGCCGACCATCGACTACGTGGTCATCAAGATCCCGCGTTTCACCTTCGAGAAATTTCCCGGTTCCGAAGATTTCCTGACCACGGCCATGAAGAGCGTGGGCGAGACCATGGCCATCGGGCGGACCTTCAAGGAAGCATTGCAGAAGGGCCTGCGCTCCCTGGAGACCGGCTATCCGGGCCTGGGCAAGACCTTTGACGGTCAGCTGCCGGACGTCGAGGAGACCCTGGCCGGGCTGCGCAAGCCCAATTCGCGCCGCCTGTACCAGCTCCGCGACGCCCTCCTGTCCGGCATTTCCGAAGAGGAGATTTTCGCCGCGTCCGCCATCGATCCCTGGTTCATCCGTCAGTTCAAGGACATCGTGGATTTCGAGGCCGTGCTCAAGAACGTCGGCCTGCAGGGGAACCTCTCCGTGGACAACCCGGATTTCGTGACCGTGCTGCGGGAAGCCAAGGCCATGGGCTTTTCCGACCGGCAGCTGGCCACGATCTGGAAGCGCGGCGAGCGTGACATCCGCTCCCTGCGCAAGGAGGCGGGCATCATCCCGTCCTACAAGCTGGTCGATACCTGCGCGGCGGAGTTCGAGGCCTACACCCCCTATTATTACTCGACCTACGAGACGGAAAACGAGGCCCGGGTCTCGAACAAGCGCAAGGTGGTCATCCTTGGCGGCGGCCCCAACCGCATCGGCCAGGGCATCGAGTTCGACTACTGCTGCGTGCACGCATCCTACGCCCTGCGCGAGATGGGCATCGAATCCATCATGGTCAACTCCAACCCCGAGACCGTCTCCACCGACTACGACACCTCGGACCGCCTCTATTTCGAGCCCCTGACCCGCGAGGACGTGCTGGCCATCATCGAGCAGGAGAAACCCGAGGGCGTCATCGTCCAGTTCGGCGGGCAGACCCCGCTCAACCTGGCCGTGCCGCTTTTGCGCGAAGGCGTGCCGATTCTGGGCACATCGCCTGACTCCATCGACCGCGCCGAGGACCGTGAGCGGTTCCAGGCCCTGCTGAAGAAACTCGATCTCCTGCAGCCCGACAACGGCACGGCCATGAGCATCGAAGAGGCCGTGATCGTGGCCGCGCGCATCGGGTATCCGGTGGTGGTGCGCCCCTCCTACGTGCTGGGCGGCCGGGCCATGGACATCGTCTACGACGAAAAAGACCTGCGCACCTATTTTGAGAAGCACGTCACCGTGGTTCCGGACCATCCCATCCTCATCGACAAGTTCCTGGAGAACGCCATCGAGATCGACGTCGACGCCGTGAGCGACGGAGAAGACACCTATGTGGCCGGAATCATGGAACACATCGAGGAGGCGGGCATCCACTCCGGAGACTCGGCCTGCGTGCTGCCCCCGCACGCCCTGGGCAAGATGTGGATCCAGGAGATCGAGCGCCAGACCAAGGCCCTGGCCAGGGAACTGGGCGTGGTCGGCCTCATGAACATCCAGTTCGCCCTCAAGGACGAACAGATCTACATCCTGGAAGTGAATCCCCGCGCGTCGCGCACCTCGCCCTTCGTCTCCAAGGCCACGGGCGTGCCCCTGGCCAAGATCGCCACGCGGGTCATGATGGGTGAGAAGCTCGCGGATCTGAAACCCTGGGACATGCGCAAGGGCGGCTATTACGCGGTCAAGGAGGCGGTCCTGCCCTTCAACAGGTTCCCGGGCGTCGATACGCTGCTCGGACCCGAAATGCGCTCCACCGGCGAAGTCATGGGCGTCGATCCGTCCTTCGGCCTGGCCTTCATGAAAGGGCAACTGGCCGCCGGCCAGTTCCTGCCGGCTTCCGGATGCGTGTTCATATCCGTCAACGACCACGACAAGAGCGGCATCATCGTCCCGGCCAAGACCTTCCAGAAGCTCGGGTTCACCATCATGTCCACGCGCGGCACGGCCGCCTTTCTGGCCGAGCACGGAGTGCGGTGCCAGGTGGTGAACAAGGTCTACGAAGGACGCCCCAACGTCATCGACCACATCAAGAATGGGGACATCCAGCTGGTCATCAACACGTCTTCGGGCAAGCGCACCAAGGAGGACTCCTCGGAGCTCCGGCGGACCACGGTCATCTACGGCCTGCCCTACACGACCAACCTGGCCGCGGCCAAGGCCCTGGCCATGGCCATCAAGGAACGCAGCACCTCCGGGCTCGACGTGAAATGCCTACAGGAATATTACAAGGAATCTGGCCGGGATTTCTAGTCTCCGGATGCCGGAGAGCAGGGATTTTGGAGCAAAGCTCAGGGCCAATGGCGGCCCTGGGCTTTTGCGCATTCAAGAACACCTACACGGAACGTGAAGCAATATGAAAAAGGAAGCTTGCGGATTATTTGGTATTTATGGGCACCCGGAAGCGGCGCGCATGACGTATTTCGGTCTTTACGCCCTCCAGCATCGCGGGCAGGAAAGCGCGGGCATCATCACCTGGGACGGGCAGTCCATCCGTGAACAGCGCGGGATGGGGCTGGTGGCCGACGTGTTCGAGGAGCGCCACCTGGGGCATCAGCTCAAGGGCAGCGTGGCCATGGGCCATATCCGCTACTCCACCACCGGGGCCTCCCTGATCCGCAACGCCCAGCCCTTCAGGGTCAGCTACAAGGGCATGAACCTGGCCCTGGCCCACAACGGCAACCTGGTCAACACCATCTCCCTGCGCGAGGAGCTGGAAAACCAGGGTACCATCTTCCAGACCACCATGGACAGCGAAGTCATCATGCACCTGGTGGCCAAGTACATGAACGGCGGCACCCCCGAGGAGGCCATCGCCAAGGCGTGCAGCCGCATCCAGGGCTCCTACAGCCTGCTCTTCATGGTCAACCAGAAGCTCATCGCCGTGCGCGACCCGTGGGGGTTCCGGCCCCTGTCCCTGGGCCGGGTCGGCGACGCCTACGTGCTGGCCTCCGAGACCTGCGCCTTCGATCTGCTGGAGGCCGAATACCTGCGCTGCCTCGACCCGGGGGAAATGCTGGTCATCGAGGACGGCCGGATGATGTCGCACCGCTACATGGAGCCCGCCGACAAGCAGAGTTCCTGCATTTTCGAGCTGATCTACTTCGCGCGTCCCGATTCCCTGGTCTTCGACCAGGAAGTCTACAACGCCCGCAAGAGCATGGGCAAGATCCTGGCCCAGGAATGCCCGTGCGACGCCGATTTCGTCATGCCCTTTCCCGATTCGGGCGTGTACGCGGCCGTGGGCTACGCCCAGGAATCGGGCCTGCCCTTCGAGGCCTGCATGATCCGCAACCACTACGTGGGCCGGACCTTCATCCAGCCGACCCAGGGCATGCGCGATTTTTCCGTGCGCGTGAAGCTCAACCCGGTCAAGTCCATGATCAAGGGCAAGCGCGTGGTCATCGTCGAGGATTCCATCGTGCGCGGCACGACCATCCGCACCCGCGTCAAGCAGCTGCGGGAACTGGGCGCCAAGGAGATCCACATGCGCGTCAGCTGCCCGCCCATCCGCTACCCCTGCTACTACGGCATCGACTTTTCCTCCAAGGGCGAACTCATCGCGGCCAACCATTCCGTGGCCGACATCGGCCGCTACCTCGGCCTGGACAGCCTGCACTACATCACCATCGGCGGGCTTTTGAAGGCCGTGCGCGGGCCGGAGAACTTCTGTCTGGCCTGCTTCAACGGGGCCTATCCCGTGCTGCCCGACGAAGGGGTGGGCAAGCTGTCTCTGGAGTGCTGCTAGATGAGGGTGTCCGATTCGCAGAAAGACTGGCTGGCCAAGGCCCGCGAGGTGCTCGACATCGAGGCCCGGGGGCTCGCCGCCGTTCGTGACCGCCTGGACGGCTCTTTTGTGCGCGCCCTTGAGATCATGGCCGGATGCTCGGGCCGGGTGGTGATCACGGGCCTTGGCAAGTCCGGCCTGGTCGGACGCAAGATCGCGGCGACGCTGAGCAGCACGGGCACTCCGTCCTTTTTCCTGCATCCGGTGGAAGGGGCGCACGGAGATCTGGGCATGATCCGCCGCGAAGACGTCATCGTGGCCATCTCCAATTCCGGCGAGACCGACGAACTGAACAACATCCTGCCCAGCCTGAAAAGCCTGGCCGGGCATGTGATCTCCCTTACCGGCGGAGCGCACTCGACCATGGCCCGGATGTCCGACGTGGTCATCGACACGTCCGTACCCTGCGAAGCCTGTCCGCACGGGCTTGCCCCCACGGCCAGCACCACGGCCACCCTGGCTGTGGGAGACGCCCTGGCGGTCTGCCTCATCGATTGGAAATCCTTTGCCCTGGATGATTTCCGCCGGTTTCACCCCGGAGGCGCCCTGGGACAGCGTCTGACCAAGAAGGTCGAAGAGCTGATGCGTTTCTCCCAGCTGCCCGTGGTGCCCAGCGGGGCCTCCCTGGAGCAGGCCCTGGAGGTGCTCAACGCCGGAGGCCTGGGTTGCGTGTGCGTGCTGGACGGAGAGGGGCGGCTGCTGGGCCTTTTGACCGACGGCGATGTGCGCCGCCTCGTCTGCGCGGGTCGGCTGGCCCTGGACGCCGTGGTCGACTCCGTCATGACCGCATCCCCTCTGCACGCCACTCCCGGGCAAAAAGCGGCCGAAGTCCTCGACATCATGGAGTCCAAGGCCATCACCGTGCTGCCAGTGGTGGCCTCCGACCGGACCTTGGCAGGCATGGTGCATATGCACGACGTGCTGGGTCAGGGGCGGGTCAAATTTTCCCATTCCTGAAAGTCCGACGCCGTATTGCAACACTTTTTCCCCCACAACTATGAACACTCCCCACCTTCTCCATCCAGATGTCTGCGGCCGTTGCGCCGCCAGAGGCCGTACCTGCTGCACGGTTTCAAGCGGAGACGAGGAATTCTGCTTTCCCGTCTCCATCCCTGAGATGCATGCCATCCGCAACGCCGGTCAGGGCGGCGAGGATTGCTTCGTGCTCGTCCCCAACAGTCCCGGCTTTGTCGAGCAGCTCGGCTTCCTGATGCCGGATCGGGACATAGAGGCAGCTTTTCCGGAACATGGCTCGCACTGGCGTCTGGCCACCACCGCGCAGGGCGCGTGCATCTTTCTGGGCCCGGCCGGATGCGTGCTGGACCGGGAGGTGCGCCCCACATATTGTCGGCTTTTTCCGCTCTGGCAGTATCGCGGCCAGCTGACCTGGTTCGCAGCCGCGGAATGCCTGGCCAACGAGGAATGCCCGTCCCTGGCGGCCATGCTCGCGGCCATGGGGACAAGCGGCAAAGAGGTCAGGACGCTGTTCAGGGAGATGTGCGAGAAGCTGGGGCTTCAGACTGACGACAAGGTGAATTCATGAAAGTCTTGAAAATATTGTTGGCGATTGTGGTGCTCGGCGTGTTTTTGGCCGCCGGGGCGGGCATCGGCCTGTATTACTGGGCCCAGGAGGACCTGCCCGGGTTCACCAAGCTCAGCGACTATTCCCCGGCCTTGGCCACCACCGTCCGCGCCCGGGACGGCAGGATACTGGGATATTTCTATCGCGAGAAAAGATTTCTCATCCCCCTGTCGATGATGAGCCCGGTCACTGTCCAGGCGTTCCTGGCCGCCGAGGATTCCGGATTCTACCAGCACGAGGGCGTGGATCTGCCGGGCATATTCCGGGCCGCGGTCAAGAATTTCGTCGCCGGGAGCATTGTCCAGGGCGGAAGCACCATCACCCAGCAGGTCATCAAGTCCATGCTGCTGACTCCCGAGCGCAGCTACGAGCGGAAGCTCAAGGAGGTCATCCTGGCCTACAGGCTGGAGAAATATCTGACCAAGGACGAGATCCTGACCATCTATCTCAACCAGATCTATCTCGGAGCCAAAGCCTACGGCGTGGAAGCGGCGGCCAGGGAATACTTCGGCGTGAACGCCTCGCAGCTGACCACCGCCCAGGCGGCGCTGCTGGCCGGTCTGCCCAAGGCCCCCTCACGCTACTCCCCGTACGGCAATCCGGAACGGGCCAGGGAACGCCAGCTCTATGTCCTCTCGCGGCTGCACGATCTGGGCTGGATCGACGCGGCCGAATACGAAGCCGCCGTGGACGAGCCGCTGCATTACGGCGCGCAGGAGGATCCGTCCTGGAAGATCGGCCCCTATTATCTTGAAGAGGTGCGCAGGCAACTGGTCGAGAAGTATGGCGAGGACATGGTCTATGCCGGGGGCCTGCAGGTGCGCACGGCCATGGACATGGACCATCAGGTCGTCGCGGATCAGGCTCTGCGCGCGGGTCTGGTCGAGACCTCCAAGCGCCATGGCTGGCAGGGCCCGGTCATGACCGTGGAGCCTGCCGGACACGAGGAGTTTTTGCGCGGGCAGCGCATCGCGGAACTGGAAGTCGGGGAGTGGGTGCAGGTCCTGGTCACGGATGTCGACAAGGCCGCGGCCAAGGTGCGTTTCGGCGCGCGTTCGGGCGTGCTGCCCGTGGCGTCCATGGCCTGGGCCCGCAAGCCCAATCCGAGGCTCGCTCCGGAAGAGGCCGGCAAGGTGGCCGATGCGCGCAAGGTGCTCAAGGTCGGGGACGTCGTCTGGGCCTCGGTGGTAGAGATGGCCGGGGACAAGCCCTGGAAGCTCGCCCTGGAGCAGGAGCCCAAGGTCGAAGGGGCGCTGGTTTCCATGGACCCCCGCAGCGGAGAGGTCCTGGCCCTGTGCGGCGGGTACGACTTTTTCCGCAGCCAGTTCAATCGGGCCACCCAGGCCCTGCGCCAGCCCGGTTCGGCCTTCAAGCCCATCGTCTATTCGACGGCTCTGGACAACGGTTTCACGGCGGCCAGCATCGTCCTGGACGCGCCCATCGTCTACCAGGACGGCAGCGGACAGCTGTGGAAGCCGGAGAATTTCGAGGGCATTTTCTACGGTCCGACGCTGTTGCGCACGGCGCTGGTCAAATCGCGCAACCTGGTCACCATCCGCGTGGCCCAGCAGGTCGGGCTCGACAAGATCATCGAACGCGGCAAGGCCCTGGGGCTGACCGGCATCATGGAGCCCAACCTTTCCCTGGCCCTGGGGTCGGGGCAGTTCTCGCCCCTGAACATGTGCCAGGCCTATTCGGCTTTTCCTCGCGGCGGAACCAGCATCAAGCCCCGGCTGATCGAGAACGTCGTCTCGCCCTGGGGCGAGCAGCTCTTTTCGGCAGAGGAGGAACTGTCAGAGGCCATGTCGCCGGAGACGGCCTATATCATCTCGCACCTCTTGCAGCAGGTCGTCCAGCAGGGCACCGGCGCGCGGGCCAAGGTCCTGGGACGTCCGGTGGCCGGCAAGACCGGCACCACCAACGACGAGCAGGACGCCTGGTTCATGGGTTTTTCACCGTACCTGCTGACCGGGGTGTGGGTGGGTTACGATCAGATCAAACCCATGGGCAAGTACGAGACCGGAGCGCGGGCCGCCCTGCCCATCTGGGTCGATTATCGGGCCAAGGTCGAGCCGAGCTATCCCGTGGAGGATTTTTCGGTTCCCCCGGGGATCGTCATGGCCCGGGTGGACGCGCGCACCGGCCGCCTGGCCGGTCCGGCGACGGCGGAGGCCTTCATGCTGCCCTTCCAGAACGGCACGGAACCATTGCCGTCCCTGGGCCTGGATGAACTCGACGCCGATCCCGGATCGTCCAATGCCGGAGGAGAAAGCCTGCTCAAGCAGATTTTCTAGGGCGACGGTTTTGCCTTGAGTTTTCCGGGCCTGGCCGGCCAGACCCGGAAGGCTCCCTGCAAGGCAGGCGCGGCGGACACGCGCGGCCTTGCCATTTTCGCGCAGCACGGAACACCATGAACATATTTCAAGAAGCAAAGGGAATCCTGTGGCGGTCGGGGCGCATCAGCCTCGAACTCTACAAGATCATGATTCCCATCATCATCGCGGTCAAGATTCTCCAGGATCTGGGTCTCATCGCCTGGCTCGCCCTGCCTCTGGCCCCGGTCATGCAGCTGGTGGGCCTGCCCGGAGAGATGGGGCTGGTCTGGGCCACGGCCCTGGTCAACAACATCTACGGCAGCATGATCGTTTTCGTGTCCCTGGCCGGACAACATGATTTGAGCGTGGCCGAGGTCACGGTGCTCGGGGTCATGATCCTGATCGCCCACGGTCTGCCCGTGGAGTTGCAGATCGTGCGCAAGTCCGGTCCGAAAATGGGTTTTCAGGCGTTCTTGCGTATCGGCGGAGCCCTGCTTCTGGGATGGATGCTTTCCCGGATCTACGCCTGGGGCGGATGGCTGCAGGACCCCAACATCGTGCTCTGGCAACCCGAGCCCCAAAGCGACGACCTGCTGGCCTGGGGTCTGGGGCAACTCTCGAATCTGGCGATGATATATGTCATCATTACGGCCTTGAGCGCGATCATGCGCGTGTTCACGCTCATCGGCCTGACGGGCCTGTGCGTGCGCCTGCTGGCTCCGGTCCTGCGCGTGCTGGGAATCGGCTCCGAAGCGGGAACGCTGACCATCGTCGGCATGGTCATGGGCCTGGCCTACGGCGGAGGCATGATCATGCACGAGGCGCATTCGGGCAAGGTCGGCCCCAAGGATATTTTTTCTTCGCTCAGCCTCATGGGTCTTTCCCATTCCGTTTTCGAGGACACGCTGCTCATGATCGTCATCGGAGGCCACATCTCCGGGCTGCTCTGGGCGCGGATCATCTTCACGCTGGTGGTCGTCGCCCTGCTGGTGCGCCTGGTCGCCTGGCTTGGCGACGAATTTTTTTACCGCCGCCTTTTCAAGCCGGTGGAGGTCTACTCCCAGCCTGAACCCTGCTGTCCCGGCGCACCCGTGCCGGACAAGAAGTAGTTTTTCACATCCAAGGTGCATCAATCATGTCTCACGCCGCTCGTCTTCAATCCCTGAAAAATCTTATGCGGGCCCAGGACATCCCCGTCCTGCTCGTGACCCACCCGGCCAACCGCTACTACCTGTCCGGGTTTGAACTCCATGACGGGCAGTGCAACGAGAGCTCGGGCTGTCTGTTGATTTGCGCCGAGGGTGCCGACTGGCTGTTGACCGACGCCCGGTTCACGGAGCAGGCCGGACGCCATTGGCCGGTCGAGCAGGTTCATGTCTATGGCGCGCCGCGCGTGGAGAAGATCGCCGCGTTCGTCAAAAGTCTGGGCATCGGCGAGCTGTGGGTAGAGACCCAGGCCATGTGCGCGGACATGTATCTGGAATTGAGCGGCCTGCTGACCCTGCGCCGCGCGCCGCGCCTGGTGGAGGAACTGCGCACGGTCAAGGATGGGGCCGAACTGGAAAAGCTTCGGGCCTCCTGTGCGCTGAACCACCGGGTGTACGAGGCCCTGCGTCCAAGGCTGGTGCCTGGAGTGACGGAGCGGGAGGTGGCCTGGATGCTGGAGAGGGAGTTCCGGGACGGCGGAGCCGAAGGTCTGAGCTTCGCGCCCATCGTCGGCTTTGGCCCCAACGGAGCCCTGCCGCACGCCACGCCCTCGGATGTGCGGCTGGCCGCGCAGACGCCGGTGCTGATCGACATGGGCGGTCGGCTGGATGGATACTGCTCCGACCAGACCCGGACATGGTGGATCGGGGACCGGCCGAGCGACGATTTCCGGCGCGCTCTGGACCTGGTCCGGGAGGCGCAGGCCCTGGCCATCGCCAAGGTCGCGCCGGGAGTGAGCACGAGCGACCTGCACGCCACGGCCAGGGAATTTTTCGCGCGCCACGGCGTGGCCGAGCATTTCACCCATTCCCTGGGGCACGGCATCGGCCTCGAAACCCACGAGGCGCCGGGAGTCGGACCCATCCGGCCCACGATCCTCGCGCCCGGCATGGTCATCACCGTGGAGCCGGGGCTGTATTACCCGCGGTGGGGCGGGGTGCGCTGGGAACACATGGTGGTGGTGACGAAGGACGGCCATGAGGTGCTCTGATCCGTCGGTCCATGCGTCGCGCCCGTCCAGGCCGCGCGGATCCGGCAAGGAGCGCCGCCCCGCGCCGCCCTGCCTGGCGAGCCGGGTTCTTTACGCCGAAGTGCCTCGCAACCAGATCGCCCTCTATCGTTTTTTGCTCGAAGGCTACGACAATCTGGCGGTCATGAGCGTGATCGACCGCTACCGGGCCGTGATCAAGCTGCGCTTCACGCCCGACGCGGAGCGCACCCTGCGCGGGGTTCTTCTGGCGCAGGGCGCGAAACTCGTCGAGCCGCCGGGACGTTCAGTCGGATAGACCGAAGAATTCCCGAGCGTTGTTCCCGCAGCGCAACCACAACTCATGCAGGTTCTCGCCTCGCAGCAGGGCGATTTCGCGGGCCGTGAAGCCCAGCAGGGCCGGTTCGTTGGTCTTGCCCCGGTAGGGCTCGGGGGAAAGGTAGGGGCAGTCCGTTTCCAGCAGCAGGCGGTCCGCCGGAATGGTTTTGACCGCCTGGCGCAATGCCTCCGATCTGGCGTAGGTCACCGTGCCGGGCACGGAGATGTGCCAGCCGCGCTGCGTGATCAGCCTTGCCCAGTCGGGCCCCAGGCCGAAGCAGTGCCACAGCAGGGGGCGGCCGTCGAAGCCGGCTTGGTCGAGCATGGCCAGGCAGTCGTCCTCGGCGTCGCGGCAGTGGATGACCACGCGCTGGTCCAGTTCGCGGGCCAGGGCGAGTTGCCTGCGGAACCAACGCTGCTGGTCCTCCTTGGGTGAGAAATCGTAATAGTAGTCCAGCCCGATTTCGCCCACGGCGCGCAGGCGCGAGTCCTCCTGGAAGGCCGCGCGCATGTCCGCAAGATTCGTTTCCGTCATCGTGGCGGCATCGTGCGGATGAACGCCGAGCAGGAAAAAGACGTCCTTGTGCCGCTCAAAGAGGGCGCGGCCCGCGCGGTAGGCTTCGGGGCCCAGGAAGACGTTGCCCACGGTGCGCACGCCGCAGGTCCTGGCCCGGGCCAGGACCGCGTCCACGTCAAAGTCCCGGCCGTCGAGATGGGCGTGGCTGTCCGCCCCGACCGGGGGCAGTCCCAGGGTTTCAGGCAGCGGGCGCTCCTTTTTCTTGCTCATCTATTTCTCTCTTGCGCCCTGGTCCCATTTGTCCACGGGAACGGCTTCGTCGATGAGCATGACCGGTATTTCCTCGCGCACGGGATAGACCAGGCCGCACGCGGCGCATTTGAGGCCTTCTTCCCGGGGGAGCAGCTCCAGGTCGCCCTTGCATTTGGGGCAGGCCAGAATTTGCAGAAGTTCCTTGTTCAGGGCCATGATTCCTCCACTGGATAACGGTTGGATGTTGAAGAGGGGCTTATCCTGATCGAAAACGCGTTACAAGCGGTCAGATCCCACACGGTCCTTGAGTTTTCAAACCAATGCGATACAACCGCATCCATGATGCATGGCACGAAAATTCCGCCCACGGGGCCGGTGCTGCTCTTTGACGTGGGCAACACCAATGTGAAGCTTTGTCTGGCCGATGAAAACGGCTTGGGGCGGACATACAGCCTGCCGTCCACCAACCGGGAGACCTCCGATTCCCTGGGCCTGGCCATCGCAGGCATCTGCGCCCGCGAAGGCATGGCCGAAAGCCGGGTCCGGGCCTGGGTGCTGTCCTCGGTGGTGCCGCCATTGAACAGCCTGCTGGGGACCGCCTGCGCCCAGTATTTTTCCTGTCCGGCCCTGTTTGTGCCCGGCGACATCTGTCTGCCCCTTGAAAATCGCTACGCCCGGCCTCAGGAGGTGGGCGCGGACCGATTGCTGGGAGCGTTCGCGGCGCGGAACATGTTCGCGGACCACACGCTCATCGTCGTCGATTTCGGCACGGCCACCACGTTCGATTGCGTGCAGGGCAACGCCTATCTGGGCGGGCTCATCTGTCCCGGCGTGCTCAGTTCGGTCACGGCGCTAGGCACTCAGACCGCCAAGCTGCCGCAGATCAGCCTGGAGCTGGACAGCGGGGACCTGGACATCGGCACCAGCACCCGGCAGAGTCTCAACCACGGGGTGCTGTTCGGGTTCGCGGCCATGCTCGAAGGCCTGACCGCGCGACTCAAGAAACGACTGAACGCCCCGGACGCCCGCGTCGTCGCCACGGGCGGTTTCGCCCGGCAACTGGCCGCCATCACCACCTGCATCGACAATCTGGCCCCGGACCTGCTCATGCAGGGCCTGGCGGCCGCATATTTCCAGAAACATTCACCAGACAAGATCAGGGAGCAATCATGAGCACCATCACAGGTATTTGGGCCAGGGAAATTCTGGATTCCAGGGGCAACCCCACCGTCGAGGTGGAAGTCACCCTCGAATCGGGCGCCACGGGCCGCGCCGCCGTGCCTTCGGGAGCATCCACGGGAACGCGTGAAGCCCTCGAACTGCGCGACGGCGATTCCGACCGCTTTGGCGGCAAGGGCGTGGAACAGGCCGTGCGCAACGTCATGGAGGAAATCGCCTCCGAGATCGTGGGCCTTGAGGCCGTGCGCCAGGTCGAAGTGGACCAGGCCCTCATCGACCTCGACGGCACCGAGAACAAGTCCCGCCTGGGCGCCAACGCCATGCTCGGCGTGTCCATGGCCACGGCCAAGGCCGCGGCGGAATTTCTGGGCCTGCCGCTTTACAAGTACATCGGCGGCATCAACGCCAAGGTCCTGCCCGCGCCCATGATGAACATCATCAACGGCGGGGCCCACGCGGCCAACAACCTGGACATTCAGGAATTCATGATCCTGCCGCTGGGCGCGGCCAGTTTCAAGGAAGCCCTGCGCATGGGCGCGGAGACCTTCCACACCCTGAAAAAGATCCTGCACAAGGACGGCCTGGCCACCTCCGTGGGTGACGAGGGCGGGTTCGCCCCTAATTTCGCCAGCCACGAGCAGGCGTTCAAGTACATCATGAAGGCCATCGAGGAGGCCGGATACGAGCCCGGCAGCCAGATCGCCCTGGCCATCGACGCCGCCGCCTCGGAATTCTACAAGGACGGCAAGTACCATTTCGCAGGAAAGAACAAGATTCTGACCGCGCGCGAACTGACCGACTACTACGCGGATCTGGCCGGCAAGTTCCCGCTGGTGTCCATCGAGGACGGTCTGGCTGAGGGCGACTGGGACGGATGGGAAGTGCTCTCCGACGTGCTGGGCGACCGCCTGCAGCTGGTCGGGGACGACATCTTCGTCACCAACCCGGCCCTCTTGGCCGACGGCATCATGCGCGGCGTGGGCAACGCCATCCTGATCAAGCTGAACCAGATCGGCACCCTGACCGAAACCATGGACTGCATCGAAATGGCCAAGGAAGCCTCCTACGCCACGGTCATCTCCCACCGTTCAGGCGAGACCGAGGACAGCTTCATCGCCGATTTGTCCGTGGCCGTGAACGCAGGCCAGATCAAGACCGGCTCTCTGTGCCGCTCCGACCGCATGGCCAAGTACAATCAGCTGCTGCGCATCGAGGAGGACCTCGACTCTCAGGGCGTCTATTTTGGCCCGGCCATGGCCGCCAACTGGTTCGACGAGGAATAGCCACCGTTTCGGGCGCGCTTCGGCGCGCCCTTTTTTTTATCTTGAACCGAGGACAACATGCATATCATCGACGGAAAAAAGACGGCCGCCATCATCCGTCAGGAACTCAAAGATCAGGTCGCGGCGCTGACGGCCAGGCACGGCCGGCCGCCCGGCCTGGCGGTGATCCTGGTCGGCGGCGACCCCGCCTCTCAGGTCTACGTCCGCAACAAGGAGCGGGCCTGCGAGGACGTGGGCATCATCTCCAAGGGCTTTCGCCTGCCCGAGGACATTCCCCAGGCCCAGCTGGAAGACACGATCATGTTTCTGAACAGCGACCCCGCCATCGACGGGGTGCTGCTGCAACTGCCGCTGCCCAAGGGTCTGGACAGCCAGCGCTGCCTCGACCTGATCAGCCCCTCCAAGGACGTGGACGGATTCCATCCCGTGAACATGGGCCGCCTGGCCCTGGGCCTGCCCTGCCTGCGCTCCTGCACTCCGGCCGGAATCATGACCCTCATGGAACGCCACGGCATCGACGTGGCCGGAAAGAAGGCCGTGGTCATCGGGCGCAGCAACATCGTCGGCAAGCCTTTGGCGCTCATGCTTCTGCAGAAGAACGCCACGGTCACGGTCTGCCACTCCCGGACCCGCGACATCGCCGGGGAAGTGCGCGGCGCGGACATCGTCCTGGCCGCCGTGGGCATTCCCAGATTCGTGACCCGCGACATGGTCAAGCCCGGCGCCGTGGTCATCGACGTGGGCATCAACCGCACCGAGCAGGGTCTGGTCGGAGACTGCGATTTCGAAGGACTCATGGACGTGGCCTCGGCCATGACCCCGGTTCCCGGCGGAGTGGGGCCCATGACCATCGCCCAGCTTCTGGTCAACACTCTTGAGGCCTATCTGGAGCACGTGAGCTAGCCGCCCCATAAACGGGAAAGGGGCCCGTTCGAGGCCCCTTTCCCGCATTCTCCGTCCAGTCCGTCCTATTCGATGACGACTCCCGCATAGCCGACCACCCGCGACATGTCGTTGTTGACGTCGCCGGATGTGGCGTAGGCCACCAGTTCGGCCTTTTTGGCCCCCAGGATGTTGGCCAGATGCATGCCCAGGGTCATGGGCAGCACGCCGCACATGGAGATTCCCTCTTCCTTGACTGTGCCGTAGAAGCCCATGGGGTCCAGGGCCAGAATGCGGTCCAGGGCCTTCTGATCCACGATGCGGGTCACCGCGTCGGACGCGAAATGGTTCATGTCCGAACTGACGACGATGGACACGTCGCGCCCCAGAGCAATCAGCACTTCGGCGATCTTGGCCGCCGCTCCGCCGAGTTTGTGCGGGCGCGGGTCGCCCACGGCGATGGGGATGATGCGCATCTGGGGGTTCTTGGCCCACAGGAAGGGCAGGACCACCTCCAGGGAATGTTCCTGCAGGTGCGCGACGCGGTCCGCGCTCAAGGCAGGCTCCGCCTTCAGGAGCGCCGCGGCCAGTTCGGCGTCCACGTCCATGGAGGCGCCGGGCAGCAGCCATTTGCCGTCTGGCCACACGGCCAGGGGGGCGCCCATGCCGGTGTGATTGGGGCCGAGCAGGAGCACCGTGTCCGTCAGTCTGGCCCGGGCCAGGGTCTGTCCGGCCACGCCCCCGGAAAACACGTGTCCGGCATGGGGGACCATGGCCAGTCTGGTGATTTTTTCGTTTTCCGTTTCCCCGCGCATGCATGCCCGCGCGGTCGCCAGCCACTGGTCATGACGCGCGGCGTAAAACTGGCCCGCGACGACGGGCTCGCGATCACTGCTCATATCTGCCTCCTAGCGAAATTTTTGCACTTCCCTTTCGAGCCGTGTCCCTTCGAGTTCAGCGGCAGCCATACGACCATGCAGAGAGTTTGGGAAGAGCTCTTTGAGACGGTTCAGACTTTCCCGCCATTTCGATGTTTCGGAATTCTTTTTGAAAAGCATGGCCTTGCGGTAGGTGTGCGCCGGCCAGCCCGGATCGGTTTCCGCGACATAGCCGTCATATTCCAGCGTCCAGGCCAGGGCGTCCTGGGCGCGGCCGCTTCTGTCGGCGGCCTGTATCAAAAGCTCCAACGTCTCCTTGAGCTTGGGGATGTCGGCCTTGTCTTTTTCCAGCAGCGTCAGGGCCTCCTGTCCGAGGATGCCTGCCTGCTCCAGCCGTCCAGCGGCCAGGGCCTCGCGGCCCAGGAAGTAATGGGCGTAGCCACGCTGCGTGTCGGTCAGGCCCATGTCCGTGGCCAGCTTGGCCCACAGGGGGGTGGCGTTCGCAGGCTGTTCCAGTTTTTCGTGGGCCAGCGCCGTGGCGTAGTCGACCTGGCGGCGGCGTTCCGGGTCCAGGTTCCAGGATGAAACCCGGCGGGACAATTCGAGGATGTCTTTCCAGTGTTCAAGCTCCACCTGCATGGCCAGGGTCAGATCCATGCCGGGTTCGGAGAGCTCCCCCCTGGATCCGGGGCCGAAAACAAACGGTCGGGCCATATTCAGCGCGTCTTCCGGGCGGCCTGCCCGCATGAAGGCCGTGGCCACCATCAGGCGCAGACGCGGGTCCGGTTCCCGTCCCTGGTAGAGGTTTTCATGGGCGGTCCAATGTCGCATGGCCCCTTCGAAATCTTCTTTTTCCAGATCCGTGCTGATCCAGTCCCTCAGGGCCGCGTCCGCCACTTCCCGCGCCTTGGGCAGCAGCTCGTGCTCCGGATAGTCGCTCTGGAAGCGGCGGACGTCCTCCAGGCTTTCGGCGTACTTCTTGTTCCAGAGATTCCACATGGCCAGCTTCAGCCTGGCCACGGGGGCCAGCGAGCTGTCCGCGTGTTTCAGGATGTCGTTGTAGATGTGTTCGGGATTTGATTCCGGGCGGCTGAAAACGAGATCCATTTCGGCGATGGACGGCTGATCGAGCACGCCTTCCTCGGCCAGGCGCATCTTGGCGATGAGGCCGCCTTCCCTGTCGGGATAGGCCTCGGAGGCGCGATGATAGATTTCGCGTGCGGCGTCCAGCTTCTCCTGTTTGAGCAGGATGTCTCCGATCCTGGCCATGGCCACGTCAACATCCCTGGCCTCGGGAACGATGTTGGCATAGGCCCAGAAATACTCCTTGGCCCGGTCCGGGCGTCCGCTGAGCATGGCCGCGTACCCGGCGGCCATCAGAAAAGACGGGTCCGAGAGGTAATAGCGGGGCCAGCGTTTTTCGATGCTGTCGACGATCTCCACGGCCTTGTCGAAATAGCCCAGTTCGGTGAAGGCCTTGAGCAGGCCCACGGTGCTCGGCTGCACGGCCAGGCTCATGGGGAAGTTCTGGATCGCGTACTGGAAGTGCTCGGCGGCGCGGACATAGTCCTTGCGCCGAAGATAGTGTTCGCCCCAGTAGTAGTCGATCATGGCCACGCGTGGATCGCTTGGAAATTTTCTGCGCAGCAGATCGAAATATCCCTTGGCTTCGGGCACGTTGCCCACGAAAAGATGTACGTACCCCATGCGCGAGAGGGCTTCGGGCAGGTTTCGAGATTCAGGGTTCGCATTTTTGGCCGTCTCGTATGCGTCCATGACCGTCAAAAAATTACCTTCCAAGTCATCCAGGCTTTCTTTCATGGTGATGTCGGCCAGGGTGTAGAGCAACTCCTCGCTCAGGGATTCCGGTGCCCCGGGGTGCTCAAGCATGCGCGTCACGGCCGTGCGTGCGGTCTCCAGGTCTCCGGCGATCACGGCGGTTTGGGCGGTTTTGTACAGCTCTTCCAGTTCGGCGGTGCTGTTGTCGTCCAGGCCGCCGGGAGGAACGCTTGCGGTCTGATTGCGCGTATCCGTGACCACGGTCTGCGGCTCCGCGCCAGGCGCTGTATGATCGAGGACTTCAGCCGGGGTCGGAGGCTGCTGTGCGGCGGTGGTTTCCGTAGCGTCCGGGAGGCTGGCGTTTTGCGGAATTGTCGCGTTCTGCGCCTCTTCGGCGAGTTGGGGCGCTTCCGTCGGCGTGGGCTCCCGGATGTCCAGGGTGTCGTTTTCCGCCTGCGGAGGTAACGCGTCGGCGCTGTGCACGGCTTCTCGGGCAGGCGGGAGGGTGGAAGCGTTTTGCTCCCCGGATTCGTCCGGGTCGGGTGTCGCCATGTCCGGGGCCGGCAGTTCCCGGCTTTGCGCGGGTGGCGTGGCGGTACGGTCGATGGGACGGCGCAGCTCCGGTCCGGGGCTGGCCGCGGCGCTCGTTTCGCCCGGGCGGACTATCTTGCTGCGCACGGCCGCAAGCCCTGAAAGAACCGGCGCGTCAGGTGCGGGAGTGATGCTCGGACTCTGCGCGGCGTCGTTCCCGGTCGCGTCTGCCGATCCGGCACCCGCAGGAGCGGTCGCGTTCCGGGCTCGGGCCGCCTCCATGTGCGGGGAATGGGCCGGGACGGGCGCAGCCGATGTCGTGGCGTTGGCCATGGCGGCCTCGCCGTTTGAAGCCTCCGGGAGCAGCGGAGCCGGAGGGGCCTCCGTTGCGTTCGCTTCAGCGGATGCGTTCGGACCGCCCGGACCGCCCGGGGCGTCCGGTTCGTCCGGTTCGACCGGCGCCACGGGTTCCTCCGGTACGGGCCGGTACAGTTCGACGACCAGCTCCTTGAGCGTGGGGTTGCCCGCGAAGGAGAGCATGAAATCGCCTGAGCGCGTGAGGATGAACACCCCGTCCGGGCTGATGGAAACGTCTTTTACGAGTTCGGAAGCAGCGAAGTCCGGAATTTTGGGCTTGCGCTCGTTTTGCCAGAAGCTCCAGGGGATGGGGATCTGAATCTGAGTCAGGCCCCGTTGCCTGGGTTCGGCCACGGGCAGGGACGAATCGAATTTGAAGGCAAGTTTCTCTCCCCCGGACAGCGTGCTCCACGTCAGCGTCGCGCCGTGGGCGACGTGTTGGGAAATCAGGCCCAAGATGGCCGCAAGAAGCCAGATCAGGCTGGCAGGGGGGCGTGTGCGCACGGGCTTCTGTAAGCAAGAATTGGGCACATTATTACAACATGTTTTTTTTCTTCAGTTTTTCAATGAGCGTGGTCCGCTTGATGCCCAAAACTTCGGCGGCCTTGTTCTTGACGCCGTCCACTTCGCCCAGGGCTTCGGTCAGCAGACGCTCCTCGACCTGGTCCAGGAACTCCTTCAGCCCCAGCTGCTGATCGCGCATGTCTCTCAGCTCCGGCCAGCGGAAGCCCGCATCCACGGCCACCACTGGCCTCTTGGGGACTTCGATCCCGGTTTCGCGCAGAATCTTGTCCGGCAGGTCGAAGATGCCGATGTAGTCGTTGTCGCAGAGGATGGACATGCGCTCCATGAAGTTTTCCAGTTCGCGCACGTTGCCGGGCCAGGAGTAGCGGGTCAGGATGTCCCTGGCGTCCTCGGCCATTTCGAGCACGCATTCCCTCCGGCCCGCGCAGAAATGCTTCAGGAAATAGCGAGCCAGCACCAGCACGTCGTCCCCGCGTTCGCGCAGGGGGGGCAGGGTGATGGGGATGACGTTCAGGCGGTAGAACAGGTCTTCTCGAAACGTGCCCCTGCGAACCTCCTCCTCCAGATCGCGGTTGGTGGCCGCGACCACGCGCACGTCGGTCTTTATGGTCTTGCCGCCGCCGACCCGCTCGAACTCGCGTTCCTGCAGCACGCGCAGGATCTTGACCTGCAGCGCGAGGTCCATTTCGCCGATTTCGTCCAGAAAAACCGTGCCCCCGTGAGCCATTTCGAAACGTCCGACCTTGGTGCGGATGGCGTGGGTGAAGGCGCCCTTCTCGTGTCCGAAGAGTTCTGATTCCAGCAGTTCTCGGGGGATGGCGCCGCAATTGATGGGCACGAAGGGCTTGTCCGCGCGCGTGCTGTTGCGATGCAGGGCTCGGACCAGAAGTTCCTTGCCGGTCCCCGATTCCCCCGTGACCAGGACCGTGCTGTCCGAGGGGGCAACCTTGGCCAGAATCCGAAATACCTCTTGCAAGGCGGAACTCTTTCCAATTATTCCACAGGTATCAAATGACATGGCCTCTCCTGAAACGGGAATGGGCTTCAACTCTGTTTCGATACTGCCTAGCTGTCAAGATTATGACAGAAAAGCAACTCCAAAATGCAGCACCTCTTGAAATTTCCCCCCGGGAGCCGTAGCGCCGTGTTCGTGGCTCGCGAAAAGCGTTTTCTGGTCCACGTCCTCGTGGACGGAAAGCCTGTGGTCGCGCACACCAACAACTCCGGTTCCATGCTCGGCCTGCTGCGGCCCGGCATGGACGTGTTCCTCTCCCCGGCGGCGTCCCCGAAGCGCAAGCTGCCCTACACGCTGGAGTTGGTCCGCCCTTGCGGAGAATGGATCGGAGTCAACACTTCGACCCCCAACCGGCTGCTCAGAAGGATGTGGGAAACGTCGGCCATCCCGGAATTTCTGGGCTATGACACGTTTCTGCCCGAGGCCGTGCATGGGGATTCACGCCTTGACGCCAGACTCTCCGGGCCGAACGGGCACTTCTGGATCGAGGCCAAGAACGTGACCATGGTCGAGGACCAGGTGGCCTGCTTTCCTGACGCCGTGACATTGCGCGGACAGAAGCACCTGCTCGAGCTCATGGCCCTGGCGGAAAGCGGGGCGCGCGTGGGCGTTTTCCTGGCCGTGCAGCGCGGGGACGGAAAATGCTTCGGCCCTGCGGACTTCATTGACCCCCGTTTTGCCGAGCTTTTCTGGCTGGCCGCGGACAAGGGCGTGGAGTTCTGGCCCCATGTGGTGCACGCCGGCCCCGAAGGCATAGCCCTGGGGCCGCGGTTGCCCCTTGTTTCAAGAAATCAACCTCATCCGGATAATCACGCATGAAAGACCAGCTTGTTCGCGTCATTTCAAACGAAGCCAATGTGCGCGCCATGGCCTGCCTGACCACCGCCACGGTCGGCGAGGCCTGCGCGCGTCACGCCACCCTGCCCACCGCTTCCGTGGCCCTGGGCCGCGCCATGACCGGGGCCGTGCTCCTGGGCGCCCTGCTCAAGGGCCGTCAGCGCGTGGCCCTCAAATTCGAAGGAAACGGCCCGCTGGGCAAGATCGTGGTCGAGGCAGATCCCATGTGCCTCGTGCATGGATACGTGGGCAACCCGGCCGTGGACCTGCCGCTCAAGGACGGCCGCTTCGACGTTCCCGGCGCCCTGGGCCGGGCCGGGCTTTTGACCGTGACCAGGGATCTGGGGCTCAAGGCCCCCTACCAGGGCGTGGTCAATCTCGTGTCCAGCGAAATCGCCGAGGACATCGCCTACTACCTCACGGATTCCGAGCAAACCCCCTCGGCCATGGGTCTGACCACCGTCCCCGACGCCCAGGGCGGCATCGTCGTGGCCGGAGGATTTCTGATCCAGTCCCTGCCCCCGGCCAACGAAGAGGCCCTGGACGCCTTGATGCGGCGGCTGGCGTCCTTGCCGCCCCTGGCCAAGCTGCTCCTGGACGGCGCCACCCCCAAGGAGGTTCTGGATCGCATCTTCGGGGACATCCCCTTCGAGATCCTCGGGCATCAGGACGTGGCCTTCCATTGCGGCTGCTCCCGCGACCGCATCGAACAGGCGCTCATCACCCCCGGCGTGGACGAAATCAAAAGTCTGGCCGAGCGCGGCGAAGACACGGTCATCACCTGCGAATTCTGCCGGGAGCCGTACGCCTTCACCCCGGAGGATCTGCGGCGGCTGGCGGAGGAGCGGCATTAGGGGGAAGGAAGATGCCCCCTGCACCCCGTACAAGGGGTGAAGAAGCGGGCGTGAAAAAAGCCGCCCCCCTTTTCGGAGTGCGGCTCTGCTGTCTTGAGCGTTCGAAAAAATTCAGACCATCATGTTGATGATTACGCCGGTCATGTCCAGGTGCGTGTGGAGGGCGGCGGCGTTGGCGGCAAAGGCGTGCTCGTTTTCGATCATCTGCACCATCTCCGTGGCCAGATCGGTGTTCGACCCTTCGACCAACATCTCTTCGTAGCGCTGCCCCCCGTCGGTTTCCACGTACTCACCGCCCGGCACCAGCGGGCCGGCTGAGGTGTTTTCGTAGGAGCCCTGCGCCTGTACTCCCTGGCCATCGGGGCCGGTCTCAAATTCCGCCCGGCTTGAATGAAAGCCGTTGGTGTTCATGTTGGCCACATTGTTGGCCGCGACCTGTTGGGAATAGCTGATGGCCTGCAGGGCCTGCACGTTTTCCATCATGATGCACCTCCACTCACGGGTTCACTCTAACGCCGTCTGAAGCTGAGTCAAGCTTTGGGTCCGTCTCGTCCATCTGGTCGATGCAGGCGTAGGCGCTGTGGTTGTGGATGGACTCGAACGATTCCACCTCGACCCGAAAGCCCCGCACCTTGGGGTGTGCCGCCAGACGCGCAGCCGCCCCTCTGACCACGTCCTCCACGAAGGTCGGGGCGGCGAAGGCCGCTTCGGTCACGTATTTCTCGTCCTCACGCTTCAGCAGCGCGTAGACAGGGGACGATCCCGACTCCTGGGCGATGGCGATGAGGTCCTCGACCCAGAGCATGCCGAGGCACTGCGCTTCGATGCGCACCATGGCCCGCTGGCTGTGGGCTCCCTCCTTCGAGATGGCTTTCGAGCAGGGGCACACGGTCATGACCGGCACCTCCACGCCCAGGATCAGGCTGACCTCCCCGCCTTGCAACACGCCGCGCAGGAAGCAGGAATAGTCCATCAGCGCCGGACTCCCCGTGACCGGAGCGCGCTGTTCCAGAAAATAGGTGAAAAGAAAGCACAGGTGGGAGCTTTTGGCGTGCAGGCGGTCCCGCAGGTCGAGGAGCAGGTTTTTGCAGCTGGCCGCGTCCAGGGTCGTGTCCATGTCGCGCAGGGCTTCCAGGAAACGGCTCATGTGCGTGCCCTTGAATTCGGCCGGCAGATCGACGCTCAAATCCACCCTGGCCACGGTGTGCTGGCGTCCGTTGGCCCGGTCGCGGACGGTCAGGGGGATGGACAGGTTCTTGACCCCCACCCGGTCGATGCGCAGGGCCACTTCCGCAGGCCCGCTCTGAACGTCGCGCATCAGGCGAGGTCCTGTCCGGTGGTGGCCAGGCTCAGCTTGCCGTGCTTCACCCCCTTGGTGGAGATGAGCCGCTCGGCCGTGGCCTTGATGTCCTGGCCGGGCCCGCGCAGAATGAGGACCTCCATGCAGTTGTGGTGGTCGAGATGAATGTGCAGGGAAGAATGGATGACATCCAGCGACGAATGCTGGATCTCGGTCATCTTCTGGGCCAGGTCCGAGTGGTGGTGATCGAAGACCAGGGTCAGGGTCCCGACCATCTCCTTGTTCAGGTCTTCCCATTCCTTCTGCACCAGAGTGTTTCGAATCAGGTCGCGGATGGCCTCGGAGCGCGTCTGGTAGCAGCGCTCCTCGCACAAGGCGTCGAATTTCTCCAGCAGATCGGAGTCAAGAGACACTCCAAAGCGAATAGTCTGACCCATTTTACCTCCTCATTGGGGACGGGAAAGTTCCCATACGTTGACCGTCATGCGCGCCTGGTCGAAAGGGACCACGGTCCGCCCCTGATTTCTGACCCGCCAGCCCCGGCGGGTGAAGCGGGCCCATACGGTACTGGACACGGTTCGCTCCGGATCGCCGAACCAGGCTTTGCCGCCCGGAGCGAGGCAGCGCAGCAGCAGGGCTTCCAAGGGTTCGAAAAAACGCTGTTCATAAAAGATGTCTCCGCCCCAGATGCGGTCGAAGGCGGCTGGCGCGAGGCCGGGCCTGTTCCAGTCCATGCGCACCCAGAGCGGCGAATCGATCGCGTTGATGCGGGCGTTTCGCCGGGCAAAATACAACGCCCCGTGCTCGTAGTCCATGCCTACCACCCGCGCGCCCAGGCTCGCGGCCACCAGGGCGGACAGGCCCAGCCCGCAACCCAGGTCGAGGCATCTGCGCCCAGAGAGGTCCTGGCGGGACAGCCAGTCGCATAGGGCCAAGGTCGCGGGCCAGAGTTCGACCCAGTAGGGGATGTGTTCCTCCGCTTCCGAGTCGTCCTCGTCCATGGACCGCCAGAGAGATTCCAGATCCGCCGGGCGCTCCAGTGTCCAGTCGCGGCCTGCGGCCGGCACCGTGATGCGCTGGTTGGAGTCTGGACACTCAGTGGTCGGCATCGGGATTCATGCCGGCCATCATCTGGCCGATGCGGCCCACGCGGCGCTGGTCGTCCGCAGAGAACGTGTCCACGATCCTGCCGCCGTACATGACCGCGACGCGGTCGGCCAGGGCCAGGGCTTCGGCCAGGTCGCCGGTGACGAGCAGGATGCCCGCTTCCTCGCGGGCCGCGAGCAGGGTGGTCCAGACCTCCTCGATGGCTGAGACGTCCAGGCCCTGGGTGGGCTGTTCGGCCACGATGAGACGCGGCCGCCGGTGAAATTCCCTGGCCAGGACCATCTTCTGCAGGTTGCCGCCCGAAAGCTGCCTGGCCTGGCAGGTCACATCGGGCGGGGACACCTTGAATTGCCGGACCAGTTCCAGGGCCACGGACTTGGCCCTGTCGCGCTGCAGCCAGACGGAGGAACTGTAGCCCTGGCGCGTGGTCAGCAGGAAGTTGTCCACCAGATCCATGCTTCGGCAGACCGCCAGCCCCATGCGGTCTTCGGGGATGTAGCTGAGGCCCCCCTGCCAGGCCGGGGTGGAGAAAAAGGCCTGCCAGCCTTTGCCGAGCACGTTGACCTCGCCGCTGCTCGGCTCCTTGAGCCCGCACACGACCTCGACCAGGTCCTTCTGGCCGTTGCCGGCCACGCCGACCACGGCCAGCACTTCACCTTGCCGGAGGCTCAGGGAGACGTCCCGCAGGATCTCGGTGCCCACGTCCTGCATGCGCAGCACGTTTTGCCGCAGTTCCATGGGGTCGCGGTGGATTTCGAGGAGCACTTCCCGTCCGACCATGCGCTTGGCCAGATCGGACTGGGAGTGGACCGCCTCGGCGGGAAGTTCGTCCACCACCTCGCCTCGGCGCAGGATGGCGATCTCGTCGGCCAGGGCCATGACCTCGCCCAGCTTGTGGGAGATGTAGACGATGGCCTTCCCCTGGGCCGCCATGCTGCGCAGGGCCGCGAAAAGCTGCTCGGCCTCCTGGGGAGTGAGCACCGCCGTGGGCTCGTCGAAGATGAGAATGCGGCTTTTGCGCTGCAAAAGCTTCAATATCTCGACGCGCTGCTTCTCGCCCATGGACAGGTCGGCCACGCGGGCCGCCGGGTCGATGTCCAGACCGAAGTTTCGCGCCAGAATCCGGACCTGCTCGCGCATGGCCCGGGGTGAAAGGAAAAATCCCGGCTCCTGGCCCAGGAACACGTTTTCGGCCACGGTCATGGCCTCCACCAGCATGAAGTGCTGATAGACCATGCCGATTCCCGCCCGGATGGCGTCCTTGGTCGTGCGCAGGAAGCGCGGCTGGCCGTCGATGAGGATCTCGCCACCGTCGGGCAGGTAATGCCCGGCCAGGATGGACATGAGCGTGCTCTTGCCCGCCCCGTTCTCGCCGAGCAGGGCCTTGATCCGGCCCGCGTGGATGTCCAGGCTGATGTCGTTGTTGGCCCTGACCGCGCCGAACACCTTGGTGATGCCGCGCAGGCTGACCGCGGCCACGGAAGCTGGCATGCCTCAGCCCTGCCGCATCCCGGCTATGGGTTGCACGAACTGGGATTCGGTGTCCCATGGGAACAGGATCCACGTGTCCTGGCTGACCTCGGTGATGAAGGTGTCCACCAGCGGCCGTCCTGCCGGTTTGGCGTAGATGGAGGCGAAGTGGGCCTTGGGCAGCAGTTCCCGGATGAGCTTGGCCGTGCGGCCTGTGTCGACCAGATCGTCGATGATGAGCCAGCCCTCGCCGTCGCCTTCGATGCCCTTCAGGAGCTTGACCTCGCCCTTCTGGTTCTTCCAGTCGTAACTGGACACGCAGACGGTATCCACCAGGCGGATGTCCAGTTCGCGGGCGATGATGGCCGCCGGCACGAGTCCGCCTCGGGTCACGGCGATGATGCCTTTGAAGAAGTCCTTGTCGAGCAGACGCCAGGACAGCGCCTTGGCGTCGCGATGCAGCTGGTCCCAGGAGATGGGGTAGGTGCGTTGATATCTGCTTTCGGTCATAAGGGTATCCTATTCAGAAGGTTCCATGTTCACGCCCAGCGCGGCCGGGGCTTCGGTGCGGTCGCCGCGCCAGGACGAGAAGGCCAGGGCCGCGATGGTCAGTACATAAGGCAGCATGAGCAGGATGGACGAGGGCAGAGCCGTGCCCATGGCCTGCAGGCGGAGCTGGAAGGCCATCACTCCGCCGAAAAGATAGGCGCCGATCATGGCCCTGCTTGGCCGCCAGAAAGCGAAGATGACCAGGGCCACGGCGATCCAGCCGCGTCCGGAGGTCAGCCCGTTGGTCCACAGGTGCGTATAGGCCAGGCTCAGGTAGCTTCCTCCGAAGCCGACCAGGACGCCGCCCCCCAGCAGCGCCGCCCAGCGGTAGGCCAGGACGTTCAAGCCCGCGGCCCGTGTCGCGGCGGGGCTTTCACCGGCCGCGCGGATGGCCATGCCCCAGCGGCTGTAGCGGAAAAAGGCCCACAGGAGCGGCGGAAGGAGGTAGGAAAGGTAGACCAGGGCGTCCTGCTGGAAAAAGATCGGACCCAGGCCCGGCAGGTCGCCCAGGCCGGGCAGACTGAATTTGTCGAAGCCGGGAGCGGTGCGGCCGATGTAGGGCGTGCCGAAAAAACCGGCCAGGCCGGTGCCGAAGATGGTCAGGGCCAGACCCGAGACGACCTGGTTGCCCATGAACCAGATGCAGACGATGCCGTGCACGGCGGCCATGCAGGCGCCGGCCAGCCCTCCTGCCAGGAAGGCCAGGACCGGGGAGCCGGTGTGCAGGGCGGTCAGGAAGCCGATCAGGGCGCCGACCAGCATCATCCCTTCCACGCCCAGGTTCAGGATGCCGCCTTTCTCGGTCAGGATCTCGCCCAGGGTCGCGTAGAGAATGGGGGTCCCGGCCTGGACCGTGGCCGCCAGGAGCGCGAGCAGAATTTCCGGAGTCATGCGGTCCTCCGCAGGTGCAGACGATAACGGGAGAAGAATCCTCCGGCCAGGACGGACAGCAGGACGAGCCCCTCCATGATGGAGCCGAAGGCGGCGGGGATCTGGAGATCGAGTTGCAGGGTTTCCATGCCCACGCGCAGACCCGCCAGAAGAAAGGACGAGACGGCGATGATCAGCGGGTTCAGGTTGGCCAGCCAGGCCACGACGATGGCCGTGTACCCGTAGCCGGACATGATGCTCGGCTGGAGTCGTCCGAGGGTGGCGGAGGCCTCCAGGAATCCGGCCCATCCGGCCAGGGCGCCGCTCACGGCCATGACCAGGACCACCAGCTTGGCGTAGGGCATGCGGGCGTAGCGGGCCGCGCGCACGTTCTCGCCGCAGGCCCGGAGTTCGTAGCCCAGGCGGGTGGAGCGCAGAAAAACCGTCATCATCACGCCGATGGCCAGGCAGAGCAGCAGGCCCCAGTTCAGGCGGGTGTCGCCGATGCGCGCGACCACGGCGGCGGGCACGAATTCGCTGGTCATGGGAAAGCCGAAGCTGCCCGGATCCTTCCAGATTCCATACACAAGATACTCGAGAATCAGGATGCCGACATAGTTGAGCATCAGGGTGACGATGATTTCATTGGCCCGGAGCTTCAGCCGCAGCACGGCGGGGATCGTTCCCCACAGGCTTCCGGTCAGGGACGCGCAGAGCAGCATGGTCGGCAGCAGGGCGTACCAGGGCCATCCCGGAAAAGTCAGCGCGGCCCAGGTCGCGCCCACCGCGCCCAGGGCGAACTGGCCTTCGGCCCCGATGTTCCAGATCTGCAAGCGAAAGGTCAGGCCCACGCCGAGGGAGCACAGAAAAATGGGCACGGCCTTGATCAGGCAGTCCTCCAGGGCGTAGCCCGAGCCGAAGGCGCTGTGCACCAGAAGCCACAGTGCGTCGGCCGGAGGCTTGCCCTGCATGGCCAGGAGCAGCCCGCTGACCGTGAAGGCCAGGGCCAGGGCTGCGAAAAAAACAAGACAGGAGCCCCAGCCAAGGGGCTCCTGTCGTTTGACGGCACTTAAATGAAGCATGAAGGAACCTTATTCCAGGGTTCCGACAACGCCCTGCACGAACCAGTTGAATCCGAGCAGATCCGCGTCGGCCATGACCGTTCCGGCGGGAACCTTCTCGACTCCGGCCTGATCCTTGATGGGGCCGCTGAAGACCTGATACGTGCCGGCGGCGATTTCCGCCTTCTTGTCCAGCACGGTCTTCTGCACTTCGGCCGGCACCATTTCGCCGAAGGGAGAGATGTCGACGATGCCCTTGTCCAGGCCGTGCCAGTAGAAGTCGCTCTTCCAGGTGCCGTCTTTGATCTGCTGGACCATTTCCGTGTAGAACGGGCCCCAGTTCCAGATGGCGGAGGTCAGGTGCGACTTGGGCGCGAAAGCGGCCATGTCGGTGTTGTAGCCCACGGAGTAGACGCCGCGTTCCTGCGCCGCTTCCTGCGGGCCGGGGGAATCCTGGTGCTGGGCGATGACGTCGCAGCCCACGTCCAGGAGGGACTTGGCGGCTTCCTTCTCCGTGGCCGGGTCGTACCAGGTCTTGGTCCAGACCACGCGGACCTGCACGTCGGGGTTCACGGCCTGCGCGCCCAGGGTGAAGGCGTTGATGCCGCGGATGACCTCGGGGATGGGGAAGGCGGCCACGTAACCGAGCACGTTGGACTTGGTCATGGCGCCGGCGACCATGCCGGTAAGATAGCGGGCCTGGTAGATGCGGCCGAAATAATTGGCCATGTTCTCAGCGTTCTTGTAGCCGGAGCAGTGCAGGAACTTGACCTTGGGAAAATCCTTGGCCACTTTCAGCATGGGGTCCATGTAGCCGTAGCTGGTGGCGAAGATGACGTCGTATCCCTTGCGGGCCATGTTCATGATGACGCGTTCGGAATCCTGGCCTTCGGCCACGGACTCGACAAACGAGGTGGTCACGCCGTCCATGGCCTCCACCGCCAGACGACCCTGGTCGTGGGCATAGGAATATCCGGCGTCGCCCACCGGGGATACATAGACAAAACCGACTTTCATGTCTTCGGCGAAGCAGGTCGATCCCATGGCCAGCAGGGCCAACAGGAACAAGGGCAAACATTTTCGCATCATCCGTCCTCCGTAATGTGTTGCTGCAAGGAGAGCTTAGGGCACGATGCCCATTCGTGGCGAGAGTTCCAAGCACATGGCACATAGCCAATACCCCGAAAGCTGGCAACAGTCTGGAATCCTCCCGGCCATCCATCAAAATCGGACAAATGTCAGACAGTTGTTGACAGAATCGCGAAAAATCCGAAAAAAACAGACGAGACTTTTGGATCCGCGAGAGTCGGGTGTTTGGCCTTTGTTACATAATATCTTGAAATTAAAATTTATTGCTGTCAGCGGCACGGTTCTGTCATACTGTCTTACACTTGTCCCGAAGGATTGCCTATGAAGAGGGAGTACGCATGTCCAAAGACACGATGATCAGTTTTCGAACCACGGAAGAATTCAGCAAGACTTTGAAAAAATTCGCCAAGAAAAATAAAGTCACGTTGTCGGGCTTTATCGATGCCGTTTTGCAGGATTTTCTGCAGTCGCAGGCCGGGCAGGACAGCCTGCTGGAGGACCGGCGCAGGTTTCCTCGTCAGCACAAGGCCATTCCGGCCATCATCAGCGGCCAGAACGGGTCGCAGAAATATTTTCACGCCAGCAAGATAACGAACCTGTCTTTGGGCGGCATCAACCTCGTGGTGCCCAAGAACGGAACCAGCAGCGAGCTGGCCGACAAGGAACTGGGCTGTTTCGACGTTGTTTTCGCCCTGCCGCAGGAAGAGCGCCCCATAACCATCCAGTGCCGGGGCAAGCGGGTTTTCCAGACCGCAGACAGCTATCAGGTCGGCGCCAGCTTCGACGACACGGACCTGGCCAGCTACCAGGCCCTGCAAAGCTACCTGTACTGAGTTGGCCCTGTGACGTTTACCGCCCCGGGACACCTGTGTGTCCCGGGGCGGGTTTATGTACGGTATGGACTGGATGGGCTTTGCGGGTCAGTTTTCCAGCCATTTGCGCAGTCTGGCCGTTTCTTCGGGCCACTGCGGTCCGAAGCGCAGGTCCAGGAAGCGCGCGTAGACGATGTCCAGAAAACCAATGCATTTTTCCAGCAGATAGATTTTTTCCAGAATGCGGCTGTCCGGATCCTCGCCCTCTTCCAGCTTCATTTCCACCTTGGGCGTCTTGAGGCCCTGCAGGGTGAAGGTGGCGGCGTCCAGGAGCACCTGCCAGGCGACCTCGTCCCTTTCCACGCGGACCTTGACCTTGTTGACCTTCTTGCCCGTGCGCAGGCCCATGCGCGCTTCGCGCAGTTCGGCCATGGGGCCGCTGCACACGGCGGTTTCCCTGGCCTCTCCTTCGCCGCCCTGAACCGAGACCTTCTGCTCCACGGTCACCGAGAACGCCTCGCCTTCCTTTGTCCGGAAAAGCCCGTTGCTTGTTTCGCTGGCGAACCACAGCCAGGTCAGAAATTCCTGGCCCAGCAGGAGGCCGACCGATTCAGCGTGTTCCAGATCCATCATGCACCTCCCAGGGCGAAAACGGTCGGTTCAAAATCGTCAAGCTCGGCCTTGCGCTCGGGGCCGAGGATGTTCAGGGCCTGAAAGTACGGAGTCAGCGGCTCCAGGTGCAGGCCGAAAGTGTGCGTGAACAGCTCCTCGAAGAGTTCGGTCAGCTTGGACTGGGTGGACGCGATCCACACGGCCTGCCGGTTCGTGTCCCAGATCACGTCGAAGCAGGCCGGGATGGGCAGGGTGCGGGCGCGCAGGCGCAGTTCGACCTGTTCGCGGATCTCGGTTTTCTGTTCCTTGGTCAGGAATTTCTTGCCCTGGTCGCGCATGGCTCGCATGGCCTCGTTCACGGCCACGGCGAAATGTTTTTTCATGACCGCGGGCGGCACGCGGCGCGTGTCCAGGCGCAGGGTGAAGGTCAGATAGGGCCCTTTTTCAGGCGGGCACAAGGCGAAATCCGGATCGAGCATGTTGTCGAAGGAGACCCAGCCGAAGCTGCGTTCCTCGGCGCTGGCGTCGATATCACGAAAGGCGTTGCGTTTGAGGCGGTCTTCCACTTCGTGCCACAGGCTCGAGGGGATGTCTTCCTCCACGATGCGGTAACGGGTGAAGCCCACGCTGGCTGACATGAATCCCAAGGCATCCTCCCCTGCCGTCCTCGTCTTTGCGCTTTGACGGCATCTTGGTTTTGTTTAAAGGTAGCTGTATCAATCAAACTTCTGGAGTTTTTATGTCCAAAGCGCTTTGCATACACGGCCATTTCTACCAGCCGCCCCGTTTCGATCCCTGGCTCGAAGACGTGCTGCCCGAGGGCAGCGCCGCCCCCGAGCACGATTGGAACACGCGCATCACCAGGGAGTGCTATGCTCCCCTGGGTTGGGCGCGGCGGCTGGACGGCACGGGCATGATCGGCGAGCTGGTCAACTGCTACGCCTGGATGAGCTTCAATTTCGGGCCCACCCTGCTGCGCTGGATGGAACTCCACGCTCCGGAAACCTACGCGCGCATCCTGGACGGCGACAGGCGGAGCCTGGAACGCCTGGGCCACGGCAACGCCCTGGCTCAGGTGTACCATCACGCCATCATGCCCCTGGCCACGGAATTGGACAAGGACCTGGAAGTGGCCTGGGCTGTCCAGGATTTCCGGACCCGTTTCGGCCGCGACCCCGAAGGCATGTGGCTGGCCGAGACGGCCGTGGATCTGCCGACCCTTGAGGCGCTGGCGAAGGCGGGCATCCGTTTCACCATTCTCGCTCCGAGGCAGGCGCAGGCCGTGCGAGACAGGGACGGGGCATTGCATTCCGTGAACGAAGACAGCCTCGACACCACGCGGCCCTATCTGGTCAAGCTCCCTCAAGGCAAGTCCATAAGCGTGTTTTTTTATGACGGGCCCGTGTCCCGGGCCGTGGCTTTCGAGCGGCTGCTCGGCAGCGGCGAAAACTTCTGGAGCCGGCTGACCGGCTCGCTGGCCCATGGCCTGCGCAGCATCGCCACGGACGGCGAATCCTACGGGCATCATTTCATGTTCGGCGAAATGGCGCTGGCGTATGTCGTCCAGCAGGCCCGGGAGGGGCGCGACGATGTCGCCCTGACCAATTACGCCGCCTATCTTGCCGATCATCCGGCCACGGACGAGGTGCTCATCCACGAGAACACCTCCTGGAGCTGCGCGCACGGGGTGGAACGCTGGAAAACCCACTGCGGCTGTTCCGACGGCGGGCATCCGGACTGGATTCAGGACTGGCGCAGACCGCTGCGGCGGTGTCTCAACTATCTGAAATACTATGTGGACGAGCAGTATTCCAAGAAAGGGGGCGGCCTGTTCCGCGACAGCGGGGCCGCGCTGCGCGAATACGGGCTGGTCCTGGCCGGTGGCGAAGGCCTGGCCGATTTTCTGGACCGGCACTGCCTGCCCGGACTTGACTCCGCGCAGCGCATCGACGCCTGCCGCCTGCTGCTCATGCAGCGCATGGCCCTGGCCAGTTTTTCGAGCTGCGCCTGGTTTTTCGACGACATCGCCCGCATCGAGCCCTTGAACGGCCTGACCTCGGCCCGTCGCGCCCTGGATCTGCTCACCGCCACGGGCGGACCCGATGTGGAGGCCGGGTTCGTGCGCGTGCTGGCCGAGGCGCAGTCCAACATGCGCGACGATTGGGACGGGGCGGCGTTGTGGGAGCGGCTGGTCACGCCCCGGCGACCGTCCGCGCACGAGCTTGCCGTCTATCCGCGCCGTTTTTCGGCGGCGGAGGACCGGCAGGAGATGGCCTGGCCGGGCGTGCGGCTCGAACTCGCGACAGATGCGCGCGGCAGCTCGCTTACGTGTTTTTGGACCCAGACCCTGGAGCAGGAAACCACGCCTCTCGACGGGCCGGAGGAGTTTTCACCCCGTTCCAGGCACAAGGCCGAGGCGGCCTACCGCCTGGCGGTGGAGCACGAGCGGGAACTGCTGCGGGTTTCCTGTCTGCTGGCCCGCGACATGGGGCCGCTGTTGTCCGATTTCAGCGAGGGTCAGGGCCAGGCCCAGGAGCTTCTGGCCCTCCAGATTCCCGGGCTGGCCTGGAACTGGCTGTTCGAAGGCCAGGAGCTGCCGGCGGGCATCCAGGATTTTCTGACCGGGTGGTTCGCGGCCAATCCGGGGGTGCGCAAGCTCCTGGAACGCCTGGTCGAGGAGCGCGGCACAAAGATGGCCCTCTTCCTGCCGGAACAGGCCCACGCCCTGGTCGATCTGATCACGCGCTCGCGCCGTCTGGGGCTGTCCATCTACTGGTGGGAGGCCCAGAACGCGGTCATGGCCGCGCCGAACCGGGGCGTGCACGTGGAGCTGTGCCAATTATTGGGTCTGTCTGTTCCGGGGTAGGGGCGAAAATTTTTCGCCCCTACGGCATGGGTATCCGCATTCCTGCACGGGGGCGCAGGGGACGCGTCCCCTGCCCGCCGGAGGCATTCCTCCTCTCCCCTATTCCCCGCCGATCCATCTTTTCCAGACTTCCCGCGCCCGCTGCGCATAGAGCGCCTTGCGCTTCTTTTTGGGCGCTTTCATGTTCAGGGCGGGCATGAGGCCGAAGTGGACGTTGGAGGGCTGGAAGTGTTTGGCCGGGGTGTGCAGGTGCGAGAGCAGCGCGCCCAGGGCTGTTTCCCGCGGCGGCAACCCGCGCCGTCCGGCCAGGTGAAGACCCAGCCAGAGGCCGGTGGCGGCGGATTCCAGGTACCCTTCGACGCCGCTGATCTGCCCGGCCAAATAGGTTCCCGGACGTTCCTTGAGTTCGAGGGTCGGGGTCAGGACTTCCGGGGCCAGGACGTAGGTGTTGCGGTGGATGCTGCCCATGCGCAGGAATTCGGCGTGGCCGAGGCCGGGGATGGCGGCGAAGATGCGTTTCTGTTCGCCGTATTTGAGCTTGGTCTGGAATCCGACCATGTTCATGGCCGTCTTTTCGCGGTTTTCGGCCCGCAGCTGCACCACGGCGAAGGGCTGCTCGCCGGTGCGCGGATCGACGAGGCCCACGGGTTTCAGGGGGCCGAAGGCCAGGGTCATTTCTCCGCGTTCGGCCATGACCTCGATGGGCAGGCAGCCTTCGAAATGGATTTCCTTCTCGAACTCCCTGGGCTCAACTTTCTCCCCGGCCACCAGCGCGCGCACGAAGGCCAGGTATTCCTCCTCGTTCATGGGGCAGTTCAGGTAGTCCTTTTCTTCCGGGGCGTAGCGCGAGGCCCAGAAGGCCACGTCCATGTCCACTGACTCGGTGAGCACGATGGGGGCGATGGCGTCGTAAAAGGCCAGGCTGTCCTGGCCGACGATGCGCGAGAGATCCGAGGACAGTGCGTCGCTGGCCAGGGGGCCGGCGGCGACAATCACGGCGGCGTAGCCCTTGTCGTCCAGTTCCGCCAGGCTCGTGACTTCGCTTCGCGCCAGGGTGATGCGCGGGTGCTCCTGGATGCGCCTGGTCATCTCGCGCGAGAAAAGTTCGCGGTCCACGGCCAGTGCCTTGCCGGCGGGCACTTCCACGGTTTTCGCCACCTCCATGACCAGGCTGCCCAGTTCCGCCATTTCGAGCTTCAAGAGGCCGATGCCGGTTTCAAGCTCCGCCGAGCGAAAGGAGTTGGAGCAGACCAGTTCGGCCAGGTCCTCGCTCTGGTGCGCCGGGGAGAAGCGTTTCGGCTTCATTTCATAGAGGACGACGTTTTGTCCGGCCTGGGCCAGTTGCCAGGCGGCTTCGCATCCGGCCAGTCCGGCCCCGACGATTGCGTAGGTTGTGCTCATGCGTTCTCCCGTGCGGTGGTAAAAGTCGGACTAGTGACCCAAGGTCGCGTCCGGGTCAATCCGAAAAGGGGCCGCCC
>JAEWKZ010000105.1 GCA_023393525.1 Pseudomonadota bacterium | reverse complement strand
CGTAAGTTCCTTCACCAGAAGTTCCGCCCGCCTTTCAGGAGATAAAGAAGCATCCTTGTAGGATGGCTCTCCGCAACCTGTCAAAGCAAGGAAAGGCAGTAAATAAAAAAGTTTTCCTTTCATCATTATTATTAAAGAGAATTAGAGAAAGTAATACAATAAAAACTGCAAGATTTTTAATTCAAAGAAAATGAAATCTTGCAGTTTTCCCAAATGTTATTTCAAATAAATACCGACTTATTGTTGTGGCAATCCATAACCATTTGTAACCTTACCTTTCGATTGATTGATTGTTTCAAACGGAATAGGATGATAATATCTGGGAGCAGCATCCGCACTGCCTATACCGGACAAGATATTTCTATCATAAATCGTATTCTTATTTTCTACAATAGTAATACCCCAATCCGTTCTGACATATCCATCATCCTCCAAGGTTTTAGCTACTGTCCCATTAGGATCTATATATTCGAACAATCCTTCAATAGCCAGATTATGCTTATCCCCCTTAACCTTACCTTTGACTGCATCGATTTTTGTGTAATCATACTGACCTCTCCACCCCGGATACAAAGCCGGATCTGTCGGGTCGGCAGCAAAAGTCAATGGATTCTCTTTTTTCACTGACTTAATCCAAACATAGTTGGAAATAGTTTTTCCATTGCTAAATGTATAATAGCCGTCAGCCTCAAGTCCTGCAATCATTTCTTTCATTTCTGCACGAACCGCAAGTGCCCTTTCGGCAAATTTACCGGAGCGGATCATATCCCAGCGAATGTCTCCTTCACCCAACAATTCCAATTTTCGTTCCGCCCAAATGGCATCTTTCAATTCTTCACCCGAAATTCCGCTAAGGCTGTGGTTGTCATCGCCAAAAGCCCTCTTACGAATTTGATTAACCAATCCAATAGCTCCTGCATTGTCAGTCCCCAATTCCGCCTTCACTTCCGCCAACATTAACATAGCATCTGCCATTCTCAACGTAACATAATTCATCCCCGAATTTCTTTGTGAAGTCACGTACGGTAGATTCATGCGGTTATCATCCCATTTATTGATAGAAATACCACCACTTAACTTGGAACCGGGAGTAAAAGAAAGAAGTGATTCATTACCATCTCCGCTACTTCCCGTTACAGTCATACTGACATCTCTCCGTTTGTCGTCATCAGCATATCCGGTATAGTAGAATGTGGGAATGATACGAATAGCACCGAACACCTTGCACGGAGCGGCATTAGAACCTCCACCATTCGAAGGACGTCCCTGGCTATAAGGATGCTCACTTTGATTGGTTTGCAGGTTGGCAATCTCAAGCAGAGATTCCGGACTTACCTCTAAATTATGAATATACTGGAAATGAAGCTGGAACGGGTTATCAGCTTCTGCCCTATCGTCTGTCGTAATCAATTTTGCTTTTCCCACATGGGTGGTGAGAGCCGCAGTGAAATAAGTTTCCGCTATCTTATAATACTCCAGATAGTCGGTACGGCGAGCATACACACAGCCGTTGGCCTCAATACCTTTTGTAATAAATGTAACGTTGCCATAAAGTCCCGGTACATCCGTACGTATTGTCTGATAACCTCCGGCATAAAGAGCCGCTTCGCCAATCAATGCATTGGCAAATGTTCTGGTCATACGTTCCGCAGTGATACCATCGCCTAATTCACGCATCAAAGGTTCCACTTCTTTTAAAGAAGCAATAATGTTATCGTAAATATCAAAACGGGAAGTCAATGCGTAATCTGAAACCACAGAATTCTCAATACCATAGGGAACATCACCGAAATGCTTCACCAATTCAAAATAACAGAAAGCTCTCAGTGTCATCGCCTCTCCATACAATTGCGTCCAGTCTGAAACTCTTCCGGCCTCTTTATCAGCTTTGTATTCATCCTTTCCTGCAATTATGGCAGCCACTCTGGCCGAACGGGCAATAACGTTATAAAGAGAATTGAACTGCGTCTGTTTAGCGCCTACTGTCTCGCTTTCAGGAAGAAGCATAGCATTGACATTATTGGTTGAGTTGTACTCCGGATATAATTCCGCATCAGAGCCTACAGGATCGCACCAATTATAGTTACCACCGGAAGCTGCATTATAACAGTATTCAGCATAGGCCCAGGATAGGGTCTTAAACGCTTCTGCCGGAGTAGATGTCACAAACTCGTCATCCGTATTGGATGGAGACGATACATTTAAATAATCATCGCATTGAGCAAATGATACGCACAACGCAAAAACAACTATGGATTTTATTATTCTTTTCATTATTAAATGTTTTTGTTGATTAGAACTTAAGATTTACACCAAACACAAAGGAACGTGCACGAGGATATGTCCCCCAGTCCAATCCGGTAGTAGGATAAACAGCTTTGTTCAATGCCGAATTAGCATTCACTTCAGGGTCGAGACCTGAATACCCCGTAATAGTAAGTAAATTATAAACACTGCCATAAACACGGAGATTTTCAACTCCGATCCTTTTCAACAGTTTCTGGGGCAAAGTGTAACCTAAGGTTAAAGTATTGAGACGAAGATATGAGCCGTCTTCAATGCCTAAGGTTGAAACAATACCTGTTTCATTGTAGGATAACGGCAAAGAAGCGTCTTTATTGATTCTGTTCAGGTCTTCCGGAGTATTGAAACGCACCAGTTGTCCGTCAACCACATCATATATTTTATATGCATTATTCAAGATGGCAAGTTTATTCTCATATACTCCGGTTTCTTTATAGCCATAAAGTGATGCCAGCTTGTTGGCATTATAAATCTCATTGCCATAGCTCCAGTTAAAGTATAGCCCGAGATCAAAGTTCTTGTATGTTGCGTTAACATTAAAACCACCTGTGTGAACAGGATTCATATCGCCAATAATGGTATAGTCATCTGTATCAATAATGTTATTGCCGTCCAGATTCTTAAACTTTGCCATACCGGGATAAGCAATCTGACCACTAGGACGCTCGTTATCACCAATGCCATGAAATGCCGGAACAATAGCACTGCTGAGATCCGGAATGCCCGGTTTTAAGGTATAGCAACCATTTTCATAAGTAAAATCATCCGGAGTATAGAATCCATCATAAACCAAACCTCTAACCATTCCTACCGGACTTCCTTTCTGTAGAATATAATCGTCATTCGGCTTATTGCTTTGTATCCATTGCGTTCCATACAATCCCGTAATACCCGGAGCCAACTTATCCACATTGTTCTTATTGAAATTGATATTGGCGCTTGCTGTAATATTCCAGTCCCTATTCTTAAATATTACACCGGAAAGTGATAATTCCAATCCCTTGTTGCTGGTCTGACCTACATTATCGTATGTAGAAGTAAAACCGGTGATACCGGGAAGCGGAGTCAGCATCAACAAGTCCTTAGTTGTATTCCAATAAAGGTCTACGGTACCCCACAAGCGACTATCTAATACTGTAAAATCCAAACCGATATTGCGCGTAATGGTTGTTTCCCATTTCAAGTCCGTATTTGCCATTTGTTCGGAAGTCAGGTCGTATGCAGAATTAAGCTTGTTGCCTAAGGCATATTGCCATCTCTTATCCGTCTCAGAAGCCCAAGTCTGAGACCACAGGTTAGCACTGATACCATCATTACCCACCTGTCCGTAAGAAGCACGGAACTTCAGGCTGTTCAGCCAAGCTATGTTCTTCATGAAAGATTCTTCAGAAATTCTCCAGGCGAAAGCAGCAGCCGGAAAATATCCCCAACGATGACTGGGGGAAAACTTGGACGAACCGTCGGCACGGAAAGTGAAAGTAAGCAAATAACGTTCCATAAAGTTATAGTTAGCTCTTCCGAAGAATGAAAGAATACGTCCCGGAGTATTTGTTCCGGAAGAGAATGAAGTAGTGCTGCCTTCCACCTTATCATATTGATTGATCATTGCAAAAGCATTTTCTTTGGTAAAGTTCACAGGGAAGTGGTTAGCTTGTATTCTGATGTTGCTTCCACCGGAATTTGTCACTTCATGACCAGCCATGAGGTTCAGCCTATGTACCTTTGCAAAAGTCTTATCATAACTCAATGTATTTGTCCAGCGCATCCCCCAACTATCGGATTTCTGATAGTCAGCATCACCTGCAAATGTTTTTTCACCGGTAGCTTCATCTATATAATTTTTGTAAATAGCTCCGCTCCATGTTTTGTTTGTACTCCAGGAACGGTTCAGGCTTAAATCCGTGTGATAAGTAAGTCCTTTGATTACTTCCCAATTGGCAGAAACCGTGCTGCGTAAAACTTGTCTTTGTTTCAGCGGTTCATAATCTGAAAGACGGTTTACAGGGCTGTAAGTATCCCAT
>JAEWKZ010000101.1 GCA_023393525.1 Pseudomonadota bacterium | reverse complement strand
CGGGATGTCCTTGACGTGCATGATGACGTGATGCTCGCCCATCTCGCACAGCTCTTCCAGCAAAGAGGCCGGATTGGTCCCGCTCATGAACACGTTCTTGGGAGGTGCGAAGCGGATGCGCCAGGTGCACAGGTCCGGGTTCAGGGCGCACGAGAGCGGTTCGCGCGCGGGCGCGGCTTCGGAAGACGTCTGCCCCGGATTGAGCGCCTTGAGTCCCCTGATGACCTCTTCGGCCCGCGTGTCCGAATCTTTTCCTTCGACCATGGCCAGGATGTGGTCCCTGGCCAAAAGCGTCAGGCTCAAGAGTTCCCTGGTCACTTCAATCCGGCCCGTGCGGGCCAGGTCGAAGATTGTCTCCACCTCGTGGGTGAAGGAGGCGATGTCCTCGAAGCCGAACATGGCGCCGGACCCCTTGATGGTGTGCATGGCCCGGAAGACCCGGTTGACGACCTCGTCGTTGGCCGGGTCCCTCTCCAGCTCCAAGAGCGAGATTTCCAGTTCGCCCAACAATTCCAGGGCTTCTTCCTTGAATGCCTGGCGGTGCATTTCTTCTCTGAACATTTCCGGCTCCGGTTCTGGGTGTTATCGCAACAGTTTCCTGGCCACGGCCAGGAGTTGGTCGTGCTGGCGGATGCTGGTCGAAACGTCGACCGTCATTATGGTCGTGCGCATGTGTCATGCTCCATGGGGTTTGAGAGTTTTGTCATGAACTCCCCTGCGCCAAGCCTGGCCGCGTTGCCAAGCAGGTGCTCCGGCAGGTTCGCGAAACGAATTTTCTTGTCGTGGTCCTTGAGCAGGGCGAACAGTATCTGCATAAAGGACAGGTCAGATGTCTCCGATTCCCCCAGATCAATGGTCATGACCTCGGCCTGGGACAGGAGGCTCAGCAGTTCGGCGTGAATCTGGCTGGAATGCTCCAGGGTCAGACTGCCGGAGAGTGTGGCGACCGGATGATCCGGGCCGCCGTTGACGGTACATGAAAACATGGAATGTCTCCTGGCTTGCGCGGGCTTTCATCCAGCCGTGCCGCAGCCCGGTTGGATGAAAGCCTTTGCGAATGGTCGCGCTGTCGCGGGGTGGGGCGCCACGAGGGTGCCCGTATCAATCTTCCGCTTCGCCGGATTGGGCGGCTCCCAGCAAGGACAGCTCCTCGGACGAGAACACCTTGCCGATGTCGAGGATCATGATGAATTCCTCGTTCTGTTTGCCCATGCCCCGGATGAAGTCGGCGCGGATGGCCGTGCCCATGCGCGGCGGGGGCGTGATCTGGTCGTTTGCCATCTCGAAGACTTCGAGCACGGAGTCGACGATGGCGCCCATGTGGCACTGTTCGCCTTCGATCTCCACGTCCACGATGATGATGCAGGTGCTTACCGTGTCCTGGGTCGAGGGCATGCCGAACTTGATGCGCAGATCGACCACGGGCACGGCGTGGCCGCGCAGGTTGATGACGCCGCGCAAGAATGGCGGGGTCTTGGGGATGCGGGTCACGGGCACGAGTTCGATGACTTCGCGCACGAAACCGGTCTCCAGGGCGAAAACCTCATCGCCCAGGGCGAAGGTCAGGTATTGCAGGATAGCGTTGTCGTTCATTGCTTACCTCGTCCTCTGGTTAGAAGCGTTCGAATTCGTCGTCTTCATCGTCGCGTCCCATGTCCAGGGCCAGGCCGCTGGCCGGTGCCTTGGAAATCAGGGCCTTGGGGGCTTTGCGGGCAGGGATGGGCCGGGTCTGGCGAGCCGCTTGACGGACGGCCTTGCCGGTATCGACGCCGAGACGGAAGAACGCGATGGTGCTCTGCAGCTGTTCGGCCTGGCTGGACAGCTCCTCGGAGGTGGAGGCCATTTCCTCGGAGGCCGAGGCGTTCTGCTGGATGACCTGGTCGAGCTGTTGCAGGGCCTTGTTGATCTGCTCGGCTCCGGCGTTCTGCTCGTTGGACGCGGCGGAGATCTCCTGCACCAGTTCGGCCGTGCGCTGGATGTCCGGAACCAGTTTGACCAGCATCTGCCCGGCCTGATCGGCCACGCTCACCGTGGAGGAGGACAGGTCGCTGATCTCGGCCGCGGCCGTGCCGCTGATCTCGGCCGCGGCCGTGCCGCTGCGCTCGGCCAGCTTTCTGACTTCGGCCGCGACCACTGCGAAGCCCTTGCCGTGTTCACCGGCGCGCGCGGCTTCGATGGCCGCGTTCAAGGCCAGGAGGTTGGTCTGGCGGGCAATTTCTTCGACGATGGAGATTTTTTCGGCGATCTTCTTCATGGCGTCCACGGCCTGGACCACCGTCCTGCCGCTCGCGTCGGCGTCCTGGGCGGCCTTGAGGGCGATCTTTTCGGTTTGCCCTGCATTGTCGGCGTTTTGCCGGATATTGGCGGCCATCTGCTCCATGCTGGAGGACACTTCCTCGACGGACGCGGCCTGCTCTGTGGAGCCCTGGGAAAGCTGCTCGGCGGAGGCGCTCATTTCCTCGGAACCCGAGGCCACGTTTTCGGATGCGCCCTGCACCTCGGCCACGATGTCGCGCAGGCGTTCGCACATGCGCTTGATGTCCGCATAGACGCCGATATGACGCGTGGTGTCGTTGAAGGAGATGGTCAGGTCTCCACTGGCGACCCGTTCCGCCACGGAGGCGATGACCCCTGGCTCCGTGCCCAGCTGGCGGGTTATGATGCGGGCGACGAGAAAGGCGATGAGGAAGCCAACGAGAATGGCGACGACGTTGGCAACAATGATGGATGTGCGGGCATGGGCGTATATCGCGTTCCCTTCGGCGCTGGCGGCGTCGGAGGCGCTTTTATTGATCTGGATCATTTTTTCCAGAGCGTCCTTGGCTGCGTAGTATTCGGTGCGAGAGGCGCCGCGCATGGCTTCGACCGCTTCTTGGGTCTTGTTGGCGCGGGACAAGGCAATGATCGCGGCATTTTCCTTTATGTAAAGATCCCAGTGACGCTTGTATTCTTGGTAAAGGCGCGCCTCTTCTTCCAGGCTGGGAAGTTTTTCATACTCGCTTCTGACATTTTCTATATCGAGTATGTATTGTTCGATACGCTTCTCGTACTCGATCATATTTTTTTCATTTTCGGAAATGGCGTGTCCATATTCCGCGTTGCGGACTTCAAGGATGAGACTATTGAGATTTCCACAAGCCTGGACGCTGGGCAGCCAGTTGCCGCTGATTTCCGTGGATTTGTCGTTGACCTGGGACATCTGGCCGCTCGCGAACCAGCCAAGTCCTGCCGTGATGGACAAAATGATGCCGAATGAAAGTAAAAGCTTGTTCATGATGCGCATGTTGATGAACCATTGCATGGAAGTACACTCCTTTTAGGGTTTTATCTTTGGGTGTTGCCTGTGAAAGGTGAGCGATGGAAGCCGTCATGGCCGCGTCTCGCCGTTATCGCCTCTGTCCGGTTTGCGTCGCGCTCCCGCGTCGCTCGGGAGATGCCGTGTTTCGTCCTGTCGCCTAGACCTTGAATTGTCCCATAAGGGCGTTCAGATCTTCGGCGAGCCTGGAAATTTTCTCGTCGCTCAGGCTCACGAGGAGCAGCATTCCGCCAATCAGCTTGGTTCGAATTGTTATTGTAGCCATAGTTCTTCTCTCCGCATTGTGTGAATTCTATACGTACAAAATTAATTCAATATATATACGAGCTTTGTATTTGCGCTTCGCGCGTCGATTATGCGATTGGGTTATGCTGAGCATGATGCATTGATTGAACGTCTTCGTATCTTTCGTTGAATTTTTTCTTGCGGTTAAGTGTTGTTCCAAAGCGTTCTTTAGGAGCAATGGTGACGAGCCCTCCGGAATTGTTGGCGGCGATGAAGGCGCATGCGCACAAGGGACAGAGCTGCTTCCCGGCTTCACGGATGATGTGGTCCATGGCCTGCTCGTGGGGGATGGCTTGCCGGTAGGGGCGGTCGGAGGTGAGCGCTTCGTAGATGTCCGCCACGGCGAGGATGCGCGCTTCAAGCATGGCTTCGTCGCGTTTGAGCCCGCGCGGATATCCCGTGCCGTCGTAGCGTTCATGGTGCTGGAGCACGATTTCCGCCACCGGACCGTGGAAAGGGATGTCCTTGAGGATCTCGAACCCTGTTTCCGGATGGATCTTGACCTGTTCGAACTCTTCCGGCGTGAGCCTGCCCGGCTTGTTCAGAATTTCTTCCGGGACGCTGATCTTGCCGATGTCGTGGAGGTTTCCGGCTACGCGCAGCGTTTCGATGCGCTTCTGGGGCAGGCCCATGGACTGCCCCAGGGCCATGGCGATGCGCGCCACGCGCTCGTTGTGCCCGGCGGTGTAGGGGT
>JAEWKZ010000076.1 GCA_023393525.1 Pseudomonadota bacterium | reverse complement strand
TCGTCGGCATGTACAATTTCGCCAGGGAGATCCACGCCTCGGTCATGAGCCCGGTCTGGAGGTTCATGCCCCGGCGTTCCCCCGCCCGCGCGGCCTGCGCCGCCAAGGAGGCCGTCAATGGCTGAGAACTACGTATCCACCACCAACGCCTGCAAGATGTGCACGCCCATGGGCGCGGCCCTGGTCTTCAAGGGCATCGAGAACGCCGTCCCCTTCCTGCACGGCTCCCAGGGCTGCGCGACCTACATGCGCCGCTACATCATCAGCCACTTCCGCGAGCCCGTGGACATCGCCTCCTCGGCCCTCGGCGAGAAGAGCGCGGTCTACGGCGGCGGGCCGAACCTCAAGAAAGGCATCCTGAACGTCATGCGCAAGTACGACGTGGACCTGGTCGGCGTGGCCACGACCTGCCTGACCGAGACCATCGGCGATGATGTCGGCCGCTACCTCTATGAATTTCGTGAGGAATTTTCCGATCTGCCGCTCCCTGAGCTGGTTCATGTCGCCACGCCCAGTTACTCGGGCACGCACATGGAAGGCTGGCACGCGGCCGTGCGCTCCCTGGCCGATCAGGTGGTCAAGGACAAGGCCTCGGATCACGGCGGGGTAAACCTGCTGCCCGGCTTCCTCTCTCCGGCTGACTATCGCTTTCTGCGAACTTTGGGCGAAAGGGCGGGCGTGCGCTTCACCATGCTCCCGGACCTGTCCCGGACCATGGATGGCGTGATCTGGGACGACTACCACTCCCTGCCCGACGGCGGGACCCCCGTGGCCGAGATCCGGGCCATGGGCGGGGCGGCCGGAAGCATCGAGTTCGGCATGTCCGGGGGACTGGCGGAATCGGCTTCCGGGGTTCTGGAGCGCAAGTTCGGTGTCCCGGCTCGAAAGACCATGATTCCCATCGGCCTGCGGGCCACGGACAGGTTCATGGATACGTTGAGCGAACTTACGGGCTGCGACATGCCCGAAAAGGACGCCTTTGATCGCGGTCGTCTGCTCGACGCCATGGTCGACGGGCACAAGTACATTTTCGGCAAGCGGGCCGTGGTCTACGGCGAGGAAGATTTCGTCATCGCCATGTGCTCCTTCCTCGGCGAGATCGGCATCCAGCCCGTCCTGGTCGCCACGGGCACCCAGAGCGACCGCTTTGGCGCGGCTCTGATCGAAGCCCTGGGCGATGTCTGCGTGACCATGCCGGTCATCAGAAGCGGCGCGGATTTCAAGGACATCGAGGAAGAGGCCGCAGGGCTCGCCCCCGACCTGCTGGTCGGGCACAGCAAGGGCTACAAGCTGGCCCGCGCGGCGAACATCCCGCTCATCCGGGTCGGTTTTCCCATCCACGACCGCTTCGGCGGTCAGCGCATCCTCCATGTCGGCTATGAAGGGGCGCTCGCTCTCTACGACATGCTGGTCAACGCCGTTCTGGAGAGGAGCCAGGATGAGTGTCCGGTTGGGTATGGGTATTTGTAGGCGGGCTTGTGCCCGCAGGGTGAATCCATCTTCGGATTTCATCAGCGTCTCGGACGCGCCAACAGAAATATGAAATGAGCGCGAGGTGTGGCGGTTGTCCCGGCCAGGGGCCGACGACTGTCTGACTGAGCCAGGCATCGTTTGTTGAATCGTCGCGGGCCGCCAGAACATCGATGTGTGTCCGTCAGAGGCGGCGATTCAACTCTACGAGGCCGGCGAAGGAGTTTCGGCGGTCCCTGGCCGGGACAACCGCCACACCCCGCTTCTACATACAAGGGAGAAAGCCATGTCCGAAGCAAAAGATAGATCACAGCATCCCTGTTTCAATAAGAGTTCCTCCGGTTCCTGCGGGCGGGTGCATCTGCCCGTGGCACCGGGTTGCAATATCCAGTGCAACTACTGCAACCGCAAGTACGACTGCGTGAACGAGTCCCGTCCCGGCGTGACCAGCGCCATCCTGCCTCCGGACAGGGCGGTGGAGTACCTGGACGAGGTCCTCAAAAAAGAGCCGCGCATCACCGTGGTCGGCATCGCCGGACCCGGCGACCCCATGGCCGAGGCCAAGCGCACCCTTGAAACCATTGAGCGGATCAACGCCAAGTATCCGGACATGCTCTACTGCCTGTCCTCCAACGGGCTGGCCCTGCCCGAGCATGTGGACCGTCTGGCCGAGCTGGGCGTGACCCACGTCACCGTGACCATGAACGCCGTGGATCCCCAGATCGGGGCCAGGATCTATTCCTGGGTGCGGGTCGGCAAGGTGGTCTACCGGGGCGTGGAAGGGGCGAAGATACTGCTCGAACGCCAGCTCGAATCCATCCGCCTCTTGAAAGCCAAGGGCATCACCGTGAAGGTGAACAGCATCATCATCCCCGGCGTGAACGACCATCATCTGATCGAGGTGGCCAAGGTCGCGGCCAGCCTTGGTGCGGACATCCAGAATCTCATCCCGTTGCATCCGACGGCGGACACACCCTTTGCCGGGGTGGAGGAACCGACCAAGGAGCTCATCCACGAGCTGCGGGCCAAGGGCGGCGAACTCGTGCCGCAGATGACCCACTGCAAGCGCTGCCGGGCCGACGCCGTGGGCCTCTTGTGTTCGGACCGCTCCAGCGAACTGATCCCGACCCTGAACAATCTGGCCTGCGGGTCCACGGCGGGGGGCAGGCCTTACGTGGCCGTGGCCACGCGTGAAGGCATGCTGGTCAACATGCACCTGGGCGAGACCCCGAGCTTTCAGATATGGGCGCCGCAGGGCAGGGGCGCGCGCATGATCGAGGAGCGGGCCGCCCCGGAAGTGGGCTGCGGCCCCGACCGCTGGCACAGGCTGGCGGAAATTCTGCATGACTGTTCGCTGATCCTGACCGAAGCGGCGGGGAAGCAGCCCAAGCAGGTCCTGGGTGAACACGGGATTTCCGTGCTGGAATGCACGGGGCTGATCAGCGATATTGCAGCCGAGCACTATCAGGGCGGAAATATCATGCGTTACAGGACTCGCGCCCACAAGGCAGGGTGCGTGGGCATGGGCGGTGGTTGCGGATAACGTCGAGGCGTTGGACCGTGAAAGCTGTCGGCGGCAGGGAGACCTGTCGCCGTTTCTTTTTCCATCCCGAAAATGCATCGGTGATTCACGGCGGATTTTCAGACATGCATGTCAGAATCATTTTCTGTTCTTCATGGTCATGCATGTCCAGTGCGCGTTCGGAATTCTTGCGCGTGCGTCAAGCAAACTGTGGATCGCATCCGCGTTTCCACCTTTTTTTGAAAAGTGATCATGCGCATGTCTGCGTTTGAATTCTTATGTTGTGGGTTGAAATGCTGTGCTGTTGCATGTATGGTCAAGACGATTCGGCCAGGGAATTTCCTTCTCCTTCAAAGGGGATATTCGTGTTCTGAAATTCTAATACGCTGAAAATAAAGATATTATTTTTTGTCTGCCCGCCCATTTCGCGCTTGACCGCCAGGTGCTTGAACCGTAAAGGCAAGGCCCATGACGAAGAGATGTGCTGAAAAATTCCTGTTTTTTTTGGCGATTTTTGTTCTGATCAGCGGTTTGACCGGGGTCGGTCTTTCCGCGTTCGCGTCTTCCGGGTCGTACATTTACCGGGCGTCGGTAGGTCCCAAGCCTGAAAATCTGCCCAAGGCGGCAGGCAGTCCGGCCGCCTTCGAGACCACACCTTCCCGGCCCAACATCGCCGAGCCGGCGGTGAAACCGCTCCCCGAGGTCGCTCCCAAGGCCGCCAAATCGGACCCGGCCCGAAAAGCAAAGACCCCGGAGCCGGTGCCGCTCAAGAAATCCGCCAAGCAGGCCGCCCCCAAAGCGCAACCGGCGAAGGCTCAGAATGAGGCCAAGGCGGCCAAGTCGGGCGTGAAGCCAGCCACCTCCCGGGATCTGTACCTGAACGTGAAGGCCGCCCTGCTCGTCAATATGTCCACCGGCGAGGTGTACTACGAGCACAACGCGGACAAGACCATCGCTCCCGCTTCCATCACCAAGCTTCTGACCCTCTTTCTTGTCCGCGAAGCGTTGGCCCAGGGCAAGCTCTCTCCGACCACGCCCATTCCCGTCAGCGACAAGGCGATCAAGACCGGCGGCTCCCGCATGCGCCTGAAGCGCAACGAGAAGGTGCCGCTGAACGAACTGATCAAGGGCATAAGCGTGGTTTCGGCCAACAACGCCTGCGTGGCCGTGGCCGAATATCTGGGCAAGGGCGACGCGTCCAAATTCGTGGCGCAGATGAACGCCAAGGCCAAGAAGATCGGCATGGCCAACAGCCGTTTCAAGAATCCCAACGGCCTGCCCGCTTCCGGACAGCTGTCCACCGCGCGTGACATCGCCAAGCTGTCCATGGCCTACCTGCGCACTTTTCCGGAATCCCTGAAAGTGCACTCCATGACCAGCCATACCTATCATGGCGCGACGCACCGCAACGCCAACACGCTGCTGCGCACCTACAAGGGCGTGGACGGCCTGAAGACCGGTTTTGTCTGCGAGGCTGGCTACAACATCACGGCCACGGCCAAACGCGGCAAGACGCGGCTTGTGGCCGTGCTGCTGGGCGCCCAGAATTCCGCCGTCCGTCAGCGGGAGGCGGCCAAGCTTCTTGATTTCGGATTCAAGCGCGTGGCGCAGGCCGAAAAGCTCGCCAGCAGGGGGGCGGCCACGGCCAAAAAGCCGAAAGCCTGAGTCGCGGAATACGTCGACGCAAAAAAAGGGATTCCCACCGGAGTCCCTTTTTTGTTGGCGCCTGGATGCCGCCGCAGGATCTTCGTGACGGACAAGGGTCAGGCGTGGCCGGCGACCGCCTGCTTGAGGGGGATGAGTTCGTCGAATTCGACGCCGATGTAATACAGACCCATCAGGGAACTCTCGTCCACCTGTCCCCAGCGGACTGTGCCCTGGATCTCTTCCAGGATTTCGAAACGATCGAAGCCTGCGCCCGAGGTCGCGACGATGACTCGCTCGCCGATAGTGAAGTCGTAGTCGGCTTCAATGAGCAGGCCGCCGCGTCCGATGTTGATGATCCGGGCGCAGACGAGCATGTCGGTCTCGGTTTGCGGGATCACGCGGCAAGGAAGGAGGCAGCCGTAGCGTTTCCATTTCCTGTTTTTCTGCGTCTCGTGGACCATGTTCGTATCCTTGCGCCAGGGCGGGCTTCATTGCGAAAGGTTCAACTTTCCGGCCCTATAGAGGATGCGCGCGGACAACACAAGGAAATCTGCGTGGTTATTGTTCGGTGAGCGACATTCGGCGGGGCAGGGCGTGCTCCAGGGCGACTCCGACGTGATAGACGGGCTGTCCCGAGGCGGTGGTGGACTGGCTCCAGCGCACCGTGCCGATCAGGATTTCGGCGAATTCGAAGAGCAGGGCGTCGTATTCGTCTTCGAGAGTGATGGCGACGCGTTCATTGGCGATGAACCCCTGTTGCGTGGCAAGCATCACGCCGCCGGGGCTCAGGTTGATGATGCTGCCCTCGGTGGAGTTGCGGGTATCGCCTTCGTAGCTGATCTTGCACGGTACGGTTATGGGTTCGCGTTCCCAGCGGCGCTTGTTGTGGTTCATTCATTCCTCGTGGCGGTGGATTTGCTCCGTGAGCATGAAGGCTCGGGATTGTTCAGTCAAGTTTTGCCGCGAACAGAAACGCGCATTCCGCGCGCCAATGGTTTCCGAAAGCGAGGGTGGCGTCCGGGTGATGCGTTTCGCGGCTCCGGGGGCCTTGGCGATCAGAACAGGCAGTCCATGAAGGTTTCCAGATCCACGTTTTGCATGAACTCGCCGATGGGTACGCCATCCATGCGTTCTTCCAGTTCGAAGCGTTCGTGACGGCAGCCCGCGAGCAGTTTCTCCAACTCCGCCACCGGGCGGGCGTTGAAAAAATCCCCGAAGATCCTGGCCTGTTCGATGCGCCCGTGTCGGACCTTCAGGTGGATCTCCACCACTCCTCCCCGGGTGCGCGTGGCGCGGGTGAAACCATAGTCGGGCGAGCTGCCGAAGTTCCATTCCCAGGTGCCGTATTTCGATTCCACAAGAGCGTTTATGGCCGCCTCCTCTTCAGCCGAGAGCCCCGGCGGGAGATCCGCCGCGCTGCCTGAGACATGGGCCATGACGCGGGTGATGAAGGTTTCCACGTCCATGGGGGCGGGCAGGTGGCTTGAGATGTTGGTGACACGCTTCGCGACGCTTTTCACCGCCTTGTCCACGTATTTGACGGGGTTGATCTTGAGCGCTCCGGACAGGTCGGCCATCTGGGCCGAAAAGAGCAGCGTGCCGTGATGGAGCACCCGATCCTTTTCGATGAGTTGGGCATTGCCCGAGAATTTTTGGCCGTCGATGACCAGGTCGTTGCGGCCCTCGAACTGGCAATTCACGCCCATGGATCGCAAGGCTTCCATGATCGGAACCGTGAAGCGGTGAAAATCCAGCTGCTTGGATTGTCTGCCGATTTGGATGAAGGAAAAGTTGACGTTGCCCAGATCATGAAACACGGCCCCGCCTCCGGTCAGTCGGCGGATGACGGTGATGCCGCGCTCGCGCACGAAGTCCGTGTCGATTTCCGAGGCGGTGTTCTGGTTGCGTCCGACAATGACGGCCGGAGCGTTGCGCCAGAGCATGAAGATATCCGTGTCGGCATGGCGCAGCAGCCATTCCTCGGTCGCGAGGTTGAAGGCCGGGTCGGTATGGGTGTTGTGGATGAAGCGCATGGCGGCCCTCGGAGAAGTGTGGTGTTTCGTCAAAGCGGGGGCAAATGGGATTGCGGCAATCGGCAGGCAATATGTGGGAAGCCGAACCTGGTCAATATGATCGGACTGCTTGGGGGGCCGGTTTCAGGCTGGACCGGCCATTGATGCGAGTGCGGCGGAGGTGGTGGCAAAATAGATAATCGATAGTAATATATTTATTAACATTTCGGTTTTAAAGAGGAATTTTGCTCTCTTCCTGCTGCGTTCCTCGTCACGGCCCACTGGTCGGGGCCCCTGGATGCTGGACAACGCCTGGCTCTGGGGACTATGGCACTAAATCTGCTTAAAAGAAAACCCATGTCCCGGAAACAATCGCTTTGAGTGGATACCGTGTATCAATTTGGGTCACCCGTCTGTTCGGTCGGTGTGTCAAAAGGGTTCATTGTGTCTGTGGCGTTTTTTCGGGACGGGATTCATGTCAACCGGACGGTTCGCCGTTCCTTACCGCAAGTTGGGTATGTCCATGCAAATCTTTGATCTTGCCACTGCCGACCTTGAGTTTGTCGCCGAGGTCGAAGCCCGCAGCCACCAGAAAATCAGGAACTGCTACCAGTGCGGCAATTGTACGGCCGGATGCCCGTATACATTCGCCTACGATTATTCGGTCAGTCAGATCATGCGACTGATTCAGACCGGACAAAAGGAAGCAGTGCTGAAAAGCAGGTCCCTGTGGCTGTGCGGCTCCTGTCAATCCTGCACCACGCGCTGTCCGAACAAGATCGACGTCGCGCTGGTCATGGACGTTTGTCGGCACATGGCCCGGGAGGCCGGGTACGCCACGGAGCGTTCCGTGAAGGTTTTCGCCGACTCGTTTCTGGCCTCGGTCGAGCGCCATGGACGCGCCTACGAGCTCGGGCTCATGGCCGCGTACATGACGCGCTCCGGCCGCGTATTCACCGATGTCGATCTGGCTCCGCAGGCTCTCATGCGCGGCAAGCTGCCGTTCAAGCCGCACCAGATCGAGGGGCGCGAACAGGTGGCCCGCATTTTCGAGCGGTTCCGCAAAGGAGGCGACAATGCTTAAAATCGCGTATTATCCGGGCTGTTCCGGCCAGGGCACGTCCCTGGAATACGACAACTCCACCCGCGCGGTCTGCAAGGCCCTGGACGTGGAACTGGTGGACATTCCGGACTGGAGCTGCTGCGGGTCCACCCCCGCGCACACCGTGAACCATGTCCTGTCCGCGGCCCTGTCCGCCCGCAACCTGGCCCAGGTCGAGGTCATGGGCATGGACAAGGTGACGACGCCCTGTCCCAGCTGCCTGACCAACCTGCGCACCGCCGCCCACAAGATGGAAGACCCCGAATTTCGGGCCAAGGCCAACGCGCTCCTCGACGTGCCCTGCAACGGCCATGTGGATGCCCAGTCCGTCTTGCAGGTGCTGGCCGAAAACGTGGACCCCGAGCTGATCAAATCCAAGGTGGTCAAACCCCTGACCGGAATCAAGATCGCCTGTTATTACGGCTGCATCATGAACAGGCCCCCGGAGCTGATGCGCTTCGACCACCACGAGAATCCCATGGCCATGGACAAGCTGATGACCGCCCTCGGGGCGGAGGTCGTGCCGTTCCCGCTCAAGGTGGAGTGCTGCGGCGCTTCGTACGGCATACCTCGCAATGATATCGTGACGCGGCTGTCGGGCAAGCTTCTGGACGCCGGGCGCGATGTCGGCGCGGACGCCTTTGTCACCGCCTGTCCCTTGTGCCAGATGAATCTGGACCTGCGCCAGGGGCAGATCAACCGCGCCCTGCACGAGAAGTTCAGGATTCCGGTATTCTATTACACCCAGCTCCTTGGCTATGCTCTGGGACTGGACCGCGCGTTGCTTGGTTTTGAAAAGCTCTGCGTCGATCCGAGACTCGCCCTGGGCAAGATCAAACAACCGGCGCAGGCCAGGTAGGGAGGACGCGATGCGAATTGGTGTTTTTATCTGCCATTGCGGCAGCAATATTGCCGGAACCGTGGACTGTCCGTCCGTCGCGGCCACGGCCCTGACCTACCCGGACGTGGTCTTCTCCACGGACACGATGTATGCCTGTTCCGAGCCCGGTCAGGAAGCCATCATCCAGGCCATCAAGGACAAGAACCTCGACGGCGTGGTCGTGGCCTCCTGCACCCCGCGCATGCACGAGCCCACTTTCCGCCGGACCGTGGAGCGCGCGGGCCTGAACCGCTACATGTTCGAAATGGCCAACATCCGCGAGCATGTCTCCTGGATCGGCAAGACCAAGGACCTGAACACGGGCAAGGCCGCCGAGCTGGTGCGCATGGCCGTGGAAAAGCTGCGCCGCGACAAGCCGCTCATTCCCAAGCGTTTCGAGACGGTCAAGCGCGTGCTGGTCATCGGCGGCGGCGTGGCTGGCATCCAGGCGGCCCTGGACTGCGCCGACGGCGGGCAGGAAGTCATCATGGTCGAGCGCGAGCAGACCATTGGCGGCAAGATGGCCAAGCTGGACAAGACCTTTCCCACCGTGGACTGCTCGTCCTGCGTGCTCGGCCCCAAGATGGTCGACATCGCCCAGCATCCGAACATCACCCTCTACGCCTGTTCCGAGATCGAAGCCGTGGGCGGGTACGTGGGCAACTTCCAGATCACCATCCGCAAGAAGGCGACCTACGTGAACTGGAAGGACTGCACGGGCTGCGGATTGTGCGTGGAGAAATGCCCCAGCCGCAAGCTGCCCGACAAATTCAACGAGAATCTCTGCAACGCCCCCTCCATCAACATCCCGTTCCCGCAGGCCATTCCCAAGAAGGCGGCCATCAACGCCGAGTCCTGCCTGATGCTGACCAAGGGCAAATGCGGTCTGTGCGCCAAGGTCTGCCCGGTCAAGTGCATCGACTTCGAGCAGCAGGACGAGATCATCAACGTGGATGTCGGCGCCATCGTCGTGGCCACGGGTTACGACCTTTTCGATTGGCACAAGTATCCGCAGTACGGCGAAGGCCGCTACCCGGACGTGATCACCTCCATGCAGTACGAGCGCATGCTTTCGGCTTCCGGCCCCACCGGCGGGCACGTCAAGCGCCCCTCCGACGGCAAGGAGCCCAAGAACGTGGTCTTCATCCAGTGCGTGGGTTCGCGCGACAAGTCCGTGGACAGGCCCTACTGTTCCGGTTTCTGCTGCATGTACACGGCCAAGCAGGCCATCCTGACCAAGGACCATATTCCCGATTCCCAGTCCTACGTCTTCTACATGGACATCCGCTCGCCGGGCAAGCTCTACGACGAGTTCGTGCGCCGGGCCATGGAAGAGTACGGGGCGCAGTACGTACGCGGCCGCGTGGCCATGATCTATCCCAAGGGCGACAAGCTCATCGTGCGCGGCGCGGACACCCTGGCCGGCACGCAGGTGGAGGTTCCCGCCGACCTGGTCGTTCTGGCCGTGGGTGCGGAATCGGCCAGGGGCGCGGTGCAGCTGGGCGAAAAGCTGCGCGTGGCTCCGGATCAGTACGGTTTCTTCGTGGAGAGCCATCCCAAACTCAAGCCCGTCGAGACCAACACCGCCGGCGTGTTCCTGGCCGGCGCCTGCCAGGGTCCCAAGGACATCCCGGCCTCCGTCGGCCAGGGCAGCGCCGCGGCTTCCAAGGTTCTGGGCCTTCTCTCCAAGAAGGAACTGGAGTCCGATCCGGCCGTGTCCAGGGTCAATCCTGCCCGCTGCGTGGGCTGCGGCAAGTGCATCCAGACCTGTCCGTTCGGAGCCATCAAGGCCGTGGCGGACCGCTTCGGCAACCCCAAGGCCGAGGTCATCGACACGGTCTGCCAGGGCTGCGGCATCTGCACCGTGACCTGCCCCCAGGGGGCCATCCAGCTTGAACACTTCACAGACAACCAGATCCTCGCGGAGGTGAACGCCTTATGCCCGCCCAAGATGTTCGCGAATTACGAATAGTCGGCTTTCTTTGTAACTGGTGCTCCTACGGCGGCGCGGACACGGCGGGTGTGTCCCGTTTCACCCAGCCCACGGACCTGCGCATCATCCGCGTGCCCTGTTCGGGCCGCATCGATCCGCTCTTCATCGTCCGTTCGCTCATGAACGGCGCGGACGGGGTGCTCGTGTCCGGTTGTCACCCGCGTGACTGCCACTACGCCGAGGGCAACTTCTACGCCCGGCGCAGGCTCGAAATGCTCAAACGCTTCCTGCCCATCACCGGCATCGACGAGCGGCGTTTCGAATACACCTGGGTTTCGGCTTCGGAAGGACAGCGCTGGCAGCATGTGGTCACGGAGTTCACGCGCCGCATCCACGAGCTCGGCCCCGCGCCGACCTTCAACCCGGCGTCCGAGGCGGACTGGAACATGCTGGCCGTGCAGGCCGGCCAGGGGCAGACGTGCCCGTGTCACGGATAGATTTGCAATACGAGGAGGACATATGTCCCAATTGGATGATCTGAAAACCGCCATCAAGAGCCATCTGGGCGAGCTTGAGTGCGTTATCGGCTGGGAGCGGGGCTATGACCCGCTTCATGCCACGCCGCTCTTCATCCGCGCCGAGGCGGATCTGGACCGGCTGACCATAGGCCCCCTGGCCGTGCACAATCTGGCCACCTACCTGACCGGGTTCAAGGGCAAGAAGATCGGAGTGGTGGTCAAGGGCTGCGACAGCAAGAGCGTGATCCAGCTATTGAATGAAAATCTGATCAACCGCGACGAGGTCGTCGTTTTCGGCCTGTGTTGCGACGGGGTGGTCAGCCAGCGCAAGATCCGCGCGGCTTTGCCCGCCGATCCCGGCTTCGTGGAATCGGTGGAAATCGGCGCGGGCGACCTCAAGATCACCGTGGCCGGTCAGGCCGCGACCTTGAAGATCTCAGAGGTGCTGGCCGACAAATGCCTGATCTGCGCCACGCCCGACGCTATCATCTCCGATGTGCTGATCGGCGCGCCGCATACTCCGGCCCCGGTCGCGAGCCTGCCCTGCCAGGACGAATTCGAGGCCAAAAGCGACGTCGAGAAGCTCGCCTTCTGGCAGGAGACCATGAGCCGCTGCATCCGCTGCTACGCCTGCCGCAACGCCTGTCCCATGTGCGTCTGCCGCGACCATTGCATAGCGACCAGCCGCGACCCCCTGTGGATCAGCCAGGACAATTCCCCGGCCGAGAACATGATGTTCCAGATGGTGCATGTCTCGCATCTGGCCGGACGCTGCACGGAATGCGGCGAATGCGAGCGGGCCTGTCCCGTGGACATTCCGCTCATGCTGCTGCGGCGCTTCATGAACAAGCAGGTCAAGGACGTGTTCGAATTGCAGGCAGGCACGGCTCTGGAACAGACCCCGCCTCTCTTGACCTTCAAGGTCGAGGAAGAGCGCATCAACGAGCGAGGCTGGTAATGGAACGATTCATCACAAAAGAGAACCTGACCCGTCTGGCCGAGGAGCTGGCCGCCACCTGCCGCGTGCTCGCGCCCGTGGCCACCTGCGGCACCGTGACCTTCCGCCGCTTTCAGCCGGGCATGGCCCTTGATCTGCATTCGCGCATGGCGGCGGTGTCGCCCAAGGCCGCGACCTTTCCGCAGACCGAGACCCTGCTCACGGTCAAGCGAGAGATCCCGGAGAAGAAGCCCGAAATCACCGAGACCCTGCCCCAGGGCAGGAGCGTGGTCATCGGCTGCCGTCCGTGCGGAGCGCGTGGCAAGCTGATCTTCAACCCCGTCTACGAGACGGACAAGACCAAGGATCCGTACTATATTCAGCGCCGTGACAACACGGTCTTCATCTCCCTGGCCTGCGACCGCCCCGAGACGACCTGCTTCTGTCACAGCGTGGGCAGCGGTCCGGCGGATCCGGACGGCTCCGACGTGCTCCTGACCCTGGTGGGCGAGGGCTATGTGGCGCGTTCGGTCACCCCTGCCGGCGAAGAAGTCCTGAAGTCCGCCCTGTTCACGGACGCCGGCGGAAAGGGCAAGGAGGCCGACGCCAAGAACGCCGCGGCCCGCGAGATGATGGGCGAGGCCCACGATTACGTCTCCGCCCCGGCCAAGCTGCTGGCCCGTTTCGACGACATGGACTTCTGGGCCGCCCAGTCGGCCAAGTGCATCTCCTGCGGAGCCTGCACCTACATGTGTCCTACCTGCTACTGCTTCAACATCACCGACGACGACCTTGGCCTTGAAAGCCGCCGCATCCGGACCTGGGACAACTGCATGTCCCACACCTTCACCCTGGAAGGCAGCGGCCACAACCCTCGTCCGACCAAGGCGCACCGTCTGAAAAACCGCGTCGGGCACAAGTTCAGCTACTATCCGGACCTGCACGGGGGCGTCATGGCCTGTTGCGGGTGCGGCCGGTGCATCAAGCAGTGCCCCGCCGGAGTCGATATCCGGCAGATCGTGAAAGCAGCACAGGAGTACTCCGAATGAATGCCAATCCCTATCTCCCGGACATGGCCACCATTGTCGAAGTGATCCAGGAGACGCACAACATCAAGACCTTCCGCATCGTGATCAACAACGAAGAGCGCATGAAGGCCTTCACCTTCCGGCCAGGCCAGGTCGGGCAGCTCTCAGTCTTCGGCGTGGGCGAATCGACCTTTGTCATCAACTCCTCCCCGACCCGCAAGGACTACCTGCAATTCAGCGTCATGCGCGTGGGTGAGGTCACAAGCCGCCTGCACCAGCTTCAGCCCGGCGACCAGATCGGCGTGCGCGCCCCCCTGGGCAACTCCTTTCCGGTGGAGGATTTGAAGGGCAAGAACATCGTCTTCGTGGGCGGCGGCATCGGCATGGCCCCGCTTCGGACCCTGTTCACCTACATGCTCGACAACCGCAAGGATTACGGGGACATCACGCTCCTTTACGGCGCGCGCAGCCCCGCCGATCTGACCTACAAGGCCGAGCTGCCGGAGTGGACAAGCCGCAAGGACGTGAACACCGTGCTGACCATCGACAACCCCTCCGAGGGCTGGGAGCACAAGGTCGGCCTTATCCCCAACGTGCTGCTCGAGATCAATCCCTCGCCCAAGAACACGGTGGCCATCACCTGCGGCCCGCCCATCATGATCAAGTTCACCTTGCAGGCTTTGAAGAAACTGGGTTTCGAGGACGAGAACATCATCACCACCCTGGAAAAGCGCATGAAATGCGGCGTGGGCATCTGCGGACGCTGCAATATCGGCACCAAATACGTGTGCATGGACGGACCCGTCTTCACCTATGCCCAGCTCAAAGAGCTGCCTTCGGAACTATAGGAGACTATCATGGCAGGAATATTCAAGGCTACCGACATTCTCCTGGCCGCGCAGGAAGTCGAGACCCGCGGCGAGGTTTTTTACAACCGTCTGGTCGAGACCACCACCGAGCCCAAATTAAAAGACCTGTTCTCCTTCCTGGCCAAGGAGGAGACCAAGCACCGCGAGATCTTCGCGAGGCTCTACGAGCGGGTCGGGCAGGTCGAGCTTCCGGCCTGGGCCGAGGAGGACGAGTATGTGGACTACCTGAAATATCTGCTCGATTCCCACACCCTGTTCCGCCTGGGCGACGTGGCCCATCTGAAGAGCTTCATGGGTACGCCCGAGGAGGCCATCGAGACGGCCATGGGTTTCGAGAAGGACACCATCATGTTTTTCCTGGAGATGCGCGAATTCGTGCCTGAGGGAGAAAAGAAGTACGTTCAGGCCTGCATCGACGAGGAGCGCTCGCACTTGCGCCTGCTGGCCGGAATGCTGCGCAAATAACGTTTCAGGACCATCCTCCTGGGGCTTTCGGGTGCGAATCCGAAAGCCCTTTTTTTGTATTTTTGGCCTCGAACCTGCTCTGTCGGCAAGAGTTCACGTTGCGCTAACGCTGGAATTGGGTTACGCTTTTAGAGGATGGAACGGGGCAGGGGAGAGGGCCTGGCGGCTGTCGATGAAACGCTTCCGCTCCCCTCGGCGTTGGGGGGGGAAGCATTGTTTTGGACGCAAAGACCGAGTGCCGTTTTTTGCGACCCGCCCCTTGTGAATCTTTTTTGTGTTCGAAAGTGAACAGTTCTTTTCTATTGCGAACGTGAAAATGGAGCTCGCGCCGTGGCGAGGATTCCATGGGCATGTTCGTTTTTTGTCTTGAATCGGCTGGCGCACGCGCCATGACAACAAACAGTGTAACAAGGAGATGATCATGCGGAAGGGTTTCTTGGGCTTTTTGGCTGCGGTGTTCATTCTGGCTTTCGCCGTTCCGGGCTTTGCGGAAGAGTGCGCCAATCGGGGCATACTTGATACGATGTACTGCGACAACGACAAGGACCTGGTTGCCGACAACGCGCCTGCCGGCGAATGCAAGGATCCCTCGACGCTGGTCTTCACCTACACGCCGGTGGAAGATCCCGCTGTCTATCAGGATCTTTTCGCCGACTTCCAGGCGCACATCAAGAAGATCACCGGCAAGGACGTGATTTACTACACGGTGCATTCCAACTCGGCCCAGGTCGAGGCCATGCGTTCCGGCCGCCTGCACATCGCGGGCTTTTCCACCGGCCCCACCGGCTTTGCCGTGAACCTGGCCGGATACGTGCCCATCGCCGTCAAGGGCGACGAAAAGGAATTTCAGGGTTACAACCTGATCGTGATCGTCAAGAAGGACAGCCCCATCCAGACCATGGCCGACCTCAAGGGCAAGAAGGTCGCGCACACCTCCCCCTCGTCCAACTCCGGCAACCTGGCCCCCCGCGCCCTGTTCCCGGCCCAGGGACTGGTGCCCGACGAGGATTACACTGTCGTCTACTCCGGCAAGCATGACCAGTCCGTGCTGGGCGTGGTGCATGGCGACTATGACGCCGCCCCCGTGGCCTCCGACGTTTACGATCGCATGGTGCGCGCCGGCCGCGTGGATGAAGGCGCCGTTCGGATCATCTACACCAGCCCCCGTTTCCCCACATCGTCCTTCGGCTATTCCAGCCAGCTGTGCCCGGAACTGGTCGAGAAGATCAAGGAAGCGTTCTTTTCCTATCGCTACACCGAAGAGATGAAGAAGGCCTTTGACGGCGCGGATCGTTTCTTCCCCATCACCTACCAGAAGGATTGGGCGGTCATTCGCGACATCGCCGAAGCCACGGGCGCGAGCTACAACGAAGAAGGCCTGCAGGCCATGATCGCCAAGGAAAAGGCGGACGCGGAAAAGAAGGCCAAGAAGCAGTAACCACAAGCAAGGCATTATCGTGACGTCACCAAGCAATAGCGGGAACGGGGGGGGATCCTCCCGTTCCCTGATCGTAAAGGATCTGGTCAAGGCTTACGTACCGGGCAAGCCGGTACTCAAAAACATCTCCTTCGAGGTCCGGGGCTGTTCCACTGTGGCCATCATCGGCCCTTCCGGAACGGGCAAGAGTACGCTCTTGCGCTGCATCAACCGTCTCATCGACCCCACCAGCGGAACCATCACCGTGGCCGGCCACGAGATCACGCGTCTCTCGGGCAAGGACCTGCGCCTGGCCCGGCACCATGTGGGCATGGTCTTTCAGGAATTCAATCTGGTGGAGCGCCTCTCGGTCATCGAGAACGTGCTCTGCGGCAGGCTCGGGTTCGTGCCGGTCTGGCGGGCCTGGCTGCGCAAGTTCGAGCAGCACGACATCGAGCGGGCTTTCGAGCTCATCGACATGGTCGGCCTGACCGAGTTCGCCACGCAGCGGGCCGACTCCCTGTCCGGCGGGCAGCGTCAACGCGTGGGCATCGCCCGGGCCGTGATGCAGAACCCGGACGTGATCATGGCCGACGAGCCCACCTCGTCCCTCGATCCCAAAACCTCCGTCGAGATCATGGGCCTCTTGAACGATTTCTCCAAGGCGCACGACATCCCGGTGCTGATCAACATCCATGACGTCAATCTGGCCAAGCGCTTCGCCGACCGGGTCATCGGCATGTCGCTGGGGAGCATCGTTTTCGACGGACCGCCCGCGGAGCTGACCGACGATCATCTCAAAGAGATCTACGGCGGCGAGGACTGGTTGTCATGAGCGCGGCCATCACCAGAAGAGCCTTCAAGCCCAATTGGCTCGCGCGGCTGGGGTGGCTCGCCGTGATCGGGTATTGCGTGCTCGCGTTCTGGTCTCTGGACATCACCTGGGACCGTTTCATGATCGGCCTTGAGAATGGCGCGAAATTCCTGGGCAGCATGATTCCGCCCAATTTCGAGCGTTGGAAGCTGCTGCTGGGCAACCTTCTGGAGACGCTTGAAATCGCGGTGATCGCCTCGGCTTTCGGCGTGGCCCTTTCCCTGCCCATCGGCCTGGCCGCGTCACGCAACCTGATGCCGACCTGGGCGACCTGGCCGGCCCGGATCGTCATCGCCATCTGCCGCTCGTTCCACCCGGTCATCTTCGCCATCCTCTTCGTGAAGGCGGTGGGATTCGGCCCTCTGGCCGGCATCCTGACCCTGGTCTTCGCGTCCATCGGGTTCATCGGTAAGCTCTTCGCCGAGGCCATCGAGGAGATTTCCCTCAAGCCCGTGGAAGCCTGCCGGGCGGCAGGGGCCCCGTTCATGAGCGTCATCCTGTATGCGGTGCTGCCGCAGGTGCTGAACCGTTTCATCGGCTTCGCCACCTACCAGTTCGATGCCAACATCCGCAATTCGACCATGGTCGGCATCGTCGGCGCGGGCGGTATCGGCGGCACCCTGTTCGCGGCCTTCCAGCGTTTCGACTACGACTTCCTGGCCGCCATCCTCATTTCCATCATCGTGCTCGTCATGCTCGGCGAGTATCTCGCATCCATAGTCAAGGCGGTGTTCAATGACTAGCCGCACCTGGGAACGCTTCACTCCGGGCCAGCGCCTGGCCCGGTTCTCCATTTATCTGGCTTCGGTCATCGCATTGGTCGTGTCCATGCGCACGGTCCAGATCGTCCCGGAATTCCTCTACGACGCCCCGGCCCAGATGGCGGACATGTTCGAAAGGATGTGGCCACCGGACTACGCCTATTATCCGGGCGGCGTGCACGAGGCTCTGGTCGAGAGCATGCACATCGCGGGCATGGGAACGATCCTGGCCCTGGTCATGTCCCTGCCCGTGGCCCTGCTGGCGGCCAAGAACATCACCCCCGTGCCCGCCCTGAACTGGCTGGCCAGGCTGATCCTCGTGTCCTCGCGTTCGGTGAACACGCTGGTCTGGGCCATCCTGTTCGTGGCGGTCTTCGGTCCCGGCGCCCTGGCCGGCACCATCGCCATCGGATTCAGGTCCATCGGCTTTTGCGGCAAGCTTCTGGGCGAGGCCCTGGAGGAATGCAACAAGGGGCCGGTGGAGGCCCTGAAGGCGGCGGGAGCGCCATGGCCGAGCATCTTCCTCAAAGCCTACTGGCCGCAGGTTTCTCCGGCCTTCTGGGGCATCACCCTGTTCCGGTGGGACATCAACGTGCGCGAGTCGGCGGTCATCGGCCTGGTCGGCGCGGGCGGCATCGGCATGGCCCTGGACACAGCCATCGACCTGTTCCGCTGGACCCAGGTCTCGCTCATCCTTCTGTGCATCTTCGCCGTGGTCATCGTGGCCGAGATCGTGGTCACCAAGATCCGGCAGAAAATCATCTAGAATTCACGTCCCTCAAAACAAAAGCGGCGCGGAAAATTTCGGTTTTCCGCGCCGTTTCATTGTCTGGCCGCAGGCGGCTCGCGCCGGTGGTCGGCATCCGCGCTAGAAGTCGAGCTGCCCCTTGTCGCTCAGGAAGCTCATGGTCGTCTGCCTGCGCTTTCCGTTTTCCACGTAGACCACGCTGTAAAACCCCTTGGGCAGGACGATGTCGCGCGCGCCTCTGCCTTTTATCTCGAAGGGGCCGAACTCCTTGTAGGTCTGCTGGTTTTTGAACCACAGGGTCACGGGACGCGCGGCGGTGACCACGAGCCTGCCGTGCTCGAATGGGTCCGCGGGTTTTGTGGATGAGACCTTCGCGGGTGGTTGCGTCTTTGCGGCGGCGGACGTCGCGTTCGTCCGCGCGGCGTCGGGCGCGGACCTCTGGGTCGCGGCCATGGAGGCGTTCACGGCGATGCCCGTTTCGGCCTCGCCCATGGCCGGGGATTGCGTGTTGTTCGCGGTCTGGTTGGATTGCGGGATGGTGGCGGTGGCCGTGAAAATCGGCAGCGGCATGCGCGTGTCGGGTAGCGCGGATCCGGCGGTCCGGCTGGCATTGACGGCGTTCCGGGTGATCGCGGAAGGGGCGGGCGGAACGCTTGAAGTGACCGGGGCGGGGGATTCGCCTGAATTTTCGGCGTGGGGCGCGGGTCGCCACTGTTCCAGCAGGCCCCGGCTGTAGGCCAGATAGCCCGCCCCTCCGGCGACAAGCAGGGCGGCCAAGGCCAACTGGGGCATGCTCGGTTTCCAGAGGCGTTGCTTTGCCGGGCCGGTGGAGGATGGTTCGGACTGGTCGGGATCAAAGGAATAGAGGCGGCCGCATTTTGCACATTCGCCGGGAAAGAGCGCGAACTCCCCGGCTGTCGGCTTGTGCCCGCATTTCGAGCAGACCGGGGTGTTCGGGCTTGGCTGGGAGGAACCCGAGGGTTCGGGAAAAGTCGGGGAATCGTCCTGGGAGCGGACGGGGGCTGCGTTCGTCGCCCCAGCCAATGCGGACAGTTTTTCGACCAGCAGCAGAACCTTGTCCGCTGGCAGGGACTCCTCATGGGCCAGGATGGCGGGGACCAGATTCCCGGCCTCGACGACCAGCGCCCCGCGCACGGGCCCCGCGATTCCGACGCTGGCCCGGCTGAAGCAGAGCACGGGGCAGGGGTGCACGTCGCCGCTATACTGCACGCCCAGATGCTTGACCAGTTTCTGGGTCTGGTTCCAGCATCCGCTGAGCATGTCCAGCAAGAACGGCCATCCGTTCAAACGCAGGGATTCGCCCGAGGCCGAGATGTTGCCGAGATGACTGCCGACCCTGATCGGAAAGAACCCGCTCGGTCCGATGACGGCATGGTCGATGCGCGTCCCGTCGAAATGCAGGTCGTGAAAGACGTGATATTCGTTGGGCAGCTGTTCCAGCGCCCTGGCCACGATTTGCCCGCCCCGGGCATTGGCCTGGGAATGCGAAAGATAGTGCGAGGCGGTCAGCCCGAGTTCTTCGAAACGCAGTACCGCCGCGACGAAAAACACGGCGAAAAAAGCGCTTATCCAGTGCTGCTGTTGCTTGAACGCATACAGCCCAGATCCCGCCAGGATCAGAACGAAGAAGAGCGGCAGCGCCACGCGCAACAGCATGTCTTTGCGCCGGGCGCTCGCCCTGGAGGTGCTGCTTGAAGCCGTGCTGCCGTAAATGTAAGCCATGACGCCTCGACATGTTCTCGCGTTACCGGGAAATTGAACGCTCACGTTTTAAGCCCCAGTTCGGGAAGCATGTCAAGAGTGGCCAATGTATGACAAATGCATGCGTCGGACGCGGGTTTGCGCGCGTGCCGTGCCTTTCGGCGGGATGCGGGGCGGGGTTTTGCGCGTGGAGCGCAGGGCTTACGGGCTTATTGGGCGAGCCGGGCGAAACCGCCCCCGGTCATACGGGCCAGGTCCGCCGGAGCGATTTCAATGTCCAGGCCGCGCCGTCCCCCGCTGACCAGGATGGTCGCATGGGTGGCGGCCGAGGCGTCGATGAAGGTGCGCAGCCGCTTTTTCTGCCCCAAAGGGCTGACCCCGCCCAGAACGTACCCCGTGGTCCGCTCCACCAGGGACTTGTCGGCCATGGCCGCCTTCTTGGCGCCGGCGGCCTTGGCCAGGTGCTTGAGGCCGAGCATCGCCTCCACTGGAATGACGGCCACCACCAGTTCGCCGCCCAGATCCGCGACCAGGGTCTTGAAGACGCGCTGCGGATCGACGCCCAGCTTTTCGGCGGCTTCGAGGCCATAGGAGGCGCATGCGGGATCATGCGCGTATTCGCGCACGACAATGTCGATTTTCGCTTTCTTGGCGGCGTTTATGGCGGGTGTCATGGGAGTGCGGCTACAAAGACGCGTGGCAAAAGTCCAGTCTGGAATCGCGGGGCAGGCGCGGCGCGTCCCGAACAAAGGATGCGCCGCGCCAAAAGGCCAACGTCGCGGCCTAGATCGCGGCCTGGGCCGAGGAGAGGATGTAGTCCTTGATGTCGTCGATGGTCACCACGGGCAGGTCATGGCGACGCCCGAATTCCTGAATCTGGGGCATGCGGGCCATGGTGCCGTCTTCGTTGGTCACTTCGCACAACACGCCGCAGGGCTTGAGGCCTGCCAGGCGCATGAGGTCCACGGTGGCCTCGGTGTGGCCCTCGCGCTCCAGCACCCCTCCGGGCCGGGCCCTGAGGGGGAAGATGTGTCCGGGCCGGTGCAGATCCTCGGGCCGGGCGTCATCGGCAGTGGCGGCCTGCACCGTGCGCACGCGGTCGGCGGCGGAAACGCCGGTGGTCACGCCGCTCGCGGCCTCGATGGAGACGGTGAAGGCGGTCTGATAGCGGCTGGAGTTGTTGTGGACCATGGGCGTCAGATCGAGGGCGCGCGCCTTGTCCTCGGGCAGGCAGAGGCAGACGATGCCGCTGCATTCGCGGATGAGCATGGCCATCTGGGCCGTGGTCAGGGACTGGGCGGCGAAGATCAGGTCGCCTTCGTTCTCGCGGTTTTCGTTGTCGGTGACCAGCACCCCCCGGCCTTGTCGCAAGGCCGCAAGGGCGCGTTCGACCCGGACGCGGGGAGGGGTGTTCTCGAAATTCTCTGAAGTCTGATTCACGGCGCTTCTCCTTGGGATTTGAGCGTGAATCAGGGCGCGGCAAAAAAACCGTTCACGCCCGTGAACGGCGGCCGTCTTCTCTTTCATCCGGACTGTCACCGTCGGCTCCGGCCTCTCACCGGATCTGCTGACCTTCCGGACCCCCGGAAGCGCTCGCGGGCTCCCCGCCAAAAAACGGGATACCGCCGGTGGGGAATTGCACCCCGCCCTGAGAAGTGGGCACAATGCGCGGTGAGACGCGCGGTGTCAACGCCGGGGGTGGTCTTTCCGGAAGCAGAGCATCGTCCCCGGCAGCGTCGCGCCTTGCGATCCCCATGAGCGTATCGATTATGGAAATGGTTATTTGTAAACAGTATTGTATAGTAATTTTGTAATTGTCATACATTTTATTGTTAATACTGAATCGCCATATATAAATACAGTTGTCGATTCTCGTTTTTTACTGAGCTGTCATACATTGCGATGTTTCTTGTCTATTTCCGAATTTTTTGTCTATAAGGGTAATAAAGCATTCAGCATGCTACGCAGTTATCGGACGTCTTTCCCACTGTCGGGTAACATCCGTCTTTTTTGTCTTGCATCAAGGCGCGACGGAGGGACAGAGAATGGGCGTAAAGGGTTTTGATTCTTCCAAGCTGGCGGACGGTTTTGGGATTTTGGTGAGGCAGGAATGAAATATTACGCACACTCGACGGATAATCCGGACAAATCCGACTGGCAGGAGTTGGACGAACATTTGGAGGCCGTGGCCGCCCTGGCCGCACAATTCGCCTCGGCATTCGGCGCGGAGCAGTGGGGGCGGGCGGCAGGGCTCCTGCATGATACGGGCAAGGCTACGCGCGAGTTCATCTTGCGTCTTGAAGGGCGTCCGCTGCGGGTCAATCATTCCATATTCGGAGCGCGGATCGGCCAGCAGCAGTTCGGAAAACTGGGGCTTTTACTCTCGTATGTCATCGCCGGGCATCATGGCGGCTTGCCGGATGGCGGGGTGCAGGAAGGGCAGCTTCACTACCGGCTCAAAAACGAGCGGATTCCTGAGGATGTTGCTTACCTCGCCGACCCGCAAAGTTTCACTGTTTTGCAATTGCCGTTTACCAAGCGTCCGCGGCAACCCGGTTTTGCCCTGTCCTTTTTTACGCGCATGATCTTCTCGTGCCTTACGGACGCCGATTTTCTCGATACGGAAGCTTTTTGCGACGCGCACAGGTCCGATGTGCGCAAAAGCATGCAAAGCAGTACGTTGTCGCATTTGGGCCATGCGCTCAAAGAGCGGATCGCGGAGCTGGGACGAACGGCAAGGCCTTCCCGCGTAAACGCGTTGCGTCAATCCGTTCTTGCCGATTGCCGGGCCAAAGCCATTGAAGCGCCGGGCTTCTTTTCCCTGACCGTGCCCACGGGCGGGGGCAAGACGCTGTCTTCGATGACCTTCGCCCTTGATCACGCCGTTGCTCATGACCTGCGCCGGGTCATCTACGCCATTCCGTTCACATCCATCATCGAGCAGAACGCCCAGGTTTTCAGCGCCATTTTTGGGCAGGAAAACGTGCTGGAGCACCACTGCAACTTCAAAGGCCGCGACGACCCTGAGGAGCAGGGCTACGACAGGTGGCGTGGCCTGGCCGCCGAGAACTGGGATTCGCCCGTGGTGGTGACCACCAATGTCCAGTTCTTCGAATCCCTGTTCAGCAACAAACCGTCACGTTGCCGCAAGCTGCACAACATCGCGCGCAGCGTCATTGTGTTGGACGAGGCACAGGCCATTCCCACGGAATATCTGGAGCCCTGTCTTTGCGCGCTGCGGGAGCTGGTCGAGCATTACGGCTGCAGCGTGGTGCTGAGCACGGCCACCCAGCCCGCCCTGGATGACGAGAGTTTCCGCGAACCCCTGCAGGGTGTGCGGGAAATCATCGCCGACCCCGCGAATCTGTATGCGAATCTCAAACGGGTCGAAGTCACTTTTGTTGGCCGACTCTCTGACGCGGAGTTGGCGGAGCGTATCTCCAGCCTGGGGCAGGTGCTGTGTATTGTCGGCACCAAGGCCCAGGCCCGCAAGGTGTTCGAGAATCTGTCCGAGCACGAAGGCGCGTTTCATCTGTCCACCAATATGTACCCCGAACATCGCCGCGACGTGCTGGCGGCAGTCCGTCGACGGCTTAAAGATCGCCTGCCATGCCGGGTCATTTCAACGTCGCTCATCGAAGCCGGGGTGGATGTGGATTTTCCGGTTGTCTACCGAGGCATGGCCGGGCTCGACTCCATTGCCCAGGCCGCTGGCCGCTGCAATCGAGAGGGGCGGCTCGACGGGTTGGGGCGGGTTGTCGTTTTCGAGTCTGAGAAACCGCCCCGAATGCCCTGGTTGCAGCGCTGCCCAGCCGAGCCGGAGAAACATTGCGCACGTTGCCTGCAAGGGACCCGCTCGGACTTGCGGCCATGCGCCGCTACTTCGAATTGCTCTACGATGTGCAGGAGCTGGACAGGAAACAGATCATGAAGCGGTTGAACGCGCCGGTGGATAAGGACCTGCTTTTTCCATTCAAAGAAGTGGCCAATGACTTCCGCTTTATCGAAGACGAGGGGAGCGCCATGATCATTCCAAGAGAGCCCGAGGCGGAAGAACTGGTCCGGCAACTGCGTTTCACGGAGTTTCCGCGTGCCATCCTGCGCAAACTGCAGCGATATTCCGTGACGGTCAGAACCGGGGATATGGCGAAACTCCGTGCTGCGGGTGCTGTTGAAATGATTCGGGAGACCTACCCCGTGCTGCGCAATCTGGCCGCCTATGACGAGCGCGTCGGATTGTGCGTGGATGCGGGAGAGGTGTGGGATGCTGATGGATTGATCGCCTGAAAAGGAGGAACCTATGGGATTTGGTGTCAAACTGCGGGTCTGGGGCGACTATGCCTGCTTTACCCGCCCGGAAATGAAGGTGGAGCGGGTCTCCTACGATGTCATGACCCCGTCCGCCGCGCGCGGCATTCTGGAGGCCATTCATTGGAAACCGGCCATACGGTGGGTTGTGGACAGGATCCACGTCTTGCGGCCCATCAGGTTCGACAACGTGCGCCGCAATGAGGTGAGTTCCAAGATCCCCAAACCAAACCCGGAAACCGTCATGCGGGACAGGAAGCCCCTATATTTTCTGGCCGATGACGGCAGTAATCGTCAGCAACGCGCGTCGACGCTGCTGCGCAACGTGGAATACGTCATCGAGGCTCATTTCGAACTTACCGAGAAAGCCAGCTTGGCGGACAACGAAGGCAAGCATCTGGACATTTTCAACCGCCGGGCCAGAACCGGGCAATTTTTCCATCAGCCCTGCCTTGGTTGCCGGGAGTTCCCGGCTTCCTTCGAACTGATCGAGGGCGAAGTTCCGCAGTCCTGCTATGCCGGAGAGCAGCGGGAACTCGGCTACATGCTGCTGGACATCGACTTTGCCAACGACATGACACCGCTCTTTTTCAAGGCCGTCATGCAGGACGGAATCATTGTTCCTCCTTCGCCCTTATCTGCGGAGGTGCACGCATGATTCTGCAATCACTGCACGGATATTACGAGCGCATGTGCGCAGACCCGGATTCAGGCATGCCGCCTTATGGGATGAGCATGGAAGATATTTCGTTTGCGCTGGTGTTGGATGCTGAGGGTAAATTGCAAGGCATCGACGATTTGCGGGAGTTGGAAGGAAAGAAGCTGCGGCCCCGTAAGAGGCTAGTCCCTATCCCAGAGAAGAAGGGTAATGGCATCAAACCAAATTTTCTCTGGGACACAACAAGCTATGTGTTGGGTAAGGACAATAAAGGAAATCAGGAACGGACAGACCATTGTCATGTTGCTTTTATCGAGCACGTTAAATCTTATTGTGAGTCCTCCGATTCTGGTCTTGCATCCGTTTTAAAGTTTCTCGAACATGGGGAAAAAGACATTTCCTGTTTTTCGAATTTCGAAGAGGTCATGGGCACCAATGTGGTCTTCCGCCTTGATGGCGAGCGCGGCTTTGTTCACGAGCGTCCGGCCGCGCGTAAGGCCTGGGCAACATGTTTGGACCAGCGCGAAAGTGGACTGCTCGGGCAATGTCTGATTACAGGTGACCGATCAAAGCCTATTGCGCGGCTACATCCCTCAATCAAAGGGGGACGCTACGGTGTTCGCGACGCTCAGGCCGTTGCTTCAATAGTATCGTTTAATAAATCTGCTTTCGAATCATACGGAAAAGAGCAGTCGATAAATGCTCCTGTAAGTCAGGAAGCCGCATTTTGTTATGTCACTGCTTTAAACTATCTCCTCAATCCGATAAACCGCCAGAGAATCATCATCGGTGATGCCACCATCGTTTTTTGGGCGGAACGGTCCAGCCCGGCCGAGGATTTTTTGGCCGACCTCTTTGATCCGGATACCGCGATCAGCACTCCGGAAACCTCAATCGACCACCAGACCACAACCAAAATCCACGATCTGCTGCAAGCCATCCGATCAGGCAAGCGTGCCGTGGATTTCGTGCCGGACATGGACGAATCCGTGCGGTTCTATCTCCTGGCCTTGGCCCCCAACGCGGCCCGATTGTCGGTACGCTTCTGGGAGATGAGCACGGTTGGCGGCCTGCTGGAGAAAATCGGAACGCATTTCAAACAGCTCGAAATCATCCCCCAATACGACAATGAACCCGAATTCCCGCCTTTGTGGCGCCTTCTTTGCCAAACAGCCCCCTTGGGAAAAAGCGAAAACATCTCGCCGGTTCTCGCTGGCGGCATGGCCAAAGCCATGCTCACGGGTTTGTCCTACCCGCAAAGCCTGCTTCCTGCCGTGCTTGGCCGTATTCGGGCCGAGCATGCCGTTACCTATTTCCGGGCCGCGCTCATCAAGGCTTTTCTCATGCGCAACAAACAGATGGAGGTTCCCGTGTCACTTGATCCCGCAAGAACTGATCGTCCCTACCTTTTGGGCAGGCTCTTCGCCGTTCTGGAAAAAGCCCAGGAAGACGCTGTCCCTGGCGCGAACGCGACCATTAAAGACCGCTATCTCTCCTCCGCCTCGGCCAATCCGGGACAGGTCTTTCATATGCTGCTCAAGAACGCATCCAACCACACGGCCAAGCTTCGCAAGGATTCCGAGAAGAAAGGTCGGGCCATCCATTATGAAGCCATGGTGCAGGATATCATGAATTTCTTCGATGACTTTCCGAAAACCATGTCCGCGGAAGAGCAGGGCTTGTTCATGATCGGCTACTACCACCAGCGCAAAGACTTTTTCACCAAAAAAATTAAGGAGAACGTGCCCGTGGTCCAGGTCGCCCTCCGTGCGGAGGGCGTGGATTGAAACGCGCCAAGTCTTTGTGACCGGGATCGCCACACAGTCGCCCTCCGTGCGGAGGGCGTGGATTGAAACGCCGGATCAAAGTTCTCGACGCACAGGATTTTGAGGTCGCCCTCCGTGCGGAGGGCGTGGATTGAAACACGTTGCGCGACAACGCCCCTCACGGCATGAGAGAGTCGCCCTCCGTGCGGAGGGCGTGGATTGAAACAGTGACGCGCGCCAGGTGCGCGGCATCGGCACCGACGTCGCCCTCCGTGCGGAGGGCGTGGATTGAAACATCCCACTCCCGACCAGTCCTGACCGTGCCCTTGTCGCCCTCCGTGCGGAGGGCGTGGATTGAAACCCGTATTGCCTCGTCCCCGTCATATCCCAGAACGTCGCCCTCCGTGCGGAGGGCGTGGATTGAAACGCGCAGGCTCTGCCCCATGACCTGCTCGGTCGTGGTCGCCCTCCGTGCGG
>JAEWKZ010000030.1 GCA_023393525.1 Pseudomonadota bacterium | reverse complement strand
GCTTATATGACCGGAGGCATATCTTGTTACATCTCAACATCGATGTCTGATATTCCGGCAGACAGTAATATCTTCAGGGAACTGTGTCTTTATAGTGATAATTTCTACGATGAGGAAGAGGAGCCCATGACGCAACGTGAAGTGCTGGATGAACTGCTGCGTCCGTTTGCTCTGCGCCTGGTGCAGCGTTGCGGCGGTCTCTATCTGTATGATTTGAACGCTTTTCAAACAGTGTTTGAACCTCAATTGATAGAGTGGCAGGGAACGGATGCGGTTTTGGGCGTGGATAATGTATATAAGAACGTAAACGTAAGCTTCAGCCCTTATGAACGTACTGACTTGTTTAAAAAGGACATCGATATCAGATCGTTTACAAAGGAATCCGCCGGAGTGGTGTATGAGGATAACTCTAAGAATTACTTTGGTCCTGACTTAAGTTTTGACTTTGGACTTTATACGAACAATGAAGCCGCTTCCGGGCTTATCTTGAATCCCAATGCCAGGATTTATAAGATGAATCCTTTGACTTCCGGGGATGAAAGTCTGGGGATCGCTTGGCGTGCCCTGACCGATACGGATGAAGAGAGTGTCTGTACTTTACAGAATGGATTGGGCATAGGAGCCGACCTGATGACTTTCAGCAAAAAGATACTGGTACCAAACACTTGCGGGATTACAGTGCCATCAATGAACTACCGTTCCAATTTGTCGTTGAAAATAAAGCTGTCATTAATGTTGGACGGGCGCTACAATCCGTTTAAGGATGCCGGAACCTACAATAGCAAGGAAGAATATGAATACTGGCAGAATAATGTACGCGCTTTGTACGTGCCTGTGGAAATACGCTTATTGGACCGGAATGGAACCCCCGCCTACTATTACGCCAATGTTTGGGGTACCCGGATTGTCTCCGGAAATTGGTGGGAAACAGGCGATGAAGCTGCCGGAAGTTCTGGAATATCCATGGGGTGTGTAGTTCCTTTTTTAAATACGGGTGACGCGACGCAAGGCTGGGATGGGGGCTGGAAAGATTGTTGTACGCCCTCCAGTCAAGTACAGATTACGATGTCAGGTAATGTAGAATATAGAATGGTAGTCACAAAAGCAGGCGCCATGTATATGAGTCTTCCTCCCGATTTATTCGGTCACACGCTGGAAATAAAAATCAAGTCGGGAATATATAAAGACGCGGGGCTAAATATATCGGGCTTAAGTGATGGCTATTCCCCCCTGTCTGCCGAAGACGAGCGGCATGCCCGTTGGCTGCTATATCAGATGCCGGAGATTGAACTTCTGGACGGGTATAAAAACAGCATTGATTCGAAAGACATCAGCTATACATCCTGGTTGAACCGTTCGGCGCGTGAAAAATTGGAATTGGATACGGTGATCGGATGTGGTCTCCGGGAAACCAATGACAGGGGTCTTGGCGTGTTACTGCGGAGTTCTACACTCGCGCCTGTATATGAGTTCACCCGGCAAGATACTACCATGTCTCTGGAAAAGTTGCTGATCGGAACAATATACAGTAATTACCATCGCCGTATGAATGTACTGTCCGGTACCGTGAAACTGCTGTCAGACATAGGTACTTATACGGATCGTAGCGAACCCGGGACATACGTATTGCTGAGTGATGTGCAGGACTTGATTGCCGACGAAAGCGATATGAAAATTGTGGAAGTGGAACCTGATAATTATGAAGGAATAGAGTATGAAGAAACAGTATAATGTCGTTGTAACGGAACGGAAAAGCGTGGCGAGAAGCAAGCGTCTGCGCGAGTCTGGACAGGCATCTTCCGGCACTGTTATCAGTGTTTTGGGAGGAAATTCCGGGAGTTCCGGAAATGTGGGGGATGGGCATACGCATGAGAACTTTTCAACGCTAAACCGCATAAAAACGGATGCAGAAGATTATCTGACACTGCGCACATCCGAACTGGATGAGGAGACTGGGGTGGTGGAAACTGCGGATAAACGGGTTAAAGCCGGGTATGCGGATGAAGCAGGGCACGCTGTAAATGCGGATAATGCCATTCATGCGGACAGGGCGCATGATGTAGATGAGGATAGTCCGGTGTATGACAGGTTTTTGAGAAAGGATGTAGCAGATGAAGCCGCTGGACATATCAAATTGAAGAACGGTGGGACGGTTGAGAATGGCCTTATAGTTCGTCTGCCTAAGCAAAACACCCCGGCCGCTTTAATGTCTTGTTTGCTTGAAGAGGATATCGATACGTTTGTCGAAGAGGATGAAGACGCCATCGTGGAAGTTGCCCCGGCGGAAGCCAGCGGTGACCTTACTCTTGGTGGCCTTATTAATGTCGATCCTTCTTTTGACACCCTTCCCAATGATGTCTATTCGCTAGAAATGTGTGACGGAACCCTTTATCCCAAGCAAGGTGGCGGTCTTGTCATCGGTGATACAGCAGGTACTGCATATGATGGTGGAGCAGGTGCCGCATTGGAGCAGTTGGTAAGGGAGCTTGCAGGCGGTGCCGGTACCATGTACAGCGTATATATCCGTAATAATATGCCTTCTTTAGGATTTGCCGCACAGTATGGTGAAGAATGTGTGCTTGACTTTACCTTCGTCTCACAGTATCGGGATGACATCAGCGAGCCTTATAAACCGACCGGAGAATTGGGACTCTGTACCATCATGGTGAAGAACTCGAAGTATGTTGACTTTACTGTTGTAAAGCAGATGGAGATATCCTCCAATGTCTCCATCAAACAGGATGTCGCCGAGTGGTTGACAAGTGGAAGTAATAATATCAAGATTACCATCAAGGGAGAAAACACGGATCAAACTACCGCTCCTGTGACTTATACGGTGCAGTTAACCTCTCTGGGTGTCAGTGCTCCGAACTTTGCCTGGTGGACGGCTTTTGCCGGAGATATCGCTATCCCGATGATCGTGAATGGCAATATCAGCAAAACGCTGCATATTACTGTGACCGGCGAAGACTATAACCAGAATTATACTCAGAATCTTGGAACGGCCGTATATCTGGATACCCCTTATATCTATACGCTTCCGCATCCGGGAACTACCGGTGTGTATAATGTGAGTTTCTACTTATCCAATTCAGATAATACCATCCAGACAAAGGCGGTTTCAATAAATATCATGTGTATCTCTTCCGGTGAAGCCGTGAAGTTGATGTGCGTGAATAACGTGGCTGACCTTCTTACCAACTGGCAGGATAACATTGTTTTCAATTATGCTATCTATGACGGTTCTGCCGCTCAAACGGATGCGCTGTTCTCCATCATGAAAGACGGTATGGAAGTGTATAGCTCGGAGAATGATACTATCGTGACGAATGCGAAGAATACTCTCACTTATCCGATGGAGGTTGATACGGATGATGATGCTAACTTTGATGTCATTGTATCCGTGACAAGCGACAATAATAGTCTGATTGAACCGATTACGCTGAATGTGAATAATTCTCTGGGGTATTCTGCTACGTCAGGTGCTGCACTCTATATTAATCCCCGTACACGTAGCAACTCACAGTCTAACAGCCGCAGTATAGTTAATGAAGTGGATAAGTCGGTTATCCCTGTCACTTGGAACAACTTCAACTGGGGTAATGACGGATGGGTATCTGATGGTGATGGCGTTAAAGTATTGAAAATCTTTGCCCGGAGCTCCGCCGTGATAGATTATCAGCCGTTTGCTGTGGAAGCGGCGCGTAGAGGAAAGACTATTGAGGTTGATTTCAAAGTGGAGAATGCTTCGGATGCCAGCAAGAACATTATTACTATCGCTGAGGGAAATGTAGGTCTGAAAGTATCTGGTGAGAATATCTCTTTCTTCTCCCAATCGCGACATGATAGCACCACACAGGATGTCCCTACTGACAACGGTGTACGTATGCGCTTGACAGTTGTAGTGATGCCTGATGCCTACGGAAATGCAGGGTTTAATATCGTCGCCATTTACATCAATGGAAAGAAGAACCGGCAGTATGCCTACGAAAGTAATGATTACTTCAAAAACGCTGGAAAGATAACGTTGGGCAATGACTATGCCAACCTCTATCTTTATGGGTTACGCGTGTATGATTCGGCTCTAACTTCGGAAGCCGTACAGAAGAATTATATCAATCAGCTTGTGACTACCGATGAGAAACAGACAGAGAAGAGTATCAACCAAGTGCTGGATGGTGAAGGTGTGAATATTGACTTCAATGCTACGAAGATGCTATACAATGTATTCGTGGTTGATAAGCCTTTCCCTAACCTGAATAACCCTTCAGGCGTGGCGGGTAATCTGGAAGTTTTCTTCAAGAATAGACCGGAAAGGAACTTCACGCTCATCAATCTGTTGGTGGAAGGCCAGGGAACATCCTCAAAGAAATATCTGGAGTGGAATATCCGCTTCAAGATGAAAGGGCTGAAAGACGCTGAAGGCAATAAGATAAACTCCATCGCCACGTATGCCGACGGGACCACAGACAAAAACAAAGTACTCATGTTCGACGGTGTGCCGAAGTCCGGGCGTCTGACGGCTAAGAAGAACTGGGCGAGCTCCATGCAGGACCACAAGGCCGGAAGTGTAGCCGCCTATAATGACCTATACAAAGAGATTGGTTTGAAGAATGAGGCGATGACCACCGACCCGCAGATACGCGTTGCCGTCTATCAGGAGCCGTTCATCGGTTTTTCCAAGTCGGTTAATGAAGAAGGGCAGGACGTGTACACTTGCATGGGAGAATTTACATTCGGTCCGGACAAGGGAGATGATCTTTGTTTCGGTTATGACACGGAAGCGTTTCCGGAATTGCTATCTGTGGAAGGTTCGGATAATGCTCCGCTTGGGGCTTTGTTTCGCGTACCTTGGAATACGCAGAAATCGTATTGGGCGTATAATGCCGATGAAGAAGCTTTCCAATATAACAATACCAACTGTTGGGATTTCGATGCCGGTGAACTGAACGCCGATGAAACAGAACCGTTGTCTGCTCAAAAGTGGATAGATGCGTATAATGCCGTATATGTCTGCAATAATCGTATCAGACCGTTCAAGGGAACACTTGCCGAACTGAACAATGCCATAACTGAATATCGCAGTACGGGTTATGAGTATTGGATTGCCAAGTCCGGTGACGCCAACCTGTACAATCTCTATTACTACGAGGCAGCGGAAGGAAAGTTCATTCCTTCAGACATTGGGAACGGCCAGATCAATCTAAAAACGCAGTTGGCGGCATACCTTGCATCCGACCTGTCCGCATTTACATCCGACCAACTGAAT
>JAEWKZ010000045.1 GCA_023393525.1 Pseudomonadota bacterium | reverse complement strand
TTCACCCACCCCCCCCCCCGGGCGCGGGGCGCGGGCCGGGGCCCATCTTTTTGCGCCTTGCCAACCCCCCTGCTTGTGTTTAAAAATCACGTTTTTGCCTGACACGCCTGTCCCATCGTCAAACCACAGCGGCCGCCCGCCGGCCTCACATATGGAATCGTCATGCCTCAAAAAGGACCACATATCTCCCTCGCCCCCGAACGCCTGGTCAAACGCGTTCTGGGCCTGCCCCTGGAAGAGTTCCAGACCTGGCCCGAATATCTGCAGCAACTGGCCCTGGGCCTGGCCGAAGAACTGTTCATCATCCGCTACAACCCCTTCATTCCGGCCAAGGACGTGCGCAAAAGCGTCGACGCCCAGTTGCAGGCCGAACGCGCGGCCCTGTCCCCGGAATATTACCGCGAACTGTCCGGATGTCTGGAACGGTTCTGGGACAGTTTCGAGGCCGACCAGAAATTCAAGACCACGCTGATCTCCCGTCTGTCCTCCATCATGGGCAAGGAGCAGATCGTCTCGGCCTCCAACAATCTCATCGAGTGCTCCACCGACGCCACCGACCTGCGCATGGAACTTCCCGCCCTGGTGGTCTTTCCGGAGAACACGACGCAGATCCAGGGCATCATCCGCCTGGCCAACGAAATGGGCTTTCCCATCGTGCCCCGCGGCGGCGGCTCCGGCCTGACCGGCGGCGCCGTGCCGGCCAAGCCGCGCAGCGTGATCCTGAGCCTGAGCCGCTTCAAGGAAATCATCGACATCGACGTGCAGGCCCGGACCATCACCGTGCAGTCCGGCGTGATCACCCTGACCGCCATTCAGGCGGCCGCGGCCAAGGGCCTGCTTTTCACCGTGGACCCGGCCTCCAAGGCGGCCTCGTCCATCGGGGGCAATGTCTCGGAAAACGCGGGCGGCCCCTTCGCCTTCGAATACGGGACCACCCTCGACAACATCCTGTCCTACAAGATGGTCCTGCCCACGGGCGAGGTGATCCAGATCAACCGCGTGGACCATCCCCGGCACAAGATCATGCCGGAGGACACGGCGGTGTTCGAAATCCTGGACGAGTTCGGCAACAAGCGCGAGACCATCACCCTGGCCGGAGACGAGATTCGCGGCACGGCCCTGGGCAAGGACGTGACCAACAAGTTTCTGGGCGGCCTGCCCGGAGTGCAGAAGGAGGGCGTGGACGGCATCATCACCGAGGCCACCTTCACCCTCTATCCCATCCTGCCCCACTCGCGGGTCATGTGTCTGGAATTCTACGGAAATTCCATGCGCAACGCCATGTTCGTGATCAAGGACATCGTGGCCATGCGCGACGAAATCCGCACCCGGGGCGATCTGGTCAAGCTCTCGGCCCTGGAGGAGTTCGGGATCAAGTACGTGCAGGCCATCGAATACGAGAAGAAATCGCAGAAATTCGACGGCATCCCCATCTCGGTGCTGATCATCCAGCTCGACTCCACCGACGAGGAGGCCGTGTTCGACGCCGTGCGCCGCATCACGGACATCTGCGCCAACTACGACAACGTCGACAGCTTCGTGGCCGCGGACGACCGCGAGGCCGAAGTCTTCTGGCACGACCGGCACCAGCTCTCGGCCATCTCCAAGCGCACCAGCGGATTCAAGCTCAACGAGGACATCGTCATCCCCCTGGAGGTCATCCCGGATTTCGCGGATTTTCTGGAGGAACAGAACCTTTATTACCTGGCCATCGCCTACCGCGACGCCCTGCACCAGGTGCAGCTTCTGCAAGGCATAGAGGTCGACGACGAGTTCATCCGCATGGAGATGGACGTGGCCTCGTCCATCATCAAAGGCAAGACCACCAAGGAGGACCTGCCCGAACAGGAATTGCAGCTCCAGACCTCCTTCTTCTTCCAGCATCTGAAATCCAAGTATTCCAAGCTGCACGAGGAGCTGACCAAAATCTTCGACAACATGCAGGGCACCCGCGTGATCATCGCCAACCACATGCACGCGGGCGACGGCAACTGCCACGTCAACCTGCCGGTCAACTCCAATGACCCGCGCATGCTGGGCCTGGCCGAAGAGGCGGTGGAGAGGATCTTCCACAAGGTGCTCCAGCTCAAAGGGCAGGTCTCCGGAGAGCACGGCATCGGCATCACCAAGATCGGGTTTCTGGCCGAGGAAAAGATCGCGGCCCTGCGCACCTACAAGAAGAAGGTCGACCCCAACAACATCTTCAATCCCGGCAAGCTGACCCAGCGCGATCTGGTGGTCGTGCCCTACACCTTCTCCTTCAACCGGCTCATAAAAGACATCAACAAGACGGCCCTGCCCGGCAAGGAAAGCCTGATCAACCTGCTCTTGAACGTCCAGACCTGCACCCGGTGCGGCAAATGCAAGCAGGTCTGTCCCATGTACCTGCCCCAGAAGGGCCTGCTCTTCCACCCGCGCAACAAGAACATCACCCTGGGAGCCCTGGTCGAGGCCATCTACTACTCGCAGCTCCAGAACGGCGAACCCGAAACCCGCCTTCTGGGTGAACTGCGCAAGATCCTGGAGCACTGCACGGCCTGCGGCAAATGCTACGCCATCTGTCCGGTCAAGATCCGCACCCAGGACGTGACCCTGCAGATGCGCGCCTATCTGGAGGAAAAAGGGGCGGGCGGCCACCCCTTCAAGAACCGCGTGCTCAATCTGCTCAGCCAGGACCCCCAGACCACGCTGCCGCGAATGGCCAAGATCGCGGGCATCGGCCAGGAAATGGGCAACCGCGCAGTCAACCTGCTGCCCGCCAAATGGCGCGAAAGCCTGGACAGCCCGCTCCTGCGCGGCAAGGGGCCAAGCACGCAGTTCAAGAACCTCAAGGAAGGCCTGAACCTGGCCAAGGGCAACATCATCACCAGCGAAAACATCGGCAGCAAACGCGCGGTGATCTATTTTCCGGGCTGCGGCGCGGGCCTCTTCTACCGCTCCATCGGCATGGCCTCGGTGCGTCTGCTGCTGGACGCCGGGGTGAGCGTGATCCTGCCGCCGGACCACCTCTGCTGCGGCTATCCGCTCCTGGCCTCGGGCTGCAAGGACCAGTTCGAGCGCATCGGCGCGGACAACCAGAAGGTCATGGAAGGGCTCATTCGCCAGGCCGAAGCGGCGGGATTCGTCATCAAGGCGGTGCTGACCTCCTGCGGCACCTGCCGCGAAGGCATCAGGGGCTACCGCCTCAAATCCCTGGAAACGCGGCAGGTGGAATTTCAGGACGTGGTCCAGTTCATCATCCAGCAGGGCAAGGGCGGTTTCGGGCAGGGTCCGGAGCGGCTGCTCTACCATGCGGCCTGCCACCACGAATGGACCGGCGTCGCACCGCTCAAGGCCGGGGAGATCTACGCCTCGGAACTGGGCGGGATGGTCGGCTCGAAAGTGGCCATCTCGCCGTTCTGCTGCGGCGAGTCGGGCCTGGGCGCGCTGACCTCGCCCAAGATCTACAACCGCCTGCGGCTGCGCAAAAAAGAGCAGCTCACCGCCGACCTCACCGGCTACCCTGCCGAAAGCCCGGTGATCGTAGGCTGTCCGTCCTGCAAGATCGGCATCAGCCGCTCGCTGCTGGAGATGGGCGTCCGCCGCGACGTTCTGCACACTTTGGAATTTTTGGCCGGACTCCGCCACGGCGAGACGTGGCGCAAGGACTTCCACAAGCAACTGGCCAAGGCCCCCGCCCAGAACGGGGTGCAGACGCTGACCCGCATCCCATGAAACTGCTGGGCATAGACTACGGACAAAAACGGATCGGACTGGCCATGGCCCGAAACGCCATGGCCTTCCCCTTCAAGACTCTGGAAAAGAGCACCCGCGACAAACTCTTCGCCGATCTTCTGGCCATCATCGAGAGCGAAGGCGTGGATGCCGTCGTCCTCGGCCTGCCCCTGGACATGAATGGCGAGGAAACCCTGACCACCCGCCAGGTGCTCAACTTCCGCGACAGCCTGGCCCGGCGCACCACGCTTCCCATCCACATGGTCAACGAGGCCCTGACCTCCTTCGACGCCAGGGAGCGCCTGCGCGAGGCGGGGGTTCCAGAGCGCAGACACAAGGAAATGCTCGACCAGATGGCCGCGGTCTGCATTCTGGAAACCTATCTGGGTAATTCATGAAACTCTGGTTGAAGCTCTTTCTGGCAGGACTTGCGCTCATGGCGCTGGCAGCCGCGGGCACGCTGCTTGCGGCCCGGCACTTCATCGAGACCCCCATGGACCCCGCCTCCAACAGCACGGTGGTCTTCACGGTCGAGCAGGGCGAAAACCTGTTCACCATATCCCCGCGGCTGGAACACGAAGGGCTGGTCCGCTGGGGCGAAGCGTTCCGGACCTACGGACGCTTTCGCAAGGCCACCTTGCAGGCCGGAGAGTTCGAGCTCTCCGCAGGCATGTCGCCACGGCAGATACTTGAAGTCCTGTCCTCCGGCCGGCCCATCCTCTATCGCCTGCACTTTCCCGAAGGGCTGACCATGCGTGAAGTGGCCCAGGCCGTGAACGCCACCGGCCTGACCAGTTCCGAAAAATTCCTCGCAGCCTGCATCGACCGCGACTTTCTGCAGTCCCAGGGCATAAACGCCACCAGCGCCGAAGGCTACCTTTTCCCGGAAACCTACTTTTTTCCGCGCATCCCGCACCAGGATCCCTATCCTATCCTAAAAGCCCTTCTGGACCGCTTCAGGGCCACGGTGGCGGCGCTCCCCCAATCCACGGACCCGGATGAACTGCACCGCATGGTCATCCTGGCCTCGCTGGTGGAAAAGGAGACGGCCGTCCCGTCCGAGCGCGGCACTGTGGCCGGAGTGTATGCCAACCGGCTGCGGGTCGGCATGCTCCTGCAATGCGACCCGACCATCATCTACGGCCTGGGCGAAACCTTCGACGGCAACCTGCGCCGCTCGCACCTGCAGGACCCCAAAAACCCCTACAACACCTACGTCCACCCCGGCCTCCCCCCCGGCCCCATCTGCTCGCCCGGAGCGGCGGCGCTCCAGGCCGCTTCCAGCCCTGAAGAGCACGACCTGTTCTACTTCGTGGCCCGCCAGGACGGATCGCACCATTTCAGCCGCTCCCTGCGCGAGCACACCAATGCGGTCATCAAGTACCAAAGAGGCGGACGGTCTTTTCCCGCTCGCGAAAGATAATCGATTTTCAAATCTCAAATTTCCGCTTCAGTTATCCAGCGCATTCGTCTATACTTATCGCCGCTTAAACGTTTTCGACCACGTAAAATCAGGGTGTTTCTCCAGGCGCCTATCAACCGACTCACGCTCACGCGAGACCCCCCGCCGGGATGTACCCGGCAGGACGCCATATCGATTCATCATTCAAGGAGGTTGTTTGTGAAAAAACTGCTCTTTTTCGCGCTGGCATTCGTCTTTCTGGCCACGGCTGCCCAGGGCAAAACCCTGAAGATGGCCCTCGACGCCGATCCCGAGTCCATGGACCCGCATGTCCAGCTCTCCGGCGGCATGCTGCAGTACACCCACCTGTGCTTTGATCCGCTCATCCGCTGGACCAAGGACATGAAGTTCGAGCCCCGCCTGGCCACCAAGTGGGAGCGCATCGATGATCTGACCGTGCGTTTCTACCTGCGCGAAGGTGTCAAGTTCCACTCCGGCAACCCCTTCACCGCCGCCGACGTGGTCTGGACCATCGACCGTCTGAAGAAAAGCGAGGACTTCAAGGGCCTCTTCACTTCCTTCGCCACACCCAAGATCGTCGACGACTACACCGTCGACATCGTCACCACCGAGCCCTATCCGCTGGTGGAAAACATGGCCACCTACATCTTCCCCCTTGATTCCAAGTTCTACACCGGCACCGACGAAAAGGGCCTGGCCAAGGACGCCATCGTCAAGACCGAATACTCCTTTGCCAACCAGAACCAGTCCGGCACCGGCCCCTTCTATGTCGAATCCCGCGAGCAGGGCGTGAAGATGGTCTACAAGCGCTTCGCCGACTACTGGGACAAGGACAGCAAGGGCAACGTGAGCGAAATCATCCTCACCCCCATCAAGGAAAACGCGACCCGCACGGCGGCCCTGTTGTCCGGCGGCGTTGATTTCATCGCCCCGGTTCCCCCCCAGGATTTCGAACGTCTGGGCGGCAACAAGGACATCAACCTGGTCTCCATGGCCGGCAGCCGCATCATCACCTTCCAGCTCAACCAGAAGAGAAAGCCCGAGTTCGCCAACCTCAAGGTCCGTCAGGCCGTCATCGCGGCCATCGACAACGCCGGCATCGCGGCCAAGCTGATGAAAGGCACCGCCACCGCCGCCCAGCAGCAGGGCCCTGAAGGCTTCGACGGCTACGTCGAAGGCCTGGCCCCGCGCTACGACCTGGCCAAGGCCAAGCAGCTCATGAAGGAAGCCGGTTTCGAGAACGGTTTCGAAGCGACCATGATCGCCCCCAACAACCGCTACGTGAACGACGAGAAGATCGCCGAGGCCGTGGTCTCCATGCTCTCCAAGATCGGCATCAAGGTCAGCCTCAAGACCATGCCCAAGGCCCAGTACTGGGACGAGTTCGACGCTCAGGTGGCCGACATCCAGATGGTCGGCTGGCACTCCGACACCGAGGACTCCGCCAACTACTCCGAATACCTGCTCATGTGCCCGAACAAGGAAACCGGCAAGGGTCAGTACAACAGCGGCAACTACTGCAACCCCAAGCTTGACGAGCTGGTCAACCAGGCCAACGTCGAGAACGACCGCGCCAAGCGCAAGGCCCTGCTCCAGGAAGTGGAAAAGATCGCCTACGAAGACGCCGCCTACGTGCCCCTGCACTGGCAGAACCTGTCCTGGGCGGCCAAGAAGGGCATCGACATCGAGCCCGTCGTCAACATCATGGACTTCCCGTACCTGGGCGACCTGGTCATGGAATAGCCCTGTCCGACGACTTGATCCATTTGCCAAGACTGTGTACGCGGGGCAGGCTTTTTTCAAGGCCTGCCCTTTTTCAAACAAACACCCCCCGTCCGCGCGGCTTCAAGCGCGCTTGAGCGCCAGGACGGCAACGGATTCACACATGTTCGCATTCACTGTCCGCCGTATTCTTCAAGCCATCATCGTCATGCTCATCATCAGCTTCATCGGCTTCGCCCTCAAGCAGAACGTGGGCGACCCGGTGCGCGAACTGACCGGCATTTCGGTCTCCGCCGCCGAACGCGACGCCATCCGCGAAAAACTGGGCTTGAACGACCCCTTTCTCATCCAGTACGGGCGCTTTCTGAAAGGCGCCGTGCAAGGTAACATAGGCCAGTCCTTCTTCTACAAGAAGCCGGCCATGGACGTGATCCTGAGCAAGGCTCCGGCCACCATAGAACTGGTTCTGTGCTGCTCGGTGCTCATCGTCATCCTGTCCGTGCCCATGGGCATCTACAGCGCCATCTACCCCCGGCGGCTGCTCTCGCGCCTGATCATGGGCCTGAGCACCATCGGCGTGTCCGTTCCCATTTTTCTCATCGCCATCCTGCTCATCTATGTCTTCGCCATCGAGCTGAACTGGCTGCCATCCTACGGACGCGGAGAAACGGTCAACGTCTGGGGATGGGAATCCGGGCTCTTGACCCTGGACGGCCTGCGCCACCTCATCCTGCCGACCACGGCCCTGACCGCGCTCATGCTGCCGCTCTTCGTGCGCCTCATCCGCTCGGAAATGATGGAGGTGTTGCAGACAGAATACGTCAAGTTCGCCTGGGCCAAGGGACTGCCGCGCATGCGCATCTGGTTCGTGCATGCCTTCAAGAACACGCTGCTTCCCGTCATCACCGTGGGCGGCGTGCAGATCGGGACCATGATCGCCTTCACCATCCTGACCGAGACCGTGTTCCAGTGGGGGGGGCTGGGCTTTCTGTTCCTCGAAGCCGTCGAGCGGGCGGACACGTCCCTCCTGGTGGCCTACCTCATTTTTGTCGGCATCATCTTCGTGGTGGTGAACACCGTCGTTGACATCATCTATGGCCTGGTCAATCCCATGGTCCGCATCACAGGAAGGAAATAATGAGACTTTGGAAGCAATTCCGCGGCTCGTACTTTTTGTACAGTTTTCTGCATGACCCCGTGGCCATGGGCAGCTTCATCATACTGACCCTGCTGACCCTGTCCGCCTTCGGCGCGCCGGTCATCGCTCCGCACGACCCCTACGACACCACGACCATCAACATCATGGACTCGGAGATCCCGCCGATGTGGATGAAGAACGGCGATCAGAACTTCAGCCTGGGCACCGACGCCCAGGGCCGGGACATGCTCAGCACCATGCTCTACGGCATGCGCATCTCGCTGATCATCGGCGTCGGCGCGACGTTCCTGCAGGCCGTCATCGGCATCGTGCTCGGGCTCATCGCCGGATACAAGGGTGGCAAGATCGACAATTTCCTGATGCGCATGGCCGACGTGCAGCTCAGTTTCTCCACCCTCATGGTCGCCATCTTCCTCTCGGCCATTTTTCAGGCCATCTTCGGCGTGGCCGCCTTCGAGAGCATGGCCGTGCCCTTCCTGGTCCTGGTCATCGGCATCGCCGAGTGGCCGCAGTATGCCCGCACCGTGCGCGCCTCGGTCCTGGCCGAGAAGAAGAAGGAATACGTGGAGGCGGCCCGCGTCATGGGTCTGCCCGCGAACCGCATCATGTGGCGGCACATCCTCCCCAACACCATGTCGCCCATCCTGGTCCTGTCCACCGTGCAGGTGGCCCATGCCATCATGAGCGAGGCGGCCCTGTCCTTCCTGGGGCTGGGCATGCCCATCACCAAGCCGTCCCTGGGCTCGCTCATCAATTCGGGCTTCGACTACATTTTCAGCGGCTCGTGGTGGATCACCATGTTCCCCGGATTTCTGCTCGTGCTCCTCATTCTGGTCATCAACCTCCTCGGCGACTGGGTGCAGGACGTTCTCAACCCCAAACTGTACAAAGGATGACCAATGACCCATCTTCTTGAAGTGCAGGATCTGGTGGTCAAATTCGGGCTGCGTTCCGGAGACCTCACTGCCCTGAACGGCATCAACTTCACCCTGAACCCCGGCGAGCGCATGGGTCTGGTGGGCGAATCGGGCGCGGGCAAATCCGTGGCCGGGTTTTCCATCATCAACCTGATCAGCAGGCCCGGATTCATCGCCTCAGGCCGCGTTCTCTTCGAGGGCGAAGAGATCAGCGCCTACCCGCTGGAGCAGATGCGCGGCATTCGCGGCAACCGCATCAGCATGATCTTCCAGGACCCCATGATGACCCTGAACCCGGTGCTGACCATCGGCACGCAGATGGTCGAGACCATCCAGGCCCACAACCAGGTCAGCGCCGCCCATGCCCGCGAGATCGCGCTGGAAAAGCTGCAGAAGGTCTATATTTCCTCTCCGGGCAAGCGCCTGGGGCAGTACCCGCACGAGCTCTCGGGCGGCATGCGCCAGCGCGTGGTCATCGCCATCTCGCTCCTGACCAACCCGAGCCTCATCATAGCCGACGAGCCGACCACGGCCCTTGATGTGACCATCCAGGCCGAGGTCATGGCCCTCTTGCTGGAGCTGTGCAAGCACGAGCACATGGGCCTCATCCTCATCACCCATGATCTGGGCGTGGTCTCGCAGGTCACGGAGAAGATCGCGGTCATGTACGCCGGGCGCATCGTCGAGCAGGGGCCGACGACCGACATCGTCACCAATCCCAGGCATCCCTACACCAAGGGACTGATCCAGGCCCTGCCCCAGGGCGGAAGCGGACGCGGGCGGCTGCACCAGATTCCGGGTATGATGCCCAATCTGACCAGCATTCCTCCGGGATGCGCCTTCCACCCGCGCTGCGAACAGGCCATGGACATCTGTCGGCGTGAGACGCCCCGGCTTTTCGGCGACGCGGAACATTCGGGCCTGGTGGCCTGTCATCTTTACTCGCAATCCAGGTAGACCATGACAGATAGCAAATCCCTCGTGCGCATCAGCAATGTGGTGAAGCACTTCGACATTTCCGGCGGCTTTCTGGACCGGATCAGCTTTTCCGGCGGCATGCCGGCCCTGACCACGACCACGGTCAAGGCCATAAACGACGTTTCCCTCGACATCGCGCAGGGCGAGATCCTGTCCGTGGTCGGCGAATCGGGCTGCGGCAAGTCCACCCTGGGCCGCACGGTGCTGGGCCTTTACCCCCCCACCAGCGGCGAGATCGCCTTTCGCGGCCAGCGCATCGACAACCTCTCCCCAAAAGAGATGCTCCCCTACCGCCGCAAGATGCAGATGGTCTTCCAGGACCCTTACGCCTCGCTCAACCCGCGCATGACCGTGCGCCAGATCCTGGAAGAACCGACGCATTTTCATTTCCCCGAACTTTCAAGTTCCCAGGTCCAGGACAAGGTGGCCGAGGTCATGCGCCAGGTCGGCGTGGACCCGGCCTGGGCCGGTCGCTTTCCGCACGAATTTTCCGGCGGCCAACGCCAGCGCATCAGCATCGCCCGGGCGCTCATGGTCGACCCGGAGTTCATCGTCGCCGACGAGCCCATTTCGGCCCTCGACGTGTCCATCCAGGCCCAGATCCTGAACCTGATCATGGACTGCCAGGAGCGTTTCGGCCTGACCTACATGTTCATCACCCACGACCTGTCCGTGGTCGAACACATCAGCACGCGGGTGGCCGTCATGTACCTGGGCACCCTGTGTGAGCTGGCCGACAAGAAGAGCCTTTACGGCGACCCGCAGCACCCCTACTCCCGCGCCCTGCTCTCGGCCATCCCCAAGCTCGGCGCCAAGGGCTTCGCCCACATCCGCCTGAAAGGCGAGGTGCCCACCCCCATCCACCTGCCCACGGGCTGCGTCTTCCACACCCGCTGCCCGTTCGTGGACGAGCGCTGCCGCCGGGAGATCCCGAAGTTGATGGCACGTCCGAACGGCAGCCAGGCCGCCTGCCACGCGCTGGAAGAAGGGCGAATCTGATGAACGCCCGCAAAGTCAGCGAGAGCGAAACGCTCATGACCCACCGCGCCCTGCCCGAGGACGCCAACCCGGCGGGCAACGTACACGGCGGGGTGATTCTGAAGCACATCGACCTGGCCGGAGCGGTCTGCGCCATGCGCCACGCGCGCATGAGCGTGGTCACGGCCTCCATCGACCGCATGGAGTTCAAGGCCGCCGTGAAGGTGGGGGAACTCATGTTGCTGCACGCCAGCGTGAACAGGGTCGGACGGCAATCCATGGAAATCGGGGTGCGCGTGGTGGTGGAAGACCTCATGACCGGCGAGCAGCGTCACGCGGCCTCGGCCTACCTGACCTTCGTGGCCATGGGCCCGGACAGGAAACCGGCCTCCGTGCCGGATCTGATCCTGGAAACCCCGACCCACCAGCGCCGCAACCGCGAAGCGAACATGCGCCGCGAACTGCGCCTGGAAGAGCGCAAGCGCGAAAAACTGGCCCAGGAGTCTGAGCAGATCTAGGCTGTCACCTTTTTCCACTCGCCGACTTCCCAAATCCGGCATTTACAGCCCCGCCTCTTCAGTCTAGGGAAAGGCGCGAATTCACCTTTCCGGAGCACCTTATGCAAACCATCGTCGTCCTTGTGGCGTCCTACATCGCCCTACAGATATTTTCCGATGTCGGTTCCCTGCGCATCGTCATGCTTGGCGGCATGTCCATTGACGCTGGCACCTTCATCTACCCCCTGACCTTCACCCTGCGCGACATGGTGCACAAGACCATGGGCAAGCAGGGGGCGCGGCTGATGATCATCACCGCCGCCGCCTTCAATCTGCTCATGGCCGGATACTTCTGGCTGGTCTCCATCCTGCCCCCGGACATGGGCGTGGGCGCGCAGCCGGAGTTCGGGCAGGTACTGGCCCCTCTGTGGCGTCTGGTCTTCGCGTCCATCGTGGCCGAGGTCATCTCCGAACTGACCGACACGGAGATCTACAGCCTGTGGAAGGAAAAGGTCACGGCCAGGCATCAGTGGTCCAGGGTCCTGGTCAGCAACGCGGTCAGCATCCCCCTGGACAGCCTCATTTTCTGCTGGATCGCCTTCGGAGGCCTGTTTGAGGGCTCGGTGGTCTGGTCCATCTTCTTCAGCAACACCCTGATCAAATTCGCGACAACCCTGATTTCCCTGCCCGCCATTTACCTGGTCAAAGAAAGGGAAGCCTGTCCCACTGCGACGCATAACTGCTGAAATGTTTGGATAAGACACGCGTCTTCATAAGCGATCTTCAAGCCGGGAAACCGGCTCTTCTTTTACGACCGTAAAACACGGTCGGAAGGCACCAACCGGATCACGGCCGAAACTGCCCGCAACGCGGAAGAGCTGCGCAAGCTGGCCGCCGGCCTCTTCACCTGCTCGGGCGTTTCCGGACCTGAGCCAAAGCCCGGAACGGCACCGAAGCCCATTTTCCGCCAACCTCAAAGCCATAAAAAACGCCCCGCATCGCGGGGCGTTTTTTGTGGCTTTGAGTACCTGAAGAGCCAAAAAAGCTAAAACTTGTACCCCACTGACAGGCCAACCATGTGCGCGTCGGCGTTGTCGATTTCGCCGTCGCGCACTCCGTCGTCGCGCCCGTCAATGTCGCGATCCATGATCATCAGGTAGGTATAGTTCACATCGACCATCCAGTTGTCCCAATGAAAACCGACACCACCGTTAAAAAGGTGACGGTCGTTGGCGGGAACCATGTAGTCGATAGTGTCGTCTTGAACAGGGGACTGGTCAAATACGTAGCCGGCACGCAGATCGAGCCAATCCAGCGCGGCATATTCCACACCGATATTGAAGCGCCAAACGTCTTCCCAGTTTTTTGCTTGAGTTGTCTGATCAACTAATCCAGCTGTAGTCGGCACGACAGCATCACCATAGTTAATTTTCAACTCATTGTATTTGCTCCACAGCGTATAGACAGCACCAACTTCAACGCTCAATTTTTCGTGAGGATACACGGCGACGCCAAAAGAAAATGAATCAGGCAACGTTACCGTGCCACTTGCAGAAGTATCCGTAAATGCTCCTGGCGGTGTAAGAGCAGTTATTGCGTCAGGAGTGTCAAAATCAGCATCACCATTGACTTTCATAGTGACAGGACTTCTGTATGAAAGACCAATTTTAGCATAATCACAAGGTTGATAATGGACCCCCATATTAAATCCATATCCCCATCCATCAGCTTCTAAATGTGAATCACCATCTGGTATCGTAGGATGAAACTTTACAACATTAAATTTCTGTTTCTTTGAAAAATTCAAGTACATCGCCTCTACCCCAAAAGCGGCGGAAAACTTGTCCGTGACCTTTACAGCCACGTTGGGATTGATGGAAACTGATTCTATGATGGCTTCGTAGGAGTTGTAACGACCGCCCCAATCTTCATCGAAGACCGAGCCCAAGCCAAAGCGGGAGAATGTCCCCAGGCCGATGGAGTAGCGATCGTTAACCTTCCAGGTGGCGAAAAAATGGGGTGGAATCCAGAGGGAATCCTTGTCTGAGGAATACCATTTGCCGTCAGTCTTGATATCGAGCACGGGATGAATAGCCGTGAAGCCGCCCAGAACCTGCACTCCATCGAGCTGGGTGATGCCGGCCGGGTTTGTCGCCAGGGCGGACGGATCATCGGCCCGGCCTACCGTCGCGCCGCCCAGGGCATTGCCGCGAGCGCTCCATTCATAAATTCCGAATCCGGCCGCAAAGCTGAGTTGCGTGGCCAGCAGCACCAGACACCCGGCCATGACCCATGTTTTCAAAGTTCGCATCCATCCTCCCCTTTGTTGCACTGTTTGCTCCACAAGCGCGACACCTTAAGTGCGCACTCAATATATTTTGCTAGTGCGCTAAATTAAGACGAGTTACGCGTCAAGAGTTTTGAAAAACCCTGTTGAAAAAGGGGATTACTCGTACATAGTCGCCTGATCAACGAAGAGAGGATATTGAGCGGACACATAGAATCCGGGCGGAAAAATGGTGGACTGGTCGTGAGGGGCTGGGTACAAGGCGGAAAAAAACAAGGAGAGACGCGCAGTGGTCATGGGCAACAAGGAACGCATTCTGGAGACGGCCAAACGGCTTTTCGGGGAACTCGGCTACGCCGAAACCACCTACAAGCGTATCGCCCAAGAGGCGGGCATCGCCGATGGGCTCATCGCCCATCATTACGGCAGCAAGGAGAACCTGTTCCAGCTGGTGGAGATAGACATCCTCCTCAATCTGCTGCTCAAGATCGACGAAAGCCAGTATTACGCATCGGACGGTTTGAGCGGCGTGCTCAACTTCGCCAAATGCATCTTGAAAGCGTCCACCACTCCCCAATCAGGCTTCCTGACCCTGTTGCGCTGTTCGCCGTTCCTGGCCAACACGGTGGATGCCGACAATTCCGAAATCCTCAATGTCTGCTCCCAGGTGGTGGAAAAAATGCTCGAATGCCTGCGCAGGGGCATGCAGGATGGGTCCATCCGCGCCGACCTCGAACCAAATCTGGCGGCCAGCGTCATTTTCTCCACGGTCTTCGGCTCGACCCGCGCCAGGCTGCTGGCCAAGGAAAACATCCTGGGGCTGAGCTTTTCGGATGATTTCTATCCCGAGATACTGAGCATCATCACCAGATATCTGGAGCCCCTCGAAGCCGCGCCGCGTCAGGAATCCTTGTCCTGATCCGGGTCGTTCCGATCCGAGTCACTCTGGACCATGGCATAGGCCACCAGGCATCCGAGCACAAATCCGCCAAGCGTAATCCACCAGATCATTCTCGTCTCCTGTCGGTCGTCAGCCCAGATGAAAAGATCGGCCGCGCAGCATCCAGCCACCGGCCGCGGCCGCGAAAAAAATGTTGGCCGCCCACGCGGCCAAAGGCGGGGGCACCAGCCCCTTTTCCCCGGCCGCCGCGCACAGCACGAACACCCCATAGTAGCAGAACGTGGAGACCAGTCCGATGGGGATGATCACGAAAAGCGATCCGAACAGGGACACCACGGCCATGGCTATGAGTGCCATGACCAGCACCGAACCCGCATAGGCCAGTTTCATGTGCCAAGCGGTCTGCAGCCGCTCGATATTGGAGCCGGAATCCTTGAGCCGCTTGATCTCCGCACCCAGTTGCCAAAGCGGCAGGGATTCAAGCCGTGTCTTGGGGTCCACGATCAAGAAGCCCCGCACGTCGGTGCGCAGATCGAGCTTGAGTTCCGCAAGCCTCAGCACATCGAAGGAAGACGGCAGGGTGCGGGTCACGCCGGCAAGAACCCACCCGTCCGCAGTGGACTTGAACGTCTGCGCCCGGATGATCTCGCCGATGCTGCCGGAGTCCTCATCCTCCAGGACGTTGACGGTCAGATTCGAACCCTGTCCCGCGGCCGGCACAACCTTTCCCATGTGCACGATGCGGTTTCCTTCCCGAAACCAGATGTCGGACAACTGTCGTTTCTCGATCTGGCGGTTGCGGACCTGTTCGTTCCAGATCCGGTCCGCAGCCTTGTGCCCGCTCACGCCCAGCACCTCGGAAAAAAGAAGCTGCGCCACGCAAAGGACCAGGGCATACCATACCACGGACCTGGCCACCGCCCCCGGCGACACGGAGCACGCCTCAAGCGCCAGCAACTCCCGGTTGCGCAGCATGAGGCCAAGCTGAACCATGAGCGCGATCAGAAAGACCGCCGGAAATATCTGGGCCAGAATAAAGGGGGTGCGGTACAGGAAATAGGCCCCGACGGAGGCAAAGCCCACTCCCGCCTCCAAAAAATCGTCCAGCCGGTCAAAAAGATCTATGAAGACATAGATGCCCAGGCCAATGCCGCAGACCAGCAGAAGGAGGTACAGGTTTTGGCGCAGAATGTATCGTGTCAGCAGGTTCATGCATCGGCCCCCTTCAGGCCCAGGAGGCGCCGCGTCCAGGAAACGAACGTCCGGAGGTTGACTTCCCGCTCGCCCGCCACCACCCACATGCCGGCCCCCGCAAACAGCAAAAAGAGAATGTTGGGAATCCATAAGGCAATGGCGGGAGCCAGCACGTCGCTTTCAGCCAGGGACATGCCCCCGGACAGAAGTACGTAATACAGAAAAAATGTCCCCAGACAGACAATCAGCCCGAACTGGCGCTTTAAGCCCTGAAAGAAGAAGGCCAGCGGCAGCGCGAAAAATCCGAGCACGACGCAGGCGGCGGGAAGCGAAAAGCGCTTGTGCATTTCGATCTCCACCCGGCGCTGATAGTTGAGGCTCCTGTCCTCGAATCCCCCGGCCTGCATCCGGCGCAATTCCTGCCAGGACATTTCCTTGGGCGCCTTGTCGCCGAGTTCGAACCCTCCCAGAAGCCGGGTCATGTCCAGAGAAAGGATGTAGCTTTCAAAACGGATGACGCTCAGTTCCCCCCCCTCCTCGCGATAGACGTGTCCATCCTCCAGGCGCACGAAAACCTGCCCCAGGTCCGGATCGGAATCGATCTGACCGACGGGGGCGACTATGGTGGCGCGGGTCTTGGAGCGCGACGTGTCCAGGACAAAAACGTCCTGCAAGGCTCCGCTGCCGGGATCGGCCTGGCGCGCATACACGGTCAGGCCCGGAAAGGAGGTGTTGAACACTCCGGGCTGAACATTGACGGAAGTCTTGTGCCGGGCCAGTTCCACAACGGTCTGGCGGAAATTGTCCATGCCCCAGGAAATGCCGGAAAGGGAAATCCAGACGGTCAGCGCGGAGCAGGCCAGACAAAGAAGCATGGGCGCGGGCAGCAACGGCCAGATGCTCACTCCTCCCGCGCGCAGGGAAATCAGCTCCCGATCGGCTCCCATGCGCAAAAAAGTCAAGAAAATCCCAAGCATGCAGGATACCGGAATCAGCATGATCAGGAAAAAGGGGCTCAGATAGACAAAGAGCTTGAGCAGGTCCAGAAAGGTCACGCCCTGGGCCATGAACAGATCGCGCAACTGCAGCAGCCGCCCGAGCAGGATAAGGCACAGAAAACCTCCCAGACAGATGGAAGCGATGACGCCCATCTCCTTGAAAAGCTCACGCTGCAGAAGAGGCACGCGAATCACCGGGAGGCGTCCTCCTGATAAAACTTCGCCAGAGCCAGCTCTTCCGGCGGGGTCAGGTCGAATTTCGTGGCCGCCTGGGCCACAAGCTTCCTCACGTCGGGTTCATCGAGTCGATGATCCTGAATCCAGGCAATGGCGTTACGCAGGTTCTTGTCACCGGGCATGATGGTTGTCATGGGCATCTCCTTCTGGGTTGTCCGCACCGAGAGCCCCATACAGGAAAGCCCGTCGGGACACAATGCGCTCAATCCCCCGCCAACTCGCCAAGTCGGACGCTTTCGACGCGTACCGGTCCGCGACCGCGCCAGCGGAAACGCACGGCCCCGTGATCCGCGGTACTCAGGACCGTTATCCCCGCCTCCTCGCACGCCTGAAGCACCGCGGAATGCGGAAATCCGAAGCGATTTCCCGGCCCGCAAGCGGCCACGGCCCATTTGGCCTCGACATGCCTGTAGAACCGAGGATCAAGGCTCGATTTGGAACCGTGATGCGGCAACACCAGCACTTCGGCCTTTATCGACCCCTGTTCGCGCAGAATCCGCCCCAGACCCCGCTTCTCCACGTCGCCCGGAAGCACGGCCAACCCGCGTCCCTCTCGGACCAGGCGCAGCACCAGGGACGTGTCGTTGTCCGAGGCCCCCGACTCAGCCACGGCCGGGTGCAACGCTTCAAGCCACAAGCCGGGTTCGATGGGCACCGTTTCTCCGGCCCGAATCCGTTTGACCGGCCAAAAGCCGTTTTCAAGCCTGGCGATCAGACGCTCGCAGTCCTTCGACCGGTCCACCAGCCCGGACCATCCGAACCACCCCACGTCGAAGGCGTCGAGGATGTAAAACAGCCCTCGCAAATGATCCGCATGGACATGGGACAAAAGCACGCCCTCCACCCGCGGCGGGTGCTTCCAGGCCAGCGCCGGGCCGACCACCGCTTGACCCGGATCATAGCCCGCGTTCCAGCCCCCGCCACCGTCGATCAGCACGGTCGCCCCCGATCTGCCCCGCACGCTGAGCGCCTGGCTCATGCCCGTATCAAGCACCGTCAGCTCGACCTCGTCGCGCCAGGGGCGCAACTCGCTCCACGCGGCAGGCGCCGTCATCAGCACGAAGCCCGCTCCCAGAAAAAGAAGTGCCCTGCCCCGTGGACGCGCGGCGGTCAGCAGCACGCTTCCCGCCGCCAGCACGGTCCAGTAGCCGACAACCTCCATGCCGCAGGGACGCAGCACCGCGACGGTGGAAAGCCAGCCCGCTCCGTCGAGCAACCGCAAGCCCCGGTCGAGGACGTCCACTCCCGAAGCGGCAAGATGAAAACATCCCCGGGCCGCAAGCGGCCACCACGGCGTCGCGGCCAGCCCCAAAAAACACAGGGGCAGCACGGCCAGACTCAGCAGCGGAAGCCAGAGCAGATTGAGCCACAGATGGCCGGTCACTTCGGAAAAATACAGGACCTGAACGGGCAATATGAAAAGATTGGCGCAGCAGGTCGTCATGGCGAGGCTCAAGGCCGCGTGAACCGGCCTCCACAACAGGCCTCGACCACGCAGGGAGGAGATCAGGGAAAGCGCCGGAGGCATGAAGAGGACAAGGCCGGCCACCGCCAGCACGGACAGCTGCAAACTCAGGTCGTGGACCGAACTTGGGTCGAAAAGCGCGATTGCGGCCACGGCCGCGAACAGGCAGTCCTGGGCATGGGTGCGACTACCGGCAAGAAGATGAAGGGCGGCCGTGGCCAGCATGAGGGATGCGCGCAGCAGCGAGGCGGAGAATCCGCCCAGCCACAGATACACAAGCGCCGGCGGCAGAGCCAGGAGAACCCCCAGCTTCTGACGCGGCAACAGCAACAGCAGCCCGGGGAAAACGCGGCCCGCCCCCCAGGCCGCGCCAAAACCCAGGCTCGCGACCAGGGCCAGATGCAAGCCGGACAAGGCCAGGCTGTGGGACAGTCCGGCCTTGCGCACGCGGTCCAGAAATTCCGTCTCGAGCAGAAATCTGTCCCCGAAGAGAAGGGCCCGCACGGTGGCTCCGCCCGCGGACTCGGGCACCAGGGAGCCGACCTGTTCAAGCAGACTGCATCGAAGGGAGACGGTCAGAGGACCCCAGAGAACAGGCACATCGCCCCGCGAGTAAGCCCTGTGGCCGACGCCTCTGCGCTTCCAGTACGCCTCGCTGGACGAAACCCCGAAGTTGGCCCGCGACCGAAGTTCCCGCACGCGCAGCTTTGTTTCGAACTCCTGCCCCGGCAAGGGGATCACGGCGGGATTTTCCCAATTCCAGAGCAGGCGGCCCGGCAGACTCGCATTGGTTTCCGGCGCGTACACATCCCGGGCGATGACGCTGATCCTGCGGCCGGGATGGGTCCGCACCTCGTCCACGACGCCCCTGATCCGGCCCTGCGCGTTCCAGGCGGGGCCGCTTTCCCTGTCCGCAGCCGGCATGCCCACGGCCAAGCCGGCCCCAAAGCCCAGGACAATGAACGCGATCCCCCGCGCGCGGGCGCATGCCAACCCGGCCAGCGCCGTCGCAAGAACGGCGGGGAACGCATGCGCCCAGGCGAGAATGCCGCAGACGTGAGCCAGCACTCCCAGCTGCCAAGGCAGCGGCATGATGGGGCCTTGAGTGCGCGTAACCACCTCCCTGATCGTCCCGACTAGCAAAACCGCCGCGACCTGTCATACGCAGCACTCTGTATTCGCAACCGCCCACGGCCAAGAAGGACGTTGCCCCCCGCCGCATCTCAGGCTATGCGTTCTTTGCGGCCGCCACGAACAGGCCGGACCTTTCCAAAAACTCCAAGGAGCCAAAATGGAAGAATTTTCTGTGCTGCTTGTCGACGACGAAGAGGATTTCCTGCGCACCATCATCAAAAGGCTGTCCAAGCGGGGGCTCAAGGCCCAGGGAGCGTCACGAGGCGAACAGGCCCTGGCCATGCTGGCCGAGGAACCACGGGACGTGGTCGTTCTGGATGTGAAGATGCCGGGCATGGACGGGCTGGAAGTTTTGAAGAAGATCAAGGCGAGCTGGCCGAACACCGAGGTCATCATGCTGACCGGACATGCCAGCATCGACGCGGCCATGGAGGGGATGGGCTGCGGCGCTTTCGACTACCTGATGAAACCCGCCGACCTGGAGGACCTGCTGTACAAGCTGGAGGACGCGTACCGCAAGAAATGCGTCAACGACCGGCGTCAGACATCTTCAACCGCGAACGGCGAACAGGCCTGATCCCGGCCGCCTGTAGCAGGAATTGACGTGGCGCATTCCCGACTCTTCTTCGACACCAACGACTATACGCTCTTGCGCATCGTCAACGATGTGCTGGACCGCTCCACCCAGAGCACCAGCATCCGTTCCCTGCTGGCAAGCTGCATGCACCCGCACGGCATCAAGGAAATGGCCGCGCCCCGGGTGTTGCGCATCGCCTACGCCATCGCGAGCCTGCTCGGCTCCCTGGAGGCGGGCAAGGCCTCCGATCGGCTGAGAGCCCTGCGGGCCCTCAAGGACGAGGTGCTGCTCGCGAACAACGCCTATCTTCAGAAGAACACCTCGCGCGTGCTGCTGCAGATCATGAAGGAGCTCATCCGTCACCGGGACGACGAAAAGACGCAGCTGCGCCTGGCCCACGATTTCCGCATGGCCTCATCGGGCAAGCCCCGCCTGGTCCGGGCCGAACTGGACAAATACCATCTTCTGGAAATGCCCGAAGAATGGAACCAGCTGGCCTTTGACCACCATGTCCACGACGCCAACACCAAAGGCCGCAAATCCCCGACCCACCTGGTCATGGACGCCTGGATCAAGGGCGTGCGCTTTCTGACCGTGGTCTACTACAACTACGTGGACGCGGAGGTCGCCGAAGAACTCCTTGAAGCCGGCTGCATCCTGGACATGCACATCCGTATCGGCATCGAGGTCTCTTCGCGTTTTCGGGGCAAGTACGTGCGCGTCATCTGGGAACCCCAAAGCTACACGGATCCCAAATCCTTCAAGGCGTTTCTGGAAGAGCAGCCGGTGCGGGCCTTCATGAAGGAAGGCCGCATGGTTTCGGCCTACCAGCAGAAATACGTCTTCGAGGCCCTGGCGGCCTACAATCGCACGCACCGCGCGGCCTTGGCCGAGGAATACGGGCTCGAACTCGACAAGCTCGACGAAAAGGGCTTCACCGCTTTTGTGGGCACGGGCCAGCCCTCCCTCTTGCATCTGGCCAAATACATCCAGAGCGGCATGCAGCCCAAGCTCAAGCAAGCCGCGCGCAACATGGCCCGGGAATACGAAACCGCCTCCACGGAACGGCGCAAGGAACTGCGGGAACGCCTGAACGCGCTCAACGCCATCGATTCGGAAGCGCTCATCAATCGCTACCTACAGCCCTGCCGCAATCCGGAACTGCACGACCCGACCATCCCGCAGGACACGCCCGAGGTGCCGCCGCTGCTGCGCCTCGGCACAGGGGAACTTTTGCCGAGGCTGGCCAAGTTCCACTCCACATCCCATTTCACGCTGAATCTGAGCAACCTCTCCACGGCCGATGCCCTTGAAATCCTCTACGATTGCCAGGGGCACATCAACAACATCGAGCTCTACAACCTCAAGGACGCAACCCGGGGCAAATGGTCCATGCCCATGTCCTCGAAAGATGTCTGTCCGGGCGACGCGGTGGACGCCATCAGCCCGGAGCGGACGTGCGCCCAGATCGCCGAACTGCAAAAGGCCCTGAACGAGGACAACGTCATCGCGCTCAAGCGCGCCATTCGCGCCGTGGTCTGGTCTTTCGAGGAGGACCGCCTCTCCCTTGAAAACGCTTTGTCCCAATCGCTGGGCAAAAACGCCTTGTCGCGCGCTTCGGAACTCCAAACCGAGCTCACGGGCATGCTGGAGCGCAAGGAGAAACTTCTCGATATCCTTTTCAATATCGAGATGTTCCACAAATACTACAAAAAACGCCCCCTGGGTTCCCGTATCGGCAGCGGGTCCACGGGGCAGTCGCGGCACCAGTACGGAATGGGCGTTGTGGTCCTCGAAACCCTCCCGGCGCGGGCCCAGAAAATCGCCCTGAACCAGACCGTGAGCCAGCGCAAACGCCTCCCGGTCACCGCCAGAATGACTGTCCACTGCCGAACCAGATGCCGTGAGCACGGCAAGGCTTCGGCCATCATGCGCCTGGCGAGGACCATCCCGGGCATGCAGATGGCCGGATGCCGCTGGGAACAGGAATGGTACCTGGACAGCATCGACATTCATCCGAAAAGGCCCGGCAACGTCGTCACCCTGGGCGGAGTGCAGCGGGAGCACGACAACGGCCTGCGCTTCGACGAAGGCAAGGACGATGAGCGCAAGGACCATCTCTCCTTCAAATATCTGAACACGGGCCTCAAGAATTCCATCAAGATCCTGACCGGCTTCATTCCGGCCTTCCTCACCTTCGCCCTGACCAAGGACTGGTGGGTTCTGGCGTATTTCGGCGGAGTGATCTGGTTCGCCATCACCGGCGTGCGCAACGTCCTGCAGGCGGTGCTCGGCGGCGGCGGCTTGAAACGCTCGCCCCTTTTGCAGTGGAATTCCCTGATCAGCTGGAGCCGCATCGCGGACTCCCTTCTCTTTACCGGCTTTTCCGTGCCCCTGCTCGATCTGGCGGTCAAAACGCTCCTTCTGGACCGCACCCTGGGAATCACCACCAGCACCAACCCCATCCTGCTCTTCGCGGTCATGGCCGTGGCCAACGGGGTCTACATCTCAGGCCACAACATCTTCAGGGGGCTGCCGCGCAGCGCCATCATCGGCAACCTCTTCCGAAGCATCCTGTCCATCCCCCTGGCGGTGCTCTTCAATTCCGTCCTGGCCGGGGGGATGCACATGGCCATGATCCCCGGAGTCGAGGATACGCTGCAAAAATGGGCTGCCGTGACCTCCAAGCTGGCCTCGGACACCGTGGCGGCAATCATCGAAGGCCTGGCGGACAGGCACAACAACGTCCGGGTGCGCCTGGCCGACTACCGCGCCAAACTCATCGCCATGTTCGACGCCTTCGCCCGCCTGGACGTCCTGTTTCCCGAAGAGGACGTGCTGGACATGCTCCAGTCTCCGAAAATGTTCATGGAGACCATTTCCTACGAAGCCCGCGATCTGGAAAAAGTGCTCATCGTCAACGCCCTGGATCTGATGTATTTCTGGCTGTATCAGCCGCGCGCCGCCAAAGCCCTGGAGTCCGTGACCCAAGACATGAGCAAGGAGGAGTGGCTCATCTTCCTGCGCTCGCAATACGTGCTCAAGCGCTACCGGGAGATCAGCCAGATGTTCGTGGACGGACTGGTGGGCAAGAATTTTTCCCGCGCCCTGGCCTTCTACCTGGACAGGTCGGACAAATACCTGCTGGACATGGAAAAGATGGAGCGCACGCGAAAGCTGCGCTGAGGATCATCACTCCGATTTTGCCCGCCGGCCCGAAGAGGTTCCCGATTCCTCAACTCCACTTGCGATCCAGCATCAGGTGCGAGAAATACCCGACCACCGCCGCCCCGTAAAAGGGAGCCATGGCCCTGGGCGTGGCTCCGTAAAGCCAGATCGGAAGCAGGACAAGGGGCAGGGGGATGACGAGCATGGACCACCAGGTGTGGGTCCAGCCCCGATGGGGGCCGATGGCCGGAAACATGGCGGCCAGCCCCAGGATCGCCGCCCATTTGTAATGCCCCTGCACGATGAGGGCGAAATCGAGCACGGCCAAGGTCAGATAGAAGACGTGCTGGCCACGGGAGTCCGTGTCCACGTCGGGGAAAAGGCTCCCCAGCAGGACCAGGGCGCCGAGCACGGCCGCCTGCGGCAGATCCGGCACGAAAACCCCGCCCCAGGCCAGTCCGCCCAGCACCGCCGCGCCCGTCAGCGCCCCTCCGACCAAATGTCCCTTGAATCCCGGCACGTGTTGCCTCCAGAAATGCGAAAGCCCGGCAAGACCGGGCTTTCACGGATGATCAGACCCGGCTACATGGCGTCGCCGGCGTCCAGTTCGGCGATGGTCGCGTCGATGGAATCGCGCAGTTCCTGGGGCAGGCCCATGATCTCCACGTTCAGGAAGCCGCGCACGATGGTCGAGGTGGCCTCATCCTCGTCCAGGCCCCGAGCCATGAGGTACTCGATCTCCTCCTGGGCGATCTTGCCCACCGCCGCCTCGTGGGAAAGCTCCACCCCGGTCACGCGCCCCTGCAGTTCGGGAATGGCGTGGATGAGTCCGCCGCCCAGGATCAGCCCCTTGCACTCCAGATGCCCGCGCGCCGGGACCGCGTTGCCGATGATCTCGCCGCGCGCGACGATGGTGCCGCCGGTGGTGATGGTGCGGGAAATGATCTCCCCGCGCGTGTTCGGAGCGTTGAGCACGATGCGGTTGCCCGTGTCCACATGGGAGCCCGTGGGCGTGACCACGACGGAGTTGAAGCGGGCCACCGCCCCTTCGCCGTTCAGGTGGATCGTCGGATAGGACTGCACGGACTTGACCTTTTTCAGAAGCACGTAGTTGTTCTGCAGAACCCCGCGCTCTTCCACGATGCCCACGGTGCGCGGGCGGACCATGACGTCCTCGCCCCAGTTGTGGACCATGGTGAAGGTCAGCTTGCCGCCCTTCTTGATGTAGAATTCGGAAATGCCCAGATGCAGGGCCGAAGTCACGTCATGGGAGGTCGCGCAGCCGGTGATGATGTGGACTTCGGAGTCCTCTTCCACGACCACGATGTTGTGCACGTTCTGGCCCACGTTCTGGCCCTTGATGAAGAGGCAGGTCTGCACCGGCTCGGCCACCTTGGCCCCTTTCTCGGTGCGGATGAAGTAGCCGCCGTGCAACTCCTCCCTGGATGCGGCGCGGGTGAAGTCGTCCTTGTCGGGGTCCATGGCTTTCCAGAAATACTCGGGCAGGCCGTCGTATTTCTTGAGGGCCTGGCGGATGCCCAGCACCTCCACGCCCTTGCCGGAACTCTTGCAGTGCACCGTGGAATGGTCGAACTGCAGAAACGTGCCCGCGCGCTCACCCGCCGCGTCCACATCGACGCCGACCATGCGCAGCTCGCGCTTGCTCTCCGGGGTCAGGGAGGAAAAATCGGGCAGCTCGGCGCTTTGCCGACCGCTGAAGGAATAGGAATTCAGATCGACCTGGGTCGGGCTCAGTTCAGACATCTGATGCACTCCTTGTAGCCGTACTTGCTGATGTGATCGAGAATATCGCGGGGTCGGGTCGGACGGGTGTCGCAGCACAGCACGCCGTTGTACATGACCTGGCCGCGGTCGGCATTGACGTAGTCGAGGATGTAGCCGGTGTGGGTGATGATCAGTCCCGAGGTCTTGTTGCGGCGGCGCAGGTCGCGCATGCAGGTGTCGGGCGTCGGAGACGAGGCGCCGTCGAGCAGGGCCCGGGCGGTGTTGCCGATGAGGGCCATGTTTTCCAGGTCCACCCCTGATTCGGGCTCGTCGAACAGGATCAGGCTCGGGTTCTGGGCCATGAGCTGCAACAGTTCTGAACGCTTGATCTCGCCTCCGGAAAAACCGGAGTTGATATCCCGGTCCAGAAAGCTGTCGAAATTGACGGTCTTGGCCATGCAGTCGACGTCCACTTCACGGCCCCGGGCGCACATGGAGACCAGATGGCGGGTCTTCAAGCCATGGATGGTCGGCGGGCGCTGGAAAGACATGCCGATGCCCAGCCGGGCACGTTCGTAGGTAGGCATTTCCGTGATGTCGACACCCTTGAAGACAATCTTGCCCGCGGTCACGGTGTAACCGCCAAAGCCCATGAGCGTCATGAGCAGGGTGGTTTTTCCGGAGCCGTTGGGGCCGAAAAGAATGAACGTCTCACCTTCGTCGATGTTCAGGTTGATCCCTTTCAGGACTTCCCTTTCACCGATACTGACATGCAGGTTTTCAATCTGAAGCATATGGCATCCTTGTGGTATGAAAGGAGGGCTGGCGCGACAAAACAAAAAAAAGCGCTTAATTGAGGCGGGTTCAAATGTCCAGCCGCCCTATTTCCACTCCTTCCAGGTTTCGGAACGGTAGCAGTAATAGCAGCGGGAATCGTCGCGAAAGAAGCGCAGCAGGAGCATTCCGGCCACGAAACCGCCGATGTGCGCCCACCAGGCCACTCCACCGCCGCCGGAGGGAGCCAGCATCCCGGAAAACACCTGGGTCATGAACCAGGCTCCGAGGTAAAAAACGGCTGGCAGCTCGAAAACGAAGGGAATGATCAGGATGGGCAGAAACGTGACCACCTTGGCATGGGGATACAGAAAGAAATAGGCGCCCATGACCCCGGCGATGGCCCCGGAAGCGCCGACCACGGGAATCGTGGAGCCTGGCGAGGTCAGCATGTGCACCGCGAGAGCCCCAAGGCCGCAGAGCATGTAGAAAGTCAGAAAACGAAAGGGCCCCATCACGTCCTCGACGTTGTCTCCGAAAATCCACAGGGTCCACATGTTGAGAATCAGATGCATCCAGCCCGAATGCAGAAACATGTGCGTGCCCAGCGGCAGCAGCAACCCTTCGGGGTATCCCTGGAACATGGCCCATTCCGGATTGAAGAAGCGGGCCGGAACAACGCCGAAAAGATGGAACAGCTTGAACTCCTGGGCGGGGCCAAGGCCCAGGCAGCCCAGAAAAACGGCGATATTCAGGGCCAGCAGAGTCCACATGGCGTAGGGGCGATGCCTGGAGGGAATGTTGTCGCGCAAGGGAAACATGGCTTAATCCATTTCGTGCAAAGCGTCGGGGTTTTCGAAAATGGCCTGCAACTCCTCCATGCGCCCCTCGGCATGCCTGCGCAGCACATCGCGCACGACCCGGATCATGGCCCGGGCCCGGGTTCGAAGCTCTTCCAGGGACCCTGTATTGTCGATCACGAACTGGGCCGCGCCCACTTTTTCAGGCTGGGGCCATTGCCAGGAATCGACCATGGCGATCTGCTCCGACGTCCACCCCCGGCCCAACAGCCTGGCGTGACGCGCGGAATCCGGGCAGTAGACCACGGCCAGCAGATCCACGTCCCCGACCAGCCCCGCCTCGCAGAGCAGGGGGATCTCGGCCAGAGAGACATCCGCGTCATGCCCGGCCGTGAAGGCGTGCAGGGCGTGACGCACCAGGGGGTGCACCAGGCGCTCCACCTCGCGGCGCAGGCTGTCCGACCCGGCCAGGGCTTCGCGCAGCAGGTCCTTGTCCACCCCGCCTTCGGGACGCGTGAAGCGGGTTCCGAAATGGTGCTCCAGAATGGCGCATCCTTCCCCGCCCTTGGCGTAGGACTCGGCCACGATTCTGTCCGCACAGAACACGGGCACGCCCATCTCCTCGACCGCGGCCCGGACAGTGGACTTGCCGCTGCCCACGGCCCCGGTCAGCCCGATGCAGGCCCGAAGGCGACAGAGGCCGCGCAGCACCCCCAGAAAATCTTCCGGAGGCGGAGCGCAAAACTCCAGCGGCTCACCGTCGCGGGGATGCTCCAAACACAGTCGCCAGGCGTGCAGCATCTGCCTGGGGGCACGCGCGGCGGTCTGCTTGTCGGCATAGACCGCGTCCCCCAGAATGGGATGGCCAAGCGCCGCCATGTGCACGCGGATCTGATGGGTGCGACCGGTCATGATGCGCACCCGGACCAGGGAGGCGCTCTTGTCCGGCGAGCTCCAGACCCGTTCGAAACGCGTCTCGGCCGCGCGCCCGCCCCGTTCGACCACGGCCATGCGTGTCTTGATCTCCGGATGCCGGCCCAGGGCCAGATTCACGGCGCCACAGGGTTCAGGCACCCCGGAAACCAGGGCCAGGTATTCCTTGCGGACCTCGCGGGACGCGAAGGCCTGGGTCAGGCTCAGCCGCGCCGCCTCGGACAGGGCCAGGACGATGAGCCCGGAGGTATCCTTGTCCAGCCGATGCACCACGCCGGGGCGTTCGCCGGGCTGGGCCAGCAGGGAGGGAAAATGGTGGGCCGCGCGATGCACCAGGGTCGGCCCTGCGACCGATGGAGCCGGATGCACCGTCAGGGCCGGAGTCTTGTCGACGACTGCCAGGTCATCATCGGCAAAGACGACGTCAAGGGGACCATCGTCGGGAATGATGGTCGAATCCGGGTACTCGGGGACAAGGCTCAGGACCTGTCCCGGCATGAGCTTGGTCGCCGCCTTGGTGCAGACACGGCCGTTGATGCGCGCCCGCCCCTCCTTGATCCAGGCCTGGATGCGGCTCCTGGCCACGCCCTCTTCGTCCAGGCACGCCTGCCAGAACACGTCCAGACGTTGCCCGACATCCGCAAAGCCCACTTTCTCAACAAATTCCTGCATGCAACCAACCCCATGATAATGCCTGTCGTCACTCGCCACAAAACGTCGCGAGCGCGTCCGCGAGATTTCAAGATCGCCGAATTTCCTGCGTAGCCAGCTTTCACGCCGCTAGCAAATGAAAAGGCGGCCCCGCGAGGAGCCGCCTTGTACTGTTGCAAGGGCAAAGCGAACTTACTTCTTCTTGTAGACGCCCTTCAGTTCGGCCAGGATGCGGCGGTTTTCGGCGCGGCCGGCGTCGGTGTTGTTGGGGGCGATGGGCTGGCTCTCGCCGTAGCCGACAGCGGAGAACAGCTTGTCGTCCATGCCCAGCTCATTGACCAGGTAGTCGCGGACGGCCTTGGCGCGGCGTTCGGACAGCTTCTGGTTGTAGGCGTCGGTGCCCACGGAATCGGTGTGGCCGGCGATCTCGACAACGGTGAAGGACTGCTGCTGTCTCATGTAGGAAGCGAAATCGGCCAGTTCCTGATAGTACTGGGGCTTGATCTCGGACTTGTCGAAGTCGAAGTTGATCTTCAGCGTCACGATGTCGGCCACGGGGCAGCCGTCGGCGTCAACGGCCAGACCCTTGATGGTGTCGGGGCACTTGTCGATGCAGTTGTTCACGCCGTCGCCGTCGTCGTCCAGGGAGCAGGGATCGACCGCTGCGTCGTCATAGAAGACGTCCTTGACGAACTGCTGCATGGCGGCGTCATCGGCCAGCTGGGCGGCGGATGCGCTCACGCCGCAGGGCTTCAGGGCGGTGATGGCGTCAAGCAGGGCCTGGTTGCCGTTCACGGTGTCGGCGAAGCTGACGGTATGGAAACACACGCCGTACTTTTCGGCCAGAGCGGCGGCTACCTTGAGGGAGTCGGCGCCGGCGTTTTCCTGGCCATCGGACACGATGATGACTGCATTGCGGCCAACGGCGGTCTGCAGGGCGGGCTCAAGAGCGGCCAGACCTTCGCCCAGCGGCGTGGGGTTGGAGCCGATCAGCGTGGGGACCTTGGCGATGGATTCACCGTAAGCGGCGGTGGAATAAGCACCCAGGACCTGAAGCTCACCGGCTGGAGCGGCGGTGTTCAGGGCGCCCTGGTAGCCGAGCTCGGGAATCATGCCGTTCATGCGTTCGAGAAGGGCTTTGGCCAGAACGATCTTTTTATCAGCGGTGCCGACATACTTTTCATCCATGGAGCCGGAACGGTCCACCAGGATAAAGAAATTATCGACCTTACGCACATAGTTGTCGGCGGCAACGGCCACCGAGGCGGAGAACAGAACCAAGAGCAGACTCAACATAACCATTTTGTTTACTTTCATGCGTTTCACTCCTCAGGTTGATATTACATCTTCAAAAAAAACGGACGATTCTCAAAAAAACGCGTCAATTTATCTTTAACGCCAACGCATTTTATTGTCAAAGATTGAAAAAAAAGAAATAAAAAACTCTCTTCCGCCGGAGATCAGGTTCATGGATTACGACTTGACCACTGGCACGGCAACTCCGACAATCGAACAAATGCCAGAATTCCCCACGCCCGAACCCGACCATGAACGCATCATCGTCCACCTGGACATGGATGCGTTTTTCACCTCCGTGGAACAGGCCGACAATCCCGATTTGCGCGGCAAACCCGTCGTCATCGGCCAATCCCTGCGCGGGGTGGCTTCGGCGGCCTCCTACGAAGCCCGGAAATACGGCGTGCACTCCGCCATGCCCATCGCGCAGGCCAGAAAACTCTGCCCGCACGCCGTGTTCCTGCCGGGGCGCATGTCCCGCTACCGTGAGGTCTCGCATCAGGTCATGGACGTGATCCGCGCCCTGTGTCCGTTGGTGGAGCAGGCCTCCGTGGATGAGGCATACGCCGACATCAGCGGAACGCGACGGATTTTCGGGCCTCCGGAAGACCTGGGCCGGCGACTGAAGGCCGAGATCCTCTCCACGACCGGCCTGACCTGTTCGGTAGGCATAGCCCCCAATAAATTCCTGGCCAAGATAGCCTCTGACTGGAACAAACCCGACGGACTGACCCGCATTCGACCGGACCAGGTGGCCACGTTCCTGCGTGACCTGCCCCTGCGCAAGATCCCCGGAGTCGGAAAACAGTTTCAAGAGGAGCTGCGCCGCATCGGCGTGATCACGATCCCCCACGTCCTGGCCCAATCCAGGGCGTATTGGGCGGAGACGATGGGCAAACGCGGCGCGTTTCTGCACGACAGGGCGCTCGGCATCGACGACTCTCCCGTGGTCAGCGGCAGCGAACCCAAATCGTGCAGCGCGGAAAACACGCTCGACCGGGACACCCTCGACCGCTCCCTGCTCGAACGCCGGCTGCTCATCCAGGCCGAGCGCATCGGACGGGAACTCCGGGGAATCGGCAAGAAAGGGCTGACCGTGACCCTCAAGATCAAGTTCCATGATTTCTCGGCCATCACCCGCAACAAAACCCTGCACGCGCCAACGGACATCACCACCGAGATTTTCGAGGCCGCGCGTGGACTCCTGAGACGGGAAAAGCTCTCCCGGCCGGTGCGCCTCATCGGCACCGGGGTGTCCAACTTCCGCCACGTTCAAGCCTGCCTTCCGCTCATGCCCGACGTTGCCCGCCAGCGCAGTCAAAAGTTGGACCAGGCCATGGATCGCATTCGCGACAAGTTCGGGAACAAAAGCATCCTGCGCGCCGAGGCAGCAGCCAGGGACTCGGACGCCATAGAAGACCTTTTGTCCCAGAAAAACCGCAGTTTGAACGAACAATAATGCTTGCCAAAGAAGATTTTTCTTGCTTGGGGAATCCGATTCGAACTTCAATCAGACAAGGATATCCCATGTTTTCACATGCCATCACCCGCATTCCCGGCCCCGATTACCCAAGCGGCCTGACCACATCCACCCTGCCCGCTCCTGATCTGGCCCTGGCCCTTGAGCAGCACGCCGCATACGTACGCACCCTCGAATCCCTGGGCCTGAGCGTCGAGGTTTTGCCCGCCGCCCCCGGGTTCCCCGACGCCTGTTTCGTCGAGGACACAGCCGTGGTCGTCCGCGAGGCGGCAGTCATCTCGCGGCCCGGCGCCCCGTCGCGCACCGGCGAGACGGCCCTCATCGAGGCAACCTTGGCCGCCCACCGTCCCCTGGCCCGTATCGTGGCGCCCGGCGCCCTTGACGGCGGCGACATCCTGCAGGTCGGCAAGCGCTTCTTCGTCGGCGTATCCGATCGCACCAACGAGGAAGGCGCCGGGCAACTCGCGGCCATCCTGGCCGTTCATGGCTACCAAAGCTGCATCATCAAGGTTGCCGAGGGGCTGCATCTCAAATCGAGTCTCAACCACGTGGGCGAAAACACCATGCTGGTCACGGCGGACTTCGCCGGGCATCCGGCCATCGAGGATTTCCGCCAGATCGTCTGCCCCGAGGGCGAGGAATACGCGGCCAACACGCTGCTCGTGAACGGCACCCTGATCATGCCCCTGGGCTACCCACGCACCAGGGCCCTGCTGGAACCGCTGGGATTGCCCATCGTGGAGCTCGACACCAGCGAATACCGCAAGATGGACGGCGGACTGACCTGCCTGTCTCTGCGTCTGGAGCCTGTTTCTTGAGTTTTCGACCGTCACGGCGTAGGGGAATCAACGCGAGGGGGGTATATGGAATTGTTCAAGAATCGTTACAAGCGTGAATTCGTCGAGGTCGTCTGCCCCAAATGCAAGCAGACCAAGATCATCTGCCTGCCCGAAGAGGAGATGCCCACGTGCGAGTACTGCAAAGTGAAGATGAACATCAAAGAGGTTCTGACCGAAGGCAAATATTGACCTCAGGCAAGCCTTGTAACCAAAGAGGAGGCTCTATGCGTTTTATGACGAGGATTGTGGTGTCCCTGCTTCTGGTCGCGTTCGCGGCCATGCCCGCCCTGGCCGCGGATCACGAACTGGCCCAGAAATCGACCCTGAACGAAATCCTGAAGCGCGGCGAGCTGCGCGTGGGTCTCGACGCGGGCTACATGCCCTTCGAGATGACGGACAAGAAGGGCGAGATCGTCGGTTTCGACGTGGATATGGCCAAGGAAATGGCCAAGGCCATGGGCGTCAAGCTGACCATCGTCAACACCGATTATGACGGCATCATCCCGGCGCTGATGTCCGACAAGTTCGACATCATCATCTCCGGCATGACCATCAATCAGGAGCGCAACCTGCAGATCAACTTCGCCGACCCCTACATCGTCGTCGGCCAGGCCATCCTGCTGAACAAGAAGCACGAGGGCACGATCACCTCCTACAAGGACTTGAACGATCCCAAGTACATCGTCGTCTCCCGCATCGGCACCACCGGCGAGCAGGCCGCCAAGCGCATGATTCCCAAAGCCCAGTACAAGAGCTTCGAGAAGGAAGCCGACGGCGCCATGGAAGTGGTCAACGGCCAGGCCGACGCTTTTGTCTACGACCTGCCCTTCAACGTGGTCTTCATGGCCCAGCAGGGCGGCAACAACCTGGTCCTGCTGGACAAGGTCTTCACCTACGAGCCCCTGGGCTTCGGCATCAAGAAGGGCGACCCCGACTTTTTGAACTGGCTGGACAACTTCCTGGCGCAGATCAAGAACGACGGCCGTTTCGACCGCATCTACAACAAATGGATCAAGGGCACCGAGTGGCTCAAGGATATCCAGTAATCACGAGATGTTGAGGAATCCGGCTATCATGCCGGATTCCTCGTTTTCACGACTCAAGCCTCACCAGGACGGATAATGGCCACCTACACGGGACTCGATCGGCCCAAAAGCAAACTATACTACCAATTCTGGGGCATCGCCTTCGTGCTCGGACTCTGCGGAGCCATGGCCCTGCTCTACTATTCCACGAAAACGGTGGAGTACACGTGGAGATGGAACCGCGTTCCCCAATATTTCATTTACGACGAAAAGGTGAACATTCGGGCGGAGCTGGAAGGAACCATCACCTCGATCAAAGAGACCGGCACGGATGTGCTCGTCACGGTGCAGGGTGACGACGGGGAAGAGAGTCACACCCTGCCCAAGGTCTCGCTGCTGCTCTCCCAGGGCGACTATGTCTATCCGGGCGACAACATCGGATTCTACTCCCAGACCAAGCCCGGCATCCTGGTCGAAGGAGTGCTGCTGACCCTGGAGGTCAGCGCCCTGGCCATCGTCTTCGGCATTCTGCTCGGCCTTTTCACTGGTCTGGCGCGCATTTCCGACAATCCCGCCCTGCGCTGGGGCGCCATCACCTACATCGAGCTCATCCGCGGCTCCCCGCTGCTGGTGCAGATTTTCCTGTGGTACTTCGTGGTCGGCACGGTCATCAACAGCATGCTGGCCCAGCACGGACTGGGACAGATATCCCCGCTCTGGTTCGGCGTCATGGCCCTGGCCATCTTCACCGGCGCCTACACCGCCGAGATCGTGCGCGCGGGCATCCAGTCCGTGCACCGGGGACAGATGGAAGCGGCGCGCTCCCTGGGACTGACCTACCCCCAGGCCATGCGCAAGGTCATCCTGCCGCAGGCCTTCCGCCGCATCCTGCCCCCCCTGGCCGGACAGTTCATCAGCCTGGTCAAGGACTCGTCCCTGCTCGGCGTCATCTCCATCCGTGAACTGACCAAGGCCTCGCGCGAAGTGGTGTCGTCGTCCCTGCAACCTTTCGAGATCTGGATCGTGTGCGCCATCTTGTACCTGATCCTGACCTTCACCCTGTCCATGTTCGTACAATATCTCGAACGCAAGGCCATCTAAAGGATATTCATGCACAAGCCGCCCATCATAGACGTCCAGAGCATCGACAAATTCTTCTACACCCCGGAACGATTGCAAGCCCTGAACCGGGTGTCCTGCACCGTGGCTCACGGCGAGGTCGTGGTCATCATCGGCCCGTCAGGCTCCGGCAAGTCGACCTTCCTGCGCTGTCTGAACCGCCTGGAATACGCCGATTCCGGCCACATCATCATCGACGGCGTGGACATTCTCGATCCCAAATGCGATATCAACGCCATTCGCGCCGAGGTGGGCATGGTCTTCCAGTCCTTCAACCTCTTCCCACACAAGACGGTGCTGGACAATCTGACCATGGCCCAGATGACGGTGCGCGGGCGTTCCAAAAAAGAGGCCGAGGCCAAGGGCATGGCCCTGCTGGAAAAGGTCGGCATCGCAGAGAAATTCGCGGCCAAGCCCGACCAGCTCTCCGGCGGCCAGCAGCAACGCGTGGCCATCGCCCGTTCCCTGGCCATGGACCCGAAGATCATGCTCTTCGACGAACCCACTTCCGCCCTCGATCCGGAAATGGTCGGCGAGGTTCTTGACGTCATGAAGAACCTGGCCCGAGAAGGCATGACCATGGTCGTGGTGACCCACGAAATGGGATTCGCGCGCGAGGTCGCGGACCGGGTGCTGTTCATGGATAAAGGCGAAATTCTGGAACAGGGCGCGCCCGAACACTTTTTCACCGCGCCCACCCTGGAACGAACCAAGGAGTTTTTGGGGCAGATTCTCTGATCAGGCAACGACAACCCAAGGATATGCGAGATGAGCAAGGCGCTACAGAATCAATTGGCCAAGACCATCAAGGAACAGGGGGACATGGCCCGGGACATGGCCATCGCGGAACTCAAAGACCTCAAGAAAGACCTCCTGGAGCTGGAAAAAGCCCTGGCCGCCAAAAAGACTCCTGACCAGGGCCTGCTCATGGACATCTCCCACGGCGCCTTCGAACTCTTCCGCACCGCCTCCATCGTCCTGGAGACAGACAACCTGCAGGTCCAGTTGCAGCAGGCTGTCGAATCCGGCAAAGACCTGGAATACCTGGAAAAGAAAGGAGCCATCCTGCTCACCAAGCCCGAAGGGTGGCACTGGTTCACGCCCAAGGGCGAAATGCTCTTCCTGGCGGCACCCGGCGAAACCCGCCTGGCCGCCCAGAAGCTCCAGGAGCGCATCACCCGCAAGACACCCTCCAAACCAGCCCCCAAACCGCAGGCTGCACCCAAAGCCCCGCCCATTTCGGCGGAGGATTGATCTGGGGTCAAACGATACAATGCCCGCCAAACCGAATGGTTTGAGCGGGCTTTTTCATTTGTGGAGGCTTGCAATCGGATAGTGCCCACCCATTCTTTCAATGAATCTTGAACGTTAGGCAGAAATGCCCCGGGGTCTTCACTTCGAATCCAAAGCATCACGTTGCATATTCTGGCATTGCTTATTGGCTGCCCTTAGATTGTCCTTACGCTGGCGGAGGATGTTCTTCTCGGATACGGAGGCAATCCCTACTAGTTATGTGCGTCAAGTTCAGCAATTTCCCACGGCATGATGGGTAACCTCAAGCATCTGGCGACCGAGAATGGGCCCACCCAAAGCCCGTCGGAGGTCGCCAGATGCGTTTTCCATTAAGCAACCAGTTCCATCAAAGCCTTCTTCTTCATCTCTGTCAGCAGACTCATGTCCAGGCACCTGTTAGCCTCGATCCAGTTCTCATGTGTCTCGACCGCAAGGGCCCTGATCAGACGCAGGCAGCTTTCCTCGTTCGGGAATATCCTGACAACCTGAGTCCGTCGTTTGATCTCTTCATTGAGCCTTTC
>JAEWKZ010000037.1 GCA_023393525.1 Pseudomonadota bacterium | reverse complement strand
AGGATTGTTTACCAGAATACTAGGGAAAATAAGTGCATTTACAATCCTTCAATATATAAACCACATTAACAACAAACCTATTGGCAGACTTAAATATGCGCTTATTTAATTCCGCCAACGGGTAATTTCTATTTATTAAATCAAGTTTTTTTTCATAGAGCATGCCTAAAAATTACCAAAGATACATCTTATGAAATATTTAGGGAGTTTGTTAAGAATCAAGGAAAAGTCTTTTTGAAAATTAATGCGGGCTCTTTTGGATACAATGCTCATTCTGTAAGTTATGGTGACGAAGAATCGTTAATATGCAAATATAAAAAATTGCATCTCAACGAAGGAACGCAATGGATTGCAGAAGGGCTTGTCGTTCAAGATTCTTTCATGGCAGTTTGGAATAAAACAAGCGTAAATACTATACGGATGCCTTCTTTTTTGACCGGAGGACAAAGTGTTATTTTTCGGCCTTTTATAAGAACAGGACGTGTTGGAGCCATGGTGGACAATGCCGGAGCTGGTGGCATATTTGCTGTAATAGACGAGACTACCGGCAGAATTATTACTGATGGTGCGGATGAAGCTTTTAATCGATATGAAAGGCATCCAGATGCCAATATTGATTTTAGAGGGTGGCAGGTGCCCAGATGGAATGAGCTATTAAGACTAACCGAAACGGCTCATAGACAGATGCCGCAACACAAATATATTGCTTATGATTTTGCTCTGACCAAAGATGGATGGGTTATGATTGAGGGGAATTGGGGGCAATATATCTGTCAGCAAACAGCTACTCAATCTGGTGCCAAGAAAAAATTTAAAGAATTAATCAACAGTTAATGTATGAAAAGAATAAAGTTGAATAATGGTGTTGAAATTCCACAGCAAGGTTTTGGCACCTATCTTATTCCCAAAGATAAGCTCTCGGAAACTATTGGAAAAGCTTATGAAATGGGTTACAGACAGTTTGACACAGCTTGGCGCTATGGAAATGAGAAAGAAATAGCAAAGGCACTCAAAGAAAACGGGATTAGAAGAGAAGATGTTTTTATAACATCTAAATTCAATATTACAGGGAGCTATAAGTCATTATGTTTCCATAATAAGCTTTACAGTTTCAAGTTCCGGTCGATTAAGTCTGTCTTTGAGCAATCTTTGGAAGACCTCGATACCGATTACATTGATTTGTATCTAATGCACTTTCCTTATCCGATGTATAAAACGATTTGGGAAGTAATGTCATCGTTCTATGTTGAAGGAAGATTTAAAGCTATAGGCGTTTGTTCTTTTCTGCCACCTCACATTGAGGCAATAAAATCTTTCTCAGACATAGTACCCGCTGTAAATCAATTTGAAATCAGTCCGCTTAATTCCCAAAAGGCTCTAATTCAATATTGCCAAAATAATGGTATAGCAGTCGAAGCAATGTCAACCTTCAGCCATTATAGGAATGTTGAACCAAGAAAAGAAATACTTGAAAATAAACTTCTTTTATCTCTCGCAAAGAAATATGGGAAATCTGTCGTTCAGATTGTCCTTCGGTGGATATACCAGCAAAATATCATTTTGATTCCAAAAACTTGGGACTATGCTCATATGCTAGAGAACATAAGTATTACGGATTTTGAACTGTCAGATGAAGATATGAAGAGAATCGATAGTCTTAATCAAGGAAAGTTTCTAAACTACAATCCATATAAATCCAAACAAGGCTTTGAAGAATTCTGGGCTAATTGGAGCGGATTTAAATCACTATAATACAATGACTATAGGTATTTATGGCATTAGTTCACAGAGTGGGCGGGCCTTTTTGGCCGATTATCTTAATAAAGGATATCATATCATAGGCTATACTCGTCCTACAGAACATGGTAATGAAGTTCTGGATGCGATTCATAAGCTTGGTGGCTTATATATGGAACGTCCTGAAAACTCAAATCATGAGACTTCCCGTTTCATTAATCTTGGGAAAAGTAGTGTCACGGCGGATTTAGAATATATGGTTTCCAATTCAACCATCATAATTATCCCATTGCCATCCACTGCACATATCAGTGCTGTCAGAGAAATGAATAAAGTGGGATTATGGAAACGAAGAATTCCTCTTGTCCTTGCACCTTCACGTTCTGTGGCATCACCATATATATGGAATGAACTAGGAGAACGATATCCGATAATATGTTTCTCTACATGCCCTTATTCATGTAAGGCTCCTAAACCGGTGGTGTCTCTTATAAAACGCAGGAAAAGAACTTATATTGCGACTTTGGAAGGAGACATAAATCGGAAACATGTGGAAATGGTTCGAGAGTTATTCCCACAGGCGGCACTCTCTACTATTCCAGCATTGTCATCGTTAAACAATATTGGTGCTGTTTTTCATTGTGCAACTTATATTCTTAATATTGATGAAATTGAGCGTAGGAAAAAGTCTGGGGAAGTCTTTTCCTTCTATATGGATGGAATTGCATCTCGCCCAGATGTCGGAGTCGTTCTGGAACAGATTGACCAAGTCAGGTTGCAAATTGCAAATGCGTTAGGAATACGAACTTTTGGCTTAAAGAATAATCCGCGTGAAGATATTTGGCGGAAACTTACAAATAGACTTAGAG
>JAEWKZ010000134.1 GCA_023393525.1 Pseudomonadota bacterium | reverse complement strand
CGCCCTCGACCTCGCCCTTGTCGCGGCCGTAGCCCATGTTCCAGTAGACCGAGCCGGGGATGAGCATCTGGTTCATGAGGAACATGTGGTTGATGGTGTCGTAGACGTGGGTCGCCCCGCCGCGCCGAACGGCGACCACGGCCGCGCCGATCTTGCCCTTGAAGGCGCGGCCGTTGGCCAGGGCCACGAGGCCCGCGCGGTCCATCAGGGCTTTGAGTTCGGCGGAGACATCGGCGAAGTAGGTCGGCGAGCCGAAGATCAGGGCGTCGGCGCGCAGGAGTTTTTCCATGACCCCGTTGAAGACATCTTTTTTCATGGCGCACTGGCCGTCCTTGCGCACGAAACACTTGTAGCAGGCCTGACAGCCCCGGATGTTCTGTCCGCCGACCTGTACCAACTCCGTTTCCCAGCCCGCCTTTTTCAGGGGTTCGAGGGCGTGGTTCAAGAGGATTTCCGTGTTGCCGCCCTTGCGCGGGCTGCCGTTGACTGCGACTACGTACATATTTTTCTCTCCTTTGTTGGGATTGACTGCGTGTTGCAGGCCCGGATAGAGCACATGTCTGCGATTAAGAAAAGTACTGTCTATAATGTACGGTACACACATGGAGTATAGTAATGGACGAAAACCAGCCTCGGCCCTGCAAGATCAAGGAAATCTCCGGCAAACGCTACCGCTGCTATTTCGAGCTGACCCTGGCGGTCATCGGCGGAAAATGGAAACCCATCATCCTTTACCACATGTCCCTGGCCGAAGCCGTGCGTTTCGGGGAGCTCAGGCGGGGCATGGCCGGCGTGACCGAGCGCATGCTGACCCGGCAACTGCGCGAACTGGAGACCGACGGGCTGGTTCACCGTGAAGTCTACCGCGAGGTCCCGCCCAAAGTCGAGTACTCTCTGACGGAAATGGGCCGGAGCCTCATCCCGCTGCTCCTGCAGATGCGGGCCTGGGGCGTGGACTATGAGAATTTTTTGGGTGCGGACGTGATTTTCCAGGAGGAAGGGTACGAACGGCCGGATATGGCGGAGTGCGGCCTGGGCACGCGCACGTGACCCCGTGCGTGCCGTCTTTCAGACAATGCTCTGTTCGCGATACTCCTGCCCGATGATCGACGGGTCGAAGAGAGAGGGAAAGAGAAAGGGCAGAGCGTTGACCGGCATCCCCATGGAGAGGGGTTTTTTCGGTGACTCCGATTTCAGGAGGCCAAGTTTTTCCAGGGGCACCGTCACCTTTCGTCTGGCGGTGCGTTCCGGCATGCCCGCAATTTCATGAACCCGCCCTCGCGGCACCAGGCCTTCCCTGAAAACCGCGCGAAGAAGCCTTTCGGCTTCCGGAGCCAGATCATTTTGACCGGTCCTGATCAGGGTCTGCACCAGCCACTCGATGCGCCGGTCGATCTCTCCCAGTCGAAGAAGGTTTTTCATGAAGCTGATCTGGTCCAGACAGATTTCGAAGAAGAAGCGGCAGAAGTCCGCCGTAAGTTCCTCATCGAAAAACAGCCCTCCATGTGTGCGGTCCGGACTGTCCGTTGCCCGGAGGTTGAGCATGTAGCCGCTCTTGTTGCGTGAGAATCCGCGTGACAGTGACCACAGGTTGGACCGGTTCACATTGATCTGCGCCAGGTAGAGGCCGGAATGAAGGCGTGAGATGCGCCCATTGCCGTCGCGGAATGGATGCAGCCAGGTCAGGCGATGGTGGCTGACCGCTGCTGCGATGAGTTTCTCGTCACCGTGGAAGGCATCGGGTGCGAACATGTCGTGGAAGATGGTCATGTGTCCGGGCAGGTCCTGGGCGCCGGGACCATGCCTGGTTGTCCCGTCCACGGAGACTTCGGTGTCTCGCAGTTGACCGGGCATGACGGGTATGCCGGTGAACCCGTCGGCGTGATGGGTGCTCAGATGCTCTTCGGGGAGATGGCTGTAGAATTGTTCATGGAGTCGCCGGATGAATTCGATGGCGCAGACATTTGTGTCAGGATGATCGCCCAGATCTCTCATGAAGTGGCGTTCGGTGAGCACGTGGGCGGCACAAAGCTCCTGGGCGTAGCGGCGTTCCGGCTTTTCGACGAATTGCCTGGACAGAGCCGCTTCGATCTCGGGTATGGTGGTCTTGTGTCCTTCGATAAGGTTGGAATAATAGCTGTTGACCAGCCTCAGACGCTCACCCATGGTGCGAGCCGTCTCCAGGGCAATGCTCCGTTCAAGCCCGGCGGAAGTTGTGGCGACTTCGGTAGCCATGTCCTTGAGCGGGCCGATCAGCTTTCGGCCCGGAAGAATTGGCGTCAATGGAGGGCGGCTCCAATCGTATCCCATCATGTCTCCAGTTGGCCGATATTTTGGCCGGTTTATTTACTCCATTAATAGTTTATTTAAAAAAGATAAACCACATTTTGATGACGAATCAATTCTCAATTTTGGCCGATTATTTCACTGTCAATTTGGCCGATCTTTTGGCCTATATAAAAATACCATCACGCTGAATTTAAAAGTAAAAAAAATTAAAATGATATTTAAATGGCGAAAAATGGCCGATTATCTGAGGCTCGCCCACCGGTGTCCGGTGGGCGAAATGGATGAGAGAGTCTTGGTTGGGACAGAGACGTTTCGGATGATGCTTGGCCGGGCCGGTGCGTCTAGAATGTTGTCATGAGGAAGGTCACGACCGCGCCCGCCGGGATGAGCAGCAGGCCGGGCACGAGGATGCGGGGCAGGAGCTTGCCCGGGTCCTGGTGGAAGTACTTGCAGGTCATCAGGTAGCAGATGTGCATGGGCGAGGCCATGATGCCCGCGTATCCGGCGTACATCCCGAGGCTCAGGATCACCGGGATGAGATGGGGCTGGCCTGAGGAATGGGCCAGTCCGAAGAGCAGCGGGAAGGTCGCGCCCACGAAGGCGATGGTCAGACCGGCCACAAAGCCCACCAGAAAGGGCAGGACGATGGCCATGACATAGATCGCGCCGCCTCCGCCGAGGGTCTGCGCCAGGACATCGACGACGTGGCCCTGATGCAGGATTTCCTTGAAGATGAAGATGGCACCGACCACGGCCAAGAGAGACATGGTGTTGTCCTTGCCCGCCTCCCGCAGCACCGCCGTCCATTTGGCCTGGGCCATGAACAGGCTGACCCCGGAGGCCAGGATCAGGGCCGCGATGACCCCGTATTCCATGGGCCTGCCCGGCCAGAGCACGGCGCAAAGCCATTCGCCGCCGATGGATCCGGCGATGGCCGTGAAGAGCGGCAGGCCGCCGAGCCAGTCCTGTCCATTGCGGGACGTGGCCGCGATGGCGGGCAGCCTGGGCGCGTTCTTCAGGGCCGGGCGCAGGATCAGAAGCCAGCCCAGGCCGATGGCCACCAGCGGGCCCGCCCACAAGAGCGCGACAATCCCGGTCACCGGGATGTGCGCCAGGGAGGAGGCCAGGATCAGGCCCGGATACAGGGGCCAGGCCAGTTCCCAGATATGCCGGAACCAGTAGTTGATGAGGGCCTGGTCCCTTTGGGGAATGGCCAGCTCCGAAGCCGCCTTTTCGACCATGGGCGCGGAGAAGATGGCCCCGCCGGGCATGGGCAAAAGGCCGATCAGGGCCGGAAAAAAGACCAGCAGCAGGGAGCGGGAGCGGATCTGGGCGCGGATGGCGCGCATGAACCGCTCCGACTGGCCGGAAGCCGAATACAGGGCGCTGAAGGCCAGGATGACGGCGATGATGGCGCAAAGCACAAAGGCTTCTTCGGTCAGGAGCGCATCCGGAATGGCGCCAAGCCAGGCCAGGGGTGAAAGTCCGAAGAGCAGGGCCAGCACGAGGCTGCCCGCCAGGATGGACAGGCCCAGCCCAAGCTTGAGGCGGATTCCCGCCAGCATGATGGCGAAAACGAGGATGATGGAGAAAATTGCGCTCATTGGGTTTTCGCCGCCTGTTGAAAATCAAAAAATCGAAGGCCGTTTCAAGCGGCCTGTTAGCCGCAGCACTTCTTGAATTTCTTGCCGCTTCCACAGGGGCAGGGGTCGTTGCGCCCGACCTTGGGGCCTTCGTTGCGCACCGTTTCGGTCTCGTGTTCGCCGTCCAGGTAGTACCATTTTTCGTCCCGGCGCACGAAACGGCTGTTTTCGGTCAGGCTCTGGGTGCCGCCCTTGTGCCGGAACGTGGCGCGGAAGCGGACCGTGCCCGCGTCCCCGTGAGTGGACGATTCCAGGATTTCCAGATCGAGCCAGGTGATGCTCTTGTTCCAGCGGCGCACGTCCGGCGCGTTGAATTCGCCCCGGTGCTCCTCGACCATGGTGCTCTGAAGGTAGTCCATCTCGTCCCGGCAGAACGCGGTGTAGCGTGAACGCATCAGGGCTTCGGGGCTTGCGGCCACGACTTCTCCGGCTATGATCGGTCCGCAGCATTCTTCAAAAGTTCGTCCTGAACGGCAGGGGCATTGCATGGAGTTCTCCTAGTGGGCGCAGTCTGCGTGGTTGCAGAGGATGTCCTGATCCTTGATCTCGCCGTTCAACCAGCGGCCCAGCACGTCAGGAAGTTCCCCTTCGCAGCCTCGGACCACCGTGATGCCGTGTTCGGCCATTTTGTTTATCGCGCCCTGGCCGATGTTGCCGACGAGCATCGTGGTCACGCCTTTGGCCTGCATGGTCAGCCCCACGGTGGAGCGGCAACCGCAGCCCGAGGGAGGCAGAAATGTCTCGTTCTCGACGACATCGCCTGCCTCGTCTATGGTGAAGATCGTAAAGGCGCGGGCATGGCCGAAATGCTCGTCCACGCGGGTTCCTACTGTGGGGATGGCTACTTTCACGGGAAAACTCCTTGTTTTTCAAGTCCAATTGCCCCTATGATCGAATCATGGCCGCGTCAATAAAGGACTCGGCCCACTCTTATCTCCGGAGGAAAACCATGAGCACGGGCAAACCGAAACACTACCAGAAATTGCAGGAAATGTATCCGGAACTCATCGCCGCTGCCGAGAAACTGGGCCAAACGGCGCAGGAGGCCGGACCCTTGAGTCAAAAGGAAATGCACCTCGTGCAGCTCGGCGCTTCCGCGGCCCTGCGTTCCGAAGGCGCGGTACGCAGCCATGCCCGGCGGGCGCTCCAGGCCGGGGCCACGGCGGAGGAAATCAGGCACGCCGTCATTCTCTTGACCAGCACCATCGGATTTCCTACGGTCGCCGCAGCCCTGGATTGGCTGGAAAAGGTTCTCGATTGACAGGTTCGGATCTCAATGCGGTTTGTCGGAGCGGCCCGCGAGGGCCGCTCTTTTATGGAGGGTGTATGCAAGATTTGGAATTCATCGCCACGGACAAGGCCCCGGTCGCCGTGGGCCCCTATTCCCAGGCCGTGCGCGCCGGGAGCTTTGTGTATGTCAGCGGGCAGCTTGGAATGGTTCCCGCCACCGGACAGTTCGCGGGCGCGGATTTCGAGGCCCAGGCGCGGCAGGCCCTGGCCAACATGGGCGCAATCCTGGCCGAGGCCGGATGCTCCACGACGGATATCGTCAGCGTGGACGTTTTTGTGACCGATCTGGCCAATTTCAAGCTGTTCAACGGCATTTACGACGAATTCATGGCCGGTCACCGGCCTGCCCGCGCCGCGGTGCAGGTTTCGGCCCTGCCTCTGGGCGGAATCGTTGAAATCAAATGCGTGGCCCTGGCCCGCTCATAAGGAAGATTCATGGTCAACAAGCGAACCCGTCGTTTCGGCGTTTTCCCCTCGGCCAACGAGGACGCCCAGGCCGCCAAGCGCCATGTGGACACCCCCCAGTGCCAGTCCGCGTCCTACCGCCTGGCTTTCCAGGATCAGGATTTTCTGCTGCGCGAGGAGCTGCGCCCCGTGCGCCTTCAGCTTGAGCTGTTGAAGCCGGAATTGGCCCTGCAGGAACAGCAGATCGAATCGACCATCGTCATCTACGGCAGCGCCCGAACCATGGATCCGGAGACGGCCACCGTCCGACTGGAGAAAGTGCTGGAGGGGCTTAAGAAGAATCCCGAGGATTATCTGCTCCAGCAGGAACTGGCCAAGGCCCGCACGGCCGTGGCGGCCAGCCGCTATTACGACGAGGCGCGCAAGCTCGGACGGCTCATTTCCGAGAATGTGGACACGTGCAAGCACGTGGTCATCACCGGCGGCGGGTTCGGGATCATGGGCGCCGCCAATCAGGGCGCGCACGACGTGGGGGCCAAGAGCATCGGCATGAACATCGTCCTGCCCTTCGAGCAGGAGCCCAACCCCTACATCACCCCGGAGCTGAGCTTCCAGTTCCACTATTTCGCCATCCGCAAGATGCACCTCTTGATGCGCGCCAAAGCCCTGGTCGCCTTCCCCGGCGGCTTCGGGACCATGGACGAACTCTTCGAGGCCCTGACCCTGATCCAGACCCGCAAGGTCAAACCCATCCCGGTGCTGCTCTTCGGACGCAGGTTCTGGCACAAGGTCATCAACTTCGAAGCCCTGGTCGAGGAGGGCACCATCAACGCCGAGGACCTGAACATCTTCCAATACGTCAGTTCAGCCGAGGAGGCCTGGGAGATCATCAAGGCCAGCAATGGCCTGACCACGGACGGCAAACCTTAGACGGTTGAAAAAGGCCCGATGGCTGCGTCGCTGCGGAAAACCCGGACCCTCACGTATTGAAGAATACGCATCGGCCCCGTCTTTTCCTTGTTCCTTGCCCTCGAACTTTTTTGAACCGTCTGTCGCTTTTTTAGGCGTTCATTTCACTGCCGCATGCACGTCGGCGATGATGCGCTCCGACAATCTTCTCATGACCCGGCTCATGGCTTCCACCACCGAGCCGGGATTTTTTTTGGCGGCGGGCTCCGATTCCCGGTAAGTGCGTTGAAAAAGAACCTGCCTGGTGACGGACTCGGCCCGCAGGTCGAGCAGGGTGATGGTCAGGCTGGCGCTTGCCAGCCACTGATCCTCGCCGTCCACCTCCATCCATTCCTCGATCATCCCTTCAAGCTGGTGCGTGGCGGGCAGTGACGATCCGGGTCGGTTCACGGCCAGGAAGAGGCCGCTTTGCTGCATGTCGCGGCGCAGGTAGTCGGGCGCCAGCGTCTGCGGCGTGGCGCGCCACTGGTGATAGGCGTATTCCTGCCGTCCGAAGGACAGGTCCCGGTAGACGAGCTTGCCGGTGTTGAATTCCGGGGCCACCCCGAAACGGCTCAGCGTGACGACCGCCTGGCGCGCCTCGCCGGTGACGGTCGGGCTTTCGTACTCGAGGGTGTAGTAGCGCACGTCCGGGGCCTTGGTCCGGGCCGCGCCGCAACCGGCCAGGGCGAGCATCAACAGGAATGCGAGAAGATGACGGATGGGCATTTCCTACTCCTCCACGAGGCGTGGGGCCTTGGGTTGTCCGAAAAAGAGCTGGGCGGGCTGGTCCTTGACGTTGCCGATCAGGGTGTTCAGGTTGCTCGAAGTCTGCTCCAGGTTCTCGGCGGTGGCGGCCAGACGCTCCTCCAGTTCCCTGATGGCGCCCTGCATCTGCAACATCGTGGCCTGGCTCTGGGTCATGACCGTGTCGGCCTTGAGCGCCGTCTTGGCCATGGCGTTCGCGGCCGTGTCCACATGTGGCCGGTTGGCCTCGATCATGGACTGGAATTGAGCCAGGATGCCGTCCAGCCGGTTCAGTTCCTCGGCGGCCTTGTTCATCAGCCTGTTCGAGGCGACGACGGTCTGTTCCATGTTCCTGGCCATGGACTCCAGCCGCTTCGGGTTGGCCGCGGCATTGATGCCCGCCAGCAGGGCCCGGATGTCGGCGGAGATGGCTCCGAGCTGGGCTTCGGTCATGGCCGTGTTGACGGTGGAAAAGGCCAGCATGGCCTGCTCCGAGATGCCCTTGAAGTCTATGGACTGGATCTTCGCGGCGATTTCGTCGATTTCCCGGAACAGTTTTTTGATATCCGAAGGCCGGGAAGCGATGACCGGGTATTCGGGAGTGAAGCTCAGATTCGGCGAAAGATCCCCGGCAGCCGGCCAGCGCTTGTCGATCTCCACGAACATGGCGCCGGTGATGCCGACGTTGGAGATGGAGGCCACGCTGTCCACGAAACGGTTCTCGTCGCCGGCATGTTCGTCGTCGATGAGGATGACGACCTCGATGAGGTGGTAGTCCGGGGCGATGCGGATGGCCTGGACGCGGCCCACGGGAACGCCCCGGTACTTGACCGGGGAATCCACCCCCAGGCCCTGCACGGACTCGTCGAAATAGGTCACGAAGAGTTCGCCCTTGCGCAGGAAGGATGTCATCCCGAGCCAGATGATGGCCAGGGTGGCCAGGGCCAGACCGGCGGTCATGAACAGTCCCACGGAAAAATTGACGCGAGCGGAAGCCATTATTTCTCCATTTCCGGCTGTCTGTTGAAGAATTGGCGCACGAAGGGATGCTCGCCCGCATCCCTGAGCTGGCGCGGATCGCCTTCGGCGATGATGGATTTGGTTTTTTTGTCGAGCATGATGATTCTCTGCGCGATGGTGAAGATCGAGGACAGTTCGTGGGTGACGACGACGAAGGTCGTGCCCAGGGTGCGGTTCAGGCGCAGGATGAGGGCGTCGAGTTCGGCGGAACTGACCGGGTCCAGGCCCGCCGAGGGCTCGTCCAGAAAAAGGATCTCCGGATTGAGCGCCAGGGCCCGTGCGATGGCTGCGCGTTTTTTCATGCCCCCGGAAAGCTCTTCCGGCAGGTGGTGCTCGAAGCCTTCCAGCCCGACCTGGCGCAGCTTGAGGCTGACCAGTTCCTCCACGGCGCGTCCCTTGAGCTTTGAATATTCCGTGATCGGCAGCGCCACGTTTTCGCCCAGGGTCATGGAGGAGAAGAGCGCCCCGCCCTGGTACATGACGCCGATGCGGGCCAGGATCCGCTTGAAGCCGTTCTCGTCGTCGGGATCAAGAGGCATTCCGGCGACGGTGATTTTTCCGGCCATGGGCTTGTACAGGCCGACCAGATGCTTGAGCAGGGTGGACTTGCCGCATCCGCTCCCGCCCAGGATGATGAAGATCTCGCCGGAATGGATGTCGAAGTTGAGGCCCTCCATGAGGGTCTGGCCTCCGAAGCCCATGGTCAGGCCGCGTGCGGAAATGACCGCCTTGTCCGTCATGGCCGCCAGTACCTCAGGATCACGGCCAGGATCGAGTCGACCAGGATGACCAGAAAAATGCCCGTGACCACGGCCGAGGTGGTCGCCTGACCCACGCTGGCCGCTCCGCCGCGCACCTGGTAGCCCTTGAAGCAGCCCACCGTGGCGATGAGCACGGCGAAGATGGCGCTCTTGAAGAGGCCCCAGTTGACGTCGAAGATGCTCAGCGTGCTCATGGTCTGGGCCATGTAGGCGTTTACGGTCAGATCCAGGGTGGTCACGCCGATGAGCAGACCTCCGGCGATGGCGAAGAGGTTGGAATACATGGCCAGGAGCGGCACGACCAGCACGGAGGCGATGATCTTGGGCGCCACCAGGAACATGGCCGGCTTGAAGCCCATGGTGATGAGCGCGTCCACTTCCTCGGACACCTTCATGGTTCCGATCTCGGCGGCGAAGGCCGAGCCCGAGCGTCCGGCGACCAGGATGGCGGTCATGATGGGGCCCAGTTCCCGGACCATGGCCAGCGCCACCAGGGAGGCCACGTAGATGTTGGCGCCGAACTGCTGCAACTGAACGGCGGACATGAAGGCCATGATCAAACCCAGAAGGAAGCTGATCAGGCCGACGATGGGCAAGGCGTCCACTCCGACCCGCTGCATGTACTGGACCGTGTCGCCCAGGCGCAGTCTGCCGGGGTGGCGCAGCAGGGACGCGAGGGTCACGCAGACCTCGCCCACGAAGGAGACGTGGCTGACCGCCTGATCGACGACGTTCATGGTCTTGGCGCCGAAGCGGGTCATGATGCCGGACTTGGGCCTTTTCACGCCCGAGGATCGGGGGGGGGTGTCGAGGCGCAGAAACGACAGCAGATCCCGCACATGGTCCGGGATTTCGGTCAGTTCCAGCTCGCAGCCATGGGCCCGGGCCAATTCCCGTATCCGCAGGATGACCAGCGCGCCGCAGTCGTCCATGCGCGTGATCCCGCTCAAGTCGGCGCGGATCGCCTTGGGGAGGGGTTCGCCGATGCTCGCCAGCCGTTCCAGAACCTCCGGGGTGGTGCGCAGGTCGAGCTCGCCGCGCAGGCTCAGCGACAGCGTCCCGGGGGCGGCGTTGATGGAGAGGGAAGGGGACATGCCTTGGTCGTTTTTCATGGTATCGGCATCCCTTAGCCCAGGCGCGGAAAACCGTCTACCGCCCAGGAAGCCCGCAAACCGCCCGTTGTGACCGAATTCCCGATCTTGAATAGATGACGGGTGTGTGACAAGGGACTTCACAGGCGGGCGTTCCGGTATTATGGAGCTTCTGCCTTGACCTGCCGCGAGCGCGGCGAACATATAACCGGAAGTCGTACATGTTTAAGCGTTTTATCTGTCTGCTCGGTCTGCTGGTTTTCGGAACGGCGGCGCCGACCCAGGCCCTGGCCTTGAATTCCATTCCCGATTCCCTGTACCCCGGCCTTGAATATCTGCTGACCCTCCCCACGTCCTCCGCGGACATCGCGCCCGAGAAATTGACGGAGCTCATCTCCTTTGTCGCCTCCAGCGAGGCGGAAAGCAGCTTGGCCATGCAGGACCGGGAAAAGGCTTCGGGAGCCTTCCATGCCTTCACCCTGCGCGGCGACCTGTCCCGCGTGGTCGAATATGTCTATAATCCGGACATCCCGGTCTACGTGACCATGCCTTCCTCCGTGCGCGACCAGGAATGGCAGGATGCCGCGACCAAGGATGCCTTGAAGCTCCTCCCCAAGGCCTTGAACGAGGGCAAGACCCTGCTGGTGCGCGGCTCCGAGCGCGAAATCATCACTCCCGACGCCAACACGGGCGGCTACTATTCCTACAGCCAGGATCGCGCCGTGGCGGTGTTTCAGGGGCCCTCCGGCCCGGTTCTGGTTTCCGTGGGTTGCCAGACCAAGCCTTCCGAGATCGGCCGCAAGGGATGCGTCGTCGGCGAGGATGCCGACTGGAACTACCTCTATTCCGAGGAAACCGGGTTGAACAAGACCGGACTGGGCTGGGTCGACTCCTACATGTACAACGGCCACTCCATTCTCATCTTCGTGACGGATTCCTCCAGCGGCGCCATCCGCGTGGGCTCCTTCAAATGGCTCAACGCCGGCTGGGCCAAGGTCAACATGGTCAAGCAGAGCCACATCATCAACGGGATCAAGCGCTTCACGGCGGATTTCAAGGCCGTGCTCGAATCATCCCGCCTGCCCGAAGCCGGGGAACTGGCCGCCCTGTACCGGGAACTCAAAGCCGACAGCGTGGACAGGCTGCGCGGGAAGGTGGCGCCCTATCTCGACGCCCTGGTCCGCGCCGGTGAATCCGGAGCCCTGTCCTCGTCCTTCAGGAAGCTGCTCGCCTCCGGCCAGTATCTGGAGAACATGAGCAGGCAGGAGCTGGTCAAGGTTTTGCTCAAGGAATTTTTGAAACAACGCCTTGGCCGGGAAAGCCTGATCCAGGTCGCCCTGGACGGGCAGCGCTGGACGCCGCACCCCTGAGGCGCAAGCACGTTTGACGGCCCGCCCAGGCGGCGGGCCCACGGGAGGAGCATGCCCCGCATCAAGGTCTTCATGGTCTGTCGTGGCGCAGGTTCGCATCCTGCCGGGGTGAATCCGGAGACCGCAGTCCGGCCCTGGAGGCGGTCGTGAACCGGCCCGCCGAAGACGCCAGAAAAAGGGCCCGCGACATCCGCGACGAGGCCCTGGCCAGGCATGCCGAACGTGACCGGGCCTCCCTGGCGGCCTTGCGCTCCGAGATTGCCGAGCTCAAGTCCATGGTCGCCGGGCAACAGCGGCAGCTTGCCCAGCTGGCCGACATGATCGCGGAACTCTCCTCTCCTCCCGAAACGCCCCAAGGCCTGATCGCGATCGCTCCCTCGTCCCCCCGCCCCCTCTCCGCCCGCAAACGCGCCGCCCTGGAGCGTATCCGGGAGTTGCGCGCCCGGGATATCTCCTTTTCCCGCATCTGCGAAATCTTTCAGACCGAAGGACAGCCGACCCTCTCCGGCCAGGGCCAATGGTCCAAGGGCACCCTGTGGAACCTCTGGAAGAACCACGCCCACCAGCTGGACGCATCCCCTCGATGACCGCGCGGCGCGGCGCGCCGATTGCCTCCATGCTTCACGGCATACGCATTTTCGCGTACACTGTCATTTGATCCCGCTTATCAGACAGGTGGATCATGACCTCGTTTTGGCCTTCGGTGCTTGGGGTTTGGCGGCTCGCCGCGCGCGTGAACACTTTGGCCGGATGGAGACACCATGAGTATCAAAACCCTCGAAATCGACGACTGTCTTCAAGGCAATCGACGTTTTGAGATATTGCGCGAGATTTTCGACAGCCTGAGCGAGCACGTGGCCGTGATCGATCGCGAAGGTCGCATCGTGGACACCAACCGCAGCTGGGACCTCTTCGGGCGGCGCAACGGCCAGTTGGACCGGTCCTGCCTGCAAGGGAACTATATCGGCATCTGCGACAGCTCCTCCGGTGTATCGTCCGAGGAAGCCAAACAGGCCGCCGATGGCATCAGAGCCGTTCTTTCCGGCAAGCTTCCGGAGTTCACCCTTGAGTACCCATGCCATGCGCCGTGGAAAAAACGCTGGTTCCTGATGACCGCCACGCCTCTGGTCAACCAGGGCGTCATAGACGGGGCGGTGGTCTCCCATATTCAGATCACCTCCCGCAAGATGGCCGAAGCCGCGCTCATCCGTTACGAGCGGGCCATCGCCTCGTCCTCGTCCCTGGTCAGCATCATCGACCGCGATTTCACCTATCAACTGGTCAACGACAGCTATCTGCGGGTCCACGGCAGAAAGCGCGAGGAGATCGAAGGGCATTCGGTTTCCGATATCATGGGAGAGGATGTTTTCGTTTCGCACGTGAAGCGCAGGCTCGAACGGTGCTTCGCCGGCGAGACCGTGCAGTTCGAGAGATGGTTCGAGAGCCGGGATGCGGGCAGGCGCTGTTATGCCGTGACCTATTGTCCCTATCGCGAGCGCGACGATTCCATTTCGGGGGCCGTGGTCACGGCCACGGACATCACCGAGGCCAAGGAGATGCGGGAGGAGATCGCGAGCAGCGCCCGCCGCCTGGCCGAGGCGCAACGCCTGGCCAGGGTAGGCAGCTTCGAGAAGGACTACGTCCACGGCTCCAAGAGCTGGTCCGAGGAATTCTGCCGCATCCTTGGGTACGAGCCGGACGATGTCGATCCGGATTTCAACCTGTTCATGCTGCATATCCATCCTGAGGACGAACCCGATTTCAAGGAAAATTTCGAGGAGGCCCAGACCCGGGGGCAGGATTTCGCGACCGAGCTGCGCATCCGCACCGTGCAGGGCGAGGAAAAGCATGTCAGCCTGATTTGCGGTTTCGACCTTTTGCCGGACGGCAGCCTGTTTCGTCTGCACGGAGCCATGGTCGACGTGACCGAGCGCCGCCTGGCCGAGTTGCGGCTGGAACGCCTGGCCAATACGGACGAACTGACCGGATTGCCGAACCGCAGGCATTTTCTGGACCTCGTGCGCGCGGAGATTGTCCGCTCCCGGCGTTACGGCAAGACCCTGTGCGTGGCCATGATCGACATCGACGATTTCAAGAAGGTCAACGATGTGCATGGTCACGCCGCCGGGGATCTGGCCTTGCGGCATGTGGCCGAGACCGTCATGGAGATGCGCAGGGCCGTGGACGTGGTGGGCAGGCTTGGCGGGGAAGAATTCTGCGTGCTCTTCCCCGAGACAGGGCTGGAGGCTGGAAAAATCGCGGCGGAGCGCATGGTCAAGGGACTGGCCGATTCGGTTTTCGAGTACGAGGGCCGTCGCTTGCGGCTCACGGTGAGCATGGGCCTGGCCCGGTTCGAGGCAGGGGAAAGCCTGGACGGGTTGCTGCGGCGCAGCGACGAGGCCCTGTACGAGGCCAAGCGCACGGGCAAGAACCGGGTGTGTCTCGCTCCTTCCCGGCGGTCGCCCGAAACGGCTGATCCGGTCGCGGGACCGGATCAGGGGGATGCGAAGGCTATCTGAACAGGCCCAGAAGGTCGGGCATGAAGGTGGGTACGGCCCAGCCCGGGACATAGCGGTTCAGGGTTTCAAGGATCGCGATCAGCAGCAGGCCTGCATGCGCCAGGGAGAAAACGGCGACGCCGATCATGGAGAGCTTGAGACGCATGGGATGCTCGCTCAGGCTGATGAAGAGCGAAAGGATCATGGCCAGGCCCAGGCAGGCTCCGCCGGCCATTCCGGCGTAGAAGATCTGGGGCAGATGAAGATTGAAGACGCCTTTCAGGCTTGCGTAGAGCCAGATCAGGACCGCGATGACGACAAGGCCGCAGACCATGTGCCATTTGGCCAGAAACGGCGCGGCGAAGCGGTAGTAGTCGCGGCCCCAGTCGTCCGCGTCCCGGCGCAGCAGCAGGTAGCATTGTCCGACGGCGGCGGCCAGGCACAGGGACAAGGGCAGCCACAGCGCCATGAGCGGCCACAGCGCCGATCCCCAGGGCGGCAGGAAGGCCGGGGAATCGGGTCCGACGTTGCGGAAGAAGAGCAGGGCCAGTCCGGCCAGGGCCCAATAGCCGTATTTGATGGGCACGTTGGCCACGCAGCCCAAGAGGAAATGCATGGCCTTGCGCTGCTTGGCTCCTTTCCAGCTCAGGTCGTATCCGGCCAGGGCCAGGCTGCCGAAGAAGGGCAGGGCCGCGGAAACCATGAGCAGGAGGCGGTTGTCGTTCACGAAGGCCGAATCCCGGAACGGGTGGGAGAAAAGCGGCACGGCGCAGGCCGCTGCGATCAGCCAGAAAAGAAGGTGTCCGCCCAGGGCCATTCTGGAAACTTGTCTGGCGGCGCGGGCGGGAAAGGGTTTTCCGGAAATGAGACCGATGAGTTCGCTGACCAGGGCAATGGCGGGAGCGCCCCAGAAAAGGGCCGCCAGGAGCAGGAGCAGGGGAAGCAGGGCAAAAGCCCACTGGGGGACGATGAGCGCCATGGGAACCTCGTGCGCGGGTGTTGTTGTGCTGTGCCCGTTGACGCCATCCGGCGCGCGCTTGAAGATCGGGGGCCACGGACGCTGGATGGGTATGACTATGGGCGGGCCGGACAGGCCGATTGGGGCTTTCTGCCCCAAAAGAGCGCAAGAGGCAAGGCGGCGTCACCCTTGAAAAGTGCGGGCTTCTCTCCTATGGACCGGGCTTGATGAGGGGACAATGGTGATTCCAACATGAGAATGACGCTGGCCTTCGTGGCCGGAATGCTCGCCGGCGTTCTGCTTGCCTGGGCGGGAGGCCCCGCGCTCACGCGGCTCGCCTGCGAGTGGCCGGCCCTTGTGCACACGGAGGCGGTCTCCCGGATCCGTTCCGCCGTCGCGCCGCGACCAGATGTCTCCGTTCCCGGCCTCTCCCCGCGCGAGCCGATCCCTTTTCCATCACGCCTGCGCAGGCCCGTGGCCCGCGTCCTGCGCATGGCCGGTCGTGGACCGGTCATGACCGCGACCGTCGCTCTGAACGCCACAACCCCGATTGCCGCCGAACCTGTCCAGCCTTCCGCCGCCGCGCCGTCCGTTGACCGGTCCCCGGGCGGATCGACCGGGGCGGAAACCCTGGCCGGATCGCAGCCGGGTGTCGGGACGGATGCGCCCCCCGCCGCCGGGAAGCCTGCCGGGGGCGGCACGCGGGGAGCCTTTGCGCCTCGGGCGGAGCGCGGAAAAAAGAGTTCGCCCGGCACGCCTCGGGATGAGTACGCCCGCGCCCTCGTCAGCTACCAGGCAGGCCGCTACGCCTTGGCCCGGGAGCGGTTCGCGGCGTTCATGACGGCGTTTCCGGGGCACGCCCTCGCGCCCAACGCGCTCTACTGGAGCGGCGAGACATGGTATGCCCAGGGCCGCTATGATCGCGCCGCCGGGTTTTTCGCGCAGGTCGTGCGGGATTTTCCCCGCCACGCCAAAAGTCCGGACGCGCTCCTCAAGCTGGCCTATTCGGCCATGCGCCAGGGTCGGCTTGAACAGGCCGGGAAGTATTTGCGCCAGCTGGAGGCGAGCTACCCCGACAGTCCGGCCTCCCGCCTCGGGCGTCAGGCGAGAAGCCGCCTCCAAGGCGACAACGGCTCCGCGCGGGTGGTTCTGGCCCATGGATGAGTTCGGCGCCAGCCTGGCCTTGCGCCACGCCCGGGGCCTGGGGCCCCGCACCTGGAAACGTTTGCTCGACCGCTACGGCTCCGCCTCGGGCGCGGTTTCACATTCCGGATCGTGGGTCGCGGGCGGGCTGGTTTCTCCGCGCGTCCAGTCCGAATTTTCCCGGGGCGCATGGCGCGAAAAGGCCGAAGACGAGCGGCGCAGGGCGCAGGAGTGCGGGTTTTCCACTGTTTTTTTCTGCGACCCCGCGTACCCCCAACTGTTGCGGGAGATTCCCGATCCGCCCCTGTTCCTGTACTATCTGGGGGATGTGAGCCTGCTGGCGCGGCCCAGCGTGGCCGTGGTCGGATCGCGGAACGCCTCGCGCTACGGCGCGGGCATGGCGGAAAGCCTGGCCGCATCCCTGAGCGTGTCCGGAATCTGCGTGGTCTCGGGTTTCGCCCAGGGGATCGACCGCGCCGCCCACCAGGGCGCTCTGCGCGGCGTGGGCGGCACGGTGGCCGTGCTGGGTACGGGTCTCGATCTGGTTTATCCCGCCTCCAACACCGATCTGTGGAACCGGATCGCCGCAAGCGGCCTCATCGTCAGCGAGTTCCCGGCGGGCACCAGGCCCGAGAGCATGAATTTTCCCCACCGCAATCGCATTGTCAGCGGCCTTTCCCTGGGTGTACTGGTGGTCGAGGGGGCGCTGGGCAGCGGCAGCCTGATCACCGCCAAGCTCGCCCTGGCCCAGGACCGCGATGTTTTCGCCCTGCCGGGGCCGGCCAACTTGAAATCCTACCAGGGGTGCCACCAGCTCATCCGTCAGGGAGCCTGCCTGGTCCAAAGCGGGGAAGACATTTTGCGCGAGTTGCAGTCTCGGCTTGGCCCGCGTCCCGCGCGGGAAGCTCCCGCTCCAGGGGTCCGGGAGCCGGAAGACCCGGAGCAGCGCGCCGTGCATCGCCTGCTTGAAGGGGGCTGCGTCCTGCACATCGATGTTTTGGCCCGTCAAACCGGATGGGCTGCCGACAAAGTCAGCGCAACGCTGCTTTTCATGGAACTTCAAGGCCTTGTGAAGCAGCTTCCGGGCATGTACTATGCCTTGGCAACCTGAGCCGTCGAATTGATTCGGAGAAGAATATGCAAAAGATACCCCTGCAACTGGCGCGGGCCGACATGGTCCTCAGCAAGCCCGTGACCCGCGAGAACGGGATGGTGCTGGTCGCCGCGGGCACGGTCCTCACGGAGGGGCTGATTTCCAAGCTCGATGCCATGGGCGTGGAACTGATCGTGGTCGAAGGCGAAAGCCTGGAGATGGGCGGCGCGTGCAGCGAAGAGGTGCTGGCCCGGAAGCGGGAGCGGCTTGACCTGCTTTTTCGGAATTTCAAGGACAACACGTACATGCAGCGGATCAAGCACGTCGTTTCCCAGTATTATGTCCGGCAGTGCGCGCTGGCCGCTGCCGCCCAGTCCGCGAGAGAAGAGGGTAAATGATGGAAGAAGATCTGCGCACCAAGCAAAAGGGCCGGATTCTGGCGGTCAAGGACCTGCCGACCCTGCCCGGGGTCCTGCAGGAAGTCGCGGTTCTGGTGGAGAACCCCAATTCCTCCACCGACCAGATCAGCCGGGCCATATCCAAGGACCAGGTTCTTTCGGCCAAGGTTCTGAAGATGGTCAATTCGCCCATCTACGGCTTTCCCGGACGCATCGGCTCCATCCAGCACGCGCTGGTGCTGCTGGGCTTCAACGTGGTCAAGGGCATCATCATCTCGACTTCGGTCTTTGAGGTCATGAACGAGAACATGCGGGGCCTGTGGGAGCACAGCCTGGGCTGCGCCCTGGCCAGTTCCGCCATCGCCCGCGCCATAGGTTGCAAGGATCCGGAGGAATACGCCGTGGCCGGGCTGCTGCACGACATCGGCAAGGTCGTGGCGGCGGTGCAGCTTCCGGACAGCCGCGCGGCCATCGACGCCCTGGTCAAGGAGAAGGACATTTCCTACCGCCAGGCTGAAATCGAGGTCCTGGGTTTCGCTCACGACCGCATCAACCTTTGGCTCTCCAACTACTGGAACCTGCCCGCGAATCTCAAGGAGGGCCTTTCGTACCACCACCGACCCATGTCGGCCACGCTCTACCCCAAGGTCGCGCAGGTCGTGCACGTGGGCAATTTCCTGGCCCGCCTGTTCGGCGTGGGCAACGGCGGCGACGACCAGATCAGCGCCCTGGACGAGGGCGTGCTCGAAGCCCTGGAGATCACGCCCGACATCCTGTACAAGGTCATGGATGGGCTGGAACGGGAATTCGTGGACCTGATCTAAACATCATGAAGGACGCCAAACATTTTTTCCTGGTCACCGCGGACCCCAAACTCGAAGGAGGCCTTCGCGCCCTGTGGCCCGAGGACGAGGTCAAGTGGACCTGCTTTGGCCGGGGCACGTCGGCGCTGGAGTTTCTGTTTGCCGAGCCTCCGGACCTTCTGGTCGTGGACGAGCAGCTGCCGGATCTGGCCGGAGCGGATCTGATCCGCCTCATCAAGGGGGAAAATGTCTACCGCCAGCTGCCGGTGGTGCTCTGCCTGAACGACGAGGCCGTGGCCGAGGCGCTCGATTTCAGCACCCTCGAAGTCGACGATTTCCTGGTCAAGCCGTTCTCGCCGTCCATCGCCAAAGGCCGGCTGATCCTGGCCTATCACCGCTCCACCCGCGAGCTGGACGCCAGCCCCCTGACCAAGCTGCCCGGCAACACCTCCATCATCCACAAGATCCAGGATCTCATCGACCGCCGGGAGGACTTCGCCCTGGCCTACATCGATCTGGACCATTTCAAGTCGTTCAACGACAAGTACGGCTTTTCCCGTGGCGACGAGGTGCTGCTCATGACCGCGCGGGTCATCGTCAACTCCATTCGGGGCTTCATGGGCGGCAGCACCTTCGTCGGCCATGTCGGCGGCGACGACTTCGTCTTCATCGTGCCGCCCGACAAGGCCGAGAACGCCTGCCGGCAGGTCATCGACAATTTCGACTCCATCGTGCCCCATTTCTACGACCAGGAGGATCGCGCGCGCGGCGCCATCCATTCCCTCGATCGCCGCGGCAAGGAGCAGGTCTTTCCGCTCATGGCCATTTCCATCGCCGTGGTCATGAACCGGGACGGCAAGCTCAAGCATTACGGCGAGGCTTCCCAGATCGCCATGAATCTGAAGAAGGAAGCCAAAAAGAATCCGAGGAGCTGCTATGTCGTGGACAAACGCCTCGGCGCCTGACCCGGTCGCTCTCTTCCTGCTCTATCTGGACGCTCAGCGCGGCTATTCTCCGGCCACGGTGGCCGCCTACGGCACCGACCTCGAAGGGGCGCATCTTTTTCTCGGGCGCAGAGGCAAGGGCTTTGACGAGCCGGGGCGGGTGACCAAGGCCGACATCACCGCCTACCTGGCAGACCTGCACCGGCGCGGCCTGGCCAAGTCCAGCGTGTGCCGCAAGCTTTCCGCCCTGCGCGCCCTGTACCGGTTTCTGCGCCAGCGCAAGCTGGTGGAGGAAGACCCGTGCGCGTCTTTAAGCAATCCGAAGCTGCCCAAGGCGCATCCCAGGGTCCTGAACGTCGATCAGGCCATCCATCTGGTCGAGACCGAGGTCGATCCCGACCCGGAAGGGCTGCGCGACCTGGCCCTGCTCGAGGTGCTTTACGGTTCGGGCCTGCGCGTCAGCGAAGCCCTGGGGCTCGATTTCGCCCATGTTGATCTGGATCAGAGGCTGGTGCGGGTGCTGGGCAAGGGGCGCAAGGAGCGGGTGGTGCCTTTGACCGGTCCGGCCGTGGAGCGTTTGCGGCGCTATCTGGAGCAGCGCGGGGCGTTCGGGCCGGCTGCCCGGGAGCAGGCCATTTTTCTGGGCCGGCGGGGCGGGCGGCTGTCGCGCAAGCAGGCGGACCGCATCGTCAAGGAGATGGCCGTGCGCAGCGGAGCCCCGTGCTCCATCAGCCCCCACACCCTGCGCCACAGTTTCGCCACCCACATGCTCCAGGCCGGGGCGGACTTGCGCAGCGTGCAGGAACTTCTCGGCCATTCCCGCATCTCCACCACGCAGCGCTACACCCACCTGGATCTGGCGCAGGTCATGCGCGTCTACGACGCGGCCCACCCCCTGGCGGGGAAGACGGGCAAATCCGAAGAATCCTGAAAGGGCCCGGCCTGCCCCGGCGGTATCAGCGCCGGTGTTCGGCGATGACTTCCCAGGACATTTCAGCAGCCCTGCCAGCGAAGTTCCGGCAGCGCTCCATGAATCCGCGCTCGCGGAACATGATCTGGCCCTCGGGGGTACCGAGGTCGCAGCCGTCGAGCAGCGACCGGCAGTCACGGCTGCCGAACTCGTCCTCGAATTTTTCGATGAGTTGTCCGCCGGCCGCATAGACCGTGTCCAAGGCGTCCTTTTCCGACCTGCGCCCCAGAACCGCTCCCAGAGACATGAGAGCCCCGCTCAGGGCCCCGCACGGGCCGCAGGTCCTGGCCTGGCCGCTGCAGAAGGCCGAGGCCACCGCCGGCAGCAAGGCCGATTCGAGCCCTTCGGCCCTGGCCACGGCCAGCAGGACGCTTTCCGCGCAGTAGAAGCCCGAGTCCCAGAGATCTTCGGCGGATCGCCGCACCTCGGCGCGAGTTGTTTCAGCCATCGCGATTGCCGTCCTACTGCATCTGGTCGAGCCCGGTCACGGGCACGGTCAGGTCGTTGTTCAGGACCCACAGGGCCAGCATGTGGCGCAGGGTCAGGTCGGCCTGGGCGATGGTCTCCCGGTCCGCCTCGCGGCCGGCCATTTCCTGGATGGCGAGCATGTACTCCTTGGCCAGGGTGAATTCGGCGCAGATCTCGCGCACGAAATCCTCGTACAGGTCGGGCTCCTGCTGGTAGAGCTGGTCCAGGACGCTCATGGTCCGGGTCAGGGAAAAGAGGGTGATGTCCGCAAGCTGAGGCATGTCTGGTCTCCATGAAAAGAGCCGGTCGCGGAGAGCTCCGCAACCGGCTTGCGTTGTTTGGGGTGAAAAAACTACAAGCCGAGCTGGCTCAGGAGGTCGTCCACGTCGGTCTGCGAGCTCGCGGCCTGTGGGCCTTTGAGCTCCGTGGCGCGGGCCTTGGATGTCTGGCGGATTTCCTCGACGGACTGCTCGGGGTTCTGCTCCATGGCCTTCATGGACAAGCCCGTGGCCATGTAGAGTTCGAAGACCACCTTCTCGATCTGCTGCAGGGCAGCGACAATGCGCTTGATGCGCTGGCCGGTCAGGTCCTGGAAACTCAAGGTGGTCATGATCTCCATCAGATCCTCGCCCAGGGCCTGGTTTCCGGCGCGCAGCTCCGCGATTTCCGGGCGGGCCTCCCCGTTGTCCAGGGAATCGAGCAGGCTTGCGGCGCGTTCGCTCGCATCCAGGTGTTTTTCCACCAGGCCCATGATGCTCTCGGTGGCTTTTTCCGTGGTCTGCAGGATGGCTCCCAACTGGGTCGACGCTTCGGAAAACATTTCGTCGGCCACTGGTGCCGCCGGCGGTTCGCTGGCGCCGCTGATCGCGGCGGCGTTGATCTCCCGGTAGATGGACTTGAGGCCTTCCTGCAGGTCTGTGCTGATGGCGCGGTAGAATTCGCCTTCGGTCAGGGCCATGGTCAGGGCGCGGCTTATCTCTTCCGTCAGGGCCGCCGAGATCACTTCCCGGATGGTGCTCTCGGCCTTGGTCGTGATTCTGCTGAGGAGCTCCTGGCTCAGTTGTTCTTTGTGCATGCCTGTTTTCCGTGCTTAGGATGAAGGGGCTATGTTGCGCTCCCGAATGTGCTCGCGCTGCCTGGCCACGACGAATTGAATGATCTTCTCGCGTTCGCAGTCGCGGATGTCCTTGAATTCCACCGCCCACAGCCGTTGCCCCTGATGCTCTTCGGTCCGGATGACCACGCCCAGCGCTCCGGCCAGGCTGCGGGAGTGGCTGCTGAGCGCGATCACCACCTCCACGCCCTGGCCCAGTTCGAACTCCCGGTCCGCGCTGAACCTGAGCCCGGCGCCGCTGATGTCGTGGATGAGCACGGGTACGGGAAAGTCTTCCTGCAGGGTCTGCCTGGTCAGGATGGAGAGGATGGAGTCGAGTTTTTCCTCCATCGCGCGCAGATAGTGCCCAAGCCCGTCAGGCAGGGCGGACTGCGCATTTTCGGAAAGCTGCGGCGAGCCTCCCGTCTGGGTGGAGGCGAAAAGAGGGGTGAACCGGTTTCCGGGCAGCAGGCGCAGATACCCTTTCAGGGCTGCATCGACGCGGGCGAAAGAACGTTCGACGACGGTCATGACTCCTCCTTTACCAGGTATCCGGGTCGACCTCCATGACCATGGCCTGGACCGGGCACACCGTGACGCACAGGTTGCACGCCGTGCATTTGTCCTGGTCGAAGTCCACCATCCGCGTCTCCAGATTGAGATGCAGGGCCTTGGACGGACACAGGGCCGTGCACAGTCCGCAGTGCATGCACGACTCCTCGTTGCGCGAAATCTCGTGGGCCACCGGCGTGACCTTGATGCCCTGCTCCTGCAGGTAGGTCACGCCCTGGCGATAGTGCTCCCTGGTGCCCGAAAGCTCCAGGATCATGTGCCCCTCGCGGCGAGGGTTGATGTTGGCCTGCAGGATGTTGAAGGTCAGGTCGAAATGCCTGGCCAGATAGTACATCATCGGCTGGCCGGAGGATTCCGGAGGAAAACGCAGGCTGACGATGCGGCTGTATTCGTGGGTGGACATGTGTGTTCCTCGCGGCCTTTCAGCTGCCGCCCTTCAGGTACGCCTGGGCCCGTTTGGCCTCGGCGGACTTGGGATGTTTCTTGATCAGGTCCTCGAGCACCAGTTTGCCGGCCTGGTCCTTTTTCAGCTTGAAGAAGGAGATGCCCTGCTTGAGGAGTGCGGCCGTGTACTTGTTCGACGCGCTGTGCTCCTCGATGACCTTCTGGTAGGTCAGCACGGCATTGGCGTAGTCCTGCATCTGGAAGAAACACTCGCCCTGCCAGAAAATGGCGTTGGGCACGAGGGGATCCTTGGGAAAGCCCTTGACGAACTCGGCCCAGGTGGTCTGCGCCTCCTTGTATTTCATGGCGTAAAAGCTCTCCAGCGCCTGCTGGTACAGCTCCTGGCCCGGAACTTCGGCCTGCGCCGCCGGGGCGGCTGCGGGGGCAGGCGCGGGCCGCGGCTCGGGAACCTCGGGCTGGGACATGGCGGTGGAAGGCTGCGGCGCGGCCGGAGCGGCCGGGGGCGTCATTCCCGGAACTGCGCCGGTCGGCGCCTCTTGGGTCGCGGGAAGCGGAGGCATCTCGTCGAAGACCACGCCCAGCTGGGTGGCCATGAACAGGGTCTTGCGCTCCAGATCGGTCACCCTGGTGTGGAGCGTATCCACGGTCACGGCTCCGCCGGCGGCCTGCTGCCGCATTTCCTCGCTTCTGCGCAAATCGTCGATCTGTCCTGTGAGCGCGGCCACGTCGCTGCGCAAGGCGTTCACCTCGGCCCAGTTGTTGGCCTGGGCTGGCTGGCTGCGGGCCAGTTCGGCTTCCAGCTGGGTGATGCGTTCCTGCTGCTTGATGCGCTCCTGTTCCTGCGAATAGACCTGACTGCGCAGGCGGTCGAAATCCGAGGTGGTGACACAGGCGGGGATCGTCGCCAGCAGAGCCGCCAGGGCTCCGGTGATCAGGATTTGCCTGCCATGGGGAAAAGAAGACATGCGAACCTCTCTGGGTGCTGTTGTCGTTGGCCGCTTCCGTCAAGGGAAGGGCCGGATGCTACTGTTTTTTGACGGCCCGTTTTCTGCCGAAGAGGATATAGCCCAGACCACCGACGACCGGCAAGACGATCTGGGCCACAATCCAGGCCGCCCGTTCCTGGTGCGTCGGGAATTCGTTCGTGTACAGGTGCCAGATGGACCAGACGTTGGGGATGATGGGCAGAATCAAGAGCGGAAGCGCGTAGACGAGCTTGTCCGGGGGAATGCTAGCGAACATGGCCTCTCCTGTGCTGGATGATGAAAAGTCCCAGGGCCACGCCGCAAAGGGCGATGATCTGGGTCACGCTGATGGGGCCGAAATCGCCGCGATAGTCGGCCCTGAAGAGTTCGATGACAAAGCGTAGCGTTCCGAAAAGGACCAGGAAGACGCCCATGAGCTGCCCGGAGGCGCGGGTTTTGGATTTCAGCGCCAGGATGGCGGCGAAGCAGGCCAGACCCGCCAGACTGTGGTAGAGCTGGGTGGGGTGCAGCGGCGTGTGTAGCGGAGCCAGGGATTCGGGATGGTAGAAGGTCACGGCCCAGGGCAGATCGCAGGACGCTCCGTAGCAGCAGCCGGCGGCCAGACAGCCTATGCGCCCCACGGCCTCGCCCAGGCCGATGCCCGGAGCCAGGATGTCCATCCACAGCCAGGGATCTTCTTTCCTGACTTTGAGGAAGGCCAGCGCAAAGAGCGTGGCCAGGATGGCTCCGCCGGAAAAGACCAGGCCGCCTTTCCAGAACATGATGATTTCCTGGGGATTGTGCCAGAAATAGGTCGGGTTGATGAGCACATACAAAAGGCGCGCCCCGAGGATGGCCCCGAGGATGATGTAGAAGCCCAGGTCGGAGACGGTGTCGGGGTTCAGACCTCGCCCCCGCGCCTCGCGCATGGACCAGGCGATGCCCAGCAGAAAGCCCGCGGCCACGAAGAGGCCGTAGGCATGCAGGGCGAAGGGGCCAAACTCGATGCCGAAAAGGACGAAGGGCGCGATCTCAAGTATTGTCGGGAACACAGCGGCGCCTCTGCTGGTAAAAGGAGACGAGGAGAGCTCCCGCGCCGACGCAGATGCCCATGTCGGCCACGTTGAAGGCGGGCCAGTGCATGTCCCCGATGTAGAAATCCAGAAAATCGACCACCACCCCGAGCCGCGCCCGGTCCAGCAGGTTGCCCAGGGCTCCGCCCAGGATCAGACCCAGCCCGTGGACGTAGAAGGGTCCGTCATCGTCCTGGCTTCTGGCCAGGACCCAGATCAGACCTACGGCCAGGATCGAGACCACGATGAAGAAGGGCCGCTGCCAGTCGATGTCGTGGCGGTTCAGAAAGCCGAAGGCCGCGCCTCGGTTCAGGATGTGCACGATGTCGAAAAATCCCGGAATGACCGTGAAGCCCTTTTCCCAGACCGGAATGGCCTGCTGGATCCAGAGCTTGGTCAGCTGGTCCAGGAGGAACACGGCGGCGGCGACCAGACCGATGGTCCGGTAGCGCCGCCTCATGTCCGGCTTGCAGGGCACGCGGGGCGTCTTAGGCATGGTATTCCTTGAGCACCTGGGTGCAGCGCGGGCAGGCCTGAGGGTGCGCGGGGTCCGTGCCCAGGTTTTCGTCGTAGATCCAGCAGCGGGCGCATTTCTCGCCCAAAGCCTTGGCGATGGTCACGGCCACGCCCTCGACCTCGCCGCGCACGGCCTCGGCCGGAGCGGGCGCATCCGTGACCTGGGCCTGGCTGACGATGAACACGTCGCGCAGGTCGGCGGCCACGCCGGACAGCGCCTCGAAGGCCTCGTCCGTGGCGTGGACCGTCACCCGCGCGTCCAGGGAGTGCCCCAGGGCCTTGGACTGGCGCAAAGGTTCGATGGCCCGGGTCACGTCGCCGCGCACGGCGAAGACCAGGTTCCAGACGGCCTCCTCATCCTCGGTCAAAAGGCTTTCCTCGATCTCGGGCACGCGCATGGCGAAGACCGTGCTGCCCGCCGGACGCATGGCCCGGGGCAGGTGCTGGAATATCTCTTCCGCGGTGAAGCTTAAGATCGGAGCCATGTCGCCCATGATCATGAGCAGCATGTGGTAGAGGGCGGTCTGGGCCGAGCGGCGCTTCAGGCTGGTGGCGCCGTTGACGTAGACGCGGTCCTTGATGATGTCGAGGTAATAGGAGCTTAAGTCCGTGGTGCACAGGTTGTGCAGGGTGTGGTAGACCTTGTGGAACTCGAAACTCTCGTAGGCGGCCTGGATGGTCTGGTGCCTGCCCCTGACCATGTTCAGGGCGTAGCGGTCCAGGGGCAGCATGTCGGCCGTGGCCACCAGATCCGTGGCCGGGTCGAAGTCGCTCAGGTTGCCGAGGATGAAGCGGCAGGTGTTGCGGATCTTGCGGTAGGCGTCCACCAGGCGGCCGATGATCTCGTCAGAGATGCGCAGGTCCTCCTGATAGTTCTCCGAGGCCACCCACAGGCGCAGCACCTCGGCTCCGTGCTTTTCGATGATCTCCTGAGGGGCGACCACGTTGCCGATGGATTTGGACATCTTGCGGCCCTGGCCGTCGAGGACGAAACCGTGGGTCAGCACCGCCTTGTAGGGCGGAGTGCCGCGCGTGCCCATGGAGGCCAGGAGCGAGGAATGGAACCAGCCGCGGTGCTGGTCCGTGCCCTCAAGGTACAGGTCGGCGGGGAAGGTGCATTCATCCCGTCCCTCGACTACGGCGGCGAAGCTGGTGCCGGAGTCGAACCACACGTCCAGGATGTCGTCCTCCTTCTCCCAGTGCGCGCCGCCGCATTTGGGGCAGGTCAGGCCGCTGGGCACGACGTCGTCAAGCGGGGCCTCGAACCAGTAGTCCGCGCCCGTGGGGTGGGCTGCGAAGCGGTCCACGATGGAGTGGGCCCAGTCGCCGTCGAACCAGGCGTCGCCGCAGTCCTTGCACAACAGCGCGATGATGGGCACGCCCCACATGCGCTGGCGCGAGATGCACCAGTCGGGCCGGAACTTGATCATGCTGTGGATGCGCTCCTTGCCCCAGGCCGGAATCCAGCGCACCTTGCTGTCGATGGCGTCGAGGGTCTTGCCGCGCAGGTCGTCATGTTCCATGGCGATGAACCACTGGGTCGTGGCCCGGAAGATGACGGGCTTCTTGCAGCGCCAGCAGTGCGGATAGGAATGGCGGATCTTCTCGCTGCCCAGGAGGTGCCCCACCTCGGTCAGCTTGGCCATGACCAGGGGATTGGCCTCGAACACGTTCTTGCCGCCGAAAAATTCCACGCTCGGCAGGAAGCGGGCCTGGTCGTCCAGGGGAGAGAGGATCTCAAGCCCGTGGCGCAGGCCGGTCTCGTAGTCCTCGCGGCCGTGACCGGGGGCGGTGTGTACGCAGCCCGTGCCCGCGTCCAGGGTCACGTAGTCGGCGGTGACAACGGGGGAGGGACGGTCGTAAAAGGGGTGGCGGGCCACCAGGCCTTCGAGGGCGGAGCCCGTGACCGTGGCCAGGGACTTCCATTCGGACCAGCCGAATTTGGCGGCGCAGACCTCGGCCAGTTCCCTGGCCAGGATGTAGAAACAGTCGCCGGCCTGGATCAGGTCGTATTCGAAATCCGGGTGCACGGCCACGGCCAGGTTGTCCGGGATGGTCCAGGGCGTGGTCGTCCAGATGACGATGAAGCTTTTTTCCGCCTCGGCCTGGGGGAAGACCCCCGTCAGCTTGGCCGCTTCCAGAGGAAAGCGCACATAGATGGAGGGCGAGGTGTGATCGTCGTACTCCACCTCTGCCTCGGCCAGGGCCGTCTCGCAGGACCCGCACCAGTAGATGGGCTTCTTGTTGCGCTGCACGGAGCCCTTTTTGTAGAAGTTGGCCAGTTCGCGGGCCGTGGCCGTCTCGTAGTCCGGGGTCATGGTCAGGTAGGGCTTGTCCCAGGTGCCCAGCACCCCAAGGCGCTTGAACTCCTCGCGCTGGATGTCCAGGTATTTGAGGGCGTACTCCCGGCATTTCTTGCGGATTTCCAGGGTGGAGAAGTTGTTCTTTCCGCCCAGCTCCTGCTCGACTTTGAGTTCGATGGGCAGGCCGTGACAGTCCCACCCGGGCACGTACTGGGCCTGACGGCCGGTCAGGTTGCGGTGCTTGACGATGACGTCCTTCAAGATCTTGTTCATGGCGTGGCCGATGTGGATGTGGCCGTTGGCGTAGGGAGGGCCGTCATGCAGGACATAGGGAGTGCGTCCCTCGTTGGCGGCGATCATGGCCCCGTATGCGTCGGACGCATACCAGTCGTCCAGAACCCTGGGTTCGTTCTGGGTCAGGCTGGCCTTCATGGGGAAGGTGGTGGCGGGGAGATTCAGGGTTTTCTTGTAATCGCTCATGGGACGGCGTTCCTCCGGGTTATCTGCTGTGCCGACGGACCACGGGCAGGCGTGGCGAGCACAAATTTTCGTTATTCGCGTTGCAATGAAGGGCAGAACAGTGGAATATCCCGCACCCGAAGTCAAGTTTGACAGGGGTCAGAGGCCCATTTCCCACCTGTAGGCCGAGAGGGCGATGGCGCGGATGTCGTCGTGGGCCGGTTTCCAGTCCATGGTGGACCGGATGCGGGCCGGATTGGAGATGAGGGCGGGCGGATCTCCGGCCCTGCGCGGGCTTTCGATCACGGGAAAGTCGACGCCGCTGGCCTCTTTCACGGCGGCCGCGATCTCTCGCACGGAATAGCCGTGTCCGTAACCGCAGTTGAAGATGCCGGATGGATTGCCGGCTTCCAGATGCTTGAGCGAGAGGACGTGGGCCCCGGCCAGGTCGGCGACATGGATGTAGTCGCGGATGCAGGTGCCGTCCGGGGTGGGATAGTCCGTGCCGAAGATGTGCAGGGCGTCTCTTCGGCCCAGGGCGGCCTGGGAGGCGACCTTGATCAGGTGCGTGGCGTCGGGGGTGCACTGGCCGATGCGTCCCGCCGGATCGGCCCCGGCCACGTTGAAATAGCGCAGGATGACGAACGAGAAGTCCGGGTGCGCTGCCGCGGTGTCCTTGATGACCCACTCGCTCATCAGCTTGGTGCGGCCATAGGGGTTGATGGGCTGGGCGGGACTGTCCTCGGTCACGGCCGGGGTGTCCGGCATGCCGTAGACGGCGGCCGTGGAGGAGAAGATGAAGCGGGGAATGGAGTTGTGGACCGCCAGGCGGATCAGTTCCGTGGTGTTGTTGGTGTTGTTCAGGTAATACTTGAGCGGATTCTCCACCGACTCGGGCACCACGATGGAGCCCGCGAAATGCAGCACCGCCGAAAATTTTTCCGCCCGCATCAGGGCGTCGAGCCTGTCGGTCTCGGCCAGGTCGCCGACCACGAGGCGCGCCGGCGGAAGCACGGCCTCGGCTTTGCCCGTGGACAGGTTGTCGTAGACCACGACCTCGTACCCGGCCTCGACGAGGGCCAGGGTCGTGTGGGAACCGATGTATCCGGCACCGCCGGTGACGAGAATCTTGGACATGGAACTCTCCTTTCAAGCATTGACTTTGCAGTCCCGCTCTTTACAGAAGTCCTTCGGACTTGCAAAGGGAGTGGTTTGCAAAAACGCTCAGTCCGGTTTGGCAAGACAAGCATCAACCGTTTCGAGGAGAAGCCATGGCTAAAGGATTCACCCGCGTTTCAAGCGCTCATGTCCAGGAAATATCGTCCCGGGCCGATCTTTTTGTCCACGACCGGACAGGGGCGCGCGTCCTGTCGGTGGTCAATGACGACGAAAACAAGGTCTTCGGCATCAGCTTCCGCACTCCGCCGTCGGATTCGACGGGAGTGGCGCACATCCTGGAGCATTCGGTGCTGTGCGGGTCGCGCAAGTATCCGGTCAAGGAGCCTTTCGTGGACCTTTTGAAAGGTTCGCTCCAGACCTTTCTGAACGCCATGACCTACCCGGACAAGACCTGCTATCCGGTGGCCAGCCAGAACCTCAAGGATTTCTACAACCTGGCCGACGTGTATTTGGACGCGGTTTTCTTTCCGCGCATCACGCCCGAGATCTTCGAGCAGGAGGGCTGGCACCTGGACCTGCCCGCGTCGGGCGGCGAGCTGGCCATCAAGGGCGTCGTCTATAATGAAATGAAAGGGGTGTACTCTTCCCCGGATTCGCAGCTCTCCGAACACTCCCAGCAATCCCTTTTTCCGGACACGACCTACGGCCTGGATTCCGGCGGCAATCCCGGCGCCATAACAAACCTGACCTACGAGAAGTTTCTGGATTTCCACCGCACCCTCTACCATCCGTCCAACGCCTGGATCTTTTTCTACGGCGATGACGATCCCGAGGCGCGGCTTGAACTGCTGCGTCCGTATCTGGACCAGTTCGAGGCTCTGGACGTGAATTCGGCCGTGGCCCTGCAAAAACCTTTCGACGCCCCGCGCGAAGTGCGCCTGGGCTTCGAGGCCATGGGCGAGGAGGAGGCTCTGGGCATGCTGACCATGAACTGGCTGCTGCCCGGCAAGGAAGACCCGGAGACCGTGCTGGCCTGCAAGATCCTGGACGGTCTGCTGACCGGGATGAACGCCTCGCCGCTGCGCAAGGCGCTGATCGAGTCGGGCCTGGGCGAGGACCTGACCGGGGCGGGCGTGGAGCACGAGATGGCCCAGATGTATTTTTCCGTGGGCATGAAGGGCGTGCTGCCGGAAAATTTCCAGGCCGTGCGCGAGCTCATCGTCAAGACGCTGGAAGACATCGTGGCCCGGGGCTTCGAGGCCGACCTGATCGAGGCCGGGGTCAACTCCGCCGAGTTCGACCTGCGCGAGAACAACACCGGCTCCTATCCGCGCGGGCTCATCGTCATGCTGCGCGCCCTGGGCTCCTGGCTCTACGACCGCGATCCCCTGGAACTGGTTGCTTTCGAGAAGCCCCTGGCCGCCCTGAAGGAACGATTGGCGCGCGGCGAGCGGGTCTTCGAGGATCTGATCGAGCGTCACATCCTGCGCAACCCCCACGCCAGCGTGGTCATTCTCGAGCCCGAGGAAGGCCATGAGGCCAGGGTGGAGCGCGAAGAGCGGGAGCGCATCCAGAGGCTGCGCCAGGCGCAGTCCGCCCTGTCCGACGAGGAGCTGGCGCGGCGCACGGAGGAGCTGCGGCGCATGCAGGAGGCCCCGGATTCCCCCGAGGCCCTGGCCACGTTGCCCTGCCTGTCGCGTGAGGACATCGACCCGCGGGTGCGCCTCACGCCCACGGAAGCGAGGGAGTGGGGGGAGGCCACGGCGCTTTTGCACGACCTGCCCACCAACGACATCTGCTACATGGATCTGGCCCTGGACATGAGCGCCGTGCCCGAACGCCTCATTCCCCTAGTGCCGCTGTTCGGCCGCGCCCTGACCGAGATGGGCACCACCCGGGAGGACTACGTGTCCTTCTCCAAGCGCATCAACAGCAAGACGGGCGGAGTCTACGCCAGAAGCCTCCTGTCCCAGCGCGAGGACGGGTCGGAGCCCGTGGCCCGGCTGGTGGTGCGGGCCAAGGCCGTGAGCGCGCGCGTGGACGACATGCTGGCCATCGTGCGCGACGCCCTGACCCGGCCCCGCTTCGACGACCGCGAACGCTTCCGTCAGATGGTGCTGGAGGAAAAGGCCGGGCTTGAACACGCGCTGGTGCCCTCGGGGCATCATTTCGTGGGGCTGCGCCTGCGGTCGCGCTTCAACCTGGCCGACAGCCTGCAGGAGCGCATGGGCGGCGTCTCCAATCTTTTCTTTCTGCGCGAGCTGGTCACGAGGCTGGATGCGGACTGGAAGGGCGTGCTGGCCGATCTGGAGGAGTTGCGCCGGGTTTTGGCGCGCAGGGACGGCGCGGTGATGAATCTGACCATGGACGGGGGCCTGCTGGACAGGCACGGCGACGGATTCCGCGCCTTTGTGGCCGACCTGCCGGGCGAGGCTGTTTCCGCCGCGTCCTGGTCCCTGCCCGAGGGGAGCGGGCACGAGGGGCTCGTCATCCCGGCCCAGGTCAACTACGTGGGCAAGGCCTGCGATCTGCACAGGGCCGGGTACCGTTTCCACGGATCGAGCCTGGTCGCGGTCAAGTATCTGCGCACGACCTGGCTCTGGGAGCAGGTCCGCGTGCTGGGCGGGGCCTACGGGGGCTTTTGCAGCTATGGCCGCCTTTCGGGGCTGATGAGCTTCGGTTCCTACCGCGACCCCAATGTCGCCTCCACCTTGGCCGCCTTCGACGGATGCGGCAAGTTCCTGGAAACGGTGGACCTGGACCGGGGCGAACTGCTGAAGGCCATCATCGGCACTTCCGGTGATCTCGATCCCTACCAGTTGCCGGATTCCAAGGGCTTCACGGCCCTGAGCCAGCATCTGGCCGGAGTGACCACCGCCACCCGCCAGCGCATTCGTGACGAGGTCCTGGCCACGGGCGAAGGGCATTTCCGGGAATTCGGGACGCTTCTGCGCGAGGCCGCGTCCTCGGGTCTGGTCTGCGTGCTCGGCGGAGAGGACGCCCTGACCAGGGCTCAGGCTCAGGGCCTGGATCTGGGCCGGGCCATCCGTCTGCTTTAATCGGACTTTTCCGCATCGTCCGCAAAGGGCCGCGTTTCGCATATTCGCAGAACGCGGCTTTTTTTGTGGTGCGCCCGGCAGGGCGCACTCACTTGGAGGTGAAAGTCCTCTACGCACCCGACAGGGGGAAGCGTTAGCGAAGTAATCGGCCCGTCCTTTGCCGCAAATCGTCCCGAAGAAACACA
>JAEWKZ010000083.1 GCA_023393525.1 Pseudomonadota bacterium | reverse complement strand
CTTTCGTATGTGAACTACGCTCATTAGGCTTATCAATGATATTGCACTTATCAGCCAGCTTAAAATAAAAAAGTTCCGCTAAAAATAGCAGAACCAATATAACCAGGTAATACATAACAGTACTTTCCCCTTTAATTTTGAATTATTAATTTTTAATCTGAAAATGATCTTATCGTTTTCATAATCCCCTCAACCGCACAAACAGGCATTTTCTCTATACCAAGTGCAGCCTTTAGCTTTTCATTACTCACCACATAATTCTCAGTCAACTTCCGGAGACGTTCAGTATTCAAGGGAAGATGGAGCAATGTCCCTAAATCGGCACAACTTTCCATCATCTTCCTGTTCATCTTCCAAATATGGGGTTCCTTACCCATAGCTTCACACATAAGGGCAATCAACTCATTCGTAGACAGAGCTTCATCATCCCCCATGTGGTAAATGCCACTTGCAATGTCTCTAGTAAGTAGTCCCTCCACCACATAGCAAAGGTTATCAATCGAAGTAAACGAACGCTTATTCTCAAAATCACCCAAAGGCCAGGGAATGCCTTTCTTCACAACGTTATAAAGCAAATTCAGATTACCCTTATTACCCGGACCGTGAATCATACAAGGCCTTAAGATATACACCCGCTTATCACGCTGCACAGCAACTCTCAACTCTCCATCCTCAACTTTCAACTTATCCAAGATGTAATTCTCGGCCGCTATCTTACTCTCACCGTATGGTCCCACCGGGGTAGGTATCACATCCTCCCTCAACATATCTCCCACCACACTATCAGCAGCAGCTTTCACAGAACTAAAGAAAATGAATTTCTTTGCTTTTGATTCTAAGAAGAAATCGAAAATCTTCCGTGTCAGTCCCGTATTGATATCAAAATACACCTGTGCAGCAGATTGATTCTTCGTATCATGGGCTTTACCGGCCAAATGAATGATGGCATCAAACTGGGGCAATTGTTGCATCGGAAAAGCAGTAGATTCAATATCTTTCCAAGAGAAAGTTCTCTCAACTCCTTCTTTCTCAGGTGCAATAATATCAAGACCATAAAGGACATGGCTCTCCTTTAAAGACATAACAAGATTGGAACCCACGAAACCGTGAATTCCGGTAATTAGAATATTCATGAAAATAGTCTATAAAATATACTGACTGGAAACGTGATTATTAGTAATATACTTAATAAAATAAGTATCTTCTACAATTGAAAAGAAAATATACCAAGTCGTATTTGCATTCCTTTGATAAGTTATATATTGCATATCCTTACCATATCGTTCAAAAAAAGCGGGAGCTTTTTTCTTTAATTTAGAGTTAATGTTTTGTTGAATATCAGAAACTAAATCCTCTACATAAGAAATGGCAAAAGGATAAGTCCCTAAGTATTCTTTTGCAATAAGCACTTCTATAAGCTCATATAAATCCTCTTCAACTTCAGGTGCAAATACAACTTTCATTTGAACAAGGCTTTTATACGAGGACGAAGCCTATCCAACAACTCTTCACCGGAGATAGCAGATTCTATATTATCCCGCTTTTTTACAGCAATACCCGAGCCTGTCTTTGAATAAACAGCCATAGGCTCGCCAACTTTCTGCCCTATCGGTTCTTGTTCTTTATATGATTTGGACTTACTCATTATCTATAGATTTTTCACAAAAGTAGTTCGCTACATTGGAATATCCTAACAATTACTCGGTAATTTGCGATTCTAATATCTATTTTAAACTACTCAGTTCTACGATAGGGGTTATCTCCCAATTTATTATTTCATCCGCCTGTTCCACATTATAAAATTCATAATGATCTAATAGCCGTTGAAACTTAATGAATGCACCTTTTATACCTACATAACTTTTAAAACGCCTTATCACAGGTAGCGTCTCTATTACAGGCTGATTAACATCAAAATCTCTTGGATGAAAGTAAGTCATCATATAATCACTGTGTTTTCCCCAATGATTAATCAGCCAATAAGGAAATAAACGGAAGAAACCACCACCGGAGAAAACAATATGCTTACCCATTACTTGATGAATGCTTATCGGAAACTCCTTGATGATTCTTCCATCACCTACATCAATACGCTTAGGAACACCCTCTCCATAACTTGGCATACCACCGTAATCATGAGGAGCTGGAAACATTGAGCAGTCATATTTGAATCCCATTTCAACCAAACCATGAAGTGCCCATACATTATTCTTTGTAATAGAAAAGCCCGGAGCACGAAAAGCATTTACTTCCTCTCCCGTCACATCTTCTATCAAACATTTCGCCTTCAGCGTATCCGTTTTGAATGCTTTCTCATCAAAACGGAAAGATAATTCATGTTGATAAGAATGACAACCGATATGATGCCCCTGTTTATGAATGGAACGAATCACATCCGGATGCTTTTCCGCAATCCAGCCGAGGCAAAAGAAAGTTCCTTTCTGATGCCGTATCTCCAATTCTTCGAGAATACGGTCCACACCTTGGTATATGCGCACTTCATGTCTATCCCAGTCGAAGTCGCCTGAGATAAAGTCGCAATTATACCAGTCTTCAATGTCGAAGGTCAGTATATTCATTAAAAACTACAGTAAATCATAGGATGACAAATTCACTTCCCAATTACGGATATCGTACAGTGAATCATTAAAATAATCCTTCACCAAAGGTTTACAGGTAAAATTGAAATGCTTCGGTTCATAGCGATGAGGAACAGTTATTAAACCTATGGGTGTGAAAGGTAACGCACCTACATAGATAATCATATCCACCTTTTTCCGTTCCTTACGATAGATATATCTTACGGCAGATTCAAAAGCAGACCTTGACAATGGGTATACATCCAGCAGAAAAGCCGTTTCAACTCCATTATAAAGTTCTATTTTATAGACAATAGTCGCTCCTTTCACGTTTGCCCTTTCATAATGTCCGCCAAACCATTTATAGCGTACCTTATCAAAAGTCGGCCTGTCTTTATGGTACTTAAAATTATACTGTTTATTGCCAACCGACAGGAAAGAACATACATACTGCAACCTCGCCAAGCCACGACTCAGAAAATTCAATCCTGATAGGCCACGCTTTACGGCACCCACATTGCGAATCATGCAATACGTGGTAAGCCTTCCGATATCACGATGCTTGAGTCCTTTTTTCAGAACCGGATAGGAATTATCATTTGGAAATCCAATCCGCAAAACGCATCCATCTTCTTTTAAACGCTTCTGACATTGAACAATCATATCATGGAAATTGAAGAAATCACGATGTTCCTTCTTTACCATGGAGTCAATACCTAAAGCCGCCATAAATTGTTTGTCATTCTTTCTATAATAGAAAGGCATACACGAATGAAAGCCTACCGTTTCGCCATCATCACTCAACAATATACTGTGATAAGAATATCCCAAAGGAGTATTCGAATAATTCTCACGAAATGTAGCTATATCCCGTTTCTGTCCGAACACCTCATCAAAAAGATTGTAAATCGCTACTATTTCTTCATCCAGTAGTTCAAAAGTCTTCTTTACTAATATTTCCATAATTTTATAGTATAATCCCGACTATCTTATTGAGAAGTGTACCCTCCATCTATCACTATATTCTGCCCCGTAATCCAGCGCGATGCGTCCGAAAGGAGAAAGAGACAAAGTTGTGATACATCAGTCACTTCGCCCAATCCCAATGGGAACCCATTAATACGTCTTTTATACTCTTCCTCTGAAAGAGTCGATAGAAAATCCTCCATCATAGGGGTAAGAACCGTACCCGGTGAAACACAATTAATGCAAATACCTTTTCTGGCAAGCTCCAGTGCCATAGAATGAACAGCACTGACCATAGCCCCTTTTGAAGCTGCATAGGCAGCTACCCCTCCACGGCCAATTATGGAAGTGATAGAAGATATCAGGACTATATGCCCATTATCATTAAAGAATTTCTTATTACTGAAACAGCGAATAAACTCAAAAGCACTCAAAGTATTTACACGAAACACTGTTTCATAATCCTCTGTAGACAAATACCTAACAGGAAGCGTTTTTTCTATCCCAGCAGCATGAATAAAGCCATCTATCCTACCATGACCGCAAACAATGGCTTCCACCAATTCCATTATCTTATCCGGTTGAGACAAGTCAAGCGAATAACAAAAATGTTCCTCAGGGCGTTCCATTTTTTCTCTCGTTTCTTTCAGCCGTTCCGTATTACGAGCAATAAGAACCACTGTAGCCCCCATCTTACTACAATCTATCGCACACTGCCGACCAATACCAGATGAAGCGCCGGTAATAATTATTATTTTCCCGGATAATGAAAATGGATTATACATAACTAGATTTCCACTATATCACTGATTTTACAACCATCTAATGTAATTATTCCTGTAGCCCATGTCATACCAACCCCAAATG
>JAEWKZ010000113.1 GCA_023393525.1 Pseudomonadota bacterium | reverse complement strand
ACACACGGCCGGGGGCGCTAAGATGGCGCTTGCCCGACTGTTCGGATGGATTGCGCCATGATCGACCACCTGGATCACCTCGTCCTCACCACCGCCCACGAAGCCGACTGCGTGGCTTTTTATACCGATGGCCTGGGCATGACGCTGGAAACCTTCGGGCCGGGCCGCAAGGCCTTGCGGTTCGGACAGCAGAAAATCAACCTGCACGTCAAAGGCCATGAGTTCGAACCCAAGGCCCACCTGCCGGTGCCCGGCGCGCTCGATCTGTGCTTTATCGCCGCCATTGCGCTGGATGACGTCATCGGGCGGCTGCGGGAAAAGGGCATCCCCATCATCGAAGGCCCGGTGCGGCGCACGGGGGCGACCGGCCCGATCCGCTCCATCTACCTGCGCGACCCCGACCTCAATCTCATCGAAATTTCCGAGTTGGTCAAATAAGCCCGCGCGCCGGCCAAAACCCAGGCTATAATCCTCGCCTGCGTCAGCATCGGCCCTGCCGATCCGCCTGGCGCCAGCCCTTCAGGGCGGGTGTAGTTCAATGGTAGAACGGCGGCTTCCCAAGCCTCAAGCGTGGGTTCGATTCCCATCACCCGCTCCATTCGATTTTTCCAAGGGCATGCACCGACGTCCAAGGAATTTCGCAAGCGACTGATATAGAAAATTTTCTGAATCTTTCAGTCTACTGACGCCCACCGACAGCCATTGCCAGCTAGGCCTAAATAGCCCAAAGAACGGCCGCAAAACAGACGGTGCGATCCTGTTCCGCGTTGTTGCCGGAGCGATGGGCCTTACCCAGCGTACCCGCATTTTCTTGGGCAGCCACCCTGAGGGTCCTTGCGCGAGGCTCCTGAGTTACGGGACGAGGCTCGCACTTAGCTCGCTAAGGGCGTCAATCCTCGTCTTGATCGCAAGACAGTCACGCTGGCCGCTAGTCGCGGGTCCAGTGCCCCATTCCGTTTGCGTCGTAGAACTTGATGTCGAATCCGCTGGGCTGGTCCTTGTCTGCGCTGAAAGTCAGAGAAGCCAGTGAATCGACCAGCGCGGCCTCACCAGCCGGCGCAAAAGCGAAGGTGTTGCCAGTCCAGTGGCGTAAGGGAAAACGCATGTTCTTGGGGCCGAGAACCAACGTCAATGCGCCGTCGGTTTCCTGGATGTCGGCGGCGCCGTAATAGGCATTATTGAAGCGGCCTGTATACACACTCAATGCTTTCGCAGGCGCCGGATTGGTCGGTTTGGCTTGCTCCGACAAGTCGGCCTGCGGTTCAAAGATTACCTTCAAGGCACGGTTGTACGCAGCAAACCAGTCCCGCGTGGGCTTGCCGTAAAGCGCGGTATCGATGAACGTCGCCACGACAGATTCGGCGGCGCCCACCGGAGCGCCATTGGTCAGCACCACAATGCCGATGCCCGCGGACGGCACGATCTTGAACGTGGTGCCTGTGCCCAGCAAAAAGGCGCCCGAGTGCCCCATCGACTGACGTCCCCCCAGTTCCGTGTTGACATTGAAGCCATAGCCATAGAAACCTGGACGCGATGCGAGGTCGTGCGCCCGTGCGCTGAACGATTGAGGCGACAGGGCTGGTAGCAGCGCATCCGCGGCGATCATCTGCTTGCCGCGATACTCGCCGTCCGCCAACAACAGCTTGAGCCACTCGGCCATGTCAACGACGTTAGAAGACACGCCGCCAGCAGGTGCCTGCTGATCCGCGTTGTCCTGCCCCAGCGGCAGAAACGCACCATTCTGGTATCCATGCAGGACGGCCCGGTTGTCGCGTGCCATGAAGTCGTCGTAGCGATAGCTCGTCGACGTCATTCCCAACGGCTTTAACATCAGTTCGTCGGCCAGCAACTCCCAGGGTAGGCCCGCGGCCGCCGCGACGGCCTCCGCACCAATGGTCGTGCCGAAATTGGCATAGTGATAGGAAGTGCGGAAAGCGTCCAGCGGCAATAGCCCCAGGCGGGCGATGATCTGCTTGCGCTGGTACCCCAGGTCTTCCAGATCATCGCCGGCCGTGCCAGGCAGGCCAGATCGATGGGAGAAGAAATCGCCGATCGTGCCGTGCTGCGACACATAGGCGTTGCTAAGCTTGAAATCCGGCAAGTAGCGGACGACCGGATCGTCCCATGAGATCGTCCCCTTGGTCACCTCGATTGCCGCCACGGTCGCTGTGAGCGACTTCGAGAGCGAAGCGATCTCGAACACGGTCTGCGCGTCCACGGGTTCCTTCTTCCCAAGCTCGCGCACGCCGTACCCACGAGCCAGAACGGTCTCGCCATCAACGACCACGGCGACCGCCATGCCTGGGACGTGACTGCGCTTCATAATTTCTGCGACGACGTCGGGCAGTGCTTTGACCGCCCGCGCTTTGCTGTCCTTGGGAATAGCGACGACATCAGCCGACGGATTGGCGTGGCTGTCGATGGAGACCGGCTGGGACCAGGCGGTCATGGAGCAGGCCAGCACAAGCAGACCGACCCCGGAGATCAGTGATTTTTTGCGTGTCATGATGGTCTCAGAACCCCATTTGATAAGCGATGCGAAAAACACCCTGGTTAATAAGCAGCGCCTGATCGCGCTGATGAGTCAGCCCGGCCTGTACGATGATGCCGATGGGCGTGACGTAGGTGACCGCGGCGGAAACCGCCCAGTCCAGTTCGCCTTGCAGCCCGAACCGTGCGAGCTTCTCGTCGCTGCCCGATAGCTTGCGCGCGGCAGCGGTGGCGGTCAGTTGCCAGTTGTCGCGGGCCAGCGACACGGAGGTCACGCCATTGCCGTTGGAAACAGGCGCTCCGCGGAACGCGCTGGAAAATGTCGCCTCGTTGAACCAGCTGACATTCCATCCCTGGCCCACCGCTGCGTCATACCGAAAACGGACCGACACGGTGTTGGCGCTCTTTCCTTGATCGGAATCCCTATGCAGCTGCCCCACGTCCAGCCCTCCGGACAAACCCTCTAACCCGGGCAGCTCGCGAAAGTCATAAGACAGGATGAAAGACTTCATTTGGTCGCTGAAGGCAGGCGGCTGAGCGGGTCTGATGAAACCCTGCTCAAAGCTAAGCCGATGGTTCAGGTTGCTATCGTCACTCTTGAACAACACGGCGGCTACGGAATGCGCTCCTGCGCCTCCGGTATCCAAGGTGTAGCGGCCTCCCACGCCAATCGATCCGCGAAATTCCGAGTTCTCGTTGTAGCCGCTGTACAGACCATCGATAACGTGCCAAGCATCGCCAAAGCCAAGGTCCATCTTGCCGGCGTACAGGGCGTAATTGTCTGCGTTGTAGGCAGTGAACAGGTTGTCCAGGCCGACGCCCAGATCTGAAAAGGCGTTGTCCTTGATTTCGTTGTTCGATGAGTCGAATGTCGCCTTCGCACGGATCGAAAATCGCTGCGTCAGCTGCCAGATCAAAGCGGCTTCCGCCGTCGGCTGCACACTGCTCCAGTGCGAACGCGGGATCTGCTTGTTGTCGTCCCGGAGGCCAAAATAACCCGTATAGCCTGTCATCAACAGGAACCTGCCATTTATTCGCGGATAGGCTCCCTGCTCATCGCCCAGCTCGCTATAAGGCGTCAGAAAGATTTCGGTCTTGAAAATATCCCTGGCCTCTTGCGCAGACGCCTGTGGCATCGCACAGAGCAGCCCAACCAAGGGCAGGGCTCTACCGAGCAATGCACGGGAGCGCACGCGCGCAGTTGGCCCGGGCTCCATCCGGTTCACCGTGCCAGCTCAGCCGCCAGTTCGCGCACCTGAGCATGGATGTTCCCGAACATGGCGAAGTTCACGCGGCTGGCAACGACAAATATGCCCAACCCACGGTTCGGCGACAGCACCGCATAGCTCATGAATCCGCCGAGGCCGCCGCTTTTGCCCAACAACAGCGGCGAACCGTTGCGAGGCAAGCTCACCACCCAACCCAGGCCCATGCCGTCGGCATCGGTGACTTCCGTGCCCACCACGGATTTCAGGCCGTCATAAGGGAGCCACATCGTGTGAGCCAGCAACGCGGCCTCCTTCGAGTGCTGCGCGCCCTCGAGATGCCAACGCATCCAGCGCGCCATATCGCCGGCCGTCGAATAGACGCCCGCGCTGGCATACATCACGTCGGGCATGACGGCGTTTGGATCCGGTTTGTCGAAAGGGTCCAGCCCCGTCATGAGGCGCTTTTTCTGCGCGTCGTTCAGTACGTTGGTGGTGTCGACCAGGCCCGCCGATTCCGCGACCTCGCTGGCCAGCAAAGCCGAATAATCCGCCCCGCCCGCTTTCGCGAGCGCGTCACCCAGCAAGCCGTAGCCCAGGTTCGAATAGAGGGTGGTGGTCCCCGGCGCGTAGGCCGGTTTGTTGGCGCCCACCCATTTCCAGTAGTACGCCCGATCGAAAACCGCGAACGGATTGTCGGACGGTTTGGCATCCGGATCCGGCAGTTCGCGCGGCAGGCTTGCGGAATGCGTCGCCAGGTCCAACAACGTCATGGGACGGCCGTTCGTTTTGACGCTGGCGCCCTCGGGCGCGAATTTCGCCAACGGGTCGGTCAGTTTGACGATGCCCTTGGCCACCAGCGACGCCAATACATCGCCAGCAAAGACTTTCGAGACCGATGCGATCCTGAAAATGGAATTCTCGTCCGGCTCAACGCCACTGCCCGGCGCGGTTTCGCCATATCCCTGAATGACGACGTCATCGCCATGCACGACGACGATGACCAGGCCCGGTGCCCCCGCATTCAGGTAAAGCTGCATCCCGGCCATCGAGACAGCATTTTCTAGCGCCATGTCGGCCGCGTTGGCGGCATTGACGCCCAATGCGCAAGACGCACTCAACGCGAGACAGGCAAAACGGGATAGAACACGTGACGCCGGCATGCCGATACTCCAAAGTCGCTCAGGGAACACGAAACACCTTTCAACAAGATGATCCCTCAAACTTTGGTAACCGACGCATTACGAGGACGAAACAACAGGTTGGCATGACGGATGACATATCCGCCTTTCTGCCCGGGCCATTTAGAGGTTCAGATTCCGATGCGTTCGCGCAGGGGCCGCCGGTGGGAACGCGAGACCGGCCAGGCTTCCGCCACCGACCGCATCGTGATCAGCCAGCGATCAACGCTTCTGCGGTCGACGTCCATAACATGCAAGGCGTTGGCAATGGCGGTGCGATGCACGCGGAAAAAGATCGTCTCTGGCAGCAGGGACAACCACATCCCCAGGGGGCGAGAATCCAGCACCATCGACCCGTCGGCCAGCCAGATTTCGCTGTAGTTTCCCGCTGACCGCACGCCGACGATAGACTCGGGCTGAACGCCCCGGACCAGGCCGCGCATGCTCAGGTAGATCACGGAGGCCGAGCCGTCGTACATCACCGCCCGGTTCCGATCTCGGCCGCCCGAGTACTTGGCCTGCCCGATCAGATTGGCGCATTGAAACAGCGCATACACCTCGGCGGCGGACCAGCGCCCGCGCCGTGCGGTCGTATCGAACCCGATGATGCCGTAGAGCTTCTGGTCATAGAGAACCGGCACGCTCAGCACGCTCTTGTTGCCTTGGCGCAGGAACTCGGCCTGAATCGTCCGCGCGCTCCGCGGCAGTTCGCGCACATCATGAATGGCCACGGCCCGCCCTTTGATCAGGTATCGGTGCAACCATGCGATTAACGTGGTGGGAACATCCTGGAGTTCGGCGACGAACGGCGTCGTCTGGCCACGGCACCATTCGTGGGTATTACGTAAACGGAGTAAGTCAGGACGATACTCAATCATCCAGGCACGATCTACGTCGGACGTTTCGCCCATGAAAGCCAGTAGGTCCGATATCACGTCGTCGACCGGGTGTATGAGCAGGCTCATCGCGCACCGATAGACCCAGGCCGATGATGGCTCAGGATCGAGATCCGTGATGGCGTGGGTCTCGTACTGGTATGCGTCCTTCATTTGAAGTCCCCCCGAGTCGCCGGATTCCGTGCCGTTCGGGCCGCTGTCGCGCCCCTCGCGAGGGGAATTTTCCCGCTAGTAGCGAAAAACCACAAGGCTGGCCGACCCGTTGAGTGCATCAGGACGCGCGGATATTGGCTGCGACCAAGCGCTGATCATCGCACCCCCTGGGGGCCGTGTTGAACAGCATGCCCGTGGCAAGTGGGCCTGCCGCCAGTGCAAGACCCTGACGGCTAGGTCGATAGTCGGATTGACGTCATACGCGGGTGCAAGTTTCCATCCTGTGTTGCCAAGCACGAATCTTGGTTCCAGGGCTATCCTCCGCTTGACCGATATGCTGCAGGCACCGTCTTGTGCCACTGTGCGGGCCGCGTCGTCTTGTACCGTCGTGGGTCTGCCCGTGATACCGGCCCCATCAGGGGCGGCATCGGCGACGTCGTCAGT
>JAEWKZ010000111.1 GCA_023393525.1 Pseudomonadota bacterium | reverse complement strand
GCTTCAGAGGTAGTAACAAGAGCATCCGTTTCAAGCCAATCATCGCTATTCACGATTCCTATGACATCACCCTTAGCCATAGAAATACCCTTGTTCATAGCGTTGTAAATCCCCTTATCGGATTCACTAATCCAATGAAGCCTACCCTCAAACAATGGTTCATATTGTTTGATGAGTTTCACAGTGCAGTCTTTGGAAGCACCATCAACAATTATATATTCATAGTCCTTCTCGCTTTGGGCAAGAATGGATTTTATTGTCCTTTCAATAGTTTTTTCGCTATTGTAGGATACAGTTATTATTGAATATCTCATAAAAATCGGAAAGTATATAATTAAAAAAACAGGGTATAATAGAGGCAGCTTTTATAATAAATTGCGATCATATAAAGAGACATTTCGCTTATAGTTCATATTTAATTGAGTTTCTACAACAGAAAGTAATAACAAGACAGAAAACATTGTAAAAACATTAGTAGTAAATGGTCTTTGCTGAAAGTTAACAAAAAGTATGACAAGACATTTTATACAATTCCAATTTAAAAATTTCCATTTAGACACAAAAGATTTTATAAGAATTCTCCAAAAAAAAATTTGAACTATAAGATATCCGACAATGCCATATAATGCTAAGATGGTAAAAGGATTAGTAGAAATACCATGATGTTCTTCCTCGTATTGGACACCGACACCAAGTAACTTATTTTCGATAAAAAGTTTATAAGCATTACTCGTTGACTCCGATCTATTATTACCTTGAAATCCCCTTTCATCATCCTGTTCTAATCTATGCAAGGATAATTCATAAATCCGATTATATGGAGATATATCTTTCTGAGATATAATGAGGAAAATTAATCCTGAAACCACACTGGCAAAAACTAGCAATCTCTGAATTGAGGTTATATAAAAAAACAAATAAAATAATAGTAGAGTCAGAATGTGAGCCAGAGAAAATGTCATAATTGGTAATATTAGCAAAACGACTTCGCACGTTTTATTCTTTACCATTAATTTATTGATACACAATGCTATCATTGAAAAAAAAGCCAATGTTCCCGGTTCATCAAATATACCAGAATATCTAATTATAGGATGAGGTACCGGAGGTATGTAAGTATTACAAACGGTGAAAAGGAATGCCGCTACTGGCCTTCCATCTTGAGCTGTATAATTAAACAAAGGAGGATAATTAAACATCAACACAGACAACCATCCGATAAACCCTAAAAAAACTATAATTGTCAATAAATACACATACTGCTTGCAGAATGCTCTTTCACCAATGCAGTTAGTGATAACCGTACAAATTAGAAAAACGATTAAAACTTGAACTACGTTTGATATAGAGCATAAATCAGAGTGATAGACATTTAAGAAACTAAAAAAAACTATCATCCCCCAAAAGACACAAAACGATTGTACCACAAAAGTCCTTGCTAATTTAACATATATAGCAAGCATCAAAAAAGAAAGCAATATAAGTATTAGAGAGCCAGGGAAATTCAATGCGTAACAAAAGACAAATGGATGTGCAACAATTAATATCATCCATATTAAAACGGAAAACAGCCTCGATTGCTTTATACAAAAATTACTATAAGACATAAATACAGCGTTAACCCACTTCATTATGAACCATATACCAAAGATATGACCTTAATGAAAGAATCTTTGGATAAATTATGTTACTATATACTTTCTCCAAAACGAATCATACTCCCATTTTTCAAAAGCATGGCAACCAAAGGGCAATTTACCCTTTTTATTATAGAGATATGAAGGATTAGTTTCAAAAGCAAAATCAGCTGCTTCATTACAGGAAGGTATATTAGCTTTTGCATTCCATGTGAGATTAGCCCAACTACCAAAAATAAAATCCTCATTAATTAGACTAGTACGAATAAAAAAAGACAAATTATTTTTTATGCCTATGGATTTCAATAGTACTTTAATAAGAAATAAAATCCATTCAACTATAATTGGATGACTGCGAAAATGAATCAAATCTTTTCTATAGTAATACTTCATCAGAGCTACAGGTTTTAAATATGGCATATACTTATTTCCATATAGTATCTGAAGACAATACTTAATACGCCGTAAAGAAAAGCCGCCATTACCTACGCCCATAAATTCTTTAGTTACGTTTTTCTCTTGCGAATAGAAATGAGGAGCACCAATATAGTCATAATTCTTATCGCACCAATATTGCAGACTATCATAAAACACCCATGCATCCAATTGATATATCAACATATAGTCATAATCAATATATCGCAAATAAAAAGCCGGAGTTAGACATAACTTATTATAGCCTTTAACAGATGAGAAATAGGATTTATCAAAATAATCCACCAAAAAAGATTTATTACATTCTTCAAATACCGCTTTATAAACAGTAGTATCCAAATCTTCATAAGTAAACAAATGGATTACATGACCATTTAGCACCGTCAACACCCGTCTCAATGAAGCCATTTCAATCGGTTTAGGATTAGCATTATATATCGGTATAACTACAACGCATGTTGTCATTTAAATAGCTTTTTCATAAGTCCAACCCCTTTATCACCTACCACATTTTTTACACTCTTTTTCAGAACCTGTTTCATATCCCCCATCATACCGGTACTTGTTATTAACCTTAAAGCTTCATTCTCATCAATATCACGAGTGAAAACTTCAAAAATACAAGAACGTGTAATTTCCGGTGAGACAAACTTATCTTTACTGACTAAGAATTCTTCTTTTGTAGAAGCTGCATAATAATCCATTCCCAAACTTTTAGCATAATCCCGGACTAATGTATGCGACTGATTTCCAAAATGACCTGCCGCTGCAATATAAGGATCAACATCTTCCTTAAAAATAGAACCAGGATTTAAATAATGAGTAAATTCACATCCTTTACCATTATTCACCAATAATATACGCAAGTTATTTCCTTTGTGTCGATTGCCAAGGGCATTCATATCATAAAAGAAAGCCAAGTCACCAACAATGCCAAAATATAATTTCTGTGGATGAATAATTGATGCCCCGAGAAGAGAGGACAACATTCCATCTGTACCAAAACCACCCACATTGCATGCCGAATGAATAGATTTAGAAACTTCAAAAAAATCCCATGAACGAAGAGATGTGAGAATTCCCAAATGAAACACACTATTTTCTGGCAAGCTTGGGGCTAATTCCTTGGCCATCCAAATATTCGACAATGGCAATTCAGGTATAGCAGTATAACAACGAGTATATTCTGTACGACATTGGTTCAAAAAAGAAGTACCTGGTTGAATATCTTTATCTTTATATCGCTCAAAGAAATGTTTCTCACTCATAGCAAAAAGATGGGTTAGTTTCCCATAGCGATCACGCATTTGTCCATCCCGATTCACACGCCATACTTCAGCAGCTTTATCCCCCATATTAAAATGATCGCCAGATATTTCACCTAAGTGTATCAACAGTTTGATATCATTCAAACACTCCGCATTCTGTTTAGTTAATAACGCGTCGACTTGCCGAAATTCGCCCTTATATCCACTTGTGTGATCACAAAATACTACCGCATTATGATTAGCGCAAAA
>JAEWKZ010000067.1 GCA_023393525.1 Pseudomonadota bacterium | reverse complement strand
TAAATCATAAATTCGAGAATTTTGAGACTTTTTATCATTATCAGAAAATCTCTTAAAAGCAACAAAATTTTTAGAAAGATTGATAGATAAAGCACAAGCGTGAAACGAATCTGTACATACCATAGATGACTGAGCGATAAGTTCTACAAATTCGTATGGACCTGCATCCTGACATTTAATAGCTTCATTTATCAAAATGGTTTCATTCTCCAATGAGGGAATCAAAACAATATTTGATATTCCAGTAATCCGCTTTACCTCTTCAAGCTGTAAAGCGTATTCTACGCGATTCCCTATAAAATAGCATAAAATATAATTCTGCGGCAAAGTCAATGATAACTGCGATTTCTTCGTAAAACTAAGCCATTTTGAACTTGAAAGAAGAAACGTAGGATCTAAAACCTGCCTGACATCATTTCTGCTCAAAAGAGTATTCAAAAAATCAGTCATCCCCCCTTCCCTTACTCCTATGTGAGTGAACTTGTTTAATAAACACTTAACCTGTTCTATATATGCCTGAGGAATATCGATTGTTCCAATACTTGAGGCATAAGCCACACGTTTACAATTACCTGCATAAGCTAAAAACATAAATGGGTCAAAGTTGTGATAACAATTCCATATTTGATCACTGCCAGTAATAAAAACATCTGATTCTTTTAATAGATTTCGATACTGCTTTTCAGTATGTATATGAATATGGTTATAATTTTCCTTGTTAAAAGAACGAATCTTCTTATCTTTATCAGTACGCCCAAACTTTTCTAATGCTTCTTTCACAACAATCTTCAAAAGAAAAAATAGTCTTTTCTTTAGAGAGAAATTTTCAGGAGAAAACGAATGTACAAAACGTACATTGTAATCCATCTCTTTCAATATCTCATGAAGAGCGTAAGACTGAAGACTAGTACCATAATTCCCTGTACCCAGCCATGTTACTAAATTCACATACATATAGTCAAGAAAACAATAGTTAATTATTCCGTATCTTTTTTAACACAAAGGACTTTATTCTTTTACGTTCAGCACGATCCATGCCAAACACAAAAGTGCTCCCTACTATGGAAATAAAACTAACAGACGCAACCAAGATGAATCTCACAAAACCATACGGCATTATATATACAATGAAAAGAGGAAGAATCAAAGATATAGCCGTCACCACAGCAACTCTTAATAAAACCTGTATTACAAACACGCGAATAGGAAAGCCGACCTGTTTATTCATCAAATATAAACGCACAAAAACAAGGTAAGTATAAACAGTGATATAAGCTACATAGGCTGTATAAGGCGGCATTCCCAAGAAAAAAAAGATACATGTTAAAGGTAGTACTAAACACCCTAATCCACCCACATAAATATAAAATTTCTTTATATGTCCCGTAGCTTGAGCTAATGTTGTAAGAGGAGCTGCCGGTAAATCAATCAAAGTTCCTAACATGGCTAATTGCCAAAAGATAACGGTATGCCGCGGCACTTCCTTTAACCATAATGACAAAAGAAAATCTGCCTCCAACACAAAAGGTATAAAAAAAACAAGCATCAGCAAGTAGGAATACTTGCCACCTTGACGGACAAGAATAAAACACGATTCATAATTTTTATCAGCATATGTTTTTATAATCTGCGGATTTAATGCTGTCGTAAAATTGTTTACAAACTGTTTTACACCGGCCTCGGCCTGCCCTGCTACCCCTCGTGCGGCATTAACTGCAACGCCAAAAAACAAATTAGATACAATGTTGACTCCTTGCGTATTGAAAAGATATGCTCCGGTTCCTAAAAAATTCCATCCGGCAAAGCCAAACATTTCACGTGTAAGATTTTTATCTAATTTTGCCGTATATTTGCATTCTTTAAAATGAAGTGAACAATAACGACCATATATCAAACGGATAATTAAAGAAGACAAAGCTAATAAAACGCCATACAATATCAAGTGATCAAAAGCCACAATAAATAATAAATAAGCAGACACAAACTTCAATGCCGCCTCTAGTAACCCTACATAAGCAAATATGTTCATCCGTTCATGCGCTATAATCACCGCGCTATAAGGTAAACTTACTAAAGAAATAATAAAATTGAGAAGTGAACACTGCAATACCCAAAAAGCTGCCGACAAACGGTCTTCAGGAATCTGCATATAAGCATACATAAAATATACACCTATCCCTTCTACCGCAATGGCTATAATTAATGAAAGTCTCAATTGAATGTTTACACTTGTAGAAAATATTTGCTTCAGCTTATCTTTGTTTCCTTTCCCTAATTCAAACGTAATAAATCGTGTTATAGAATTTGACAGAGCAGCTGAGATTACCGAAAACATCACAACCATTCCACCTACAATATTGTATATTCCATAATCCTCTACACCTAACACCTCAAGAACAATTCTTGAAGTATATAGATTCACTATTAAGATTACAAACGTACGTATATATAGTAAAAGAGTGTTTTTAGCTACCCTTTTATTGCTAGAGACTTGTGCCATTTTTCATTCTCACGGTTAGGATATCCTTCATCCTTATACCCTTTCTTTTTGAAGTCTTGTATTCTTACGTCAATATTGATCAACGCTATAATCAAATATTAAATTCGCATTTTTCAATATAGGATGCTTTTGATCTTTTTCACTCAATACAACTTTGTCCATCGGGATCCTCCAATTAATTCTCAAATCTGGATCATCCCACGCCAAGGCACCTTCACACTCCGGAGCATAAAAATTATCACACTTATATTGAAATATCACCTCATCACTCAACACACTGAAACCATGCGCAAAACCTCTTGGTATAAAGAACTGGTGATGATTTTCCTCTGTAAGTTCTACAGCTACATGCCGTCCGAAAGTCGGAGAGCCCTTTCTTATATCCACAGCAACATCAAGAACTGAACCTTTCACTACACGCACCAGTTTACTTTGCGCAAAAGGGGGGAACTGAAAGTGCAAACCACGAATGACACCATAGGATGATTTGGATTCATTATCCTGCACGAATGTCGTCTTACAGACTTTTTCTTCAAACTCTCCTTGATTGAAGGACTCAAAAAAATAACCGCGACTATCTTTAAAAAGACGAGGTACAATGATTACGACTCCTTCAATGGCTGTTTTCACAACTCTCATATCGATAAAAAATATTACAATACACTATAAACATCCACTTCTCCCCAACCTCTATCACATCAATAATATATAAATACAAGTGATTTAATGTTTTTTTTTAGAAAACAGTTGAATGGTTGAATTTTAGTCAGAATCAATCAATTATTTTACCAGACCTTTTTCCAGATATTCAGCAAGATTGGTACGCATGACAGAAGCCACATGATCGGCAGCTACTTTCTGCATATCATGCTTTACCATTATCTCAACAAGCCGTTCAAAAGAACTGGTTTGCGGATTCCAACCGAGTTCGTTTCGAGCTTTAGTGGGATCCCCCCAAAGATTTACCACATCAGTGGGACGATAAAAGTCTTCTGAAACAGCAACCAATACTTTGCCTGTTTTGATATCAATGCCTTTTTCATTTATTCCTTCTCCTTCCCACCGAAGTTCAATACCCGCATAGCGGAAAGCAAGGGTAGCAAACTCACGAACAGTATGCTGCACCCCTGTTGCAATAACAAAGTCTTCGGGCTTATC
>JAEWKZ010000027.1 GCA_023393525.1 Pseudomonadota bacterium | reverse complement strand
CAAGCCGCCACGAAAGCCCGATCATCTCGTCGACGGTTTCACCGGACAAGACATCATCAACGGTCTTCTGCATCAACACCTTGGCCTGATCCTCATCGACAACCTGCAACGTCGGGGCAAGGCCGTTCTCAAAGGCGAACCGCTCCAGCAGCTCTCCGCACACCCCGTTGACGGTCCCGATACGAGCCTGGCCCATGGCGTTGGCCAGATCGAAAAGCCCATTCCCCAGGAGATGCTGCCGCACGCGCTCACGAAGCTCCGTCGCGGCCTTGACCGTGAACGTCGTGGCGATGACCCCGCCAGGCTGGACACTGCCCTTCTGCAATTCATCGCCAAGAATCTTGGTCAGGGTATATGTCTTGCCGCTGCCCGCCCCGGCGCTGATAAATTGAAGCGCGCTCACAGTTCTTCCTCCCATCCCGCCAGAGCCAGATACTCGTTGTAATTCTGATTGAGGATTTCCAGCGACATGCCGCCCGCAGGGGCAACCGCCACCTCCGAATCATCCACAGCCACCTCGATGAGGCCCTGATCAAGGAGTTCCCGCCGCCAATTCCAGGTCACCAGGAAGCGGTTCCAGAGCTCCGGGGCACCCTCGTCCTTGACGTCGTCATCCCTCATGATGCGCTGCGCGTTGGGGAAAAAGCCTTGATCCGGAGCGATGAGCTTGGCCTGGCTGATGATGAAGTAGCTCAGGTCGGGCCAAGCCCCATACTGCTGCCTGACCAGTTCTCCGTAGAGTGTCAGCTGCAGATGCCGATTCTTGGCCAGCTTGTCCGGAAACTTCTTCCCGCCGGCCCATTTCATGTCGATGATGGCCCGCCGCCCATCCGCGCGAGTCACGAGCAGGTCGGCAAAACCCGTCAAATGCCCGCCGACAAATACGCCTGCAAGCTCCACTTCAGGCTCGACCTTGACGACGCCTGCCGCCTTGAGCTGCGCCTGCAAGGCGAGCATGGCCCGGAGCAGTTCCGCGCGAAAATTCTGCAACTCCGTCTTGCGGCCCGGCATGAGGAGCAGCGCGCCCTCAGTTTCGACAAGACGGTCAAAAGCCGCTGCAAACCACGCCCGAAGCGCCTCGTCATCGAACCTGAGTGCTTCGGGCAGCCTGAAGTACCGTTCCACCAGCGAATGGGAGAGATTGCCGAAGAGCAGAAACGAGTCCCCCGCTACGATGCTCCTCCCGGGCTCCAGCTTGGCGTGATAGCGCAAAACCCATTGATACGGATTGAAAAGAAACGCTTCGAGGCTGGAGAAGGACTCCTTGTCTCGCGGGCTCAGTGTGGCGTCCTGCGGCATCCGCCACCAGCGTTTCAGAGCGGGAAGCGGTTTTGCCTCTATTTCACGGCAATCGGGGCCTGGGCGTTCAAATATTGCTTCCAGCTCCACAACCTGCGGCTTGTGATCGTCTTCAAAGAGAGACTCGATCATGAGCCACAGAGGATGCACTTCCTGACCGGCCGGCGGCAACACCAGGACGGCCTGTCCTTGCGCCGCCAGAATCGGTTTTTGCCAGTTCAAGGCCTCTTTGCGCAGTTCTTCGGTCACTCCGGGCATGCGCACGCCTGCGGCGAAAAGCGAGGCAAGCTCGACAGACGACCAGGGGTAGGGCTTTGGCAATGCCGGGGCTTGCAGTTGCCACCACACCACTCGCTCGGCGGGATCCACCGCCGCCCCAGGACTTGAGATCTTCCGGCACGATCCGGCCTCGGCAAACCGGAAAGGATTCCCAGCCCCCCTGGAGGTGCATTGGTTGACCAGTACCTGGAGCTTGCTGATCCCGATCCCGGTCTCACCCTGTTCGATCAGGGCCGCCAAAGCGGTGTGGCATGCGACAGCTTGAGCGTGCCCGCCCTGGAAAACAGCTCGCCGCACAGGGTTCGGATCACCCAGGCGGACGCGGAAATGATCGGCGACCGCTGCAACGCGTTCAGCGACGTACGCAATGGGAGCCGCCTCGCCCAAGGGATAACGCTCATGCTCCAGCCAAAAGCGGATCTTTTCGGCTGCGCGCTCCCATTCGAGGTCTTTTTCTTCCCAGCGGGCTTGGAGCTTGCTCACGGTTTCCTGCCATGGCTCTCCCCCAATGCCTGGATACTCTGCCACTGTTTCCGCGAGCTTTGCGCTGATTTCACGCGGGATGGGACACAAGGGATGGGCCATGAACTTGATCAGGCCGTGAATATCCACAGGCGTCCATAACTGGGAAAGGACGAGAGGCAGGAACTGAAGCGCAGGACGAAAGGCGCTCAGTTCCTGAAAATTCGGACGGGGCAGGCCATACACCGGCAAAGTGTCCGCGAGGGCATCCGACTGGGGGGCAACCAGAAGCGTCTCCCGGGGCGACCGGCTCAGAAGCGTGCTCAGCCAGTATCCGGCAGATACAGGGGTTTCGCCTCTGACGATGGCAAGGCTGCCGTCATCCGCCCAACGGAGCTTGGGTGGCAGGTCGCCGGCCGCCTGCGCGGCAAAGACGGCTTGAAGCTTGCCGAGAAGGCAATCAGACGATGCCGAGGACCTTGGCGGCTGCATGCTGAGCGGCAAGTGCCGCAGAACCTCTTGCCAGACCCAGGGATGCCATTCCAACGGCTCGCAGAGTTCCAGGACGGAAATTCGAGGTTTGCGCTTGCGCATTTTCGCAGCGACTCGGGCCAGGCGCTGACCTTCAGACAGGGGCACGCGCCCGGAGGCCTCGATCTCAACGTCCTGCATGTCTGCCAGGCGCGCAGGGGCCTCTTTGGAAAACGCCCCGGTCCATCCGTGAAGGTACCATTGGTCCCGCCAGTCCAAAAGCGTCCTGGCCGTTTCCAGATCATCGACCGCAAATGTCTTGTGATAAAAACGATCGGGATGGTCGCATCGCTTGAGGCATTCCCGGTACGCCATGATGCGTTCGATGTCCGGAACGTCCCTGTGGGGCAGGCCGAGTTGCGTTTCCAGAATGCCAAGCAGTCCAAGAGGGCCGGTGGTCTTGGCATCAAGCTCGTCGACTCTGAGCGTCCCGTGTTCTCCATCCAGGTCCCGGCCAAAGCGAATGCGCATTATGTTGCCCTCAGAAGGAATCTAGTTTACGGCTACAACCAAACATAGTCGAAGAATTTCAGCATGTTTCCTATACGATCTGCAAACGTGCTGTTTCTTAGCGCAAGATCATCGGGCAGGCTACCCTTGATCGCGGACATGATCCCGTACGTGCGGGACGATGGTCAAAATGGTGCGCACAGCCTGCATTATCAAAGCAAACCCCAACCTTTCGAGATCAGCATGGCCAACGAATCCCAGAAGCTCCAGCAACTGCAACGCATCCTGCTCCTCTACCAACTCGTCAAGACCAAACCGGAGATGTCCTCCAAGGCGCTTCAGGAGGAACTGGGTGTTGGCAAGTCGACCTACAACCGAGACCGGGAATTCATGAAGAAGCTGGGGGTCTGCTTTGAATATGACAAGGCAAGCAAACGGCAGAAGCTGACAAAGGACGCGTTCCTGCCGATCCCGGACCTGAGCCTCGACGAACGCCTGGCCATCATCCTGGCGCTGAGCCAGTTGGGCGAATTGCAGGAATCCTTCCTGGCCAGGCACGCCCGGGCAGCGGCGGCGAAGCTCATGGCCGGACAAGAGAAAGCCTTCTGCGACGTCTGCAAGGCGCTGCTCGAACAGGATCTCGCCCATAAAGGGCATTCACGGCAGGAGCGGATCGTCGACGAACTGCTCAAGGCCACCATCAACCGCCGGCGCATCCGCATCAGCTACTGCAAACCGGGCCAGCCAGCCGAGGATTACGAGGTCGAGCCCTATCAGGTGTTCGTGGTCGATGGATTCCTGTACCTGGACGGCTACTGCATTGAACGCAAGGAGATCCGCTGCTTCAAGGTGTGCCGGATCCGCAGCGTACGCGACCTTGGGCTGACATTCTCGAATCTGCGCGAATACGACTTCGCCCGCAGACGGACCAACGTCTTCGGGATCTACGCATCTGACTTGGAACCCGAGCACGTCAAAGTCTGGTTCGCAGCGGAAATCGCACCGTTCATCCGCGAAGAGTCCCGCCACGCCTCGCAGAAGCTCACCGAAAACAGTGACGGGAGCCTCTTCTTCGAGGTCGATGTGGCAGAACCGGAAGAGGTGCTTTGGTGGGCCCTGCGCTGGGGAGGAAATTTCGAGATCATCGAACCGCAGTGGCTCAGGGACGAGGCTATCAAGACCATCAGGAAGATGGCGCAGCGATATAAGAGATAATGACAGCAGCATGAGTATCAGGTCAATCGTGCTGTGTGAGACCCAACTTTTGGAGGGTCCAAAAATGTTCGGGTTTTATCGTTCCCAGTCTTTGGCTATTCTTGGACGTTCGTGTGCAGAAATACCTTGGGATTTTGGCAGGACTGACCATAGGGGGATTTGGAATGTTACGAGGGTGACCTTCCAAGATTGGCGCGTCGGACAAGCATCGTGACATATGTATGTCGGACAAAATTCAAAAAAAAGGGCAGCAAATGTGTTTTTAGTCTTCATTCCAGCTCAAATTGACCACTGATTACGGTCTCAAAATCGTCGGAATCAGCTAGGAAATTCGTAGCGGAGGCGACTGAATAACTCGACATATTCCATCATAAAAAGAGTCAATGTCGTGGCTAGAAATAAACTGGGCACCCTCGACATCGAACTGAAAAGCCGTTCAAGGCTCCTCTTCTGCCATCAGGATATTCTTTAAAAAAAATACGTATTACTTTTTAGTATGATCCAAAAACCTCCGAATCATAAGTTCAATTTCGCCAGAAAGGACTTTCAAAAAATAGTCACCATCTTTTAATTCAAGATCATGTTTTTTTTCTATATAATTTTTAATTAAGACATTCATATCCTCATCATCTTTTCTCATCTTATCCGCATATTTTTCCCCAAAAACAATATAATTGAGGTCCAGATTATATTGTTTTGCAATCAAAATAGCCCACGCTGCCGGGAACGTGTTCCCGGTTTTTTGCTTCGACACTGAAGCGCTCGATATCCCCAGAAACTCCGCAAGGTTCGTCGATGTCTTGAGGTCCGTTTGCTCAGATATCCGCCTAAACACGTCTTCAAACTCCAAATCCATGCCCGCTCGACTCATCTAGCCCTCCAGATTTTTCATTTTTTACCTAAATCAATTTAGGATAAATCTAAACAATTTAACCATATTATAAAAAATATCTCAATTTAACGCAATTATTTTAAAATAAATATTGACAAAACTAACCCATGGCTATATATATCCATCACATAAGTCAACTTTTTTAACTAAAAACAAACAGGAGATTTCTTATGAGCAAGAACAAAAAAGACAAGAACCTGGTCCCCTTTGGAAAGTACGAAGGACACCCCATCGAAGTCCTTTTGGCCGACAAGTCGTACTGTGCCTGGATGGTAGGCCAGGCCGACCTTCGCGAACAGTATCCGGATCTGCGCGACCTGATCTACAAAGAGCATGGCAATGACATCAAAACGCCTAACCATAACAGAATGCAGGCAGAATTTTTAACCGGAGACACGATGTTGAAACTGTTCTACTTGATCAACCCGGAAATATTCTCTCGCGACAAAAAATATTATGCACGCAACCTTGATGATTATTTCACTGATAAGATGTCAATCGTCAAAAACGTATGCGAAAGCGTAAGTAGCAGAATTTCTGAAATCAAAAAAATGGCTGTTGAAGTTGATTCAATATCGCAGAATTGGAATATGCACGAAGAAAAATCATTCGTCATCCCAGTTTCTCCATTCAAAAAATATACGGATGGAAGATCACAGGAAGAATACTTGTTCAATAGTCCTGCAAGCTTCATCGTAATCAATCTGGAAGAACTTTACAGGAACACCGTCCGGGACTTTGACTTGTTTTATGCATTTTTTGAAGAATTCAGATTGTACTTGGCTGAATCACAGTTCAAGCAGATCAGTCCTTGCAAGACTTCGTTCGAAAAAAAGTTCAATGATGTAACCATCGAAATCAAATATCATGAAGAAATTAACCCAAAATTCTCAGCGCGTGTCGAAAAATTCTTCGAGCGTGCATTGCACAGATATCCCACTGGAAACAGTGAAAAGCACAATTTCCCGGATTTTTTGCTTGCAGAATGGAGATATGCAAATCCGAAAAAAATCAGTGAACTGTATTACGTCGAACTCAAGCCAAGCATTGGCGATGACTACCATATGGTTTTGAACCAGATATCCAACCGTAGGGAACAGAACAAGAAGAATATCCAGCAGAAAAGATCACAAACCGTGAGATATCTTCTTGTTATCGGCGCCTACGATGGAACCGGCGTTAGCTTTGAGAATGTCAAAAAAATCTTCAATAACGAAGAAATTGATGTCGTGCTGGAAAAAGACATCGACAATGTTAAGCTGCCGAAGATTGAAAGCGATTTCAGAATCAGTCCTTTTGAAATCCCTGCTTTGAATGAAATTTTCAACGACCTTGATTCTGTGAAAAAAACAATCCGCAGTGCGAATGATTTTTTTGCAGACAGAACCAATCGCGCATCAGGATTCTAGTCAATACAAATACAACACTATGCAGCTGCGTGTCATAAAGTGCACGCAGCTGCGCAGTGCCTCTTCAGAAAAACACCCCGTCCAAGGTCATCCCGCGTTTCCTGAGCTGGTAAAGCACCTGCTCCTGTTCAGCCTGCAGCTTATGACGTCCACCCCATCCCGCCAGAATCTTCGCTTGGTCGCCGCGCAGCGACTCCTCCCTGAATGATCTGGCGCCCTGCCATGCAGGCAGATCGGATTTCAGGAGTTCCAATGTTTCCTGATTCGGAAAGAATTCCCCGTCTCGCCCCGATGCAGCGGACAGCCTGTCGAATATGGTCAGCCCGTCAGGATCGAAATCTCCGAAGTGAACCCAGCGGCATGAGGCTGGAGCCGATTTGAGCCAGGCGGCCACCCCTCTGGAGGCGTAGCCTCCCGTGTAGATAAGAAGGCCTGCGGAAAGGGTGAGTTCCAGAAAGGGAGAGAGGTTTTCGCAGGTCATGATGAAACGAAGGTGCGAGAGCTCATACTGCTCTGGGCCGGCATGAGAGGACATCAGGACGGCCTGACCCTGGTATTTCGTGACCTCGGACAGGTCCGGGCCTCCTGCCGTGTGCGGGAGCGGAGAAAAGGCCTTGAGCCGCAGCTCTCCCCGGCTGGGCTTAAGGGCGAGCCAGTCCTCGTAGATACGGGACAGGATGGACACGGAGCCGATGTGCTTGGAGTCCCCGAAGAGCTCGGCGCTGAGTTGCTGCCGCCAGACCGTGCCCACGGCCTGCTCGGTCTTGTCCAGGGCCGTGAGCAGGCGCAGGCAGTCTGCCGCCCGATCGATGATCCGAACCCCAAGCCCCATGGCTGCCGCCAAGGATTCGGCGGAATCGAGCTTGGCGATGACATCCGAGAACTCGGGCGTTGCCAGCAGGCGCCGCAGCTCTTGCGCATCGACCAGCACGGCGGTGTTCTTCTCGCGCCGCACTATCCCCGCCCGCTCGAGCATGGCGAACTCGGCGTTCCAGCCCGTCCTGCCCCGCTCCAGCAGACCGCGCCAGGCCAGGCAACGGGCAGTGAGGTCCATCACGCAGTCTCCCCGGCAGGCCCGGCATCGTCGTTTCCTGCGGGAGCAACCCCTGCCGCCTGCGGGACATAGACCCCCACATGGGTCACGCCCTGCGGCAGCGCCGTGAGGATGTGGGTCAGCGAGTCGGGGATGTTGAGCACCCGCGGCAAGGCCAGCACCAGCTGGCACTCCACCCTGTCCAGCAGGTCGCGCACGGTGTTCATGGCCCGCTCGTCGAGGCGCTCGGCCTCGTCCAAGGCCATGAGCAGGATGCCGCTACCGCGATGCTGGCCCGAGTCAGAGCCTTCGTAGAAAAGCAGGCTCAGGCAGATGGCCAGGTTGATGCCCAGCCCCTCGCCGCTGGAAAAACCGCTGCGGCGCTCGCGGCCTTCGTCGTCCTCAATGGCCCAACGCAGACGGACATAGGTGCGGTAGTCCGTGATCTGGTCGTCTTCGAGCTGCGCGCCCTTGGCGTGACGGGCGATGATCTCCCGGATCTGATCCAGGAACTCGCGCAACCCCACCGCCGTCCCGGACGAAAACAGCGACATCTGGCCGGTGCCCCGCAAATGCTTGAGGCCTTCGTAGGCGGGCTCATGCACTTTCTCCAGGTACACCTTGCGCACCTTGCCGAAGCCCAGGTTGGAGAGAATGTCGTTGATCCGCTGCAATTTGCGGGTCAGGGCGCGGATATCAGCGTCCACGTTGTTGCGGATCGCCTCCACGTAGCCGCGCAGCTTGCCCTCGATCTTCGACAGCTCCTCGCGCAGGGCCTTGAGCTTCTCCTCCTCGCGGTCAAGCTCCACGTCGGGCGGCAGCAGCATGGTCAGCACATCGCCAACCAGCTGGTCGGGCTCCCTGTCCCGAGGCATGGCCAGCTCCTGGCCGTATTCGCGGCAGACCATCTCCAGCTGCCCGGACAGGGCCACCCTGGCTTCGGCCCAGGCCTGCCGGGCCTTGTCGCGCTTGGCATCGGTCCAGTCTCCGTGGAGGGCGGCGGGATCTTCGGCTGGGTAATACCGGCCCCACTGGGCTGTGGCCTGCTCCATTTCCTGGGCCGCATGGCGAAGCTTGCCGGACATGTCGTTCAGAGTAGTGGATCGGTTCTGGACATCAGCCCGCAACTTGCCCAGCTGCTCAGCTCCGGCGCGAATTTTCCCCTTGATGGAAGCCAGCTCCCTGGTCAGCTCCGCCACCCGTCGCGCCATGAGTTCGGCCTGGGTAAAATCGACGCGTCCCTCCAGGACATCGAGAGGCTCGTCTTTTTCCAGGCTTTCGCGCTGGGCTTGGGCTTTGGTCCTTGAATTCTCGGATTCCCGCCGCTCCCGCTCAAGCTCGGCCTGCCGCTTCTGCAATTCTTCCTGACTGGAACGCAGCCGCGCCAAACCCTCTTCCAGGGCTTTCACTTCCCGCTCAATATCTGCGATCCTGGCGCGCACGAAGTCGAGCTGCGCCGGGCTTTCCGCCAGTTCAAAGACCTGGATGCGGTTCTTGAGCTTCTCCACGCAGTCATGGCAGGCCTTGGTCCGGGCCTGGCCTTCGGACACAACGCGAACCCGGGTGGCCAGGGTCTCCTCAAGCACCACGCTCTCCCGGTCGCACAGGGCGTCCCAGGCCCCGAGCACCGTGGCCAGGCGCTCTTCCAGGGCCCGGAGGGAAGCCATGTCGGTCTTGAGGCGGGCCATGGTGGCATCGCACTCCTCCAGCTCCCGCGCCAGGGCGATGAGCTGCTCCGCCCGCGCGCGGCTGGATAGCCAGACCGGGCCCTGCGGCTCGTACCAGGCCAGAGCGCCCCGCCCGCCGACAGCGGCAGTACGGCTCGCCCAGTCCTCTTCCCCGGCCTCGGAGGTGACCACGAAGACCCTGTCCGACCCTTCCAGCCTGTCCAGAAGCTCGGCACCCTCCCTGGGACGGATGGCCAGGGCAAAGGGACCAAGGCGCGTCTGCCATGCCGCGGCCTCCTGGACGTCGAGTTGATCGAAGTCCAGGGCCACGGGGTCGGCCAAGCCCTGGTCGACCATACGCTGCGCCTCGGGCGGCAGGGGCGGACGGCCCTGAGCCAGAGTGTCGCGCAGCTGCTGAATGCGGCCGCGCTCGGCGAAAAGCTTCTCCTCCTTGAGGCTCAGGCGGATGACGTCATCCTTTGTGGCGCGCAGCCTGGTCTCAACGTCCTCACGCTTGGGAGGATCAGTCACGGCGTTCGCGGCCACCAGACCAGTCCAAAGCAGCAAGGCCTCTTCATGGCGTTTTGTGCGGCGGCGCAGCTCTGTCAGCTGTTCCTTCCACGTGGGCAGAAGACGCAGTCCCTGAAAAGGGCCTTCCCACTCGTTCCAGGCCTCGACGACATCGACGGCCGAGGCGATCTTGCGACCCAAAATTTCCGCTGCTTTGGCCAGGTCGGCCTCGAAGCTCCGCCAGGCTTTCACGTCCTTGGCCAGCTGGGTTTCCTGCCCGGCCACCTTCTCCCGTTCCACCAAAAGCTCTGTGCGCTTGGCAGTGCCGACAGCGATCTCCTCCGAGGCGACGCGGTATTTCTCCGTGACGCCCGCCTGCTCGGCGAGAATGGCCTGAAGACGCTTGTCCGCCAGGGCCAGATCCTTGCCGGCGGCCACGTATTCCTTGTGCCTGCGCAGCTGGGCGTCCAGGGACGACTGCTGTTTCTGCAGCAGGTCGCGTTGGGCGGAAATCCCGGCTTCCTGTTCCTCCAGCCCGGTCAAGGCTGTCTGTTGCGCGGCAAGTTCCTGCTGGGCCTTTTCCTGCTCCGCTCGCAGCCTGCCCTCCTGCTGCCGCAGGGTCTGGACACGTCCCGAAGAGACCGCCAGGTCGGCGGCCAGGCTCTCCCGGCGCGCGCTGTCCAGAGAAAGGCGCAACTCCTCAAGCTTGAGCCGCGTCTCCCTGAAGCGGACCAGGCGCTTGAGGCGTTCTTCCACGCCGCGCCGGTCGTGCATCAGCTTTTCCACGTCGCTGAAATTCATCTTCCTGGCGGGCGGCGGGCAGAGCATGTCCTGCAAAAACGCCTGCAGGTCCGTCAGGCGCGGTTGCGTGATCTGCCGCCACAGCCCGGCAAAACTCTTCTTCTTGCCGGGCCGCATGAGCGGGATGGGCAGGATGCCCTGCTCGTGCAGGAAAGAGTGGTAATCATCCACGCGCTCAAAGGGCAGGTAGTCAGCCGTAGGGTCGGCCTGCAGGATCCTGCGCGACAGTACCTGGAAATCCGGGGTGATGGTGCTGGTCTCGGGGTCAAGGAACAGGCCTTCCTGAAGCGGCACGCGTCGCAGCACGAAGGGCGAGAGGTCGAGCTGCTCGCCGCTGGGGCGCACGGCCAGACGCACGCCCATGGCCGTGACCTCCTCGTGTCCGGCGATGCCGATGGCCGCCCAGGCCACGCGCTGGCGCAACTGGCCGATGATGGAGCGGTCGTTCTGGCCCGAGGCGACGTTCATGGAGATGTACTGCTGGTGGCAGAGGATCACGGTCTGGATGGCGTCCAGGAGCGTGGTCTTGCCCACGCCGTTGTTGCCGGACAGGACTGTCAGGCGTCCGTGCAGGGGAATCAGGCTGCAAGGGAAAAGCTGATATCCGACCAGGAGCAGTTCCCGGGCCCAGATCGGATCGGGGCTGAAAAAGGGCAGGTTCATTCGTCCTCCGCCGCGTCGTCGCTGTCATCGCTTTCCGGTTCGGTCTCAAACCCGGCCCACAGGGTCCTGACCACGCCGAGCAGATCGGTCGCCTCGCTGCCCTGATTCAGGAGCGCGTTGCGGCTCACTTCCAGGAATCGCTGCAGGCCCGGCAGGCGGTAGACCAGAAGATCCCGCCACTCCGCCCGCACCGAGGGGCGAAGCTCCACGAACCGGTAGCGGGCCAGCTCATTCAAGAAGGTGCGGATGGCGTCGATCATCCTGTCGCGGTTCTGCTCCGTCTCGGCCCGCTGTCGGCCTCGCCCACGCACGGGCAAGAAAACCGGGACCAGCATGTTGAAATCGAAGTTCGAGAGAATCCGCCCCGCCAGGTCGGCGGCCGGCACCGACTCCTGGCCGTCCACCCCTTCGGTCACGAAATGCCAGGCCAGAAAGATGCCCAGGAAGGTCGCCCCGCGGCTGAGTCGTTCGGCCTTGACCATCCCCGAGTCGGGCTTGAGATAGAAAAAACTCTCCCCGCCCAGGTCGCTGCGGCACAGCCTGTATCCCAGGAAGGCAAAGAAATCCTCCCAGTCCGACTGGTTGCGGTCCAGAAAGCGGAACTCGGGCCCCATGAAGGGGTCGATATGCTCGCCGCGTTGCAGGCTGTGGATGATGCGCCGGGACAGGGCCGGAGATGCGAACAGAACGTTGCCGTCGCACTCGTGGGTCATGGGATCTTGAATCGGGACGTCAGACATGGGGCGTGTCCAGGATGACGGGTTGCGTAAGAGTTGGCCCAAGAGGCTCCCACGGAGCATCGGCGGCACGGACCAGGACGGCCGGCTTCCAGCCCGGCATGTCGTTCAAGAGGTACCACAGGGCCAGGATTTCAGCATCGGGATCGACCGCATGCGCGGCCAGGAGGCTTCGGATCCACGGGGCCAAGGGCCGGGGCGAGAACGGCGTGGAAGCCCACTGCCTGCGCGCTGCATCGAGAAACTCGCCGCGCCACGGGGCCTGGATGTTCCTGACCGGCTCGGGCACGAAGGCGGAAAGGGCCGCCAGCGCCGCCGGGTCGAGGGTGACAGGGGCCTGGTTCTGGGAAGCGCCGAAATCGAGGCTGATGGCGCACGGGCGGTTCTGCCCGACCATGGGCATGCTTAGGGGTTCGCGCAGGGCCAGGCGCAGCAGGTCGAGTTGCAACCGCCCCAGGGCGTCGCGGCGGGACAGGGAGCCGACGAAGGACTGGTAGGACACGCACTGCCGCACGAACCGGATGAGGTTTGCGAGCATGCGCTCAATGCGGTGACGCATCCCCTCCAGAAAATCCAGCGCCCGCCCGATGGCGGTGCGCAGCTCGGGCTGGGAAAAACGGTCATGGCATTCCGACAGCGCAGCCATGAGCGGCATGTAGGCAGAGCCGTCCTGGACCGCGTCTAGCAGTTCGTCCAGATACTCTCGCCCCTTGCGCACTGCGGCCAGGGCCTCCTCGAAAGCCTGTTCGTCCTGCCCGCTGCCCAGCCGCTTGGCGGTCTGCTCCTGATCGAGGAGCCCCTCTTCTATGGACAGGAGCTTGTACTCGATCTTCTCCCGGATGGTGCCATGGAAGAAATGGGTCAGCCACTTGGCAAGTTCAGCCGGATCGCCCTGCGTCATCTCCTGGCGCAGCGAAGAATGCGCCTGATTCAGGAGCGTGCACAGGTCCTCGCTGCCAAAGTCGGCATCTTCCAAGAGGTCCCGGGCCAGACTGCGCCCAAGCCGGGTCAGACAGTACTCCTGCGCCCGCGAATCAGTGACCGACGTACGCACCATCCTGAAGCGCACCAGCCGGTCGATGACCTGCGCCGGCTGGGAAACCTCATCCTCCATGCCGAGTTGAACGGCGGCATGGGAAAGCTGCTGCCGCAGCTCACGGTCCGAGATCCTCGCCGCCTCCGTGGCCAACTCGCGAAAATACAGCCAGCCGACGAAAAGAAGGTCCTGCTTGGAAAGCTCCAGCCCACGCGGAAAGCGGTTGGCGAGGCTACTCAATTTAAAGATAATGTCCTGCTGCTGCATGCCGATAGCAGATATACGGATTGCCAAGCGGGGTCCACCTTATGCAGCCAAGGCTGCAATGATTGATGAATAAGCGCATAACTAGGATCCACCAACTCCTAAACCTTTAGATTCGACTTCTTTCAAAATCCAAATGATCTGGCTTTCCGAAAATCGAGACTTCTTCATCCTGCCCTCCATGAGGCAATCTTTACCAGAGATCTCTATTTTTCAATGGCCCGATTTTAGGGGAAGGGTACTCTTCGCTTTAATTTCAGAACATGCATCTGATATTTTATTTTGCAATGGAGATCCTTTAAATACCTCATTAATTTCTTCAATATTAACAATATTATCACTTATTAAATCAATTACGAAATTTTTCCACTCTAAATCTAAAATATCGCTATTATTGTTTATAATATATTCTACAATCGCTTCATAAGCAGGAATTTTTATATCACTTTTTAAAATTTCAATTTTATTTTTGTTTTTTAATTGTTCAATAGATTTATTTTGTTTTTCTAAATCTTCTTTTCTAAGCTTCATTTCATTCAATTGATTAATAATAATTTGAAATTCATTTTTTTTGTTTTCGATTATTTTTAATATTAAATCTTTGTCAAAATTTAATTTATTAATATAAAATTGAAGTTTAGTAATCTCATCTTTCATTTTTTTCAATTTAAGAATATTATTACTCTGCGCTTCCATTATCTCAATTTGAATTTTATTAAACTTATTTCGCGCTTTACTAACATTCCGCTGGGCATTGGCAAGATCTCTAGGGAGCCTAGCATGAAGCTGTGCAACAGTTTCATGAATAATTTTACTCCTATTTTCTCCGGATCGTATTCGCTGGGCTTTATATATTCCACGACACAAACCTAAATCCGCATAAACTTCCGCAACAACGTCCTGTAGTCGACTGCAATCTCCACGCTTTGGGTCCAACTTTCGACCATTAACACCTACAGCTGTTATTGCAAAATGGGCGTGTGGAGAACATTCATCCCTATGCGATGTTAAATAAATCGCTTTTGATCCAAGTTCTTCAGCTACTCTGTGAGCAGCCAACATATATCTAATATCTTGATCTTTATTTGAAAGCTTATTGATAATGAGCTGTGCCTTAATACTGAATGTAATTATCCCGATAAATGCTACGTTTCCAAGTTCATTATATCCTTGTCGCGCAGCCATAACAGATTTTTTTGCAATTTCGTATTCTTTTGATCCTTTTTCAGCCTCCTGTAACATTTTTGATGCTTTAAATTTTGCTTTTTGTTTAAAAATTTTGTTAATTTTATGAATTTTATTTAAAGCTGGAGGCATTCTAGGGATTGAATTCATCCCTGAGCGTTCCTGAGCAATATAATCAGGCGGACTTATTCTCAAATCATGATTTCGCTGCGCTTCATACTTTTGAGCTGATACAGGCTCAATTCGTACACTGACTGAGAGTGTCATATCTTTTCCTGATATAAGTTTTAAAGTTTAAAATTTAATTACAGCAAATTTGCGCTTCAATAATATTCAGCCTGCCCAAAATACGTCATGGAGCTGCCATATACGTTTTAAGCATCTCCTAATAATTGACTTCCCATAACCTACTAGGGGAGTCAAGATAATATGATAATCATAACGCTTCATCAATTCGACAAGGGTCTTGCTCCCCCAATTGCAGCTAGCGCCGCACCTTGGCTTTGAATTCTGCTGTGTACTTCCGTCTGGTCCGCTTGGTCATTCTCTGCTCCCTGATCAATTTCGTTTGAAGGTGTCCGGGCTGGCAGAGTTTCCACCTAAAGGCTTGTGCTAATTTTTGGAGCCACTTCTCTTGCCTGCTCTTGGACATTTTTTGGAGAAATTTAAAAAGCCCCTAGGCGACGATTTGCTACTTGGGGGCATTTGTGGGGGCATATAATCTATTTTGTTTTGGCTGAAGCCTTATGGTTGCTGATTCAATTTAAATTGTTCGATTCTCCCCGGCATTTAGAAAAGACAAACCCGTCTCTCCGGGGCATTCTCCGGGGTGGCGGGTTTTCTTTTTTCCCTTGCTTCTAAAGGGGTTGCGCCAGTTTCACATCTTTCCAAAACACCTCTTGGCACCATCTATTCTCCCCATCTTTCCGTTCTTCGTTCTCTGTTGGGCCCCTGATTCGTTGCAGCGCCGAACGCTCTTCTGAGGAAATCGAAACAACTCATCGGGAAACCCGCTTGATTTTTGCTTCCCGACACTCTATTTTAGGATATGCGGCTAAGGTAAAATAAAAGCGAATCATGTTTTAGGTTCGAGGCAGGTAGAATGAAGCGAGAACTCCAAGGCAGATACGTGACCATATCGACGGTGGGTGAGAAGGTTCAGGCCTTCGTGCCTGCGCCGCTACCGCCGCGACCGCCCATCCATTGGACCCCGGAGCTGCGCAGCAAGTTTGACCAGGCGCTGCTGGCGCTCGGGCGGCTGGACAGCGTCTCGACCTTGCTGCCGGAAACTTCGCTGTTCCTCTACATGTACGTTCGCAAAGAGGCGGTGCTCTCATCCATGATAGAGGGAACCCAGTCTTCCTTGTCCGACCTGCTGCTGTTCGAGTTGGACCAGGAGCCCGGCGTGCCGCTGGATGACGTGCGGGAGGTCAGCAACTATGTCGCGGCCCTCGACCATGGTCTGCGCCTGCTGAAGGAAGGGCTGCCACTGTCGCTGCGGCTGTTCCGCGAGATTCACGGCGTGCTGCTGACCAAGGGCCGGGGCAGCAATCAGACCCCGGGCGAGTTCCGGCGCAGCCAGAACTGGATCGGCGGCACCCGGCCGGGCAACGCGGCCTTCATTCCGCCTCCGGCCGAAGAGGTGCTGGAGTGCATGAGCAAGCTGGAGCTCTTCCTCCATGACCAGCCGGAGCCGACCCCGGTGCTGCTCAAGGCGGCGCTGGCCCATGTCCAGTTCGAGACGATCCACCCGTTCCTTGATGGTAATGGCCGTCTCGGCCGTCTGCTGATCGCGCTGCTGCTATGCGAGCAGAAGGTGCTGCGGGAGCCGATGCTCTACCTCAGTCTCTACTTCAAGGCGCACCGCCAGTATTACTACGAGCTGCTCAACAACGTGCGCACGACCGGCGACTGGGAAGCCTGGCTCGACTTCTTTGCCGAGGCCGTGATCGTCACCGCCACCCAGGCAGTGGAGACTGCCCAGCAGCTCCTGGACCTGTCGAACCAGGACCGTGACAAGATCAGCGGCCTGGGACGGGCGGCGGCTTCCACTCTGCGGATCCACCGGGCGCTCATGGAACATCCCATCGCCACCTCGGGCTCGTTGGTGGAGAAGACCGGTATCACACCGGCGACGGTCAACAAGGCGCTCGGCCACCTGAGGCAGCTCGGCATTGTCAAGGAACTGACCGCCCAGAAACGCAACCGCCTGTTCAGCTACGCAGGCTATATCGAGATCATGAGTCGCGGCACGGAACTGCCGGCAAGGTAGGTCGGTCCGGTTTTCGGAATCGAAGCAGATTCGTTGGGAGATTGTTCCTGGTATTCACTCCCGTTGCAAACCCAGCATCCTCGTCCGGAGCCTTGAAATCGGGGGGAGAAAAGTTGTTTCCTGGGCGGGAACTTGGGGCTCGACTTGATATCACGTTCCTGAATCCAGGATTTTTTTTTGCATAACATCCAGAAATAGTGATGTAAAAGTCTTGAGCAACAAATGCCATGCCGGACATCCGCCTCTCGATTGACCAGGGCCATGCTCCTGTTTGCTGGTACGGACCAGCATGTAATTTTGTTCAATTTCTTGCGATGTTTCCCGAATGATGGCAGGGGTTTTCTTCACCGAAAACCCCATTTTTATTCAAAATACCAGGAAAAACCATGGCGGATATCGCGGAATTCATCGCCCGTTGGAGCAATTCCCACGGCTCGGAACGAGGGAACAGCCAGCGTTTCTTGACCGAATTCATTTCCGTTCTCGAACTGCCGCCGATGCCCACGGACGCGGAAACCGTTCCCGGCTATGAATTCGAGCACTCCGTTCCGTACAAGGACGATGAAAACAAGATCCATGACCTCCGCATCGATCTCTACAAGCGCGGCTGCTTTGTCCTCGAATCCAAGCAGGGCATAGAGGTCCGCGAAAAAACACCTCTGGAACACATCGTCGCCCGGCCCGCCAAGGCGGGAACCAAGCGCGGCACCTCGGCCTGGGACCGCCTCATGGACCGCGCCTTTCACCAGGCGGAAGACTATGTGCGCCGCCTCCCCGCCACCGAGGGCCGCCCGCCGTTCATCATCGTCATCGACGTCGGTTTTTCTTTCGATATCTACGCGGAATTTTCACGCACCGGCGGCCTTTACGCGCCCTACCCCGCGCCCGGCAAACATCGCTTCTCTCTCGCGGACCTCGCCAGGCCCGAAGTGGCGGCCATGTTCAAGGCCATTTGGGACGATCCTCTTTCTCTGGACCCGTCCCGACGCTCGGCCAAGGTTACGCGCGAAATCGCCGCGCACTTGGCGGAACTGGCCAAATCCCTTGAGGGCGACCATGCGCCCGACGACGTTTCCGCCTTCCTCATGCGCTGTCTGTTCACCATGTTTGCCGAAGACGTGGGGCTTTTGCCTGAAAACTGTTTCCAGAAGATTCTTGAAAACGGCCTCAGCAAGCCCGAAGGATTCGCGCCCACGGCCAGTGATCTTTGGCACGCCATGAATATTGGCGGCTGGTCCGTGGCCATTCAGGACAAGCTTTTGCGCTTCAATGGCGGCATCTTCGCCGATCCCCTGGCCCTGCCCCTGAACCGCATTCAAATTGAAGTGCTGCTCAAGGCAGCCAAGGCCGATTGGCGCGAAGTGGAGCCCGCCATTTTCGGCACCTTGCTGGAACGGGCTCTTGATCCGCACGAACGGCACAAGCTCGGAGCGCATTTCACTCCCCGCGCCTACGTCGAACGTCTGGTTGCCCCGACGCTCATCACGCCCCTGCGGGAAGAATGGCGAAGCGTCCAGGCGGCAGCCGCAATGGCCGCCGAAGACGGCGACACGGGCAAGGCCTTGAAAATCGTGACCGCCTTTCAGAAAAAGCTCTGCCTGCTGCGCATTCTGGACCCGGCCTGCGGCACGGGCAATTTCCTTTATGTTTCGTTCGAACTCCTCAAGCGTCTTGAAGCCGAGGTGATCCAGGAAGAGGCCCGTTATGGCGCCCAGGGCCGCTTGCTCATGGAAGGGGCGCATGTGGACCCGCACCAGTTCCTTGGCCTTGAACTCAACTCCAGGGCCGCGCGAATCGCGGAAATGGTATTGTGGATAGGGTATCTGCAATGGCACTTCCGCACCCATGGGCACACGCCGCCATCCGAGCCGATCATCCGCGCCTTCCGCAACATTGAATCCCGCGACGCGATCCTGGCCTTTGATGGCTGGGAGTATCGCACGGACAAGAGCGGAAAGCCTGAAATGCGCTGGGATGGCCGCAGCACCAAAACCGATCCGGTCACGGGCCGCGAAGTCCCGGACCCGGAAAAGACCCTTCCGGACATGGTGTTCAAAAACCCGCGCCCGGCATCGTGGCCCGAGGCGGACTTCATTCTGGGCAATCCGCCGTTCCTGGGCGGAAGTTCCAAGCGCGGCATTCTTGGACAAGGCTATTTTGAAGCCTTGGCCAAAGCATACCCGGAACTGCCGGAATCCTGCGATCTGGTCATGTACTGGTGGCACAAGGCCGCCGGGATTGTCAGGGCGAAAAAGGCGGTTCGCTTCGGCTTCATCACCACCAACAGCATTTCCCAAGCCTTCAACAGGCGGATAATAGCCCTGCACCTGGATGCGGGACTGTCCGTGACCTTCGCCATTCCGGACCATCCCTGGGTGGACAGCGCCGATGGTGCGGCAGTGCGCATCGCGCTGACGGTTGGTGCTCCTGGTCAAGAAGCTGGAGAAGTCCAAAGCGTGACGCATGAAAAAGAAGGGGCGGATGTTGAAAGGGATGTCACGTTGTCCAGCCAGTGGGGGCGGGTCAATGCGGATCTGACTGTGGGGGCGGACATTGCTACCGTTCAATTGCTGAAGGCCAACGAAAAAATTGCAAGTCGAGGTGTAGCGCTGCACGGTTCTGGCTTCATCGTCAAACCTTTCGAGGCTGAGTCTCTAGGACTAGGCCACATCGCCGGACTTGAAAAACATATCCGCCACTACCGAAACGGACGCGATTTGACAGGCACTAGCCGCAACGTGATGGTCATTGACCTTGATGGCCTCGAAGAAATTGAAGTTCTGAACTGTTTCCCAAAGGTATACCAATGGGTCAAAGAGCGTGTGAAACCCGAAAGAGACCACAATAATGAGCCGTACAGGCGAAATTTTTGGTGGCTTTTTGGACGTAAGAATACTGAACTGCGATCAGCATTAAATGGGTTACCCCGTTATATTTCGACAGTAGAGACGGCAAAACATCGCATTTTTGTATTCCTTGATGCCTCGATCCTGCCAGACAATATGCTTGTCAATATTGCCACAGACGACGCTTTTTTCCTCGGCATATTGTCAAGTAAGTTCCACGTAGTCTGGGCCTTGGCTGCTGGTGGTCGGCTTGGAATGGGCAACGACCCGCGCTACAACAAATCACGCTGTTTCGAAACCTTTCCCTTCCCTGCCGCCGACGAATACCACCGTCAGCGCATCCGTGACCTGGCCGAACGTCTCGACGCCCACCGCAAGGCCAGGCAAGCCGAACACCCCGGCCTGACCCTCACCGGCATGTACAACGCCCTGGAACGCCTCCGCTCCGGTCAAACGTTCACGCCTGCGGAAAAAAAGGCGCATGAGCAGGCCTTGGGCACCGTGCTCCTTACCCTGCACAACGAACTCGATGCCGCCGTTGCCGATGCCTATGGCTGGCCCGCCGATCTTTCCGACTCCGAAATATTGTCCCGACTGGTGGACTTGAACACGATCCGCGCCGCCGAAGAAAAACAAGGCTTGATCCGGTGGTTGCGGCCCGAGTACCAGGCTCCGGGAAGCGCCCGTGAAGAGAAATCGCCCACCCTTCCGCTGGACACCATGCCGGGGCAAATATCCAAGCAAAAAACGGCCGAGCCGATACCCTGGCCCAAGGACGAAACTGGTCGGATCGCGATACTCCTGAAAACACTCCGCTCACTCGGCCGCGAGGCCACCACCAATGAAATCGCGGCCGGAATCAAGGGCGCATCCGCCGCAAAAATTGAACGCGTCGCCCAGAGCCTTGCCGTGCACGGCCTGATCCGAAAAGGTGAAAAGGGATATTTGGGCTGATACAGAGTTGTGTGAGGCAATCGATGCCAAGGGGAACGTGAATGGAACCGACTGACACCCGCCGCAAGCAGGATATGGCAAAAACGGGCGATTACCCGCACCTGCTGTCCGAAATCAAGGAGCGCATCCGCTCCGCCCAATACGAAGCCCTCAAGGCGGTCAACAAGGAACTGGTCGGCCTGTACTGGGATATCGGCCGGCTGATCGTGGAACGGCAGGCGGACGCCGAACACGGCGCGTCCATCGCAGACCAGCTATCCCAGGATCTGCGATCCGAGTTCCCCGGCATCAGCGGATTTTCCCGGCGCAACGTCTTTTACATGCGTGAGTTTTTCCTGCTCTACCGCGATGACGAGCGAGTGCAACCACTGGTTGCACAAATCGGCTGGAGCCACAATCTGGTCATCCTTCAGCGCTGCAAGGATCATTTGGAGCGGGAGTTCTACATTCGCATGACCCGCAAGTTCGGCTGGTCCAAGAATGTCCTCATTCACCAAATCGACAACCAGAGTTATGAAAAATCCCTGCTGGGTCAGACCAATTTCGACCAGACGCTCACGCCGGAACTTCGCGCCCAGGCCAAGTTGGCGGTGAAGGACGAATACGCCTTCGATTTTCTGGAACTGGGCGAGGAACACAGCGAGCGGGAACTGGAACGGGCGCTCATTGTCCGGATTGAGGATTTCCTCCGGGCCATGGGCGGCATGTTCGCCTTCATGGGCAGCCAGTATCGGCTGGAAGTGGACGGCAAAGAGTTTTTCATCGACCTCTTGCTGTTTCACCGCCGTTTGCGCTGTCTTGTGGCCATTGAATTGAAAGTCGGCGAGTTCCTGCCAGAATTCGTCGGCAAAATGCAGTTCTACCTGACTGCTCTGGACCGGCAGATCCGCCAGGCGGACGAAAACCCCTCCATCGGCATCATCCTGTGCAAGGAGAAGAGCCGCACGATTGTGGAATACGCCCTGCACGACGCCAAGAAGCCCATCGGCGTGGCCACCTATGAAATCACCAAGACCCTGCCCAAGGCGCTGAAGGGCCAACTGCCGTCGCCGAAAGATATCGCCCATTTGCTGGAAGACCTTTGATGTGAGGGAAGCGATCTATGAATACGGCACTTGCGCACGTTCTGAGTAAGAAGGGATCAAAGGGGAAGATGCCATGTTGCCTTCGCGTGGACAGATCAAAGGGGCACGAATGAGCAAAAATCCGAAAAATACCGAAAAGAACGGGCTTTCCCTCCTCCGTTCTTCGGCAGCGGAATACCTGACCTTTGTCGCGGCCAGCGGCACGGATGGCGTCGAGGCGGTTTACGCCGACGAAAGCATCTGGCTGACCCAGAAAATGATGGGAACGCTTTACGATGTGGAAACCCACACCATCAACTACCACCTGAAAAAGGTGTTCTCCGACAGTGAGTTGCAGGAAGATTCAGTTATTCGAAATTTTCGAATAACTGCCGCCGATGGCAAACGCTACAACACCAAACACTACAAGCTTCCCACCATTATCGCCGTGGGCTACACCGACCGCGAAATCCTGCAGGATGCCGGTAAGGTGACTGCCGAAATTGCCAAGGCCCATGCCGAAAGCGAATTCGAAAAATACCGCATCGTACAGGACCGGCTGTTTGAAAGCGACTTCGACCGGATGATGAAGCAGCTGGAGGCAGGTGACGAGACATGAGCCAAAAATCATCCTATCAGCCGCCCTACACCATCACCCCGGAGATCCTGAACCGGGTAGCCGCCATCAGCGAGGCCGTCGAGCGGTTGACCGTGCTCACCGACCAGGCAAGAGCCCTGCGGCTGCGGCGTATCAACCGCATCCGCACCATTCATGGCTCGCTGGCCATCGAAGGCAACAGTTTAAGCGAAGCGCAGATCACCGCGATTCTGGAGGGCAAGCATGTCATCGCCCCGCCGCGAGAGGTGCAGGAGGCAAAGAATGCCCTGGCCGCCTACGATCTCTTCGATACCTGGAAACCATCATCGGAAAAGGATCTGCTGGAGGCGCACCGGATTCTGATGTCCAGCCTGATCGACGAGGCGGGACTGTACCGGCATGGCGGCGTCGGAGTGATGGCGGGAAGCCAAGTGATCCACATGGCGCCGCCTGCCGATCGGGTGCCGCAACTGATGGCCGACCTGTTCGGCTGGCTGGCCGCCACCGATGCTCATCCGCTCATCGCCAGCGCGGTTTTTCACTACGAATTCGAATTCATCCACCCCTTCGCCGACGGCAACGGTCGCATGGGGCGGCTGTGGCAGAGCCTGATTCTGGCCCGCTGGAATCCCCTGTTCGCCGACATCCCGGTGGAAAGCCTGATTTTCGAGCACCAGGCCGAGTACTACCACGCTATTCAGGAGAGTACCCGGCAGACCGACTCCGCGCCATTCATCGCCTTCATGCTGCGAATGATTCTGGAGACCGTGACCACCACTGCCCCCCAAGTCAGCCCTCAAGTCAGCCCCCAAGTCGAGGAACTGCTGGCGGCGATCCAGGGCGAGATGGGACGCGAAGCGCTCCAATTCATCCTGGGCCTCTTGGACCGCAAATCCTTCCGCGAACGCTACCTCAAACCGGCCCTGACCGACAGCCTGATCGAGATGACCATCCCCGACAAACCCAACAGCCGCCTGCAGAAATACCGCCTTACCGACAAGGGCCGCCAGTGGCTGGAGCAACATGGCGGTGGTTAAGAACTCTCTTCATGCTGGCATACCAATTATACCTGCCAGTCTGCGGATGGAGTTTCCCGGTGTGTGCGGTTTCTCGTCCTCCAACTTCTGGCGGATGAAGGCTTTTTTCGAGGCGTACACCGGTCGGAAATACTCGCACCACTGGCGCGAGAAATCGGCTGGAGCCACAATCTGGTCATCCCCCTGCTTTTTTCCCGGTTTGTTGCCATATCTTTTGAATGCTGGCAGATGTCTTCTTCATTGAACATCCCATTTCCAATCAAGATTCCGGGGAAAATCATGCATGAGAACACAGACATGCCGGGCAATTGGCACCAGCTTGGCCGGACTGAGGTCATCCAGGAACTGCAATCGTCCGATTTAGGACTTGCCGCCGAAGAAGCGCGCCGCCGCCATGACCAATACGGTCCCAACGAATTGATCGAGAAGGGAAGGAAAAAGCCCTGGCAGATCCTGTTGGCCCAGGTGAAGGAAGTCATGATCCTGATTCTGCTGGCGGCCGTGGTCATTTCGGTGGGGCTGCGGGAATATATCGATGCCGCCGTGATTTTCGTCATCGTGGTGCTCAATACGCTGCTGGGGTTTTGGCAGGAGTTCAAGGCCGAAAACGCCATGGCGGCCCTCAAGAAGATGACAGTGCCCAACGCACGGGTCCGGCGTGACGGCGCGGAGCGGCAGATTTCGGCCAAGGAACTGGTGCCCGGAGACATCCTGCTCGTCGAAGCCGGAAACATCGTGCCGGCGGACGCCCGGCTGATCGTCGCCGCAAATCTCAAAGTCCAGGAAGCGGCCCTGACCGGGGAGTCCGAATCGGTGGACAAAGACACCGCCGAACTGCCGGAGGGCGAACTCGCCCTGGCCGACCGCAAGAACATGATCCACAGGGGAACGGTGGTTACCTACGGGCGCGGCGAGGCCGTGGTCACCGCCACCGGCATGCGGACCGAACTTGGCAAAATCGCGACCATGCTCCAGGACGTGGAGGACGAACAAACCCCGTTGCAGGAGCGGTTGGCCAAGCTTGGCCGCTCCTTGGCCATGGCCGCCGGGGTGCTGATCGTCATCGTCGCCGGCATGACCTATCTGCAGGGCGCGGGCGTGAAGGAAATGTTCATGACAGCCATCAGCATGGCGGTGGCGGCCATCCCCGAAGGCCTGCCGGCCGTCGTGACCATCGCCCTGGCCCTGGGCGCGCAGCAGATGCTCAAAAAGAACGCGCTCATCCGGCAACTCCCGGCCGTGGAAACCCTGGGCGGAGTGACCGTGATATGTTCCGACAAGACCGGCACGCTGACGCAGAATAAGATGACCGTATCGGACGTGGTGCTGCCGGATCGCCGCTACACCCTGAGCGAAGCGGCGCCCCGACGCGGCGATGACGCCGACCTCGACCTGCTCCTGCTGACCGGAACGCTGTGCAACGATGCCGTCATCGACGAAAATGCGCCGAACGGCGTTCTCGGCGATCCCACCGAAGGCGCGCTGGTGCTCGCAGCCCACCAGGCGGGGCTGATCCAATCCGAACTGCAAGCCATGCTGCCGCGCGTGCGCGAACTGCCCTTTGATTCCGAGCGCAAACGCATGTCCACCGTCCACCTCCTGCCCTCCCCCGCCACTGGTTCAACCGCGCACCCTGCCCTTACCGCCGCGATGCAGGGGGAACGCTCAGGCCACCTGGTGCTGACCAAAGGGGCCACCGACGGCCTGATCGAGGCGTGCGACCGGATTCTCGTCAGCAGCGTCGTCCACCCGCTTGACGAAAGGAAAAAAGCGGAGATTTCAGCCGAAAACACCGCCTTGGCGAAAAACGGCCTTCGGGTGCTCGGCCTGGCCTATCGATTGATAGGGGACGACGAGCTGGACCAATCGGACCGCTATGAGCAGAATCTGGTCTTTCTGGGCATGGTCTGCATGCTCGATCCGGTGCGTCCCGAGGCGATAGAGTCCGTCCGGCTCTGCAAACAGGCCGGAATCCGCCCGGTCATGATCACCGGCGACCACCCTCTGACGGCTGTGGCCATCGGCAAGAGCTTGGGGCTGACCACCACGGATACGGTTCTGACCGGGCAGGATCTGGAGACGATGCCCGTGGACGCGCTCGCGGCCCGGATCAGGGAGGTGTCCGTCTTTGCGCGCGTCTCGCCGAAACACAAGATGATCATCATCGACGCGCTGCAAGCACAGCATGAGATCGTCTCCATGACCGGCGACGGCGTCAACGACGCGCCGGCGCTGAAATCGGCCGATATCGGCGTGGCCATGGGAATCACGGGAACCGACGTCAGCAAGGAGTCCTCGGACATGATCCTGCTGGACGACAATTTCGCCACCATTGTCGCCGCCGTCAAAGAAGGCCGCCGCATTTACGACAACATCCGCAAATTCGTAAGGTACATCCTCACCGGCAATGCCGGTGAAATCGTCGTCATGCTCGCCGGCCCGCTCATGGGCATGCCGCTGCCTTTGCTGCCGATTCAGATCCTGTGGATCAATCTGGTGACCGACGGCGTGCCGGCCGTGGCCTTGGGGTTCGAAGAAGCCGAGCGCGACGTGATGAACCGGCCGCCCTACGATCCGCAGGAAGGCATTTTCGCGCGCGGGCTGGGCTGGCAGATCCTCGCCATGGGCCTGATCATTGGCCTGATCGCGGTGGGGGCCGGGTACTGGTTCTGGGAGGGCGGCAAAGGCTCCGCCGCCTGGCAGACCATGGTCTTCACCATGCTGACGTTCTGCCAGATGGCCTATGCGCTGTGCGTGCGCAAACAGACGCAGTCGCTGTTTTCGCGATCCTGGCTCGGCAATCCGGTGCTGCTCATGGCCATTGGCGCCACCTTGAGCATGCAGCTGGTCCTCATTTACGTCCCGTTTTTCAACACCGTGTTCCGCACCACGCCGCTGCGGCTGGAGGAACTGGGCGTTTGCGCGGCCGGAGCGCTGGTGGTTGTGCTGCTTTCGGAAGCGAAAAAACTGCTCCTGCGCCGCAAGCGGCATTGAGGAGTACGCCGATTTGCGCCGCCGACGCAGCGCTCCATCCGGGATGATCCGGAACCAACGGCGGCTCCGGATCGATGGGCACGGCAGTCTGGGCAAGAAGATGCGCGAATGAGGATTGTCTCGCGCAGCGGAAATAGGGACTCAGTTCTTCTGCATCTGGGTTATGAATTGATTGGCTTCCGCGATGGAGCTTTCCATCTGCGTGACGAGGGCGGCCACGTCCCGCTGCACGGTGGCCAGCTCCGTCTTGATGGAGGCGATGGCCCGAGCATTGAGATTGTGCTTGAGAAAGAGCACCTGATCGCGCAGCACGTCGAGCACGGGGTACATGGTCTTCTCGGCCTTGCGCATTGCGGCGGCCATTTTCCCGTACTCCCGTTTGGTTTCCCGCAATTGGCTGGCGCTCTGGTCACGCAGCCTGGCGTTCGAATACATGGACAGTTCCTTCTCCCACTCGGCGAAAAGCGCTCCGGCGACATCCTCGACCTTGTCGATGCGGTCGGCGACGGTGGCCGCCTGATCCTCGCAATCCTCGTAGGATGCATTGAGGCGCTCATACGCCACCTGCAACTCGCCGCCGTCGAAGTTGACTACGCTGGCGAAACGCTCCAAGGCGCTGGCGAACTCCTCCTTGGCCTCGGCCTGGGAGTCGCGGGCAGCCTCGACGCGGTCCACGAGGATGTCCCGCTTATGAACGCCCACCTTCTCCATGGTTTCATAGTAGACTTTCTGGCAGGCCCCAAGGGACAGGACAAGCATCACGAGTATCGGCAACCGGAAGATGAGAGACATGCGACCATCCTTTTTTTAAGGGTAAACGAATCCTTCGTGTAGCCCGTTGCCGCGAGGTTGCCAAGATGCGGCGGACGCGTTCACGGAACACGGCATTTTTGACGGGGGCCGATCAGGACAGAAAAACGAATGATTTTCCTCGCAAACCACGGCATGTTTGATTTTTACCGTCTGATCGGGTATTTGTTGACATCATTTTGAAGTTGTTTGCTTTTTTATGCACCACGATCAACGGGAACGGTTCTAAGGTGAAAGATTCTCTACGAGTATTTTTTCTTTTGGCATGTGCATTCCTTTTTCTTTCTTCTTCAGCTTCAGCGCGGAGCCTGGATGGCTTCACTCTTGAACAGCGTCCGCAAACAGGGATTCCTCTGCCGGAATCGACGAAAACGACCCAGACGCTTGAAAAGGATGGATGGGCATTGACGGTTCTTGTCCTGCGGCCCGGCAGCAGAAGCCAGGGATATCACGGCATTCTCACCCAGAATGGAACCGAGGTGCCCGGAGAAAAAGGCGATGTGCTCGAAACTCCCCTGGGCGTTGTCGTCCATGAGGGGAGCATGGACGAACGGCCATACCTCTGGTCGTATTCCGGCTGGCTGCTCAAAGCGCAAAACGCTTCCGAGACCAATGACGCTCAATCGGAATGAGCCGCGCCCGCCAAGATTTTGCGATGTGAACGGATTCGTTTCCGGATACTAAAAACAGAGGAGGTTTTCGCGTGAAAAGGTTTGCTTGTTGTGTCATGGTTCTGCTTGCGATGATGATTTTTCCTCTCACGTCCAGTGCTTTCATGGGCTACGGCGGATGCATGGACAAATGTGGAGGCGATGAGCAATGTATCAAAGACTGTCGAGAGACATATTTGGACAAAGACGACGCTCATGAAGAATACAAAAAAGATTTCAGGGATTGCTTTGATACCTGTTACGATCTTCAAGGCCCGGAAAAAGACAAATGCAAAGAACGATGCAGAAGCGCGTATCAGTTTGGAAGAGATCTTCCTAAGAAATAAAATTATGCAACACATTTCGAAAACAGCCGGAAAAGAAGACCTCGCTGTCTTCATTTCCGGCTGTTTTCGCAGGTGACCCAAACCGCATGACAGATTACTACGAAATAAACGCCCGCGCCTATTTCGAGCGCACCAATCGCGTGGATCCCGCTCCCATTCTCGCGCCATTGCTGCGCCATCTGGATGCGGGAAGTACGATTCTCGACATCGGCTGCGGTTCGGGCCGGGATCTGAAATGGCTCAAAACCAGAGGATTCGCGCCGTCGGGACTGGAACGATCCCCATCGCTGGCCGTGATGGCCAGCGAGCATTCGGACTGCCCCGTCGCCATTGCGGACCTGTTCGAGTACAATCCGCCCATCCATTACGACTGCGTCCTGCTCATCGGGACCCTGGTCCACCTCGACAAGCCCGAATTTTCCAAGGCGCTGCGCAAGATCATGCGCATGCTCAAATCCGGCGGGGTCATGTACCTGAGCATGAAGGCCTGGGGTGGAAGCGAAAAGAGCGAAGACGGGCGGGTTTTCCAACTCTGGTCGGATTCGGAATTGCGCCGGGAGTTCAACCGCCTCGGACTGAGCATCCTGGAGCATTCGCGAAGCCGATCCCTGCTCGGAAACAGGGATGTATGGCTCGGCTACATCCTGACACCCGCCGCGAAGCCTTGAACCCTCCGTTACGGGCCTCGTCCATCAAGGCACGACATGGTTACCTTTTTTTGCGATAAAATTATTGACATTCAGACCACTTGCCCATAGACACCTTTTTCTCGACGCGCCCGTAGCTCAGTTGGATAGAGTGCCTGACTACGAATCAGTAGGTCGCATGTTCGAATCATGCCGGGCGCACCACTAGCGAAATCAGGGAGGAGACACTGTCTTCTCCCTTTTTTCATGCCGCCGCTCATGTACGCTTCCCCGATCGTGTTTCCACCATCTGAAAATCCGGAAACAAAGCCCGCCCCCACAGACCTCGACGCCCTGCCCGACCGGCCAAGGCAAGCCATGACGAGCCGACTCCGCCCGAACCCGGAACGCCTAGCGCAAGGTGTTGATGTCCAGATGCTTGCCGCATGAAGGACAGCGCATCGGAGAGCCGAAGCGTGAATTGACGCGGTAAACGTGCAGAATGCCCTTTTTCGTGATCACATACGCCACCAGAACCGGATGACCACATTCACAGAATCGCTGTTGCATGAAATGCCTCCTCTTTATCGAGAATTAACTTATGTTAATCAGGCCGGCAAAAAAAATTCCTACGCGTAAGCCCGGCTGCTCCACAAAACACGGCCGATGACCCGAAGAGTATCGATCTCGTCGCCCTGGAGGCTGACAGGTGAATAGCGCTGATTGGTGCTGAACAGAACCACCAGGCCGGGGCGGATCTGCACGCGCTTGACCTGAATACTGTCCGCAAGGCCGACGACATAGAGATTGTTGTCCGCAACCTGGATCTGGCTCTGGTCGATGAGGATGTTGTCCCCCGGCTCCAGCTCCGGAGACATGCTGTCGCCAATGACTTCCATGGCGACCATGCGGCCGGGGTTGCCCTTTTTGCTCAACCAGGAGCGGTCAAAAGGCAGTTCGTCCACGATCATGTCGCTCAGCTCGAAAGAACCGCCTCCGGCGCAGGCCTTGGCGGCCACCTTGGGAACGAGCACGGTGCCTGCCTGCTCATTTTGGTAAACCGGCCCCGAGCCCGTCTTCAACCAGACCGGATTGACCCCGAACGTGGCGGCGATGCTCAGCCCCCAGGACTTGGGCACGCCCCTGCTCTTGGCCAGTGTGATGGCTGCGGGCTCGATGCCAAGCAATCCGGCCAGCTCTTTTTGCGTGCTGATGCCCGTGGTCTTGGCCACCCTCTGGAAGAAGTCGTCAAATTTCATGTGCGGACAATTAACAAAAGTTAATCATTTGTCAAATCTTTTTTATCCATCTCTCTCCAAACCAGCGTCTGAGAACACAGCTGTGTGCTTCAAGCTCAGCAAATTTTCCACGGCATGATGCGTAACCGGCCATTCAGGGGGAATACCCCCTCCCCCTTCGGGTACTCCCCCTTGGCAGGGGGAGATTCAAGGCAGTCCATACCGCGAACTCTCGTTCTTCAGGCGAGTTGAGTGCGTAAAACTCAGCAAATTTTAGTTGTGTGCGTCAAGTTCTGCAAATTCTTCCACGGCATGACGGGTAAGCTCAAGCAGCTGGCAACCGAGAATGGGCCCACCCAGAGCTCGTCGAAGGTCGCGAACGTACATAGCTTCAAGATCCGCCAAACGCCGCGCCGACTCCCCTCCTGCCAAGGAGGGGTGCCCGAAGGGCGGGGTGGTTTTCTCTTAATCGACAAAGATACACGACGTCAGGTCAGGTTCAAGGGGAATACCCCCTCCCCCTTCGGGTACTCCCCCTTGGCAGGGGGAGATTCAAGACTGTAATTGCCATGCACGCTCGTTTGCCAGCCATGCATTCATTTCAAGTTGTCCTTGATGTGCAATTTTCTTCGTCATGCATGCATCCATTCCAATTCCCGCCGGCAAAAAAAACGCGCCCCGAAAGGCGCGTCTCATAACATTTCAAGATAAACGTTCTTCCTAAAGCTTGAACTTCTTCACCAGCTGTTCCAGGGCTTCGGCCAAAAGGGACAGGTTCTCGGAGCTCTGCTTGAGTTCGGTGCTGTTGCCCGAGATCTGTCCGGACGCTTCGCTGACCTGCACGATATCCTTGGCGATTTCGCCGGTGACCGTGGAAGCCTGAGCCACGTTTTCGTTGACTTCCTGGATGCCCAGCGACGCCTGGCCGACGTTCTCGGCGATCTCGCGGGTGGCGGCGGACTGCTGCTCCACGGCGGCGGCGATGGTGCCGACAAAGTCGCGCACTTCCCCGATGACGGCCATGACCTGGGCAATTTCCTCCACGGTGGCGGCGGTGGAACTCTGGATGCCCTCGATGCGCTGCCGGATGTCGTCCGTGGCCGTGGCGGTCTGGTTGGCCAGTTCCTTGATCTCGTTGGCCACCACGGCGAATCCCTTGCCCGCGTCTCCGGCCCGCGCGGCCTCGATGGTGGCATTCAACGCCAGAAGGTTGGTCTGGGAGGAAATGGCGTTGATGGCCTCGGTGACTTTGCCGATCTCCCTGGCCGCGATGCCCAGTTTATCCACCCTCTCCGAGGCCGAGGTGGCCTTTTCCACGGCCCGCTCGGTCACTTCGCGGGTCTTGTCCGTGTTGCCCGCTATCTCGTGGATGGTCGAACTCATCTCCTCGGCGGCGGTGGTCACGGTGCCGACGTTGATGGAGGCCTGCTCCATGGCGGCGGCCACGGTGTTCATGTTCGCGTTCATCTCTTCCGAAGCCGTGGCCACGGTGTTGGACTTGTGCGACAGTTCTTCGGCGTTTCTGAGCAGTCCGTCGGACATGGTCTCAAGCTCCGCCGAAGACCCCATGAGCACCTTGGCCCGCCCGGCGATGTCGGTCACGATGCCGCGCAGGCTTCTCGCCATGTTGTTCAAATGCGTCTGCATCTGGCCCAGCTCGTCGCCGCTGCGAACCTCGACCTGGCCGCTCATGTCGCCGGTGGCCATGCGCTCCAGAAAGTCGCCGGTGGCCTTGAGGGGCCTGAGCAAATTGGCCCTGACCAGCATCCACCCGCAAAAACCGAGCAGGACCAAAATGCCGAAAGTCCATGCGCCCACGCTGAGCGCGGCCACGGTCACGGCTTCGTTGGCCTCCTTGAGGGAGGAGATGATGACAAAGGCCCCGTGCACCTCGCCCGCCTTCCAGCCTTCCTTCACGCCACCCGTGGGGTCCATTTCACCTTTGGGGTCGCCATGGCAGTACATGCAGTCTTCGGAAAGACGGATGGGTTTGAAGTACAGCAGCCTGTCCTTCTCGACGATGACTTTTTCCGGCAGGCTGGTGCGCGAGAACTCGGACAGGATCTCCCTTTCCATGGCGTTGGGTTCGTTCTTCGGGTTGCGCGGACTTTCCTTGGGCACCCTGAATTCGTAGCCCGCCTCCGCCGCCTTGGCCGCGGCCGTGTTCATGGCCGTGACGATGGGCACGGCATGCAGCAGTTTCGCTGGATCCTCGCGCAGCTCGTCGAGAGGCCGCAGCACGCCGACTTTATGCTTGTGCGCCATGTCCTCGCGCACCGATTCGGCCATCATGACCACGGAGCGGCTCTCTTTGAGACGGCCGTTGATGGCGGACGCCTTGATATCGGCAATATGCAGATAGGCCATGATGCAGGCCAGGACGATCGGCCCTGAAACAATGATCAGCAAAACCTTCCAGGTCAGGCTCAGACGACTCCACATATATGCTCCAGATATTGAGTTGACCAAAAACAGGATTGATTATTGATAACAAGCGGAATCGTCAATGATGAGATATCATCCAGACAAGGGAACCATGGCGAAAGCCTCGACATCGACCAGACCCTTGTCGGTGAGACGAAGTCGGGGAATGACCGGCAGGGACAAAAACGAAAGCTGCATGAACGGATTGATGTGCTCCGGGCAGCCCAGTTCGCGAGCGGAGGCGTTGAGGTGGTCCAGGCCGGTGGCGACGGCTTCGGGTTCCTGATCGCTCATCAGGCCGGCCAAAGGCAGGGGAAGCAGATCGAGCACCCAGCCGTCGCGCACGCAGACGAACCCGCCCCCGCACTCCGCCAATGTGCGCACGGCCAGGAGCATGTCGCAGTCCGAGACGCCGGCCACGATCAGATTGTGGGAATCGTGGGCCACGGTGCTCGCAATGGCGCCGCTTTTCAGTCCCAGGCCCCGCACCAGCCCGAGCCCCACGCCGCCGCTGCCGTGATGGCGCTCGAAGACGGCCAGCTTGGCCACATCGCCTTCGGGGTCCGCCATGATCAGACCATCACGGATCACCGGCTCCACCATGTCCATCTCGGTCACGATCTGCCCCGGTACAGTGCGGATGACGCGGACTTTCTTCCCGGCAACCGGGGCGGGCATTTCGAGGCAGGACGGTCCCATCTCGCCCAGATGCACGCTTTTGGTAACGGTCAGGCCTGTCGCGGCGGGCCGCCAGGAAGCGGGCTCGATCACCTTTCCGTCCAGATAGGTCTGGAAGATGGAAAACGACGCAAGGTCATCAAGCAGCACGAAATCCGCCCGGTAGCCCGGTGCCACGGCCCCTCTGCGGCGCAGGCCGAAATAGCGGGCGGTGTTGATGGAGGCCATCTGAATGGCCCGCAAGGGGGACAGCCCCCGGCTCACGGCCAGCCGGATGGTGTGGTCCAGGTGGCCGTCGCGCAAGAGGTCGTCGCAGTGGCGGTCATCGGTGACCAGGGAGCAGTTCTGGCTGTTGAAATCGTTTATGAGCGGCAGCAGGTCGAAGAGGTTCTTTTCGGAACTGCCCTCTCGGATCATGACATGCATTCCCGCCCGCAGCTTTTCCCGGGCCTCGTCCAGATGGCAGGCCTCGTGATCGCTGCCCGGCCCGGCCAGGATATAGGCGTTCAGGTCGAAACCCGAAAGGCCCGGAGCGTGCCCGTCAACGGGACGGTCCCCGGCCGCGACGAGTTTGCCCATGACCTGCGGGTCCTGATACAATACGCCGGGATAGTTCATCATCTCCGCAAGGCCCAGGATGCGATCCGGATATTCCTTGAACATGGCCGCGATGTCCTGGGCGGTGATGGTCGCTCCGGCGGTCTCCAGGTGCGTGGCCGGCACGCAGGAAGGCATCATGCAGCGGATATCAAGGGGCAGGTCGCGGGTGATCTCAAGAAGCCACCTGATTCCGTCCAGCCCGAGGACATTGGCCAGCTCGTGCGGGTCGCAGACGACCACGGCAGTGCCATGGGCCGCCGCCACCTGCGCGAAGCGGACGGGATCGAGCAGGGTGGACTCGATGTGGATGTGCCCCTCGATCAGCCCCGGACAAAGGTATCGCCCGCAGGCGTCCACGATCTCCTCGGCCTCGTATTCCCCGAAACCGACGATGGCCCCGTTCTTCACCCCCACGCTTGCGGGATGAATCTCCCCGGAAAGGACGTTGACCACCTGACAGTTACGGATCAACAAATCCACCGGAGTCTCGCCCCGGGCGGCATGCAGCAGGCTGTTCATGGGCATGTTCACCTCGTCTTGTTGGAAAAATCCGGTCAGGGCCGCGTTTTCCAGCGTCTGTGCATCCAGAACCACTGTTCCGGATAGCGCAGCACCATCTTTTCCACGGCTTCGGTATAAAAACGGCAGATCTGTTCGATGCGTTCCGCCCTGCTGCCTTCAAGCGTGGCCGTATCCAGGCACGGCAGGGTCACTGCCCGGAAGCGGCCCTCGGGCAGACGAATGAGGAAAAAGGGCCAGACCTCGGCCTTGGCGCGCAGGGCCAGGATGGCCGGGCCTTTGTTCACGGCTGCGACCTTGCCCAGAAAGGGCAGGAACTGGGCCTCGGCCCTCTTGCAGTTGTGGTCGACCAGAAATGCGCAGAGCCCGCCGCCGCGCAGTTTTCCCAAGGCTTCGGTCGCGGCCTCGCGATGGGGCAGCACCCGGATTTTGCTTTGGCTGCGCATGTGCATCAAAAGATCGGCCAGAGCCGCATCCTTGGGCAGTCGGGCCACGACCTGGCAATCGGTCTTGCTGTTGAAGCGCTTGAGCACTCCGCCCAAGAGTTCCCAGCATCCAAGATGCCCGGTCACGCCCACGACAGGGCGCAATGTGGAGCCCATGCGGGCGAAAAGTTCCGGATTCTCGTATTCGATGCGCTCTTCCAGAAAGCGGTGGTCCATGTAACGGGCGTGAAAAAGCTCCAGAAAGGAGCAGGCGCTGTGCCGGAAGCTGGCCTTGGCCAGCGCTCTGGCCTCACGCTCGTTCAGGCCGAGGCGTTCCTGCATGCAGACCGTGGTCTCCTTGCGCCGCGCGGGCAGAACGGCCCACAGAAGCTTGCCGATCCCGTTTCCCAGGGCATGCAGCCGCGCAAGCGACACGGACGCGCCCATGGCCATGAAAGCATTGTAGGCTATATGTCTCACGCGCTTTTTCCAAGAGAGTTCATGATCTGCTCAAGTTGTTCGCACTGCCTCTGCATTTCCTCGGCGTCATCCCCGGGATCGGGCAGGACGACGGGATCTCCGTAAATGATGGTGCATCTGGAAAACGGCCACGGCAATTGGAATTTATCCCAGGCGCGGTGAAAGACCTTCGCCCGGCTCATCACCGCGCGCACGGGGACGATGGGCGAACCTGCGTGCCGGGCCAGAAAGATCGCGCCGGGCTTGACCTTGTGACGCGGCCCGCGCGGACCGTCAACGGTGAAAATGACGCCCACGCCCTGTTCGTCCATGACCCGCCTGGCCGCGATCAGGGCCCGCATGCCGCCACGCGAGCTGGAACCGCGCACGGTCATGAATCCGAAACTTTCCAGCACCCGGGTCAGGATTTCCCCATCCTTGCTCTGACTGACCACGCAGGCCATGCGTTCTCCGGCGTGGGCCGGGATGAGCGGAAAAATCTCGTCGTGCCAGAGCATGATCACGGGCCGTTTGGCGCGAAGCTGCGGGTCCATGAAGACAGCGGTATTGATACGCTCCACACGCAGGGTCAGGTGCCACAGACGCACAAGCCAGGCCAAAGCGGTACCTAAAAACCTGGGAGAAACGGGAACCCGCACCATGCAACTCCTTATCGGACCGGAAGAGGATCGATTATCTCGATGGATAAATAAAAAACGTATAGGTTTAAACGATTTGACCAGAAGCCGGGGCCGCGTCAATCATCCTTAAAAAAAGGGAGCCCCGCCATGCCCATCGTCCTCAATTGCGAAAACGAACCATGCCCCAACCCCGTATTGCGTTGCAAGCGGCTTCTGGACGAGCAAACGCCTCAAAAAATGGAAGTCATCGTCGACAACGAGGCGGCCATGGACAACGTCAGCCGCTATCTTGCCAGCAAGGGCATGCGCGTCGACGAAACGAAGAAGGACGGCAAACTGTGGATCATCAAGGCCTCCCAGGCCGGTTCCACCGACGCCTCCCCTGCCGTTCAGACGTCACCGGCGCACGCAGAGTCCAGACAGGACGGCGCCGCAAAGATTCTGGTCTTTCTGACCTCCGACACCATGGGCCAGGGAGACGACACCCTGGGCTCCCGGCTGATGGGCAATTTCCTGAACACCCTGCCGGAACTTGGCGACGCCCTGTGGCGCATCATCATGGTCAACGGCGCGGTGAAGCTGGCCACGGCGGCAAACCCGGCCATAGAGGCGCTCAAAAAACTCGAAGCCGCCGGCGTATCCATTCTGGTCTGCGGCACCTGCCTGGAGTTCTTCAAGCTCATGGATCAGAAGGAAGTCGGCCAGGTCACCAACATGCTCGACGTGGTCACCAGTCAGCAGGTGGCGGACAAAGTCATCACGTTATAGCAGTCCCGATGTTCCGAACCACGCACGCGGACCCGGCGCTATGCCCGGGTTCGCGTCTCACTTCGTCAAGGGTAGCCCCGCCTCTCTCCAGGCCAGAATCCCGCCGCGCAGGTCATACACGTTCCTGAACCCGAGATCGTCAGCCATTTTCAGCACATGCGAGCTGCGATTGCCGCTGCGGCAGTACATGAAGATGGTCGCATCACGGTCCAATTCCGCAAAACGCTCCCTGAAATCAGGCGCATAGTAGTCCAGCAGCGCAGCCCCCTCGATGTACCCCTGCCGAAATTCCTGCTCGGTGCGCACGTCCAGGATGACGAAGGCGCGATTGTCTTTGTTTTGGCGCATGATCTCGACGGCTGCGGCGGGATCGAGCAGGCGGCCATCCTGCTCCAGGCATCCGCCCATCAACAGCAGCACCGCCACAATCCACAGTGTCGCCCGCAGTCGAAAGCACACGTTCACAGGATGCGCTCCGCAGCCGAGAAAATGGAAAACCGGTTCTGTCGTGCGAACCCGATGAGGGTCAGGTTCATGTCCCGGGCCAGGAGCACGGCCTGGTGGGTCGGCGCGCCCAGGGAAACCAGGATGGGTATGCCGGCCTTTCTGCCCTTGTGCACGATCTCCGAGGAGATGCGCCCCGAGGTGATCATGACCGTGCGCGCCAGGTTCACGCCCTGGGCCAGGGCCCGGCCCACGACCTTGTCGGCGGCGTTGTGGCGGCCGACATCGTCGCGGATCAGTTCCGGATCCTGTCCTTCCGCGCTGAGGGCCACGGTGTGCACGCCGCCCGTGGCGTGGTGCAGGTCCGAATAACGCCGGAACCAGTTGGCCAGCTCCTGCACGCGCCCGGCGGGCAGGGTGAACCCGGCGGGCAGCGGATCGCTCCCGGCCTGTTCCAGGGCGCTGGCGAAGATGACGCCCTTGCCGCAGCCGGAGGTGAAGGTGCGGCGGGAGAGCTGCTCCGGCTGCACCGCCACGGCCAGACGCACGTTCACGGCCCAGACAGCCGGATCGACTTCACAGGACAAAAAATCGTCCGGATCGCCAAGCAGCCCGGAGGTATGCAAAAAGCCCCGGGCCAGATCATCGAGATGTTCGGGCGTGCACATCAGGGTGGCGATCTCCGTGTTGCCGCTCATTATGGTCACGGGGACTTCCGTGGCCACGACGTCGGTTTCATGGGCCGGGCCGCCGGCCGTGACCTTGATGATATCCATCTGCACCAGCGGTTCCAAAGGCTGCGGATCGGGCATGAGGTCTCCTTGATACGATTCGGTGAAGGCCGTTCGCCGAGCGAAAGGACGGCGATATCTTGTGGCACGGAGAAAGTCCTACTTGCGGCTGGCTCCCTGTCAAGACGAAGAAGCCGCCACAAATCCGGATTACACGTGAATTCGCGCCACAGCCTGGCCTCGTGAGAACGTTCACATTTGAGACCTTGCCCTCCAGCAGCTAAGAATATAAAGAAAAAACTTTGCCGAAGGACCCCCCAAAACCTTTCCCATCGCCGGGACCAAAAAGGCATGGGGGCCGGATCTGGAACATTCAAGGAGGAAACAATGAACCGTCTTCGTACGCTGGCCCTGGTCGGACTTCTTATTTTAGGCAGCGCAGCTGTCGCCCTGAGCGCCACTTTCGAGATTCCCGAAAGCGTGACCATGAGCCCGCAGCAGTTTGAAGGCTACACGCCCAAGAAGGGGGACGTGACCTTCAACCACGCCTCGCACATGGACATCGCCTGCCAGCAGTGCCACCACACCGTGGCCGACACCTACGCCATCGAAAGCTGCATGACCGAAGGGTGCCACGACAACATCAAGGATCGCACGGAAGTTTCCTCGGTCTACCGGACCTTCCACACCACCCAGGACAAGGAAAAGAGCTGCGTGGGCTGTCACCGCGAACTCAAGCGCCAGGGCCCCAGCGACGCCCCCCTGGCCTGCAACAGCTGTCACGTGCAGTAACGTTTCCGCGCACCATTTTGTCAGTGTAGCTCTAACCCCCGTTGGAGCTTCATAAGTTTTGAGATGTACGGCACGCGGCCCGTTGTCGATGCGGTCCTCAGCCCCGCCGGAACTCCTTCACCGGCCTCGTAGAGTTGAATCGTTGCGTGCAGGGCGGAAAATCCGGACAGCCCTTCAGGCAACAATTCAACAAACGATGCCTGGCTCAGTCAGACAGCCGACGAGGCTGAGGACCGCATCGACAACGGGCCTTGACGCGCTGGCGGAAGGATTTTGGCGGCTTGCCATACCCGCTAAACCGATTTCCACCGCCATTTTCCGAGCCAAAGCCTCCGGGCCTGATAAACTGATTTCCGCCGCCATTACCCGAGCCAAAGCGTTCCGGTTCGCTCCGGAAAGGGCTCTCGACTGTCTGACTGAGCCAGGCATCGTTGGTTTTCCCGTCGCCCCCCACTTTTCCACGCTCAATCGCCCTGCACGCGACGGGTAAACCTTACGAGGCCCGCGAAGGAGTTTCGAGAGACCTTTCCGGAGCGAACCGGAACGCGACGCCCTGAGCAAGCCCAAATTCTTCCACGACGTCCTGCGCCACTTTTGCAAGAATGGACGGGATGGACGACGTGGACGGCAGGGACAATGTGGACGTGCCACCGCAATCTCCTCTGCCTTTGCCCCTGCGCAAATTGACCTCAAGGCCCCATTGTGCTTCAGTAAAACCGCACAAAACACGGAGCCCCCTGACATGACCGCACCACCGCCCGCCCCCCTCCTCCACGCCCAAGACCTGACCAAGGTCTATCATTCCGGCGCGTCCGTGGAAGTGCGGGCCCTGGCCGGGGTCAGCCTGGACCTTTTTCCGGGCGAACTGGTCGTGCTCCTGGGCGCGTCGGGCAGCGGCAAGTCGACCCTGCTCAATATCCTGGGCGGCCTCGATTCCCCCACCAGCGGCACCCTGTCCTACCGTGGCCGGGACCTGACCCATGCCGACGAAAAAACCCTGACCGCCTACCGCCGAGAATCCGTGGGCTTCATCTTCCAGTTCTACAACCTCATCCCCAGCCTCACGGCCCGCGAGAACGTGGCGCTCATCACCGACATCGCGGACAATCCCATGGACCCCGCAGAAGCCCTGGCCTTGGTGGGACTTTCTCCCCGGCTGGACCATTTCCCGTCCCAGCTCTCGGGGGGCGAGCAGCAGCGCGTGGCCATCGCCCGCGCCATCGCCAAGAACCCCGACGTGCTGCTCTGCGACGAACCCACCGGCGCCCTGGACGTGCGCACCGGCATAACCGTGCTCACGGCCATCGAGCGCATCAACGCGGATCTTGGCACCCTGGCCGTGGTCATCACGCACAACGTGGCCATCGCGGACATGGCCGACCGCGTCATCCTGCTCTCGGATGGCCGCATCACCGACATCCGGACCAACGGGACCCGCCGCCGGGCGGAGGAGCTGGTCTGGTGAACGCCCTGAACGTGAAACTCCGGCGCGACCTGTGGTCCATGAAGGGGCAGATGGCCGCCGTGGCTCTGGTCATGGCCTGCGGGCTCATGGTCATGATCATGGCCCGCGGGCTGGTCATGTCCCTGGAAACCGCGCGGGACGAATACTACGCTTCGCACCGGCTGTCGGATGTCTTCTGCGACCTCAAACGCGCCCCGAACGCCATCAAGCCGCGCCTTAGGATGATCGATGGCGCGGCGGCCCTGGAGACGCGGATCAAGGGCACCCTGACCCTGCACCTGCCCGGCCTGCGCGAACCGGGCGACGGCCTGGTGCTGTCCCTGCCCGACGGCCGCCAGACCGAGGTCAATCGCCTGCACCTGCGCCTGGGCCGCCTGCCCGAGCCGTACAGCGCGCACGAGGTCGTGATCAGCGTGCCCTTCGCCAAGGCCCACGGCTTCATGCCCGGTCATACCCTGGAGGCCACCATGCACGGGGCACGCACCACGCTGCGCATCGTCGGCGTGGGCATCTCGCCCGAGTTCGTGTATGAGACCAGGCCCGGCGAGACCGTGCCCGACAGCCGCCGCTACGGCACCTTCTGGATGAGCGAGGGAGCTCTGGCCGAGGCCTACGACCTGAGCGGAGCCTTCAACAGCGTCATCCTGACCCTGGCCCCGGGAGCCGAAACCGGGCCCGTGAAGAAAGAACTGGACCGCATCCTGGCCCCGTACGGCGCGCTGGTGGCCTTCGACCGCTCCGAGCACGTCTCGACCAAGCTCATTGACGACCGTATCGCCATGCTGAAAGGGTTCGCCATCGCCTTCCCGATCATCTTCCTGTCCATCGCCGCCTTCATGACCAGCGCCGCCCTGACGCGGCTGGTGCGCCTGCAACGCGAACAGATCGCGCAGCTCAAGGCCTTCGGCTACTCCTCGGCGGCCGTGGGCTGGCACTATTTCCAGTTCGCCCTGGCTGCGGTGCTGGCCGCAACGCTGATGGGCTCCGTGGTCGGTCTGTGGCTGGGGCAGAATCTGGTGGAAATCTACCACCGCTTCTTCCAGTTCCCTACCCTCGTCTTCAGGCCCGACTGGTGGGCTTTGGCCCTGGCCCTGGCCGCCAGCGCCGGGGCGTCCTTCGCAGGGGTGCTGGGCGCGGTGCGTCAGGCCGTGAGCCTGCCTCCGGCCGAGGCCATGCGACCGGAGCCTCCGGCGCATTTCGGACCGTCGCTGCTGGAGCGCATGGGCCTCCTGCGTCTGCTTTCCCCGACCCAGCGTATGGCCCTGCGCAACCTGGAGCGCAAACCCTGGCAGGCCCTGTTCACGACCCTGGGCCTGGCCATGGCCACGGCCATCCCCATCGTGCCCGGGGCCATGGGCGACGGCATCGACTACCTCATGGACTTCCAGTGGCGGCTGGCCCAGCGCCAAGACGCCACCGTGACCCTCATCGAACCCGGTTCCTCGTCCGCCCTGCACGCATTGGCCGCCATGCCCGGAGTCATGCACGCCGAGCCCTTCCGCGTGGTGCAGGGCCGCATCGTCAGCGGCCTGCTGGAGCGCCGCGTCGGTTTGACCGGCCGCCTGCCAGACGCGCGCCTGAACCTCCTCCTCGACGCCAAGGGCCGGACCGTGGACCTGCCCCTGTCGGGCCTGATGCTGTCCGAAAAGCTGGCCGAGGTGCTCAAGCTCGTCCCCGGCGACCCGGTACGCATCGAGGTCCAGGAAGGACGGCGTCCGGTGCTTGAAACGTTCGTGGCCGGGACCATCACCGATTTCGCCGGGGTGGGCGCGTACATGGACTTTGACGCTTTGGGGCGGCTCATGGGCGAGGAACGGGTCATAAGCGGGGCGCATCTCGTCCTCGACGAGAATCGCCGGGACCGTTTTCTGCACGAGGTGTCGGACACTCCGGCCATCGCCTCGGCCGTGTTCACCTCCTCGGCGCGGGAGAGCTTCCAGTCGGCCATGGGCGACATGATGGGCGTGGTCCAGGCCGTGTATTTCGGTTTCGCCATCATCGTGTCCTGCGGAGTGGTCTACAACGGCGCGCGCATCGCCCTGTCCGAACGCACCCGCGACCTGGCCACGCTGCGCGTGCTGGGCTTCTCCGAGGCCGAGACCACCGTCGTCCTGCTTTCGGAGCTCGCGGTGCTGACCCTGGCGGCCCTGCCGCCCGGGCTGTGGATCGGGACCGAGCTGGCCCGCATCCTGGTCATGACGGCCAACACCGAGTCCGTGCGCATGCCGCTGGTGCTGACGGACCGCGCCTATGCCACGGGCGTGCTCATCGTGCTCTCATCCTCCCTGGCGTCATTTCTGGTGGTCGGCCGCCGCATCAAGAACCTGCAACTGCTCTCCGTGCTGAAGGCTCCCGAATGAACACCGCACGCAAGCGCCGACCGTGGCGCATCCTCATCCCCATCCTCCTGATCCTGGCCGGGCTGCTGGCCTACGGATTCTGGCCCACGCCCCTGCCCGTGCAGACAGCCGCCGTGGCCAAAGGGCCCATGACCGTCAGCGTGACCGAGGAGGGCAAGACGCGCATCCGCAGTCGCTACCTCGTCTATCCGCCCACGGCCGGACACCTGCAACGCGTGGAACTGCGCGCCGGGGCACATGTGGAAGCCGGTTCCATGCTGGCCGTGCTCACCCCCGTGGCTTCGACCTTCCTGGACCCGCGTGCCAGAGCCGAGGCCATGGCGCGGGTGGACGCGACCGAGGCCGCGGTCAAGGCCCGGCGGGCCGAGGCCCAGCGTGTGGACGCGAGTCTGAAACTGGCCCGCACGGAGCTTGGGCGCATGGACGCGCTGCTTCAAAGCGGGGCCGTGGCCCGCCAGGAATGGGACCGGGCCGAAAATCAGGTGCGCGTTCTGGAACGCGGGGTGCTGGCCGCGACCTTCGCCCTGCAGGTGGCCGAACACGAGGCGGCAGCGGCCAGGGCAATGCTGACCCGGGGCGCGATACCGGAGAACGGCGAGAGCGTGCCCATCCTGGCCCCTGTGAGCGGATACGTGCTGGCCGTCATGGAGGAAAACGCCCGCTCCGTGACCGCGTCCACGCCCATCATGGAGGTGGGCGACCCGAATGATCTGGAGGTCGAGATCGAACTGTTGTCCACGGACGCGGTGGCGGTGGCACCCGGAGCGCTGGCCCGCATCGAGCACTGGGGCGGCGAAGGCAGCCTTGAGGCCAGGGTCACGGTGGTGGAACCCGGCGGGTTCACCAAGGTCTCGGCCATCGGCGTGGAGGAGCAACGGGTCAAGGTACGGGCCGAACTCGTCAATACTCCGCCGCCCGGAGTGCTGCTGGGAGACCGCTACGGCGTGCAGGCCCGTATCGTGACCTGGCAGGGGGAGAACGTGCTGCAGGTGCCAACTGGCGCCCTTTTCCGGCACGGCGGCGAATGGCGGGCTTTCGTACTCGAAGGGGGCAAGGCGGTATTGCGGAAACTCGTCGTCGGACGTGAGAACGGACTGGAAGCAGAGGTGCGGGAAGGCCTGGACGAAGGCGAAACGGTCATCCTCCACCCGCCGGACACGCTGAAGGACGGGATGCGGGTTGAGGCGCAAAAGCCATAAAAAGAGGAAAAGACAGCGCTAACCTCTGTCCGCACTGTCACCAAGCCTGGGCGGGGCTGGCCGGAGCCGGAGGGTCGACTGTCTGACCGATCCTGGCATCGTTTGTTTCCCCGCTGCTGCAACGTACGCAGCGCAGGCCGATGTTCACTGCACGCAGCGGGGAAACATTACGAGGCCGGTGAGGGAGTTTCGACACTCCGGCTCCGGCCAGTCCCGCCCACGCGCCCACCGACCACCACGAAGGGCCTTCGCCCCGCTCCGGTTCCTACAACCCGTGCACGAACACCCGGTCCTCCCGCCCCAGGGAGCGGGCCAGGTCCGCGATGTGGGCCTGATGGGTGAACATGATGATCTGGGTGCGCTCGGCCATGGCGGCGAACGCTTCAAGAGTCGCGTGGGAGCGTTCTTCGTCGAAATTGATCAGGATGTCGTCGACGATGAACGGCATGGGCTCCGTGTTTTTTGAACGCAGCTCCAGGCTGGCCAGCCTCAGCGCCAGATAGAGCTGATCCCTGGTCCCGGAGCTCATGCCCTCGACCTTGACCAGCAGACCGCCCTCGCGCACGCCGATGAGAACGGGCCGGTCGGCCTCGTCGATGTCCGCCCGCAGCCCGGCGAAGGAGCCCAGAGTCAATTTGGCGAAAAGGTTTGACGCGATGGCCAGCATCGGCCCCTGGTTGGCGGCCCGGAAACGCTCTATCTCCGCCCGCAGCACCTTGGAGGCGAGCCGCAGCCGGATATAGCGGTCGGTCATGCGGGAGATGCCGGCCAGGGTTTCCTGCATTTCCTCGGCGATGCGGGCGGCGGCGTCATCGCCGTTCATGCGCGCCAGTTCGTTCTTTTCCTGCCCGACCTTTTCCGCGAGGGGACGGATGCGCGGCTCGATCTCTTGTTCAAGCTCCATGCGTAAGGCCGCGATCTTTCCGGGCAGGGCGTCGGCGTCCTGCGCGCAAGCCTGGGCCTCCAGATCCTCCAGGGTGCCACCTTCGGCGATGGCGGCCAGATTCGACTCGACCTCGTCGAGTTTGCCGCGCACCTCGACATGGGCCGCGAAACGCCTTTCCGCCAGGATCATGCATTCGTCGTCGTCGCAGCGCGACTGGGCGCGCAACGCGGCCATGCCCTCCTCCAGAATCCGCAATTCCTCCCGGTCGGCAAGGACCTGCCTGTCCAGGGCGGCGATTTCCTCTTCCTGCCGCGACCAGACCGCGTGTTCCCGCACGGCCTGCCCCAAAAGGCCCTTCATCTGCGCCACGGCCAGGGCCGCATCGAGCCGGGCCGCGTCCGGAGCGACCAGCGCGGCCAGTTCGCGCACCCGGTTCTCAAAAGTCTGACCGTCGCGGTCGATGCCCTTGAGACGCTTGCGCAGCTCGGACTCCTCATGCAGCTTGGCCAGGCATTCCTGGACCGTGTCCACATAATCGGCGGCCTCGACCGGAGAGGAGTTGCCGGACAGCCCCATGAAGCCAAGCGCCTCTTCCCAGGCCGCCCGCCATTCCTCCAGGTTGCGCCGCGCGGTCTCCAGGCCCGCTTCGGCCCGCTCCGCCGCCGCTTCCAGTTCACGCACGGCTTTTTGCAGGGTCTCGCGCCGGGCATTGCCGTCGCGAAGCCGCTCGGCCACGGCCTGTGCCCTGCGCAGCGCCTCGCCCAGTCGGGCTCCGGGCAGCTCCGCCCCTTCGCCGACCAGGGCCAGTTCCTGATCCAGCAACGCGCGCAGCTCCTGCCGCCCCCGCTGCTTGGCGTTGATCTCGGCCCTGGTCCTGTCCAGCTCCTCGACCTGCAAGCGCAAGGCCTCGAAATTGACGATCCAGGCCCGCATCTCGCGCGGTCCACGGGGAACGATCCCCGCCCCGGCCCATTGCTGAAGCCAGCGGGCAAGCAATTCCTCTTTCGCGGCCTGCGCAGCTTCCCGCCGTTGCCGCAGCCCGGCCAACGCGGCCTCGGCGGCTTCGATCCCGGCCAGGAGCTGGGCATGCTTCTGAACCCGGTCCGCCTCCCGGTACATCCGGTCCGCAGTCCGGTCGGCCAGTATCACGCTCTGCTCATAGGCCTCGGGCAAGGGATGTTCGGGGGCGTAGAGAGAACTCTCCTTTGCCACGTCTTCCCCGTCCAGCCACTGCCTGCGCAAAAGCGCCCAGCCCTGTTCGCGGCGGGCGCGGCAGGCCTGGAGCTCCATCTCGGAGGGCACCACGGCGGCGTGCTCGATGGCGCGCAGGTCCCTGTGCAGGACGTCCAGAGCCTGGACCGTCCTGTCCTCTTCCGAAGAGAGCAGCCGCAGCTCCTCGTCCGCCGCCTGGAGCGCGGCCTCGAACTCGTTCACGGTTTCCGGCAGGGGCAGAGTAATATACCGCGCCTCATCAAGGGTTCCGTTCCAAAGCCCGAGCCTGTGCAAGGCGGCCTGACAGCCGGTTTCGATACGCAGCAGATCGTCCTGACGCGACCCGAGTTCGGCGTCGAGGTCGCCCTTTTTCAGTACCTCGTTCACGGCCCGCAGCAGGGACGCGGCGTCGACAGGCAGGCCCAACGAGGCCAGTTCCGCCTGCCTGCCGCCCAGTTCACGGCGCACTTCCCGCAAGCGTTCCTCGGCCTGGCGGACCTCCTGGCGCACGGCCTCGTGCCGCTGCCCCAGCGCCTGCACGGTCTTGCGCTTGGCCAGGCCGGGCCGCAGGCTCTCGGCCTGTTCGACATCCAGATCCGGCCTGATGCGGCGCAGCAGGTTCGAAGCCTCGGTCTTGAAGGCGATGCGCATGCCTTCGAGGCGTGGCCGATCCAGCAGCCCCTTGCGGTATTCGCCCAGGCGCAGATGCAGGTCTTCGATATCGTCGGCAAGATTCAAAACGCCCCTGTTCAGGCCAATGGCCGCCTGCCTGTCGTGCAACTCGGCCAGGCGCTCCTGCGTGCCGTGGAGCCTGGCCCGCGCGGCCCGCAATTCTTCTTCGAGCCGGCGGCGCTGCATGCCGAAATCCTCCGGCAACGCCACAACTTCACCCATCGCTTGAAGTTTTTCCAGATACAGACGCCGCTGAGTCAGGAAAGGCAGAGAACGGCCGAGCCTTTCCAGCAGGTGAAGCTCACGCCTGAGGTCCTGACTGCGCTGCGTGAGCAGCCGCAGATCGTCTTCCGCCTGCGCCAGGGACGCGCATTGCCGTTGCCATTCCTGGCTGCCGAGACTGACGCCGCGCAGGCGGGCCTGCAATTCCTTGTAATGACCGAGGGCCTGGGTAATGGCCTTGTTCACGCCGCGAGGCCGGAAAAGCTCGTCGGCCTCGGCGTCAAGCCCGGCGAGAACGGATTTCAAAGAGGCAAAGCCCGCCCCGGCGGCGAACAGGGCCTGCCCGACCTCGCCCTGCTGATCGAGGATGCCCTGCCCGCCCTGGACCAGGGTTTCGTGGTTGATGCCGTACATGCTGGCGAACAGATCCTGCCCCAATCCTTGGAGGAAAGGGGCGAGGGCGTCGGGGGAAAGAGGCTGGTCCTTGGCGTCGAAGAGATCGTTCTTGTTTTTTTTGCGGCGGTAGAAGCGGAGTTCGCCGCCGTCGGCGCGGCGCAGGCAGCCGCCGACCAGGAGCTGGTCGTAAGGGTGCAGAAAATTGTCGCCGGTGCGCAGGGGAAAGCCGAATAAAAGCGCCTGCAGAGCGCGCATGGCGCTGGACTTCCCGGCCTCGTTGGGGCCGTGCACGATGTGCAGGCCGGGCAGCGCCGAATCAAAATCCAGCCCGCGATCGCTGAACGGCCCGTAAGCCTTGAGGTCCAGGCGCTTAATGATCATGGCCGCCCTCCGCCAGTCTGGCCATGAGCAGATCCCGGACCTCATCGCGCACGGCGCAGAGCCCCTCCTCGTCCGGGTTGAAGGGATCATTCTCCCCCAAGAGATCGGCGGGCAGCCTTGAGCGCAGGCCTTCGAATTCCGGCACCAGCTCCGTCAGCGACGCGGAATCAAGACGCAGCTCCGCCACGGCCCGCAGCAGACCGGCAAGCGGCGTATCCGCTTCGTCAGGGCCTTCGGACGACGCTTTGCTCGCGATGCGGAATTTTTCCAGCCACACGTCGCCAAGGTCCGCGGCCAGGGCGCGGCATTCTTCGCGCAACTTCTCCTCGTTGCGGCGTATCCGCTCATGCAGAAAACTTTTGCCTTCAAGGATGACGCGCGCGGCCAGGGGGCGGCCGTCCGCGCCCTGCCGCCCGCGCTCCAGGGCCTCGCGCACCCGGTCCGCGACTCCCTCAAGGCTCTCGCAACCGTCCAGCTCGACCCGGCAGAGCGCAAAGCGCAGCACGTCGAGCTCGCGAAAATCGACGTCCGCGACGCGTCCGCCGTCCACGGTGATCAGCTGGCAGCCCTTGGCCCCGGCTTCGCGGATATGACGGCCCTGGATGTTGCCGGGAAAGACCACCCACGGATGGGTCCGCACGACCTCGCGCTGGTGCACATGTCCCAGGGCCCAGTATTCGTACCCCTTCGAGGCCAGCCCTTCCAGGGTGCACGGGGCGTAGGGCTCGTGTCCGGCGCGGCCGGTCAGGCTGGTGTGCAGCAGGCCGATGTTGCACAGACCGGGCAGGGCCTGCGGATAGGCGCGGCTCAGATCATCGGTCACGCTGCGCCCGGCGAAGCTCTGGCCGTGGACGGCCACGCCCAGTTCGTCGATGATCCGTGTTTCCGGCTTCTTGTGGGAGAACAGGGTCACGTTGTCCGGCAGGCTGAGGGCGCGGGTCAGGGGACTGGCCGCGTCGTGGTTGCCGGACACCAGAAAGACCCGGATGCCCGCCTCGCGCAGGCGGCCCATGCGGTGGGTGAAATAGAGGCCCGTGTTGTAGTCTTTCCAGTCCCCGTCGAAGAGATCCCCGGCCAGGAGGACGAAGGCCGCCTCCTCCTCGATGGCCAGGTTGACCAGATTGTCGAAGGCCCGCCGCGCCGCGCCCCGAATCTGCTCCACGGGCGCGTCGGGATAGGACTCAAGGCCCCGCAGGGGGCTGTCCAGATGAAGATCGGCGGCATGGATGAAACGAAACATAAAGCGTCCTTGAAGAAGAATCCGCCTCAGAACAGGGGCATTTCCTTTCCGTTCACGGTCAGGCGGCCACTGGAGAACAGGGCCTCGCCGCTGAGGATTCCGCCCTCGCGCACGAGCAGATTCTGCGCCACCAGGGGCTCGATCCGCTCGGCGTAGCGCCGTCGCACCATCTCTTCGAGGTTCTCGCCGTCAAACTCCTTTTCCATGCCGATGCGCAGCATCCCCTTGAGCAGTTCCTCATGCACGGCCAATTCCGCTCCGGCTTCGAGATGCTGCAACAGCAACAGCGGGTTGAGCCCCGTATCAGCGACCGGAGCAAGCAGCTTGACCGAAAAAGCGCCCTTCAGATCGCCCGAAGGCGTGACGATCCGCAGATGCGTCATGGCCAGTTCCGGGGTTCCGGCCAGCACTTTGGCGAACAGCCCGGCGTAAAGCTGTCCGACCCGGTCGTACAGCAGGTCGGACTCGGTCCCGTCCATCTCGCGATACAGTTCTTGCACGCTGGCCTGGAACTCGCTGAGCGCCGTGGCGTTGATGTTTTTTCCGGTCATTTCGCAGGAAGCGGGACCATAGGACGACGAGCCCACCGTCACGCTCTCCACCCCGAAATTCTGTACGAAGCTGTACAATGAGCCGTCACAGCTGCTGTTGGAGGACAAGCGCAGATTCCTGACCCGGACATCCTCGCCATCGGCGGGTACGATGCTCATGGTCGAGACCCCGGCGTCGACGCGTCCGGCGTAGACCAGGGGCAGCACTTCGATCAGGTCGAACTCTCCCGTCAGGGCCTGAAGTTCCGTGCTGCCCTCCTCCGCCTTGACGACCAGGCTCGGCATGTTCAGTCGGCCGCGCAGGCTGCGGCTTGAAGGCGCGTACTCGGCGCGCAGATCCAGCCCGCCCCAGGCGACGTGCTCGCCGTCGATGTTCCGGTCGATGGCCGGGATGCGCACGTCACCGGCGACATCGCCTCCGAAGCCGACATGAACCTCCGAAACGGTGCGGGCCAGTTCGGGCAGCGCGGTGAAGATTTTCTGCGAGCCAGGCTCGGCCAGGGGTTCGACGGTGCTCGTGATCCGGGCCAGGCCGGGAGCCAGCCCTCCCTCGACAGGTGTCAGCGGCCCGTGACGCAGCGCATGGTCGATGAGGAACCGCGTCGCGTTCCCGCCCGTCTCTCCTGCCTCGCGGGGAAAACGCAATTCAACCAGGGTCTTCGCCCGGGACGTGAAAACGCCCTGCTCGTATCCCTGATTGGACAGGGAGACAAACCCGTAGCGTTCATATTTCTTCAGGGTCGAAAAATACCGGTCGCGGGCCTGTCCGCCAAGGATATGGGCGGAAGCCGCATAGGCTCCAAGAACGAGCACGATCACACCAAACGCAAATTTTTTCACTCAACCTCCGAAATGTTCCCTCGTCTGTGCCGAATGCATGCCACCGCCTGACTGCTGGCATATCATGGTCAAGAAAACAATACATATCAAGACGCAGGCGCGGACAAAGGAAGGATCGTGAATGGACAAAAAAAATGCACCTCCCCGGAAACACGTTTCCGGAAAGGTGCAAGGAGGGGGGAGGGACGTTCTTATTTCAGGACGCTGACGGTGGCCTTGGCGATGGCCAGCTCCTCGTTGGTGGGGATGACGAGGATGGCGACCTTGCTGCCGTCGGCGTGCACGGCGGTGGCGGCTTTCTTGCGGCCCGCGTTGCGGGCGGTATCGATGCTGATGCCCAGATGTTCCAGATTCGCGCAGACGCGGGCGCGGACGATCTCGTCATTCTCGCCGATGCCGGCGGTGAAGACCAGGGCGTCCAGGGGACCGGTCACGGCGTAGTAGGCGCCGATGTATTTCTTGATGCGGTAGACGAACATGTCCACGGCCAGGGCGGCCTTCTTGTCGCCCTTCTCGGCCGCGGCATGGATGTCGCGCATGTCGTTCATGCCGCAGATGCCCTTGAGGCCGCTCTGCTTGTTCAAAATGTCGTCGATCTCGCCCATGTTCAGCCCTTTCTCCTTCATCAGAAAGGGAATGATGGCCGGGTCGATGTCGCCGCTGCGGGTGCCCATCATCACGCCGGCCAAGGGGGTCAGGCCCATGGAGGTGTCGATGCACTTGCCGCCGCGCACGGCGGCCATGCTGCAGCCGTTGCCCAGGTGCAGGGTGACCAGGTTGACCTCGTTCTCGGCCTTGCCGAGCATGGCCGCGGCCTGCTGCGCCACGTAGCGGTGCGAGGTGCCGTGGAAGCCGTAGCGACGGATTTTAAGCTCCTCGTACAATTTGTACGGGATCGGATACATGAAGGCTTCGGCGGGCATGGTCTGGTGGAATTCGGTATCGAACACGGCCACCTGCGGCACTCCGGCGAAGAGTTCGCGGGCCACCTCGATGCCGACCAGGTTGGCCGGATTGTGCAAGGGAGAGAGATGGCAGTTCTCGCGGATCTTCTCGACCACGTCGTCGTCGATGAGCGTGCTCTCAAACAGGGTCTCGCCGCCCTGCACCACGCGGTGCCCGATGGCGTCGATCTCGGAGGTCGAGGCGATGACGCCGGTCTCTGCACCGGCGACCAGTTCCACCACGGTGAGCATGGCCGCACGGTGATTGGGGAAGGCGACTTCGCGCTCCACTTCGGTTTCACGATCGGCCCCGGGCCAGTTCTTCTGGCTGACCTTGCCCATGGCGTCGCCGATGCGCTCCACCAGGCCGGTGGCCATGACCGCCCCGCTTTCCATGTCGAGAAGCTGGTATTTGAGGGAGGAGCTCCCGGAATTGACGACAAATATTTTCATAACAACCTCGCTATATTAAACCTTTTTCGGCCTGGGCCTGAATGGCCGTGATGGCCACGGTGTTGACGATATCGGGAACGGTGCAGCCTCGGCTCAGGTCGTTGACGGGCTTGTTGAGGCCCTGCAGGACCGGACCGATGGCCACGGCGTTGGCAGCGCGCTGCACGGCCTTGTAGGTGTTGTTGCCGGTGTTCAGATCGGGGAAGATGAAGACCGTGGCCCGGCCAGCGACCTGGCTTCCGGGCAGCTTCTTGGCGCCCACGTCCGGATCGATGGCCGCGTCGTACTGCAACGGGCCTTCAAGCATCAGGTTCGGGGCCATTTCGCGGGCGATGCGGGTGGCTTCGATGACCACGTCCACGTCGCCGCCGGCGCCGGAGTCACCGGTGGAATAGGACAGCATGGCCACGCGCGGGTCGACGCCGAAGATGCGGGCCGTCTCGGCGGAGCTGATGGCAATCTCGGCCAGCTGCTGCGCGGTCGGGTTCGGATTCACGGCGCAGTCGCCGAAGACCAGCACGCGGTCCTTCAGGCACATCAGGAACACGCTGGACACGATGGACGCGCCGGGCTTGGTCTTGATGATCTGGAAGGCCGGACGGATGGTGTGGGCCGTGGTGTTGATGGCGCCGGAGACCATGCCGTCGGCCTGGCCCTTGAAGACCATCATGGTGCCGTAGTAGGTCGGGTCGACCATGCAGTCGCAGGCCACTTCCTTGGAAACGCCCTTCTTCTTGCGCAGTTCCATGAAGGTGGAAACATAGTCGGCGTAGTCGGGGGACGCGACCGGATTGACGATGTTCACGCCGGTCAGGCTGAGCCCGAGCTGCGACGTCATGGAGGCGATGGACTTGGGATCGCCCAGAATCGTCAGGTCCACCACGCCGCGGCGCAGCAGGATGTCGGCGGCGCGCAGGATGCGGTCATCGCTGCCTTCGGGAAGCACGATGTGCTGACGGTGCTTCTTGGCCTTTTCGATGAGCCCGTATTCGAACATCTGCGGAGTGACCTTGGTCGATTTGCGGGTGTCGAGGCGCTGGCGCAATTCGTCCGTGGCCACGTTCTCCTCGAACACGCCCAGGGCCGAGGCGATCTTCTTCTGGTCGCCCGGCTCGATCTTGCCGTACATGTTGTAGAGACGGCGCGCGGTCTGGAAGGTGGCTTCCTTGCCCAGGAGAACCGGCACGGGCACGCCTGTCCAGCCCTCGATGAGCCGATCCACGCTCTTACCGGGGCGGATGCCGCCGGTCAGCAGGATGCCGGCGATGTCCGGATAGGACGACGACTGCCGCGAGGCCAGGCTGCTGACCACGATGTCCGAACGGTCGCCGGGCGTGACCACGAGGCTGCCGCGCTCGATGTAGTTCAGGAAATTTTCGATCTGCATGGCGGCCACGACGATGTCGTCGACCTGCCCGCCCAGATTCTCCTTGCCGTAGAGCACTTCCGCGCCCACCCACTTCATGACGTCTCCCACCGTGGGCTTGCCCAGGATGGCCACCTCGGGGATGATGTAAAGCAGGGTGTCGGGCTTGTTCATGGATTTCTTGAGCGCGATGCGCAGCGCTTCGCGGTCCGGAACGTCGGTGCGGTTGATGACCACGCCCAGGATGTCCACGGCCTTGTCGGCAAAGGATTCCACCGCCAGCTTGGTGGAACTTATGATCTCGTGCTCGGTCTTCTGGCAGGCGTTGGAGATGACCAGGAGCGGGCTGCCCAGGTTGGCGGCGATGTCGGCGTTGATGTCGAACTCGAACGCGGGGCTCGTGCCTTCGAAATCCGTGCCTTCAAGCAGCACGAAATCGCACTTGCTCTCCAGCTCCTTGTATTTGTTGATGACCTTTTCGATGAGCAGGGAATGCTGGCCCGCGTTGACCAGCTCCTTGGCCTGACGCATGGTCAGGGCGTAGGTCTCGTTGTACTGCAAGCCCAGGTAGAACTGGGACAGGACAAGATCGATATCGTGATCCTTGCGATCGGGCACATCGTTGATGATGGGTCTGAAAAAACCGACCCGGCGGATGTCGCGCAGGAGCATTTGCATGACGCCCAGAACGATGGCTGATTTTCCGCTCCGAGATTCCGTTGCCGTGATGTAGAGATTTCTGGCCATAGTGCTTCCTTGAAAGCCGGTTTTTTCCGACACGCACCGTGCGTCACACGGCGACTCGTTAAATTGGTTGGTTACCCAATCCGTTGTTTTGTGAAAAAAAGAGACTGATTAGTCAATGACTTTTTTTTAACGAAATTTCAACCAGCTGCTGAAAAGATCAAAAAGGCGTCGACGCGGAGGCGGAAGCCCCGGCATCGACGCCCCGACTCGTCAAAGCGTTTCCGCGTAGATTTCCATGACGTGCTTGACCGCGACGTTGTCCTTGTTCTGGGACAGCATGTCGGAGATCTGCATCATGCAGGCCGGGCAACCCGTGGCCACGACCTGGGCGCCGGAAGCGACGATGTTGTCGCGCTTCATCGTGCCGATCTGCTTGGAGACATCATAGTGCTGGAGGTTGAAGCTGCCGCCGCAACCACAGCAGCGGTCGGCATCGGACATTTCCACGAATTCCACGTTGGGGTTGCTTTTGAGCAGGGCGCGCGGCTGCTCGGAAACCTTCATGGATTTCTTGAGGTGGCAGGGATCGTGGTACGTGACCTTGGTCCCGTGTCCCTCGACGGGCATGGACACCTTGAGCACGTCGACCATGAACTGGTTCACGTCCATGACCTTGGCGGACAGGGCCGCGATGCGTTCCTGCATGCTCTGGGTCTTGTCTCCGGACATCAGCGGCCACAGTTCGTGCATGGTCGCCGTGCAGGTGGCGCAGGCCGTGAGCAGATAGTCGAAGTTCTCCTTTTCGAAAAGCTCCAGGTTGCGCAGCACGAGCTTGTCGAAGGAGTCCTTGTCCCCGGAGGCCAGCGCCGGGATGCCGCAACAGCACTGCCCTGCCGGCATGTAGATGCCGATCTCGTGGTGGCGCAGCGCCTTCAGGACGGCCTGTCCCACCTTGGGGTAGATCTTGTCGATGACGCAGCCGGGGAAGAAGGCTACGCGGTAGCCGCCCTTGCCGGGGCGGGTGTTCAGGGACGGTTCCAGCTTGCGCAGGGGCTTCTTGGCCAGGGGCATGAAGTGCCGCTCGCCGATGACCGGCGCGTTGACGATGCGCGAACAGGAAGAGCCGATGACATCGCTCGCCGTCTTGGTGAACACGCCCTGGAACTTGGAAGCCACGTCCAGGACCGAGTTGAAGAGCGCCGGCTTGGTCAAAAGGCCCTGGAAGATGACCTTCTTGACGGCGGGCAGGCCCATGTAGGTATTCACGATGACACGGGCTTTGAGGAAGATGTCGAGCACCTTGACGCCGCTTGGGCAGTTGGCGGCGCAGGACCCGCACAACAGGCACATGTTGAGCTTGTTCTGAACGCCCTCGGGGTCCTTGATCATCTCATGCGAAAGGTTTTCGAGGAGCGCGATCTTGCCGCGCGCCACGTCACCCTCGTTCATGGTTTCGGCAAACACCGGACAAACGGCCTGGCACATGCCGCACTTCATGCACGCGACCATCTGGTCGTCGAGTTCGTGCAGCATCTTGGCCAGCTGATGAACGTCTGCAGTCATGACTAGCCTCCGATGATTTTGCCGGGATTGAGCAGGTAGTTGGGGTCCACCGCTTTCTTGAGCCTGCGTGAGTAGATGATGGTCGCCTTGGAGGTTTCCTTTTCCAGCCACTTGGACTTGGCGGTGCCGATGCCGTGCTCGCCGGACAGGGTGCCGCCCAGGGACAGGGCCACGTCGAAGATCTCGTCCACGGCCTGCTCCACGCGATGGAATTCCTCCTTGTCGCGCTTGTCGGTCAGGATGGTCGGATGCAGGTTGCCGTCGCCGGCATGGCCGAAGGTGCCGATCTGCAGCTTGTACTTGGCGCCGATGTTGTTGATGGCCGTGATCATGGCCGGGATCTGGCTGCGCGGCACGGTGGCGTCTTCCAGAACCGTGGTCGGACGCGCGCGGGCCAGAGCGGGCAAGGCGTTGCGGCGGGCTTCCCAGAGCTTGTTCTTCTCGGCGGCGTCCTTGGCCATCTGCACGCGGCGGGCGCCGTTCTTCTTGCAGATCTCGACCACCTTCTCGGCGTCGTCCTCGACCAGGGCGATGTGCCCGCCGTCGACCTCGATCAGCAGAATGGCGGCGGCGTCGCGGGGCAGGCCGGCCTTGGTGAAGTCTTCAACGTAGTTGATGGTCGCATTGTCCAGAAGCTCAAGGGTGCAGGGTACGATCTTGTTGGCGATGATGGCCGCGACCGTTTCGGAAGCCTTGGCGATGTCGTCGAATTCGGCGAGCATGGCCTTGGAGGCGACCGGCGGCGGAACGAGCTTGAGGATGATTTCATCGAAAACGCCAAGCGTGCCTTCGGAACCGACCATGAGCTGGGCGATGTTGAGGCCCGTGACGCATTTGACGGTCTTGCCGCCGGATTTGACGTATTCGCCCTCGGCGTTCCAGAAATTGACGCCCATGACATAGTCTTTGGTCACGCCGTATTTGAGTCCGCGCAGGCCGCCGGCGTTCTCGCTGACGTTGCCGCCCAGGGTGGAAACAGCCTGGGAACCCGGATCCGGCGGATAGAACAGGCCGCGCTTGGCAACTTCAGCCGCGAACTTGGCGGTGACCACGCCGGGCTGGACCACGGCGTAGAGGTCCTGTTCGTTGATTTCCAAAATTTTGTTGAGGCCGTTGGTCAGAATGACCACGCCATGCTCCTTGGTGGGAATGGTGCCGCCGCTCAGGTTGGTGCCGGCGCCGCGCACGGTCATGGGCAGCTTGTTCTCGTTGCACAGCGCCACGGTTCTGCCCAGCTGCTCGCTGTTTGTCGGACGCAGAACCAGCTCCGGGATGACCGCGTCAAGCACTGCGGCATCGTATGAATAGGAGTGCCGGTCGGACTCGCTGTCGAGGACGTTATCCTTGCCCAGCAGGTTTGTGAACTCAGTGAGCAGACTCTTCGAAATCATTATTCTCTCCTTGCGTGAGATTCTTACGGATTCTCAAGAAACGCGGTCCCGAAAGCCTTGCGCGAACTTTCGGGACCGCCTGGCATCTTAGAACAGGTGCGGCAGGAAGACGAAGCTCATCAAGCTGGCTATGATGCCTACGACAATGCCGTAGATCAGGAAGGGCCAGAAAGTGCGCTTCAGGATCATGCCTTCGCGGCCGATGAGGCCGGTCACGGCGCAGACAGCCACGATGTTGTGGATGCAGACCATGTTGCCCATGGCGCCACCGACGACCTGGGCGGCCACGATGATCTGACGGGGCAATTCAAGCTGCTGGGCCACGCCCCACTGGAATTCGGCGAACAGAAGGTCGGAGACCGTGTTGGAGCCGGTGATGAAGGCGCCGAGGCCGCCGACATAGGAGGCCAGCATGGGCCAGGCGTTGCCGGCGAAGGCGGCGACGGTCTTGGCCATGGCCAGGGGCATGGAGGGATAGCTGTTGGGATTCAGTGCGATATCGGCCACGCCGGAACCGCGGAAGATGGAAACCAGGGCCACGGCGGCGAAAAGCGCGATGGTCGGGGCCTTCATCTTGACGAAGGATTCGGTCCAGGCCTGCTTGACGGCCTCGCCCTTCATGCCGTGGATCAGGATGGTCAGGATGGCGACCAGCATGAAGGGAATGGTGCCGGGCAGGTACAGGTAATCAATGGAGGCGGACACGCCAGCATAACCCAGGATATCATTGAAAGGAATCTTCTGGGCGGCCAGGATGCCCTTGAGGCCCAGTTCGGGGATACGGGTCACGACCAGGATGGCGCCGATGAGGATGTAGGGCAGCCATGCCTTGAACTGGCTCATGTGGGGCTTGAACTCGGTGCTGGTGGCAGTGGCGATGGTGCCGGTCCATTCAGCGTCCCAAGTGGACTGCGGGCCGAAATCCCAGGAATCCTTGGGCACGCAGAAACCGGCCTTGGCGCCGGCCACGATGATACCCAGACCAACCAGGCCACCGATCAGGGACGGGAATTCAGGTCCGACCAGCCAGGCGAAGGTCAGGTAGGGAACGATGAAAGCCACGGCGGCGAAAATGCAGAACTGCCAGGCGGCGAAACCTTCGCTCCAGGACTTGTTCTTGCCGAAGAAGCGGGTCAGGAAGCCGAGCATGAAGATGGGCAGGATGAAGATCATGGGCCCGTGCATGATGGTCGCCCACTGGCCGATGACCTTGGCGAAGGAACCGAAGTCGGTGAAGTTCAGACCGACGGTGCCGGCTTCGACCGCGCCGTTGGCCAACGGTCCGAGGAACTTCAGGCCGACCAGAATGGGCGTTCCGACCGCGCCGAAAGATACGGGGAAGGAGTTGAAGACAAGGCAGATGACCGCGGCGGCCAGGGGCGGGAAGCCCAGGGACAAGAGCAGCGGAGCGGCCAGGGCGGCGGGCGTTCCGAAACCGGCCGCGCCTTCGATGAAGGCCGCGAACATGTAGCCGATGATGATGGCCTGGATGCGCTTGTCACGGCTGATGTTCTGCATCCCGTACTGGATGGTTTCCATGCCACCCGAATACTTCAGGGTGTACAGGATGATGATGGCGCCGAAGACGATGATCAGAACGCCGATAGCGATCACGATACCCTGCAGGGAAAGAGCCGCGACGTAACCGGCGGGCAGGTTCCATGCGCCGATGGCGCCGAGAGCACACACGAGCCACGCCAAAGGCATGGCTTTCGTCGACGGCCAGCGCATGCCGACCATCAGGACGAGAGCAACCAGGATGGGCAGCAAAGCCACCATTGCCAAGACAGAAATTGACATATCTCCCTCCAATAAAACTGATGAATGGACCGCCGGCCCGAATGGGACCCCACCCTCTCAGGCCGGCGGCTTGCCTTTACCTATTTGCCGGCGCGGCCGTCATCGCAGGGCTCGGCAGGCTTGTTGGCCCCCGAATGCTCCGCCGTCGCCGTCAATGTACAACCCTCGCCCGGAGCGGATCCGGCGACGGGAGCGGAAGCCGCTTTTGCCGTCGATGGAACCTGCTTGGAGAGGTAATCGTACATCTCGAAACGCTGCAGATAGTCTCGCTCGATCTGGGTGCGCAGACGCTTGGAGTCTTCGGGCGCGATCTTTTCGAGCAAGGCGTACCTGTTTTCGCTGGCCAGGAATTCCTGGATGGACCCGTCCGGAGCCTTGGAGTCCAGGGTGAAGGGGTTCTTGCCTTCGTCCGCGAGCATCGGGTTGAAGCGGTACAGCGGCCAGTAGCCGGACTGCACGGCCAGCTTCGACTCGAGCTGGGTCTTGCCCATGCCCTTGCGAAGGCCCTGGTTGATGCACGGTGCGTAGGCAATGATCAGGGACGGTCCGGGATAGGCTTCCGCCTCGCGGAAGGCTTTCAGAAGCTGCTGCTTGTCGTAGCCCATGGAAACCGTGGCCACGTAAACGTAGCCGTAGCTCATGGCCATGCGTCCGAGATCCTTCTTCCCTGTCCGCTTTCCTGCGGCAGCGAATTTGGCGATGGAGCCAAGCGGGGTCGCCTTGGAGGACTGCCCGCCAGTGTTGGAGTACACTTCCGTGTCCATCACCAGAACGTTGATGTCTTCGCCAGAGGCCAGAACATGGTCCAGCCCGCCATAGCCGATATCGTAGGCCCATCCGTCGCCGCCGAAGATCCAGAAGGAGTTCTTGGCGAACAGCTCGCTGCGCTCGTAGATGGCGTCGAGCAGTTCGTCGCGGTTCATGAAGGCCAGGATGTCAGTGATCGTGTCGCCGAATTCCTTGCATTTTTCGGCGTTGGCGCGATTTTCCAGCCAACCCTTGAAGGCTTCGGCCAGGTCCTCGGGCAGTTCGCCTTCCAGTGCCTTGGCGACCAGGTCGGCCAGCTTGGCCTGACGCTGGGCATAGGCCATCTGGATGCCGTAGCCGAACTCGGCGGCGTCCTCGAACAGGGAGTTGCCCCAGGCCGGCCCATGCCCTTCGGCGTTGACCGTGTAGGGAGTGGTCGGCGCGGAAGCGCCCCAGATGGAGGAGCAGCCCGTGGCGTTGGCGATGACCATGCGCTCGCCGAAGAGCTGGGTCAGCACCTTGACGTACGGGGTCTCGCCGCAGCCGGCGCAGGCGCCGGAGAATTCCATGAGCGGCTTCTGGAACTGGCTGCCCTTGACGGTGTCGCGGCGAACCAGGTTGTCCTTGAAGGGAACGGTGGCCGAGAAGTCGTAGTTGGGCACTTCGCGTCCGGTCTGGGTTTCCAGGGGCTTCATGACCAGGGCGGTGTTCTTGGCCGGACAGATGTCGGCGCAGTTGCCGCAGCCCATGCAGTCCAGGGTGTTGACCTGGATGCGGAACTTCATGCCCTTGAATTCCTTGCCGATGGCGTCGATGGTGTCAAAGGTCTCGGGAGCGTCGGCCATTTCCTCTTCGGTCAAGAGCACGGGCAGGATGGCGGCGTGCGGGCAGACGAAGGAGCACTGGTTGCACTGGATGCAGTTGGCCGGGATCCATTCGGGCACGTTGATGGCCACGCCGCGCTTCTCGAACTGGGAGGTGGCCACGG
>JAEWKZ010000077.1 GCA_023393525.1 Pseudomonadota bacterium | reverse complement strand
GTGTAACACTGGGTCGGCCTTCTGAGTCCGGTCGGTTCCGCCGGGCTCACTGCAGCGGGCAGGTGGAGTGGCTCCATCCGCGGCGGGGCCGGAGCGACCATGGACCACGTCGTCGTCCGCTCTGCGGAGGGTTGCGGGAGGTTGCGGGAGGTTTGCGGAGGGGCTGAATCCAACCTCCCGCGTGCCCTCAGCATGCCTAAGTGGCTGTCAGGACTGCAGACTCCTTCTTGGAATGGGCGCTTCGCAGGACGTGCGGAGGGTTGTTGAGGGGTGATACGCGTACGTAGGGAATAATGTGTGTCGTGCGTTTTCGTGGGCGTGTGCACGCGAGTGCGCGCGCGTCGCGCGCGTAAGTGTGTAGCAGACTGCACCAAACCCTCCGCACCTCCCGCAATGGCGGCCTCGCGTTCGGAAGCCGCGAGAATCACAGTCCTTGTTCTACAAAACACCTGCGGGAGGTCCGCGGCCTGTCGTGAATCACGGTCCCTGAGAATCGCATCTCATGCAAGCGCTTGATTAAGGGCACCGGCACAAAGGGTGCGGGCGGTTGCGACCTGGAGTAGCCGCCCTGCAGCCGCTCGGCCCGCATTCACTATGAGACCTGCCGTGGAGTGAGTAGGTGCTTCGAGGAGGTATGCGGCGGCCCCGGTCACAGTCTTCCCGACCACCGGGGCCGCCCCCGAGCACGTGGCACACGTACTCGACATTCACTCTACGCACTACGACTCTGCCCTCGCCAGTCCTGCAATGGCAGAGGAGTTGCTCGCCGCCTGTCGGTGCTCACGGTGCGGTGCTCCTGGACCTCGGCTCACCCGCACCCGGGTCGGTCGCAAGCTCAATACCTTTCCGAGCTTCACGTTCCTGCTCGTCGCCTTGGCGCGCTGCCAGCGGTGCAAGCGCAGGGAGCGGCTCCTGCCTCGCGACGCGCTTCCCGGCAAGGTGACAGGGTCGGAGGTGGTCGTCGGCGCGCTCGACCGCATTCGCGCCGGCGACCCGCTCCCAGCCGTCGCGAAGGCATTTGGGGTCTGCGCCTTGACGCTTCGTCTGTGGCTCCAGGGCGTGTCGGCTCGCGCGCAGGACCTCTACGAGCTGCTAGCCCACCGGGCCATCCTAGCTGCCCCCGGCTTCTCGTCGCACGCTCGACTCGTGCGCTTCTCCGCGTTCACGGTCGAGGCACAGCGACGACGGGGAGTGGCCCCCCTTGCATTACCCGTGGCGGATCCGCGCACGACGGAGCGGCAGCAGGGGCGAGCCAGCGTGTGGGCGCTGCTGGATTTGCTGCGGGATCTCGGCGGGCCGCGTGACGCGGCCTCGCTCGGCGCCCGCTGGTTCCGCCAGGCGGTCCTCCTGTTCCGCACGGTGCCCTTCAACACGTCCATTTACCTCGCCTCGGGTGGGGGCCATCGCGATCCTGCGGCACCTGAAAGCACCGGCCGGTCGCGGAGCCATGGCACATCCCTTTCGTCCCAGTCCGAAGGCAATCGCCCTCTGGCGTCACGAGCACATCGCCGAGGCCCTGGCCACCCGATCGCCCGATGTGCGCGGCCCGCTCGTGACTGCTCAGTCCCGCGTCCCTGTTATCTGGCCGTCAGGCGCTTCTCGCCCGATCTCGGTCGCCACCCTCTACCGCTGGATTTCTCTTTGCGAAGAGGGCGGCCTCGATGCCCTACGGCCTGCCCGAAGGAAGGACGCCGGCAAGCCCAGGGCCCGGTTGCCGGACGACGTGGTCGAAAGGGCGTTCGCGCTGCTGGCCGACGATCCCGAGATCTCCTTCACGTTTCTTCTCGCGCTGCTGCGCGCCGATCCGTCGCTCAATCTGCAGCGTCGCGAGGTTGGCCTCTCGCGGTCCACCCTTCAGCGGCGGCTCGCGGCAAATCCCACGTACCGACGCCTCAAACGTGCTCGTGCTGTTCAGCGGCAGCGGGGTCGATTCGTCGGGCGTCAGGTTCACGATCTCTGGCACCTCGACGCCAAAGGGCCTGTGACCATCCGGCTGACCTCCGGCGAGCAGTTCTCGTTCCACGTGCTCACCGTCTTGGACAGCGTCTCGCGTGCGGTCCTTGCCGTGCACATCGCCCTGAGCCCAGATCTTCCGGCTGCGGTGCGCGTGTTCCGAAGCGCCGCAATGCGTTGGGGCCTGCCGAATCGGATCTACGCCGATCGCGCCTCCATCTTCGACTCGGTCGCCTTCCGGACGGGCCTGGCACAGCTCGGAGTGAATCGAATCTTCGTCCGCTCGAGGAATCCCGAAGCAAATGGGAAGATCGAGGCCTACCACCGGACCCTCGCGGGCTGGTTCACCAAACGGCTGAAGCGACAGCAGGTCATCGACATCGAGCACCTGCAACAGCTGCTCGATGGGTTTGTGGAAGCCCTCTACCAGGACCATCACCACCGCGGCCTGAAGACCACGCCGCGGCAAGAGCTTGCGGACCGGACGTCGTCGCGGCAGGTCGCCGCAGCCCGACTCGAAGATGCCTTCCGGGAGGAGCGCATACTGAAGGCTCACCCGAAGACCGGCGAGATCGATCTGCGCTCGGGCACTTGGCTTGTTCCAGAAGGACTTCGCGGACAGCGCCTTGCCTTTCTGCTCGACCCCGAGCCCCAGGTCGTGCCGCTCGTCATTGAGCCGGGCTCGGGACGCCGCCTCCCGCTCACGCGCGCTGCGGTCCGGGTCGAGGATTGTCCCGGAGAGCGACCACCGATCGCGCGATGGGGCCAGGGTCCTCTCCAAACGCTTTACGACTCGTGGCAGGGCAAGATCCGACCTGTCGCCGAGGCCGGCTTCGGACTGCCGGAGGTCTTCACAATCCTCAGCGAGGTGGCCGGGCGCGCGGTTCCGCGCTCCGATGCCGAAGCCGCGCTGATTCAGCAAACGTGGAGCACCCTTGGTCCCCTGCCCAGAACCGCCACCGAGGCCGCCTTCCGGGCGATCCGCAAGAGCCTCGGCCAGGGGCGTCCCGTCAAGGCCTATCTCGACGCACTCGGACAGCGGCTTCGCGCCGCGCAGAGCAAGGAGAGGTGCACCAAACCATGAAACGACCCGCCATCAAGCCCACCGTCCCGGTTACGGATACCGCCCCCGAGGCGGTCCCCAATCTCGCCCCGTTTCCGTATCGCGACTGGCTGGCCGCGCGCGAGCAGCTCGAGTCCGCATTACGTCGCGGGGTCTTCTACGGGCTGGTCCTCGGCCGTTCGGGTACCGGCAAGACCTCCCTCGTGCGCGAGTTGGCTCGTTCGCTCGATCGCCATCAGTACCAGTTGCTCTACCTCTCAGCCCCGCGGGTCTCGCTGCTGGGGATCGCCCGCTACTTTGCTCAGGTCTTGCGCGTCACGCCTCGCCGCTCCTCGCTCGAGACCATTAAGGTCATCGCTGACGCACTGCAGGCACAGCCCGCACATCTCGTCGCCTGGATCGACGAAGCCGGCAGTCTGCCCGCCGACACCCTCGCGGAGCTTCGCTCATTGGCGGAATTCAGCCATGAGGTTCCCCAAATTTTCAGCGTGGTGCTCTCCGGCACGCCAGAGCTCAAGGTCCAGCTGGATGCTCAGGCGCTCTTCCCGCTCAAACGTCGCATTTCGGTGCGCCTCAGCCTCGAAGGTCTGCGTCGCGACGAGCTCGATGCATTCCTTCTGCATCGCTTCGGCGCCTCCGATGCCAAGCGACTGGTCCTGGGCCTCCGCGACGAGTTGTTTGAACGCGCCGCTGGGGTTCCCGCTTTGATCGACCGAGTCGCGCGCCATGCCCTCGACCGCGCAGGCGCCGGCACTGGCGCGGTGGGCGACGAGCACCTTCGGGAGGCCCTTGATGGCGCGGCTCTCTGAGCCACACCCCGCCTCGGGGTCCGAATTGCCCGTTCGCCACGTGGCCTCCATCGAGCCGAAGCCGGAGGGCGCCCAATGGTTGGTCGAGGGCCTCTGGGCTGCCAGCGGCGTCGGCGTGATTGGCGGGCTCCCGAAATGCCTCAAGACATGGCTCGCTACGGAGCTCGCCGTCTCCGTTGCCTCGGGCACCCATGCGCTCGGCCGGTATCGGATCATGTCCCAGGGACCTGTCCTCCTTTACGCCGCGGAGGACGATCTGCCGGCGATGCGCGCCCGCTTCGAGGCAGTCGCCAATGCGCGCGGCATCTCCCTCGAGAATCTTCCGGTCTATCTCATCGATCTGCCGCAGTTGCGGCTCGACGACCCGGAACAGTGGCGCCGCCTCGACCGCACCGTCGCATCGGTGCGTCCTCGTTTGTTGGTGCTCGACCCCTTTGTACGGATTGCCCGAGTCGATGAGAACTCCGCAACTGAGGTATCGGCCGTGCTGGGCTCGCTGCGCGCATTACAGCGCCAGCACGACGTCGCCGTCCTGCTCGTCCACCACATGCGCAAGTCGCCATCAGGTCATCTCGGCCAGCAACTGCGCGGCAGCGGCGATTTCGCCGCGTGGTACGACTCTGGCCTGTATTTGGTCCGCTCCGGCCCAAGTGAACTCCTGCTCTCCGTCGAACACCGCGGCGCTCCCGCGCCCGCGCCGATGCGTCTGACGCTCGCAAGCGAACCCTCACCTCACCTGGTGGTGCTCGCCCCGACGACTCCGCCGACGCCACCAGCGCCCTCGGAGCCGCTGCGCGATGCCATTCTCGAACGGCTGCGCACGAGCAAACGCCCGCTCTCGACTCTTGAACTCCGGCACGGGCTCAAGGTCCGCAAGGCCACCCTCCTCGAGCACCTGCGCGCGCTCCGCGAGCAGAACCTCGTCCACCGAGCCGACGACGGCTGGGTCGGCAAGTGACCCTTCAATGAGTGCATTCGGGTGCGCACCCGCGCGCAGAGACCCCGGCATGCTTACCTGTGGAATTTGGGCAACCGATCGGGGCCTGCTTGCTCGTTGCGTCGCATCCGACGGGCGGGCCCACCCTCCCGTCACGCTCGGTGACTCCATCGAACAGAGAACCCAATTCGTAGAGCGCCTCGACGATCTCTACAGCCCAGACTGGGAGCTCGTCCTGCCGGCGCGCCTGACAAAGTCCGATCCGCTGATGCGTATCGCCCAGCGCCACCATGTTCCGGTCTGGGTCGTCCCCGCCTTTCTCGTGAACGCAGTTCGTACCCTCTCTCAAGGCCCGCAGTTCTCGATGGCTGAGCTCCTTGCCCGGATGCCGCGCTGTCCTTTCCTTCGGCGCACCCTGCGCCGCATCTCGCCGGTCGACAGCGGGCAACTCGACCTTCTCTGAACGCGAACGTCGGGACCTCTCCGACTCTGGCGCGGGCGCATTCTACGCACGGCCTTTCGATCCAGTCCTTTGCTGCCGCGGAACCAGCGCACTTCGCTCAACGATGCGGTTTGCCTCGCATTTTCGGGCGCCCCAACTTCGGTTCCCGGTTCCCTCCCCTAGTGCAAACAAATCGGGAACTGACCCTGGCACGGCCTTTGGGATTCCTACGCCCAAGAAGTGCGTGCGAACGGCGCCTGGTTGAGCCAGCCAACCCCCTCCTGTCACGCGATAGCCGCCCGACCCGCCGTCTTGATCCCGCGATGGGATGCGATTCTCAAACTTTGTGAGTCACGACAGACCCGGCTCGCTCCGGTCCAAGTCCAAGGGCTCACATCGGGCGTCCAGTCCATCGGGACCGGCGACTCGCACTCCTGCGCAATCATCGATGGCGCCGTCCGGTGCTGGGGTTCCAACAGCTACGGCGAGCTCGGAAACAACTCCACGACGTTGAGCGCTTCGCCCGTCCAGGTTCTGAATCTTACCGGCGGAGCGCAGGCGATCGCGGCGGGATCCACGTTCTCGTGCGCCATCGTCGACGGAGAATCGCGGTGCTGGGGCTCCAACGCGTACGGAACCCTTGGGAACAACTCCTCGGCGCACAGCGGGATCCCCGTGCAGGTCGAAGGCCTCGCGAGTGGCTCCCAGGCGCTTGATGCT
>JAEWKZ010000119.1 GCA_023393525.1 Pseudomonadota bacterium | reverse complement strand
ACGCGATGCTCTTCGGCAGGCCCGACGTCCAGTACCACCGCCCCGTCAAACGGGGCCCGGCCACGGTCAACATCCTCGAATAGAAAAAGGACCGGCGCGCGCATGCGTTCCGGTCCTTTCCTTTTGCTCAACGGAGAGATTTCCCTTTGGACACAACCGGCATCGCCCTGGCCATCCTCTCGGCCCTGTTCATGGGCACCATCGGCGTTTTCTCCAGAATCACCGGCCTGCCCGCCGAGACCGTAACCTTTTTCCGCCTCCTGCTCGGTGCGGGGTTCCTGGCCGTCTTCCTCCTGGCCACCCGTCAGGCCGGGACACTCAAACGCTGGCCGACCTGGCCCGTCATCGTCAACGGCGCGCTCCTGGCCGGGTTCATCATCTTCTACGTGCAGGCCATGAACCTGACCTCCATGGCCAACGCCATCATGCTCGTCTATCTGGCCCCGGTCGCGGCCTCGGTCTTCGCGCACTTCTTCATGGGGGAGCGGCTGAATCTCGCGGGCTGGATGCTCATCGGCCTGGCCATGCTCGGCTTCGCGGCCATGATGGAATTCCGGCTCGATTTCGCGGACGGCTCGAACCATGCGGCGGGCCTGGGCCTCGCAGCCCTGGCCATGCTCTGCTACGCGGGCTTCATCCTCATGAACCGCCGCATCCGGCCCCACGTTCCGGTCATGACCCGCGCCTTTTACCAACTCCTGACCGGGGCCCTGGTCATGCTGCCCTTCTTCCTGCACTCCCGCCCCGAAATCACCGCCGCAAACGCCCTCTGGCTCCTGGCCACGGGCCTGATCCCCGGCTTCCTGGCCATCACCTTCGCCGTCGCGGCCTTAAGCCGCCTGCCCGCCGCCACCTTCGGCACCCTGGCCTATTTCGAACCCCTGGCCGTGGTCTTCTTCGGCTGGACCATCTTCGGAGAAAACCTCTCCGCCCTGCAACTGACAGGCTGCGCCACAATCATGGCCAGCGGCTGCTCCAAAGCCCTACTCGCATCCCGCACAGCCTCATCCTGACCACTCCCCCCCCAGACTTACGCTGGATGTCACGCAGTTGTAGGGGCGAAAAATCTTTCGCCCCCTTCCCTTGCCATCTCCGCTCGAATTATGTACAGGATATTGTACATACGGAGAGAAACAATGGACGCCATCACCTATACAAATGCCCGCGCCAATCTGGCCCAGACCATGACCCAGGTCTGCGAGGACCACGCACCGATCATCATCACCCGGGGCAACGACCAGTCGGTGGTCATGATGTCCCTGGAGGATTACGCGGCCCTGGAAGAAACGGCCTATCTCCTGCGCAGCCCAAAAAACGCGATGCGCTTGCTCAAGGCCATCTCCGAACTCGAATCCGGCCAGGGCCTGGAAAGAGCTTTGGCGGAATGAAACTCGTCTTCTCCGAAACCGCCTGGGAGGATTACCTTTACTGGCAGAAGACAGACACAAAGACCCTGGCCCGGATCAACCAGCTCATCCGCGAAGCCTCCAGCCAGCCGTTCACCGGCATCGGCAAGCCCGAGCCCCTCAAACACGCCCTCAAAGGGTACTGGTCCCGAAGGATCAACGACGAACACCGCTTCGTCTACAAGGCCACGGACGATGGCCTGCTCATCGCCCAGCTTCGTTACCATTATTAGGACGGGGCGAAAAAAATTTCGCCACTACAAATCGCACGTGTGGCCATATGGAAAATGAGCAGGCACGCAGGTCTGCCCATGCGATACGATCCATTCGATTGCCAACACACAAATTTTGAACATGGTCACCTCCTTAGTTTTTTATTTTCAATAAGGGCAGGTTATCCCTGTTATTCGCATAGGCTCTTGCCTCTGCAGTGGTCCTCTGGGCAGCCGATACTTCTCCGCTTCTCGCCCTCACCTTCTTCCACTTCTTCCCCCACCGGAGATGACCTGACCACTCTCCCAGCCTGCTTCAGACCGCGAAGCACAGTTGCTTTTCAGCTACCCAATGTTCTTTCCTGGGTTGCGGTCATGCCTCGGTGAACTATTCTCCAGCTTCTTGCGACAACCAATTTCCCTAATACATTCAGACAGTCAGACATTTTTTGTCAATACACCCGACATATGGCATCGCCGTTGCTTTGCTTGCAACAAAGAGGCGCGGCCCGAAAAAGACCCTTTCTACGCGAACGCACCTGGCAACACCGACAACCATGAAGTGGAGTACCCATGTCCAAAATAGGGATCATCCGTTGCGAAAAAAATGAAACCAAATGCCCTCTGACGTCCTGTTTCAAGGCGCTCTCCTCCGCCGCGGAAGGTTTCGCGGGCTGCGAGGAGCCGGAAATCGCGGGCGTTTTCACCTGTCGATGTCCGGGAGAAAACGTGGCAGACATGGCCAGGATACTCAAAAGCAAGGGAGCCGAGCGCGTCCACTTCTGCACCTGCCTGTTCTCGCACAGACAGAAGGACGGATGGGCCCTGGGCACCGGCTTTTGCGCGGATGTGGACCGGCTCGTCCGCCAGGCCGCAGATGCGGCGGGAATCCCCTGCGTCAAGGGCACTGCGCACCTGCCGCATGGATATGTTCCGGAAGTGGTTGAATAAACACAGAAGGGGTTTTTCATGGGCGACGATCTGGACCGCATCATCGAGGCCATGCAGAATACGATAAACGAAGACACGCGCGCGGTCTGGGGCGAGGAAGCCTACCAGCGATGGGTCAACCCGCCCAACATGGGACCCATGCCCGACGCCGACGGCACGGCGGAACTACGCGGCACCTGCGGCGACAGCATGGCCATCTACCTCAGATTCGACGGCGACCGGGTCGGCGCGGCATCCTTTGAAACGGACGGCTGCGGCCCAAGCGTGGTCTGCGGCTCGCTGGCGGCGGAGATGGCCGTGGGCAAGACGGCCGAAGAACTTTTCGACATCACCGGCGAAATGGTCCTGGCCAGGGCCGGGCAGATCCCGGAGGACCATCATCACTGCGCGTTTCTGGCCGTCTCCACGCTGCACGAGGCGTTAAGCGGTTACATGCGTCTGGCCCTTGAGAAGCAGTGACGAAAAATTTTCATACAACTGCTCCCGCGAAAGGCGGGAAGGAGGTATTATGCCAGCTGGTAACGGAACGGGACCCATGGGCATGGGCTCCATGACAGGACGCGGCGCCGGATACTGCTCCGGTTCCGGGATGCCGGGTTACGCAAATGCCGGAGGATTCGGCGGTGGCGGATTCGGATTTGGCGGCGGCAGAGGGCGCAGAAACCGCTTTTTCGCGGCAGGACCGCAGGGCCGCTTCGCGCGGCCGGGAGCTGTTGACCCGGCCACGGAGCAGCAGGCTCTGAAAAATCAGGTCGAAATCCTGCAAGCGCAACTGGAAGCCCTCCAGAAGCGCTTGGCGGAAATGAAATAGCCGAAACACCCGGCGCCCAAAGAGAATGGCCGCGCCCTCAAAGGGGATGCGGCCATTTTCATTCAACCTCGCCGAGTCATGGAAGCGTCAGTCGAGCCGTCAGGGCCGCACTGCCCAGACCGCATGCACCGGATCGGAATGCTGGATCATGGGATAGTAGCGGTCCCGTGCGTCCATAGGCCGGGGCCAGCCGCGCTCTGAGAGGGTGGCCACATCCTTGCAGAGTCCGCTCTCTCGAAAATACTCCGTGACCAGTCCGACCCGCTCGAACTCGTGCAGCTCGGTCCAGATCCGCACGGCCTGATCCGGGAACCAGCGGTGGGAGAAGACCATGACGCACAGCCCGCCGGGCTCGAGCACGCGGGCGATCTCGCGGAAGACCTCCAGGGGCCGGGTCAGGTATTCCACGGACAGGCTGCAGATCACGGCGTCGAAAGCGCGGTCCGAGAAAGGCAGCGCCGGGTCGGCGTTCAGGTCATGCACCACATGGGACGACAGGGCCGAATTCTCGCTCATCTCCTCCTCGTTCATGCCCAGGCCCGTGGCCGTGACGCCGTCCGGAAGATGCGACTGCCAGCCGGCCATGAGGTCAAGCACCCTTTGCCTGCCGGACAAAAGGCGCGAATAGACTTTGGCGATGTTCTCGCGCGCCTGGCTGTCCACATGGGCGACCTTGCGCGGAGTAGCGTAAAACACGGCGTCGTTCACCCCAAGCGGCTTGTCCAGGGGTGCGCCCAGTCCAAAATCCGTACCCTTCCTGTCCCTGCGCTTGAGCCCCGGCCCATCGGTCAAGGCGCAGATCCAGTCCTGGCATTGCCCGCCAAACTCCGCCGTCTTGGGCCAGACCGCTAGCGGAGCAATCTCGAGCCTCGTCTCAAGATCGGCCATGGGATGATTGAGATCAACGGTCAGCGTCTCCTCGTCCATGTTGATGACGCGAAAGGGCTGAATGTTTTGCGGATAAATGCCGGGCAGTCCGCGCAGCACTCCCTGGGGGTAAAAACGCCCCTGAATCGGGACAATGCCCGGCTGATCGGGCGCAACCTTGAACGCCTTGCGGGCCACGGTCATAACCTTGCGCATATCGCGCACCGGCACATGCGCACCGGGCTTAAGGTCGACATGGCGGGAGTCTCCCGCCTTCATCCCCAGAATCTCCTTCTCGAGCCCGGCAGGAAAAACATCCCGCCAGAGGTTCACGTTCTGGGCATAGAAACTATCTTCGTGGCGCACCCCATGCTCTTCCCAGTGCAGGCGGAACAGGATGTTGGCCAGGGTATCGGTGGAAATGGCGGTCATGACTGCCTCCGGATTATTGTGTAGATAAATAATAAAATTTCTCAATAAGAAGATTCATCAGGCAGTCAAGCGGAGTTGCCAACATGAACGCCACGCGTTATTAGCACTTCATGATCATCTCATTTGCTTGCAAGGAAACCGACAAACTCTTCCGTGAGCGAAAGTCGCGAAAAATTCCCCCGGACATCCACCGGGTTTCCTTGCGCAAGTTGCTTCAACTGCATGCGGCGGTTGACCTGAACTTTCTTCGCGTGCCACCGGGCAACCGCCTCGAAAGCCTATCAGGAGACAGGTCCGGACAACACAGCATACGCATCAACGAACAATGGCGCATCTGTTTCACATGGCGTGACGGCAATGCGCACGATGTGGAAATCGTGGATTACCACTAATGGAGCAAAGCACCATGAAGAACCTTATTCCAGACCCCATTCATCCCGGAGAAATTCTGCTTGAGGATTTCATGAAACCCCTGGCCATCACGCAATATGCCCTGGCCAAGGCCATCAGCGTTCCTCCTCGCCGCATCAATGAGATCGTGCACGGGAAAAGGGCCATCAGCGCGGACACGGCGCTCAGGCTCGGTCGCTATTTCGGCGTTGATCCGCAGTCGTGGATGAATCTGCAATCGCACTATGAGCTTGAAATTGCGGCTCAAAATCTTGGGGAAAAATTGGAAAGCGAAGTCAACCCGCGCAGCGCTGCCTGAGCGAGTCATATCCTGCAACACAAAAGGGGCGCCCCGCATGGAGTGCCCCTTTTGTGTTCATTTTTTTATCTCCCCTATTCGATGATCTCGATGCAGTCGTCCGGGCAGTAGGCCACGACCTTGCGGGCCAGGTCTTCCTCGCAGGGGTTTTGCAGAATCACGGCCACATGCGCGGCCTCGTCATAGGCAAAAAACTCCGGGGCCAGCTCCACGCAGGCCAGACATCCGGAGCAGCAGGGCTGATTCAGAGCCACTTCGACCATGTTCATTTGAGGCCTCCCAGATATTTTTCAAGCCGGCGCATGCCCTCTTCGATGTTCTCGATGGAGTTGGCGTAGGAAAAGCGGATGTAGCCCTCGCCGCCCGGTCCGAAATCCACGCCCGGCGCCACGCCGACTCCGGCTTTTTCCAGCAGGTCGAAAGTGAACTGCATGGAATCATTCGTGTATTTTTTGGCATTGGCGAACACGTAGAAGGCTCCCGTGGGCTCGACCGTGATGCCGAAGCCAAGCTCACGCAGCCTGCCGATCATGTGCTTGCGGCGCTGGTCGTAAATGGCCTTCATATGTGTCACGTCCGGACCGGCCTGGGTCAGGGCGGCCACCCCGGCCCACTGGGCGATGGAGCTGGTGCACAGGAAAAAGTTCTGCTGCATGGTCTGCAGGCGCTTCATGTACCCCTTGGGCGCGATGACATAGCCGAGCCGCCAGCCGGTCATGGCGTAGAGCTTGGAGAACCCGTTGAAGACAAAGCAGTTGTCCGTGAATTCAAGGGCGGTGCGCTCCTGCCCCTCATAGACAAGCCCGTGGTAGATCTCGTCGGAGAAGAGCGGCACGCCAAGCTCGGCCAGGCCGCAGTAGACCTCCGGGCTGACCAGGGTGCCCGTGGGGTTGGACGGGGAGTTGACCAGGATGCCGCGCACGTCCTCGCCCATGCGCTCCTTGACCTTGTCCACGCGGAACTGGAAGCCGTCCTCCTCGCGCACGGGCACGAAATCGGGCACCGCGCCGGTGAAGCGGATGAAATTGGGATAGCAGGCATAGCTCGGGTCCGAGAGCAGCACCCGGTCGCCGGGTTGGAACAGCAGCGAAAAGACCATCAGCATGGACGGAGACGTGCCTGCGGTGACCAGCACCTGGTCCGGATGGACCTCCACCCCGTATTTGGCATGATAATTCGCGCAGATGGCCTCGCGCAGCTCGATGATGCCCAGGGAATGGGTGTATTGGCAACGGCCGTCGCGGATGGCCTTGCAGGCGGCGTCCTTGACGCACTCGGGCGTGTCGAAGTCGGGCTCGCCGATCTGCAGATGCACGATGTCCCGGCCTTCCTTCTCCAAGGCGCAGGCCCGCTCCAGCACGTCCATGACTTTGAAGGAGCTTAAGCTCTGGCAGCATGGGTTGATGCGGCATTCATTCATAAAAATCCCCCTCGCGATTCGTGATACGGGCGGCTTATACCGCTTCGCGGCAAAGCTCAAATTCTTCCATCTGGATTAGGCGGCAATCCAGTGGAAGTGGTAACGATTTTTTCCAGTTCATCTCCAAACCGGCCACAATTATTTCCACTTTCCCGGCATGTCCCGGCCACAAACTGCAACCCGATGAGACTGCGCACCACAATCTGCCACGCCATATCTCGTCTTGCGTCATGGAAACGATCATATTATGGCTTCGCCACCTCGCGTCCGGACCATCCGACGCTTGAGCAAATCATAAATATTCCATTCCAATTCCTGTCAACGCTCGCTCTCGATTGCAAAACGGCCGCCGCACCTTGTCTGCGCAGTGTCCGCCGCGATGCACGATGCTTGAGTAAGGAAAGGGAATGAAGGAGATAGCATGGGACTGAGCATAGGCATCGTGGGCCTGCCCAACGTGGGCAAATCCACTCTTTTCAACGCGCTGACCAAGGCCCAGAATGCCGAAAGCGCCAACTACCCCTTCTGCACCATCGAGCCGAACAAGGCCGTGGTCCCGGTGCCGGACCCGCGTCTGGCCAAGCTCGTCGAACTGGTGAATTCGCAGAAGATCATCCAGGCCACGGTGGACTTCATCGACATCGCCGGGCTGGTCAAGGGCGCGAGCCAGGGCGAGGGCCTGGGCAACCAGTTCCTGGCAAACATCCGCGAATGCGACGCCATCCTGCATGTGGTGCGCTGCTTCGAGAATGACGACGTCATCCACGTCAGCGGCTCGGTGGACCCCATCCGCGACATCGACATCATCGACACCGAGCTGATCCTGGCCGACCTGCAGGCCGCCGAACGCAAGGCCGACAGGCTTTCCAAGCAGCTCAAGGGCGACAAGAAGCTGGGCGTGCAACTGGAACTGCTGCAGAAGCTCATCACGCATCTCAACGCCGGCAAACCCGCCTCCGAGCTCGAAGAGCTGAAGAGCGACCTGGGCCAGGAACTGCGCAGGGATCTGCTGCTCATCACCTTCAAGCCGGTCATCTACGGCATGAACGTGGACGAGGAAGGCCTGGCCGAGGACAACGACTATGTGCGCCAGGTGCGCGCCCTGGCCGAAGCCCGCGGCTCCCGCGCCGTGAAGATTTCGGCCCGCATCGAAGAGGAACTGGTAGGCCTGACGCCCGAGGAGGCCCAGGAGTTCCTGTCGTCCTACGGCGTGACCGAGTCGGGCCTGGATCTGGTCATCCGCACCGGCTACGAGATGCTCGGACTGTGCTCCTACTTCACCGCCGGCCCCAAGGAAGTCCGCGCCTGGACCATCCATCAGGGCTGCAAGGCCCCCCAGGGCGCGGGCGTGATCCACACGGATTTCGAGCGCGGCTTCATCCGGGCCGAAGTCATCGCCTATGACGATTACGTCAAGCACGGCACCGAGGCCAAATGCCGGGCCGCCGGAGTGCTGCGGGTCGAGGGCAAGGAGTATGTCCTGAAAGACGGCGACGTGGTGCACTTCCTTTTCAACGTCTAGGACCCGGTCGTGCTTGAGAACATCGACGTCATTCTCTTTCGGCCCAAGTACCCCGAGAACATCGGCTCAGTGGCCAGGGCCTGTCTGAACATGGGCTGCGGACAGATCGTGCTGGTGGATCCATGGAATTGGGACCAGGGCAAGGCCCTGCCCCTGGCCACCCACCACGCCGGGCACCTTTTGGAGAACATCCGCATCCATGGGACCCTGGCCGAAGCTCTGGCGCCCTACTCCTTCGCCTACGGCACCACGGCCAGGACCGGAGGCTGGCGCCAGGGCATCCAGACGCCGGAGGAGGCCGCCCCGCGCATCATCGAGCAGCGCAATGCCGGGGGCACGATCGCCATCGTCTTCGGGCCCGAGGACAAGGGGCTGACCAACGAGGAAACAGACCTCTGCAACCAGCTCCTGACCATCCCCACCACCGACAACCTGACCTCGCTGAACCTGAGCCAGGCCGTCATGGTCGTGCTCTACGAGTGCTTCAAGAAATCCCTGACCAAGCCCTTCAAGATGGCGGGCCAGCCCAAGGATCGATACATCAACAGTGAGGAGCGGGAAGTCCTCTTCAACCAGCTGCGCGAAACCCTGATCGAGATCGATTTCCTCAACAAGGACAACCCGGAATACTTCATGCTGCCGCTGAAGCGCTTCTTCAATCGCATCAACCCGCGCCTGAACGAATACAACCTGCTCATGGGCCTCTGCCGCCAGATGAGGCGGATCGTAGGCATCGCCAAAAACAACAGGGCGTAGGCGCGGAACAATCCCGCGATTTCTGTAGGGGCGAAAAATTTTTCGCCCCTACGCCGTATCGCCCTGACACCTAAGCATAAGCCATGATCCGCACATTTTGTACGGGTGCCCCGCGACGCATCGCCCCGGCATCCATGTTTTCCCCATGGTCCGCATGTTGGGGCGAAAAATTTTTCGCCCCTACGGTGTATCGCCCTGATACCCACCCATCATCCATAATCCGCATCATTCGCCCCCATCGCCATCCCCAGCCTCCTGATCCCCTCTTCGATGACCTCCTCGCTGTTGGAGGCGAAATTGAGCCGCATGAACCCTTCGCCCTGGGCGGGGTCGAGATGGAAATTTCCTCCCGGCGCGTAGACCACGCCTTCCTCGCAAGCCTTGGGAAGCAGTTCCGAGGCCTTGATTCCACCCGGCAGGCGCAGCCACACGAACAATCCGCCCTTGGGGCGCAGCCAGGAGCATTCCGAGGGCAGGTGCCGTTCCAGGGCTGCGAGCATGGCGTCCCGGCGACGGCGGTAGAGGGTGCAGGAGCGTTGCAGGTGGGCGGCATAGCGGCCCACGGACACGTAATCCTTGAGCGCCCGCTGGATCAGGTTGCAGGTGGCCAGGTCGTGGCAGCGCTTGGAACGCAGCAGGTGGGCGCAGACCGGGCCTTCAGCGACCACGAAACCCACGCGCAGGCCGGGGATGAGCATCTTGGAAAAGGTGCTCATGTAGATGACCCGCCCATCCGGGTCGAGAGACTTGAGCGTGGGTTGGGCGTGTCCCTCGTAGCGGATGTCGCCGACGTAATCGTCCTCCAGAACCGGCACGTCGTAGCGTCCGGCAAGGCTGATGAGCTGCCTGCGGCGCTGCCCGCTCAAGGAGGCGCCCGTGGGGTTGTGGAAATTGGGGATGGTGTAGATGAGACCCGGCTTGTGGCGGCTTAGAATCCCTTCCAGCTCGTCCACGTCCAGGCCGTCCTCGTCCAGGCCCACGGTGTGAATGCGCAGGTTCCGGGAGCGGAACACGTCCAAGGCCCCGGCATAGGTCGGACGCTCCACGACCACGCTTGATCCGGGCGGCAGGATCAGCCCGGCAACCAGGGAAAGGGCCTGCTGGGACCCGGCGGTGACGAGAATGTTGCCGGGCCCGGTCTGGATGCCCTGACTGGCCAGAACCTGGGCCAGGGTGGCGCGCAGGGGCCCGAATCCGGCGATCTCCCCGTATTCCACGGCCGCGGCCCCGTCCCGGCGCATGACCTGCCCCAGGAGCCTTCTGAACTCGTCCATGGGGAAAAGGCGCGGGTCGCAGGCCCCGCCGTCCAGGGCGATCCAGTCCGTCTGGCGGCTGACCTCCGGCAGATAGGCGTTCATGGCTTCGAAACCGCCGTAGCGCAGACGGTCCTGCCAGGCGGGCCACCCGCCAGCGCGGGGGAAACCGCCGGTTTCGCCCGGCGCATGAGGCAGCACGTAAAAGCCGCTGCCCTGCCGGGAAGTGATCAGCCCCTCGGCCAGGAGCTCGGCGTAGGCGCTCTCCACCGTGCCCCGGCTCACGCCCAGATTCGCGGCCAGGACGCGAACCGCAGGCAGCCGGACCCCGGGCCGCAGGTTGTCGGACAGGATGCTGTGGCGGAAATGGCCGCTGATCTGGGCGTAAACGGGCTCGGAGGAATCAGGATCCAGTGCCAGGCGCATGCAGCCTCCATTCATAATTGGACTAGTCGATTTCGCGTGAAATTGGCCCTTATCACGGGGCCAATTTCACCCTAGATCACCTTCACGTCCAGCACAAGAAGGAGAACTCCATGGCCATGTCCCGCTCCGCTCAAGGCTACAGCGCCGCCCTCGCCGGCGCAGTGTTCCTGTCCACGACATCCATTTTCATCCGCCATCTGGTCACGGAGTTCGACATGCCGCCGCTGGTCCTGGCCTTCTGGCGCAACGTCTTCGTGGTCTCGACTCTTGTCCCGTTCATGCTTCTTTTCAACCGCAAGCTCCTGCGCGTCGAACGGGCCCATATCCCCTTCCTGGCTGCTTTCGGGCTGATGCTGGCCGGATTCAACGGCTTCTGGGCCATTTCGGTGGCGCAGAACGGAGCGGCCGTGGCCACGGTCATGGTCTACTGTTCCGTGGCCTACACGGCCATTCTGGGTTGGAAGTTCTTGGGAGAGAGCCTGGGGGCGCTCAAATTCGCGGCCATTGTCCTGTGCCTGTGCGGTTGCGCGCTCATTTCCGGAGCGCTGAACGCCTCGGCCTGGCAGAGCAACCTCCCGGGCGTGGTCGCGGGCCTGCTGACGGGCCTGTGTTACACGGCCTACAGCCTGATGGGCCGGGTGACCTCGGAGCGGGGCATTTCCCCCTGGACCACCCTCCTCTACATCTTCGCCTTCGCCGGAACGTTCCTCTTCCTGGCCAATCTGAGCGGCGGGTGGCTTCCCGGCTCGGCCGCGACGCCGACGGATTTGTTCTGGCTCGGTGAGAGCGTGGAGGGCTGGACCGTGATGATCCTGCTGGGGGCCATTCCCACGGTGGGCGGGTACGGATTCTACAATGTCAGCCTGACCCTGCTGGATGCCAGCGTGGCCAATATCATCGTTTCCCTGGAACCGCTCTTCACCGCCGTCTTGGCCTTCATGCTCCTGGGTGAAACCCTGAGCCCTGTCCAGCTCCTGGGCAGCGCCCTGCTCCTATCGGGCGTGGCGGCCATCAAGCTGGCCGACTTGCGCCGCCCCCTGCCCGTGCCGCAGGAAGCATGAAGCCCCGGCGAGCGGGGCTTCATGCGGATTCACATTCCATGCGCCGAAAAAACGCGCGGGCGCCAACGTCGCTAGCGTTCCTCGGCTTCTTTTCTCACCCGGCGGATGAGGTCGGCCATGTTTTTCACATCCGTGACCTTCCAGTACCCTTCAGGCTGGAGCTTGAGATCAAGCTGCACCGGGTAATTCCGCTCGCTGCCATGATCGTACACGGTGGCCTGGGCCGTGGCCGCGTCGCCGCTGACCGGGCTGACGCGCACGCCGCGCAGCTCCTTGCGGGCCGTGGACGCGTCGGCGAAGAGGACCGCAAGCAGCCCGCCGTCGGGCAACACCGCCGCCTTTGACGGCTTTCCGGAAAAATTCCCGGAAGCCACGCCCCGGAGCACGAACTTCCTGGTTTCTTCCACCAGCATCATCTTCATGGACTGGGCCGCCGCCGAACCGGATTCCCGCGCCAGGCCCCCCGAAAGCATCTCCATGAGCGGATCGCCCTCGCCTCCCGGAGGATGGGCCGCGTAATCGGCCACGAAGCGGTCCACCCCGCGCGCGATGATGCCGCGCAGGTCGATGTATTTTTCAAACAGGGCATGGTCGTTGGCGTCGATGGCGCGCTGGATGTTGGCCAGGCTGGCGGCAGGAGGTTCGGCGGCCCAGGCTGAGCCGCCGCTCAGGACGACGGCCAGAATAAAAAGATATCTGCAAAGCCCCATGGGTTTTCCTCCTTGTGTCGTGACGCATCTATGCCAAGCACAACCCGGGCGTCCACAGTCTGGTGCAAGAAAAAACGATCACGCTCATCGGAGCGCCGAGCCCGCCTGACGCCGTTTTTGACGGACGCCGGAATGCAAAAAGCCTCCACACAGGCACTGTCGGCGCGGAGGCTTTCCATCGGCACGACCGCGGCAGCGCGAACCGCTTCACGGTCCGATGGCTTTACGCGGCGGATCAGCCCGAAAACGCGGAAGCTGTCAGGCTCTCTTGACCTCCAGGGCGTCCTCGAAAAAGGCCGTCAGCGAGAAATTCTTGCCGCCGACGTTGACGGTCTCGCTCTGGTTGGGAAAGAGTTCCATGGTCGCTTCGAAGCTGCTGCCGATGAAGACCGCCTTGGCTTCGCCGTTGCTTTCCCATCGGACTTCGTTTCCGTCATCCAAAACAAGCATTTCACCATCGTGCAGCCGCACAGGCAGGTCTTTCTCTGAATACTGCATTGAACACCTCCATAACTGGTTGAATGACCGTACACTATTTTCGTTCAGCATATCAGAGCGCGCAACCGGGTCAAGAGCGCATCCGCATTTTTACCGATTTGGAAGACGCACGCGGCTTCCTTGACTGTTCCCATGATCGCGCCTACTGCCTCCTAGGCCCATAAACGAGGGGCACGCAGCATTTGGAGAGACTATGAGCGCACTGGAAAAAGAAATACGACAGAACGTGGAAAAGCGCCGCACCTTCGGCATCATCAGCCACCCGGACGCAGGCAAGACGACCCTGACCGAAAAACTGCTCCTCTTCGGCGGAGCCATCACCATGGCCGGCACGGTCAAGTCGCGCAAGGCGTCGCGCCACGCTACCTCGGACTGGATGAAGATGGAGCAGGAGCGCGGCATCTCCGTGACCACATCGGTCATGAAGTTCGAATACGGCGGCTACGACGTGAACCTCCTGGACACGCCCGGCCACGAAGACTTCTCCGAGGACACCTACCGGGTGCTGACCGCCGTGGACTCGGCCCTGCTGGTCATCGACAGCGCCAAGGGCGTCGAGGCCCAGACCAAGAAGCTCATGGACGTCTGCCGCATGCGCAACACCCCCATCATGACCTTCATCAACAAGCTCGACCGCGACGGCCTGGACCCGCTCGACCTGCTGGCCGACATCGAGGACCACCTGGGCATCGAATGCGCCCCCTTGAGCTGGCCCATCGGCATGGGCAAGGGCTTCAAGGGCACGTATTCCATATACAAGAAAAAGATCCATCTTTTTTCGGCCACCCATGGCGGACGCATCCAGCAAGGGGTGGTCATCGAAGACGTGAACGATCCCCGGCTCGACGAGATGCTCGGCCTCCAGGCGGCGGACCTGCGCCGGGATCTGGAACTGCTCGAAGGCGCGGGCAACCCCTTTTCCGTGGAGCGCTACCTGGCCGGAACCCAGACCCCGGTCTTCTTCGGCAGCGCCATCAACAACTTCGGCGTGCAGGAGATGCTTGACACCTTCGTGGAGCTGGCTCCCTGCCCGCGTCCCCGGGCCACGCTGACCCGCGAGGTCTCGCCCTTCGAGGAAGACTTCTCGGGCGTGGTCTTCAAGATCCAGGCGAACATGGACAAGGCGCACCGCGACCGCATCGCCTTCATGCGCATCTGCTCGGGCAAATACGAAAAGGGCATGAAGATCCGCCACCACCGCATCGGCAAGGACGTTCAGATCAGTAACGCCACCATCTTCATGGCCCAGGACCGCACCGGCGTGGAGGAAGCCTTCGCCGGGGACATCATCGGGCTGCACAATCACGGTACCATCAAGATCGGCGACACCTTCACCCTGAAGGAGGAGCTCAAGTTCACGGGCATTCCGAGTTTCGCGCCCGAGCATTTCCGCAAGGTTATCTTAAAGAGCCCGCTCAAGACCAAGCAGCTGCAGAAGGGCCTCCAGCAGCTCGCCGAAGAGGGCGCGGTGCAGGTCTTCCGCCCCATGCTCGGCAACGAGTACATCCTGGGCGCTGTCGGCGTGTTGCAGTTTGACGTGATCATTTCACGTCTTAAAGATGAGTATGCCGTGGACGCCATCTACACGCCCGTGAACCTGTCGGCGGCGCGGTGGGTGCAGGCGGACGACAAGGCCCTGTTCGAACGCTTCCAGAAAGAGCTGTATGCGTCCCTGGCCACGGACTCGGAAGGCAACCTGGCCCTGCTGGCCGACAGCTCCTGGAGACTTGAGTACATCATGGAGCAGTGGCCGGACATCACGTTCCATACCACACGGGAAAAAAACTGACGCAACAGAACATGGCCGTATTTCTCGCTTTTCTGATCCTGCTCCTCTGCCCCCAGGACGCGCTTGCCTGGGGGCCGGGAGTGCACATGGCCATCGGCAACAACGTGCTGGCGCATCTGCACCTCTTCGCCCCGGCCCTGGCTTCGGCGCTGGCGGCCCATCCGGAGCAGTACCTCTACGGCTGCCTGTCCGCGGACATCTTCATCGGCAAGGGGTGCGCCTACACGCCCACCCACTCCCACAACTGGGACACGGGCCGGGCCCTGCTGCGCCAGGCGCGCGACGCCGAGGCCCAGGCCTATGCCTACGGCTATCTGTCCCACCTGGCCGCCGACGTCATCGCCCATAATTATCTGGTCCCCAATGTCCTCGGCTTCTCCGCCGGGCGGGGCAAGTTCGCCCACACCTACGTGGAGATGCTGGCCGATCTTCAGGTCGAATGCCCGCGCAAGCAGGCCTCGCGCATTTTCCGCGTTCCGCATCCGCAAGCCGACGAAACGCTCGTGCTGGCGGTGGGCCAGAAAAAGTTGCCTTTCACCATCAAAAAACGCATCTTCCGCCAGAGCCTGAGGCTGGTGGAAAAACGGTCCTACAAGAACTCCCTGCGCGCGTTCCGGAACCTTTTGCCCTTCGCGAGCCGGGAAGTGTTCATGGCCGAAGCCATCTCCTATGCCCAGGATCTGGTCCTGGATCTGCTCCAGAATCCCCTACGCTCGCCGGTCATGGAATGCGATCCCATCGGCAGCTCGAACCTGAGCCAGGTGCGCCGCTTCCAACGCAAGCAGCGCTCCTACTACGCCAAGCGCGGCGAAGGGATCATCTTCCCGCTGGACACGCGCCTTGAACCCTGTCTGCACGACTTCGGAGGCAACGATGACCGATTTTCTCAATTTTCTGCGTGATCGAATCCGCCAGGTGCGGGACATCGAAAATTCGGCCCACGACCTGCTCCACAACGCGGGCGACGAAGCCGGCTACCGCAAGGCCATGCGCGACAAGGCGGAACTGCTGGCCGGGCTGTCCGCCGCCGCGGCCCCCTTTCTGGACTCCATAGGCCTGGAGCGCCGCCCCATGATCGAACACAGGCTGGACATGTTCTCCCAGAGCGCACGGCGCAGCCTGGACATCGGCAGCGTCTTCTACATGTCCGCCCTGCTCTATCCCGACGACCACAAGCCCGGCGAACCCAACACGCTGGAAAGCTGGCTCGCCGAACTCGAACGGGCCTGATAACCACCATCAACCTTCACCCAAGGAAACATCATGACACTTGAAGCTGGAACCAGGGTCCTGGTTCATTACACGGGCACGCTCGACGACGGCACCAAATTCGATTCCTCCAGAGAGCGCGAACCCCTGGAAGTCGTTCTTGGGCAGGGCATGGTCATTCCCGGCTTCGAAAAGGCCATCGTCGGCCTTGAACCCGGCCAGTCCGTCACCGTGACCATCCCCGAAGAGGAGGCCTACGGCCCGCACAACGAGGAACTGGTCATCCGCGTCCCCAAAGACTCCTTTCCCGCGGAGATCAAACCGACCGTGGGCGAGCAGCTCATCCTGCGCTCCCCCGACGGCAACGAGATTCCGGCGCTGATCGTGGACGCGGACGAGGGCGAGGTCACCCTGGACGCCAACCACCCCCTGGCCGGATTCGCCCTGACCTTCGAGATCGAACTGGTCAGCGTGGGCTGATCCCGCCCACGTCTCAGTCCCCTCAAGCACGAAAAGGGATTTTGGCCACATGCCAAAATCCCTTTTCGTCATCCTGACGCCACGGGCGCCCGGTCCCTCCGATCTCATCCCGCCGAGGACCGGGTCACTTCCTGCACGGCGTCGAGCTTGCGCAGTTTTTCGATGATCGCGTAGAGTTGGGTCGTGGTCTTGACCTCGATGACGAAATCGAGCTCCGACATCCCGTCCACGGCCGACGTGAACTGTCCGGAATCGATGTTTATCCCCTCCTTGGCCAAGAGGCTGCTGACCATGCCCAGCACGCCGCGCTGATTCTTGCAGACCACCTTGATGCGCGCCGGCAGGACCTTGGACTCCTCCTCCCCGCCCCAGCTCACGTCGAGCAGGCGCTCGGCCTCCATGTTGGCCACGTTGGGGCAGTCCTGGGTGTGCACGGTCACGCCCAGGCCCCGGCTGATGTAGCCGATGATGGGGTCCCCGGGCAGGGGGTTGCAGCACTGGGCGTAGCGGATGAGCACCCCGTCCACGCCCTTGATGCTGATGGAGTCCGGGTCCTGGGGCTTGGCCTGGACCGCGCCCGGCGCGGGGGCCTTGCGCTCTTCGGGCTTCTGCTCGTCCTTGGGCAGAAGCTTCCGGAGCACCTGCCGGGCGGTGATGCGGCCATGGCCCACCGCGGAAAAAAGATCGTCGATCTGACGGAAGGAAAATTCCTTGACCACGGGATCGAAGTCCCCGTTCTTGATGGCCTTGGCCAGGTTTATGCCCATGCGCCGGCCTTCCTTTTCCAGCAGTTCCTTGGCCAGGGCCAGGCTGCGCGCCCGCTCCTCGGTGCCGATCCAGTGCTTTATGCGCGATCTGGCCTTGCCGGACTTGACGAAGTGCAGCCAGTCGCGGCTCGGATTGCGGGAAGCGTCGGTGATGATCTCCACCGAATCGCCGTTTTTGAGCGGCGTGTTCAGGGGCACGATGCGGCCATTGACCTTGGCCCCGGCGCAGTGGTTCCCGACCTCCGTGTGAATGGCGTAGGCGAAGTCCACGGGCGTGGCGCCTTCGGGCAGTTCCTTGACCTGCCCGCGCGGCGTGAAGACATAGACCTCGTCCTGGAACAGATCCAGGCTCAAGGTGGACATGAAGTCCCGTGAATCCTTCAGATCGCCCTGCCAGTCCAGAATCTGGCGCAACCAGCTGAAACGGTCGGCCTCCTGGGCCTTCTTGCTGCCGTGCTCCTTGTAGGACCAGTGCGCGGCTACGCCGTTCTCTGCCAGCTGGTGCATCTCCTCCGTACGGATCTGAACCTCGATGCGCTCGCCCTCCGGGCCGATGACCGTGGAGTGCAGGCTCTGGTACATGTTGGCCTTGGGCATGGAGATGTAGTCCTTGAACTTCCCCGGCACCGGCTTCCAGAGCGAATGCACGAGCCCGAGCACCGTGTAGCATTCGCGCAGGTTGTTCACGATGACCCGAAAGGCGATCATGTCGAAGATCTGGTCCAGGGTCAGGCCGCGCTGCTTCATCTTGTGGTAGATGGAATAGATGTGCTTGATGCGGCCCTTGACGCGGCCATTGATCTCATTGTCGCGCAGCACGTCCTGGATCATGGCGCTGACCCTGTCGATGTAGGCCTGCCCCTGTTCCTGGTAGCGGTTGATGCCCTCGGAAATCTGGCCGTACACATCGGGCTTGAGGTACTGCAGGCCGTAATTCTCGAGCTGCACCTTGATGCGGTACAGGCCCAGGCGATTGGCCAGCGGGGCATAGATGCCCAGAGTCTCCTGGGCGATGGCGCGCTGCTTGTATTCCTTCTGGAACTCGAGGGTGGAGATGTTGTGCAGCCGATCGGCGAGCTTGACCAGGATGACGCGGATATCGTCGGCCATGGCCAGGATCATCTTGCGGATGTTCTCGGCCTGGGCCTGCTCCTTGGACTCGAAGTTCATCTTGCTGATCTTGGTCACGCCCTCGACGATGCAGCCGACCTCCGGCCCGAACAGCTCCACGATCTGCGGGATGGAGGCGTCGGTGTCCTCCACCGTGTCGTGCAGCAGTCCGGCCACGATGGTCGCCGCGTCCAGACGCAGATCCACAAGGATGTTGCTGACTTCCAGGGGATGGGAAAGATAGGGCTCGCCGGAAAGGCGAATCTGGCCGGCGTGGGCGGCGGCGGAAAAAACATAGGCCTTCTGGATGAGCGCCACGTCCGTCGGGGGGAGATAGGTGGACGCCTGGTCCAGAATGTCGGTTATGCGAATCATGTTTTTTCCTGTAGGCCCGGGGATATGGAACCAAATCCAGCTTGAAATTGGCCTTCAGACCCCAAAATGTCAACTTCTCTTTGCAAGGCCCTCGCGCGGCACGGACCGGACTCCACCCCGTCCTGCCGGCGAATCCGGATCAAAACCCCGCAGACGCCCCGCTCCAACTTGGGTAGACATACACATGGATTATTCCATGAAAAAGTGTCATACATCCGCATCAATCGGCAATACGAATTCTGACTCATTTACTCCGAATTATCGCGCCAACTGAATAACTTAGCGCTTTGCGAGCGATTTTCAAAAAGATCTTTCCTAAATTGCCACAGCTCTTGATTAAGAATTGTGATTTGATTAAATGGTTCAATTGCGTCGCGTCGCCCGCGCAGCCAAGACGGCCCAAGCGACGGCGCGATTCTGATCATATCACCGCCGGCGGCGGTTTTACGGAGATTGACCCACAACATGTCCCATTCCGACGAAGCACGCATCCAACGCATCGTGCACAATTTTTTGTCTGACAACATTCCCGAGCACATCCGCGACGGGGCTCAATATCTCATCGCAGACGGCGGCATCCAGAAAATCGACATCCGTCGGGACGAGGAGTCCTGGGATGTGGAAGGTCAGATCCAGGGCGACGATTTCCAGACCTATTCCTCGGAACTGGGCATCAACCTCGACCAGGGCTCGGTGCATTCCTACTGCAACTGCCAGGACTCCTTTTCCGGGATCTGCCGCCATGTCGCGGCCACGGCCCTGGGGCTCCTTTCCAAGCTCGACGTCAAACGCGAGGTCGAAGCCCAGCCCATCAAGTCCGAATGGAAACAGAGCTTCCGCTATTTCTTTTCCACCGCCCTGGAGCCGGAACCGGGCCATCATTATTTCATCTACCGGTTTTTCGCCGAGCCCGGACGTTTGCAGATCGAATTCTTCCGCGCCCGCCAGAACAAGTCCGGCCTGTCCACGGTCCAGAACCCCGTGACCCTGGAACAGATCATCCGCAACCCCGACTGGTGCGAAATCTCGCCCGAACTGCCCAAGGTCGCGGAACAGATCGGCCAATACCTTGACTACTACGGTCACCGGGTCGAAATACCCTTCGGGCTCATGACCTGGTTCTTCTGGGCCATCAAGAACGAGTACTACCAGCTCTGGGAAGAGTCGGAACAGCCCGTGCGCATCGAGAGCACGCCCATGCGCCTCCAGCTGCGGCCGAAATTCACGGACGAGGGCCTGTCCTTCGACATCATGCTCGGCCGCGAGGGCAAGGTGCCCTTCTCCATCCTGAACCAGAACGTGTCCTTTTACGGGCACCTGCCCCTGTGGGTCTGCCTCAAGCACAGCTTCTATCCCGTTCAGACCGGGCTCAAACCCAGTCTGATCCAGGAGCTCGTGCTCTCGCCCCCGGTCATCCCGCACGCGGACATCTCCGAATTCCTGGACCGGGTCTGGACCCAGATTCCCGCTTCGGACCTGCACGGCCAGGATGAATTCCTGGAGCGCATGCAGCCCATCTTCGTGCCCGCGACGTACAACCCCAAGCTGTACCTGAACGAAGAGGGCAGCCTGCTGACGCTGGAAATCCAGAACATCTACGAGACCGAACACGGCGACATCTCCCTGCCCGGCCCGAACCAGGATCTGCAGACCGGCAGCTACCAGTTCGAGGGCAAGTCCTTCCTCATCCGCCGCGACCAGGAGGAAGAGGAAGCGCTCCTGACCACGCTCATGGACATGAATTTCCAGCCCAGAAGCAACTCCATCTGGTTCCTGGAGCCCGAGGAGGCCATCACCTTCCTGCTCGACGCCTACCCCAAGCTGGTGGAGGCCTACCGCGTCTACGGCGAGAAGGACCTGACCCGCTACAAGGTCCGCCTGACGCCTCCCAACGTGGTGGCCACGGTGGAGACCCAGGAAGAGGACAAGTGGTTCAACCTGGAGATAAACGTCGAATACGACGACATCTCCGTACCCATAGACAAGATCTGGAAGGCCTGGACCCAGGGCAAGCGCTACGTGCAGCTCAAGGACGGCTCCTACACCAGCCTGCCCGAGTCGTGGCTGGAAAAGCTGGGCCACAAGCTCATCGCCCTGGGGCTCGATCCCGAGAAGCCGCCCAAGAAACGTTTCGAGAATTTCGAGGCCCCGGTCCTGGACAAGATCCTCGAAGACATCCCGGAAACCACCTCCGACGGATTCTGGGACACCCTGCGCGAAAAGATCAACGACTTCCAGGAGATCAAGCAGGTCGAAAAGCCCAAGGGGCTGGACGCGACCCTGCGCCCGTACCAGCTCCAGGGCGTGAGCTACCTCAACTTCCTGCGCGAATACCACTTCGGCGGCATCCTGGCCGACGAGATGGGCCTGGGCAAGACCATCCAGACCCTGACCTTTCTGCAGTACATGAAGGAACAGGGACACAAGGGCCCCAACCTCATCATCGTGCCCACCTCGGTGCTGCCCAACTGGGAGCGCGAGGCCCAGAAATTCGTGCCCGACATGACGCGCCTGGTCATCTACGGGGCCCGGCGCGAGAACCTGTTCAAGAAGATCGAATCCTCGGAACTCATCATCACCACCTACGCCCTGCTGCGCCGGGACCTGGACGAGCTGATGAAGTTCGAGTTCAACGCCATCATCCTGGACGAGGCCCAGAACATCAAGAACCCCAACACCATCACGGCCAGAAGCGTGCGCAAGATGCAGGCCCGCTTCCGCCTGTGCCTGTCGGGCACACCCATCGAGAACACGCTCCTTGAGCTGTGGTCCCTGTTCGAGTTCCTCATGCCCGGCTTCCTGGGCTCCCAGGCCTCCTTCCAGAAAGGCTTCGTCAAGCCCATCAAGGACGGCGACGACGACAGCCTGGGCTACCTCAAAGCCCGGGTCAAACCCTTCATCCTGCGCCGCACCAAGAACGAGGTGGCCAAGGACCTGCCGCCCAAGGTCGAGAACATCTACTACTCGGCCCTGCTCGACGACCAGCGCGACCTCTACGCCGCCCTGGCCAAGAAGCTGAAAGAACAGGTCCTGCAGGACGTGGACGAGAAGGGCATCGGCCAGAGCCAGATCTCCATCCTGGACGCGCTTTTGAAGCTGCGCCAGATCTGCTGCCACCCGCGCCTCTTGAAACTCGACATGCCCGGCTTCAACGCGAACCTCTCCTCGGGCAAGTTCGAGGCCTTCAAGGATCTGGTGACCTCCATCATCGACGACGGCCACAAGGTGCTCGTCTTCTCGCAGTTCGTGCAGATGCTGCATATCATCCGCAACTGGCTGCACATGGTCGAGATCCCCTTCTGCTACCTCGACGGCACATCGAAGGACCGCTTCGAGCAGGTGGACAAGTTCAACAACACGCCCGAGATCCCCATCTTCCTGATCTCGCTCAAGGCAGGCGGCACGGGCCTCAACCTGACTTCGGCCGACTACGTCATCCACTACGACCCGTGGTGGAACCCGGCCGTGGAAGACCAGGCCACGGACCGCACGCACCGCATCGGGCAGACCCGCCAGGTCTTCGCCTACAAGATGATCTGCGAGAACACGGTCGAGGAAAAGATCCTCAAGCTCCAGGAATCGAAAAAAGGCATTGCCGACTCCATCATCCCCGGCCAGTCGGCCTGGAAGAGCCTGACCCGCTCCGATCTGGAAATGCTCTTCGAAATCTAGAACCCCGGCGGGGAAAGCGCGCTTTCCCCGCTTTTTCGGGCACGCGCTCCATGGCCCACCTCCTGGCCGCCAACGCGGTCCTCGTCGTTCACCTCATGTTCATCTGCCTGGTCATGCTCGGCGGCCTGGCCGTGCCGCGCTGGCCGCGCTTCGCGCTGATCCATGTTCCTGCGGCGGTCTGGGGGGCATTGGTGGAAGGCATGGGCTGGTATTGCCCGCTCACGGACCTGGAAAACGCCTTGCTGCGCCGGGCCGGCGAGGCCGGGTACGCGCAAACGTTCCTGGAGCGCCATCTGCTGGCCGTGATCTATCCCGATGGCCTGACCCGCGAAACGCAATTCTGGCTCGCAGCGGCCGTGGTGCTGATCAACGTCGCGATATATGGATGGGTGATTGGAAAACGAAGCCGGGACCGGAGTCGAAAGAAGGGTCAGGAAAGCACGCGCTGAACGCGCCTGAGCCTGGGCCACCAATAGCCGTCGAGGGTCGAAAGGATCACGCCCCGGCTCGTCGAAGCGTGCATGAACGTTCTGCCCGTCACGACCACGCCGATGTGGTCGCCGCCCTTGTCCGTGAAATAGACCAGATCTCCGGGACGCATCTCGCGCGCGGCCACCATCCGTCCCATTTGAATCTGCTCGCGCGAGGTGCGGGGCAGGTCCATCCGGAAGGCTTCGCGAAAGACGGCCTGCACCAGGCCGGAGCAATCCACTCCCTGACGGTCGGTGCCGCCGGTGCGATGCCGCACGCCTTTCCAGGCCTGGTAATGGGAGAGCAATATTTCCGAAACCGTGGGTTCTTGAGGGGCGGCCTGCGGCATAGGGGCCACGGGAGCCTGGATCACTGTCTTGGGCGCGCATCCGACGCCAATGAAAAGCAGACACGCAAAGATCACAAGGCGCAGGTTGAGGGCCAATCGACCCGGCGGTTCCGGATTCGCTCGAACGCTCATAGGCTGATTTCTTCGCGAACCGACGCGCAGACAGGGGCGGGAGCCCCGGACTCAGCCGCCGGTGGGACGCACGACCTCGTTTTCATCCAGGATGCGGCGCACGCGCTTCAGACGCGGCTTCCAGTATTTGTCGAACTTGGACAAGGTCACTCCCTTTTTGCGGGAGGCATGCAGAAACTCGTCTTCGCTCACCGCCACGCCGACATGCCTGCGGCCGCGGTCAATGAAGTACAGCAGATCGCCGGGCTGGATTTCGTCCTTGGTCACGACTTCGCCCAACTTGGCCTGTTCCGCCGAAGTACGCGGCAATTCCATTTCAAAGGCGTCCCGGTAAATCGCCTGCACCAGGGCGGAGCAATCAACACCCTTGTAGTCCGTACCCCCGAAGCGATAGCGCACGCCGCGCCAATCCTCGTACTGAGCCAGCACGATATCGCTTATGGACGGCACCGCCTCTATGTTGTCGGCGTCGTCGGGAGTGGCGTATTCGGAGTAGTCCTCATCGACGGAGGAAAAATAATCGTTGTCCCGGGACAGAAGGGTCGCGTAGTCGAATTCCCGGTGTCGAACGGGCTGGGCTTCGATGTCCCGCCGTTCTTCGGGCTGGCTTGCAGTGGCCTGCAGGGGAGCCGGAAGAGCGGAGGTGGTTTCGACATGCTTGGCCGAACACCCTCCCATCGCGCACAGAATAAAAAGAACCACAGCGAACCGGACCGGTCCCGATAATTCTTTGCCTGGGCCTTGCCCACTCTGCGGAAAATCCATGCTTTTTCTCCTGCGACTTTTTTTCTGCGCGCTCATTACACCAAGAATCGTGCTACGTCAAAATTGTTGTCGCGGACCGGCGGTTCAAGCCAGGACCCGCCGGTTACGGCTCATTCCGTGAATTCCCTCGGGTTCTGCCCGAGCAGGCAGAGCACCTCGTAGGTGATGGTCCCCCACCAGGCCGCGAGTTCCTCGACGGAGATGGCGCAAGGCCCCTCGCCCCCAAGCATGAAGATCTCATCCCCCACCGCCGCTTCCGGCACGCCGCTCAGGTCAACGGCTGTAAGCTGCATGCAGACCCGGCCCAGAACCGGCACCCGGCGACCATGAAGGAGCATGCAGGCCTTGCCTGACAGGCCGCGCGAATAATTGTCCGCGTAGCCCACGGCGACGATGCCGATGCGCATTTCGGACGGGGCGACGAAGGTGCGGCCATAGCTTACGCTCTGACCGGCCGGGATGGTCCGGATCTGCGCCACTCTGCTCGAAACCTGCATGGCCGGACGCAGGCCAAGCCCCTTGTCCGCCCAGGGCGTGCCGTGAAGAGGATTGGCGCCGTAGAGGGCGATGCCCGGGCGTTGCAGATCGTGATGCAGGTCCGGATGCCCGAAGATCGCTCCGGAATTGGCCAGGCTGGCCCGCACGTCCAGCCCCCGCGCGCGCAGGGTCTGAACGATCTGCGCAAAGCGCCGCCCCTGCTCGCGGACATATTCGACCTGCGCGGGGTCATCCGCCGTGGCCAGATGAGAACAGACCAGGGTCGCCCGGACATGCTCCAGACCATGAAGGATGTCGGCCACCCAGGCGGCCTCGTCCGCGCCAAAACCAAGCCTGGCCATGCCCGTGTCGAACTTGAGCGCGACCCGGACCTTCGCGCCGGACAGCCTGGCGGTCTCTTCGAGCAGCAGCAGCTGCTCGGCGCTGCCTACAAAGGCGACGATGTCGCGTTCGCACACGCAGGCATAGTCCGCCGCATCCAGCGGGCCGAGCAGGGAGATGACCTCGGCTTCGGGAACCACATCCTTCAGCACCGCCGCCTCCCCGACCGTTCCGGCGGCCATGCTCCGGGCCCCGGCCTCGAAAAGAACCCCGGCCACCCGGGCGAGCCCGTGTCCGTATGCGTCGGATTTGATCACCGGCGCCGGATTCCCGGCGCGACCGCGGACCGCGACATAGTTATCGACCAGCGCCCGCAGACGAACGCGCGTGCGCACGTGATTGTACCAGATGCCCATGAAATGCTCCTTGAATGTTGATACGTCAGACCCGCAGCCGCACATGGTAGCCGCGCCCGTCCCGGGCAACGAGCAGCAGCACGGTATTGGCCATGCGGTAGCGTTTGAACGCCCGGGCATAGTCATCCACGCTCGTCTGCGCGTCTCCGGCCACCTTTACCAGAATGTCCCCTTCCTTGAGCCCGAGCTGCTGGGCGGGACTGCCGGGCCGCACGCCGGAAAGGACCAGGTTGCGTCCCTGCTGCCGCACGCTCATGCCCCAGCGCTGCCCTGCCATGTCCAGCGCCTTTTCATTGGTGAAGGATTGCACCGCCACGGACACGCTGCGCTTTCCGCCCTGACCGGAAACCTTGAGCCCCACCTTCTGGCCCAGGGTGAAATTCCTGAGAATGCGCTGGTAATGATCGCGGTCTTCCACGTCCACCCCGTTCACGGCGCTGATCACGTCTCCCGCCGTGATCCCCGCCTTTCGCGTGGCAGCCTCGTGCACCTGGGTCACGAGCATCCCGCGCATGTCCTCCAGGTCCAGGTAACGGGCGATGCGCTCGTCCACGTCCTGACCTTCCAGACCCAGCCACACGGCCTGCACGCGGCCGTGACTGACCAGCTCGTCCACGACCCTTTTGGCCTTGTTGATGGGGATGGCGAATCCGATGCCCTCTGCCTCGGCATAGATTGCGGTGTTGATCCCGACCAGCTCCCCGGCCAGATTCATGAGCGGCCCGCCGCTGTTGCCGGGATTGATGGCCGCGTCGGTCTGAATGAAATCGGTGAACGTGCCCTGCTTGGTCTCGATGGTGCGCTCCAGGGCCGAAACCACGCCGGTGGTCACGGTGTTGCCGAACCCGAACGGGTTGCCGATGGCGATGACCGTCTCGCCGATCATCATGTCCGAGGAGTCGCCCATGGCGGCCTGGGGCAGATTGTCCGCGCTCTTGAGATGCAGGACGGCCAGATCGAAATCAGGATCGGAACCGACCAGTTCCCCGTCGAACTGCCGCCCGTCCAGCAGGCGCACCCGGATGGAGGACGCCCCTTCGATGACATGCGCGTTGGTCAGGACCAGGCTGTTGCGGCTGTCGATGATCACTCCGGAGCCGAGGCTGCGCTGCTCGAAACGCCGGGTCAGATCCTGGGAACCGAAAAAATGACGGAACAGACTGTCGTCAAACATGGATCCGAAAGGGTTGAGCTCCTGCTCGACGATGCGCGCGGTATGAATGTTGACCACCGCCGGAGCCACGCTCCGCACGGTGCGCACCACCGGCGTCATGCGGATGTTCGTATCGGAGGCGAAAGTAAAATGGGCGCTCATGAGCGCCCAGAAAAGGATGAGAAAAAACGGCTTGCACTGTCTCACGGCAAAATCTCCTTCAAAAAAACGGACAAAAACAGGAACGCCGGGACGCTCGACCAGCCCGGAAACGCATCTCATTCATCGACAGCCACGGGGATGGTCCTGTTGAACGCCCGCTGCGCGCGTTTGGGCACCCGCACATGGAGCAGGCCCGATTTCATGGTCGCGGCCACGGCCTGGGCATCGATATCCACCGGCAGCTCAAAGCGGCGCGAAAAACATCCGTACAAGCGCTCCATGACCTGAAAGGCGGCACCGGCAAGATTCCGGGGCGCCTGACGCTCACCAAACACGGCCAGCTCGTTGCCGTGCGCTTCGAGACGGACATCCTCGCGCTCAAGGCCCGGCAGTTCCACCAGAATCAAAAAAGCGTCCGGTGTCTCGATCACGTCGGCCGCGGGCCGGAAACGGGCCAGCTTGCGCCCGCTGTCGAGGAAGGGTGATGGACACGCCGTGTCCTCAACGATCCGCTGCATTTCTTCCGTCAGATCTTCCATCTCCAGCCAGGAATTCCAGGGAAAGAGCTTAGCCATACATCACCAGGGTTCACATCGTTTGGATTTTGAAAGCTCGGGCTCTCCAAGGCCGGAGAGAACGGACTCAAATGAAGAAAAGCGCTCCCAGCGCCAAAAGCGCCAGGACGACCAGAGCGATCCAGAGCCTGCTTTTTTCCCGGCCCACGAACATCGCGCCGCCGATCTGCGAACTGCGGACATTCTCATCCCGGACCTGGGCCAGGCGGCGCAGCTCTTCAGCCTCGGCCTCGGCCTGCAGGTCATGGCCACGGGCCTTGCGCCGCACTTCCTCCATGGCCAGGGCGTAGACAACCCCGCACTTGGGACACTCGAAAGGCGTGGCGAAGTCGTCGTCGCCGGACTGTCTCTCGTACTGGCATTTCGGGCACTTCTCCAGCCTCAGCTTGAGGTTTGGAGGAATGACCACGGGTTCGTCCGCAACGGGCCCCTTGGCCGCGCGGTCAGCCTTGACGCCGTCGCCGGCAGCGGGAGCCCGGTCCGGCTCCGACGCTTCGTGTGGCGCAGTGTTCTTTTCCATTCGGCTCACTCGGAGGTCGTCACTTTTTGCAGTTGGAGGATGTCTATGTCACCCTTGAATATCTTGGCGATGCCGTCCTGGTACAAGGTCCGCATGCCCTGCTCGATGGCCAGCCGCGCGACCTCTTCCGAGGGCTGCTTGCGGGCGATGGCCTTGCGGATCTCGGGGGTGGCCACGAGCAGCTCATGGATGCCGGTCCGCCCCCGGTACCCGGTCTGGGAACAACGCCCGCACCCCTTGGCGCGGTAGATCCTGGCCGTGGAGCGTTCGATGCCGAGTTCCGGAAAAAAGTCCGCGCCATATTGGTTCAGCAGGTACTCCCACTCCTCGTCCGACGGCGCGCAGGCCTCGCGGCATTGCGCACACAGGGTCTTGACCAGTCGCTGGGCCAGAATTCCATGCAGCGCTTCAGAGAAGTTAAGAGATTCTATGCCCATGTCCAGAAGGCGGGTCACTGTTTCGGCGGCGGAATTGGTGTGCAGGGTAGAAAAAACCATGTGCCCGGTCAATGAAGCCTCGACCCCGATCTGTGCGGTCTGGAAGTCACGCATCTCACCGACCAGGATGACGTCCGGATCCGCCCGCAGAAATGCGCGCATGATGCGGGGAAAATCAAGGCCGATGGAGCTTTCGACCTGCACCTGCTGCAATCCGGGCTGCGTGATTTCAACAGGATCCTCGACGGTCCATATCTTCTTGTCGGGAGTGTTGATGCGCGCCAGGATGGAGTGCAGCGTAGTAGTCTTGCCCGAGCCGGTGGGACCGACCACCAGAAAGATCCCGTGCGGCTTGAACATCAGCCTCTCGATCTGCACCTTGTTCGCCTCGCTGAGGTTCAGCTTCTCGAAAGGCAGGGCCTTGCCGGAGGTCAGCATGCGCAGCACCGCGCTCTCTCCGTGCACCGTGGGCAGGGTGGCCACGCGCAGCTCGAGCTCGCGCCCCTTGAAACGCACCCGGGCCTTGCCGTCCTGGGGCAGCCGGCGTTCGGAGATGTTCAGGTTCGAAAGAATCTTGATGCGCGAAACCACCGGCTTGATGATGCTCTCGGGAATGGACAGCACCCGCTCGCAGGTCCCGTCGATGCGCATGCGCACCACTCCGGGACGTCCCGCCTTCGAAGGCTCGATGTGGATGTCCGAAGCCCCGGTCTTGTGGGCGTGCATGATGATCTTGTTCACGAAACGCACCGCCAGCTGCCGGCTTTCCTGGGAGATGTCCTCCTCTTCTATCCGGGAAATCTCGAGGCCTTCTTCGCTCGCCTCCTCCAGGTCGGCCAGGGCCTCGGAAAGATCCTCCCCGACGTCATAATCCTCGAATTCGTCCTCGTGCTCCTCGTCCTGCGGGTCGTAGGCCTCGACCTTGCCATTGCCCCCGCCCGCGGACTTGAGCAACTGGCTCCGATCACCGAGGAACGCCAGGATTTCCTCCGGCAGGCCGACCCGGAACTCATACTCACCGACATTCATGATCCGCTTGATCTCCTCGATCATCTCGGAATCATGGGGATTGTGAACCAGGATGACGGCCCGGTCGCCCTTGATCTGAAGCGGCGCCCACAGATTGTTGAGCAGGTACTGCCGGTTGATGCCCTTGAGCACGCTTTCCGGAACCGGATTTTCCTGAAAGCGCACGAACGGGGTCTGGTAGTACATTTCGAGGGACGCGCCGATTTCGCCCGCGTCCACCCCGTAATCCAGCTGCAGCAGTCGCGACGTGGACACTCCCTTGCGGGCCGAACGCGCCAGGGCGTCATCGAGCTGTTCCCGGGTCACAAGGCCCTGATAGACGAGATTCTCATAGGGCCCCTTGGGCAGGCTGCGCTCCTCGAACATCTTCTGCCCCATGATGCTCACGATCAGGCGGCAGAATGCCTCGTCCTCGCGGGAAAAAACCCCGTCCTGCTTGTTCAGCAGCTGCAGGACGCCCAAAAGCTCCTGGTCATGCTGGATGGGCATGGAAATCACGCTCGCCGTCTCGAAACCCACCAGCTGGTCGTACTGGCGGTCAAAGATCAGATCGGGGTGCACGGCTTCGCGCTCTTGGGCATCAAGATTTTTCAGAATGAAGGGGGACTGCGACATGGCCGTGTAACCGGCAAGGCTGGACGACGACACGGGCAGCCTGACTTCGCGCGGCCTGCCGTCCTTGAGCACAAGGGCGAACAGCTCGGAGGTTCTGGCGTCGTATTTGTACAGTCGTATCTGCTCGACCTGAAACAGGGCCTTCAAGTCGGGCAGGCATTTGTTCCAGGCCATCTCAAAGGCCCGGGCCTGCTGAAAAATGTTCTTGATGTCGATCAGCTTGGACTTGAGCATGTCACCTCTCACCTGTCTGCCTTGGGTGTACAAAAAAACGGGACCTGGAAATCACGAATCCGGTCCCGCATGGCAATCATCGATCGGCAAGGAATCAATCCAGGTACGGAGAAGAGAACCCTTCGTTGCCCTGACCTGAAAGCGCCCTGAGTTTCATGACCAGTTCGTCGCGCTGCTGCTTGAAGATGTAGCGCTCCGAATGGCAGCGGATACGGGCGATGAGATCGGTCTTGTCCGGCAATTTGATCATGTAGTCGTTGGCGCCCAGGGCGATGGCCTTTTTTTTGAGCTCGGGCTCTTCCCGGGCCGAAAGCACGATGAGCGGCACATCCCGGAAATCCTCGCTGCTCTTGAAAAACTTGACCATGGTCAGCCCGTTCACGCCCGGCATGACCAGGTCGAGCATGATGACCGTGGGCTGAACGCCGATGGCGGTCTCCAGGGCCTTGTCCGGCTCCTTGCAGTAATTGAATATGATGTCCGTTTCCGAGGAGAGCTTGATGCGCATGGCCTCTCCTATCAGGAACTCGTCATCGATCAGCAGCACCGAGACCGGAATCCGGGTCACGTATTGGTCCACGATGGCATCAACGTCATGATTGTACATGCTCATCCTTTCCGCTCCACGATCTGAACTTTTTCGAGATACGAATCCATCACTTTAAGCAGTTTCGCCACTTCATCCGCGTTCTTCTGCATGCCTGCGGTTTCGATCTTGTACCCTATGTGACTCAAATAATCAAAGCCGTAGGTACTTCCGAGGCCTTTTTGACTGTGTCCGTGACGACAGATGACGTCAAAGTTTTTCTCCGGCAGGGCTTGCTGCATCTCGACGATGTTGGACCGCATGGTGTCCATGAAGAGCGGCACGAGTTCATAGAGTTCGGCATCCACCTCCACCGTGTAATCCTGCGTTTCCTCGGGAATCTCCGCCGGAGCAGCGGCGGCGGGCACGGGAGGCTCGGCCTCCTGCTCCACCAGGTCCGAGGGGATCTCGTAGACGATGTCCACGCGTTCAAGATAGCTGCCCAGCGCCAGCAGAAGATCGGCCAGCTTTTCGGCGTCCCGGGCTTCGGCGGCGGACTGGATCCTGCGCCCGACCATGCTGATGTACTCGAAGCCGTAGGTGCTGCCGAAACCTTTGTGACTGTGCCCGAAACGGCGCAGGGTCGGGAAGTCCTTCTGGGCCAGGGCCTTGCCCATGAGTTCAAGATCCTTCTGCATGGCGTCCATGAGGAAGGGTATGAGCTCGGACATCTCCGGAGCGACATGGACCACGTAGCGGCCGTCCACCGGTTCGGGCAGGGCTTCGCCATCCTGGCCGCGCAGGGACTCCTGGTCGGACTGGATCTTCTGCGTGGTGCCCGTGTTCATGAACACGGCCAGATGATTGACCGCCTCGACGATGACCGGCAGCTGCCGACTCTTGGCCGCGCTTTCGATGATCTTGCCGGACTGGCTGATCTCGTCCACGGCGTAGGTGCTGCCCAGCCCCTTCAAGCTGTGCCCGCACCGCTGCATGGCCCCGAAATCCTGGGTGGTGATGGCGTCGGCGAGCTGGGCCTGGAAATCGCGGACCGTGCGCAGGAAAAGCGGACGCAGATCCTGAAGCTCGGGATCGATCTGCACCGGGGAGTCCTGCTCGTCCAGAACGGGAGCGACCTCGGTCACCAGCAGGGGTTCGGGCTGGTAGACCAGGGATTCGCGCTGGCCTGCGAACAGATCGATGATGTTGATGAGCGCCTGCTTCTTGATGGGTTTGGCCAGAAACTCCGTGCATCCCGCATCCATGGTCTTTTGCCGGTGCTCCTGAAAAGCGTGGGCCGTGAGGGCGATGATGGGCGTCTTGTACTCCCGCTTGTCCTGTTCCCAGGCCCGGATGCGGCGCGTGGCCTCAAGCCCGTCCATGACCGGCATTTCCATGTCCATGAGCACCAGGTCGAAAGGCTCCTCGGTGAACTTTTCCACCGCGATCTTGCCGTTCTCGGCATGGACGAGGGAAACGTTGCTGCTCTTGAGGAAAAGCTCCACCACCCGCCTGTTGGCCTCCACGTCGTCGACCAGGAGTATCTTCCAGCCCTTGTCCTGGAAATCCGTCATGCGCTTGCGCTGGGACTCGGACACGACCTCGTGGATCTTGTCGTGCAGGACCACGTCCCGCTCGCTCTTGAGAATGTAGGACAGGGGGCCGAAATCCGAGGCCTTGGGCAGCTCGACGAGGTCCTCGGCCGTTTCCACGGCCAGGACCAGATTGGCCACCGGGATGCCCTGGCCGACCAGCAGGTGGACAATTTCGATTCCGGGCAGGTTGTCGACCACGGAGTCGATCAGAATGGCCTGGAAGGCGAAATCCTTCTTGTGGGCGTTCAAGGCGTCGATGGCCTTGCCCGCCGAGGTGCAGGAAACGGGCACAAGCCCCCAGCCGCGCACCAGGGAGGAGATGCTCCCGCGGTTTTCGGGGTGGTCCTCGACGATGAGCAGGTGGGTGTCCGCCGGAATCTTGAGGCCGAATTCCGGCTGCTGGACCTGCATGTCGGGAATCAGGGGCAGCTTGAAGAAAAACGTCGTGCCCTGGCCGGGCTCGCTTTCAACCCAGATCCGTCCGCCCATCAGCTCGACCAGCTTCTTGGAAATGGCCAGGCCAAGCCCTGTACCGCCGAATTCGCGCGTGGTGGAGGAATCGGCCTGGGCGAAACTCTCGAACACGGCGTCCAGCTTGGATTTAGGGATGCCGATGCCCGTGTCCTTGACCGCGAAAAGGCAGCACGGCGTTCCGTCGTCCATGACCGACTCGTTCACGGACATGGTCACGCCGCCGACGCTGGTGAATTTTAGCGCGTTGCCCACCAGGTTGATGATGATCTGGCGGATGCGGGTCGGATCGCCGATGTAGCGTTGCGCCAACCCATCGGAGACCTGCTGCACCAGGCGCAGCGACTTCTCTTCCGCCCGATAGACGAAGAGCTTGTTCACATCGCCCACCAGCTCGCGCAGGTTGAACGGAATGGATTCGAGCTTGATCTGCCCGACCTCGATCTTGGAAAAATCGAGGATGTCGTTGATGATGCCCAGCAGCAGCTCTCCGGCCGTGCTGAAGGTCTTGACGTACTCCTCCTGCTCTTCGCTCAGCCCCGTCTCCTGGAGCATCTCGGCCATGCCCAGGATGGCGTTCATGGGTGTGCGGATCTCGTGGCTCATCCTGGCCAGGAACTCGCTCTTGGAGCGGGTCGCCTTGTCGGCCAGATCCTTGGCCACGCGCAGGTCCTCGGCATGCTGGCGCAGCAATTCGCTGGCCTTCTTGCGGTCCGAGATGTCCTCGATGACGAAAATGACGCCGCGGTTCAGATCCTGCGGGTCGATGGCCTTGGCCGAGACCTGGCTCCAGAACACGCTGCCGTCCTTGCGCCGGAACTGGTATTCCTGCTGGGCGATTTCCCTCTCGCCCAGACGGCTGAAGAACTTTTCGACAAACTCATCGAAGCTGCGACCGGAAACATGCAGCCTTTCGGGGCCGACCAGGGGCATTTCATGCGGCAAATAACCGAAAATGGTAGCGAATCTTCTGTTCGCCCGGATCACCTTGTGATCGATGCTCAAAACCGAGATCCCGACCAGGGAGTTGTCGAAAATGGCCTGAAGCTCGTGGTAGGCGTTGTTCAAATCCTCTGTTCTCGCATCGACCTTTTCTTCGAGGCTTTTGTAGAGCTCCTTCAGGTTGCGGCTCATTATGTTGAAACCGTTCGCCAGCACGCCGAGTTCATCGCGCCGCTGGTCCAGGTTCGTGGTCACGAACTCCCCTCGGGACAGGCTCTGGGTGAGAACGGAAAGATTGACGACCGGGAGAATGAGCAGGCGGTTCAAAAACACGTACAAAAAGAGCGCGATGAGGCCGAGCACCACCGCGAAGGCCGCGACCAGGCGGATGGTGGTCGTCTGCACTTCGTGCCGGGCCTTGTCGATGAACATCCCCAGCTTGACCTGGCCGATGGTCCTGCCCCCGGCGACGATGTCACGGGTGACCACCGAAACGTCCTTGGCGCTGTAGGCGCTCATGAGATCGTCCCTGGTCAGTCCGACCCGGACCTCGCCCTTGAGCAGCGATTTCCCGACGGGATCGACGATCTGGCAGTACGCGACCAGCGGGGAGTACTCGGCTTTGGTCGCCAATTCCTCCAACAGGTATATGCTCTCGCGCTGGATGGCCGGCACGCTCGCTTCCGCGACCATCTGCGCCTGTTCCGCGCCCTGCCGGCGGATGTCGTTGATGAGGAAATCGAGTTGGGTGACGTAAATGAAATACCCCAACGCAAAAAAGCATATCGCCAGGATGAATTGAATCCCAAGATGAATCTTGAACTGGAGCAGATTAAAAAATGCTTTTTTTCTTTCCATATCCTACTCGTGCGGCAGCCGCCAGCGGCAAGGCCAAAGGTTCGTTGGTTGAGGTACGCGGAGGACTTCAGGGCAAGGCCAGCACCGACTCGACGGCGCCGAGCAGGTCTTCGCGTTTGATGGGCTTGCTCAGGCACTGTTTCGCGCCCATGAGCCGGGCCCATTTCAGATAATCCGTGGCGCCGCCCCTGCCTCCCGCGGACATGGCGATGATGCGGATGCTGCTGTTTTCCTTGCGCAGTTCGCGAATGATCTGGATTCCTTCCTTGTCGGGCATGATCAGATCCGTGATGACCAGGTCAAAGGCCTGGGCGCGGTACAGCTTGAGTCCTTCGTCGCCGTCAAAGGCCTGGACCACGTTGTAGCCGACGGACGTGAGTATCTTGGCCAGGGCCAGGCACATGAGCTTGTCGTCGTCTATGACCAGGATGCTGGCGGCCTTGTGGCCGGATTCGGAGGCAAGGGATTGGGTGTGCGTCATTTTAACCATATCTCCACGCGGCGGTTTTTCTCACGCCCGGCTCGAATGTCGTTGCGTTCGATGGCGGCCTCTTCGCCCGCGCCCAGGACAATGACGTCCTGCAGACCTTTTTTGGCAAGCGCCTCGGCCACGGCTTCCGCCCTTTTGCGCGAGACGGCCAGATTGGAGGCATAGGCGCCGACCGAATCGGAAAAACCGACCAGGACAACCATCTTCGCGGAATTCTTGGGTTCCTTCATCATGGCCGCGACGCGGCTCACATCCTTTACGGCCTGATCGTCCAAATCGAGGTTGGCGGACTCGAAACGAAAGACGATGGGAAGTTTCTCGGCTCCGTACACGGCGTCGAGATAGTCCTGCAGGACCGCCCTGCGGGTGCTCTCGGGCACCGCTTCCCCGTCGAACTGCACCAAGGGCGGCAAAGCGCCCACAGGTGGGGCCTTGAGAACGGGAACGGCTTCCGGCTCGAACACGGCCGTTGGCCCGGAGACCGAAACGCCAAGAGGCGTATCCCGGTCGGCCGCGCTCGCGTCGCCGACCACCTCGGCGTTTTTCACGAAACCGAATTTCTTGACGATGTCCTGCCCGGCGTCACTGAGCGCGAGGTTGACGAAATCGCGGGCGTAGACGTTGTCCGTCGAGGACTTCAGATACAGGTACATGTTCCGGCTGGCGGGATAGGCCAGGGTGCGGATGGACTCGGACGAAGGAAGGACCGCTTCGGAATCCGCGGAGAGCCGAAGCGGCATCTCCCGGCACTGGTTGGCCATGGTGATGCTGCAGAACCCGATGGCCCACGGGTCCTTGGACACCAGTTCAGGAAGAAGTTCATGGGCTTCGACGACGCGGGCGGAAGAAGCGAAGCCCCGGCCGCCCAGGAAAAAATCCTGAACAAAACGGCTGGTCGCAAAATCCTGCCGCAGGACAAAGACCTTGATCGGCGCGGACGGTCCGCCGACCTGCTCCCAATTGGAGATGTCCCCCGCGAAAATCGCGCCGACCTGCTCCAGGGTCAGGGAGGCCACGGGGTTGTCCTTGTGCGCCACCACCGCGACGGCGTCCATGCCAATCTTGTTCTCGCTCCCGGAGGTGATGACTCCGGAGCCGAAAATCTTGGCGTCCGCCGCCGAGAGCCTGTGCGTGGCCATGGCCACATCGCAGTCCCCATCCTTGAGGGCCGCGAAGCCCTCCGCCGTTCCCCGCCCCTTTATCCGGATGGTCCGGATTTCCTTGGAAATGTGATAAACGCCCTCCACGGTGATCTCGTCGGGACTTTGGCCGGGGGTTTTGCGGACCTCGCCGGCGCCAATGCTCAACAGATAGAACTCCGCCAGTTCCGGCGCCAGGCGGTTGGCCAGCGTGCTTGCGCCAGCCAGGGTCAGGATGTTCCGGGTGGAGTACTGGACGGGCTTGTAGACGCCCTCGACCCTGGCGCCGGTCTCGTCTTTCCTGAGCACCACCGGCGGGGGCGTCTCCCAGCCGGGTATGGACTTGAATTCCACGCGGAACAGGTTCTCGGCCTCTTGAAACTCGCCCGCCCCGTGCCATTGGCTGATCAGTCGCCACTGGCCCCCGCCGACGGCCGCTTCCTGGGGAAGGATGGAAACGCGCTCAAGCGGACTTGTCGTATGGAAAAACAGCAGATCCGGCCGCAGGAAAAACGTGACCGCCGCGCCCATGACGGCGGTGGCCAGCAAAGCCAGGAAAAAAAACAGAATTTTGCCCGACGACCCGGACTCGTCCATGTCAGCCATGTACACCGCTCCTCTTCGTCACCACGTTGCGCCAAAACTATTTAGGAAGAATATATTTACCAAGAACCTTGTCAAAACCCTTTTCATCCAGAAAAAGCCCGCCCACTTTCTTTCCACGAATCGACTCTATGGATATTTTTTTTTCAATCTTTGATCTTTCTTCGTCGTCCAGCATAAACTTCATCACAACTACAGAACCGATATCAAAATTGCGATTGGCACATTCAAAACCTACGCCGGTGAGGGAAATATCCGTCACAATCGCATCACATGCAGGATCAATGGAATCGGAAGATTCGAATAAAAGCGCATGCAAATATGTTTCTTTACGATAATACTTGCGAAAATTAAAAGAAACCTTGAATTTATGCGAGCATCGCCGACATGTCGCATTCACATTCCAGTGATATACATCCTTTATTCTCTCGACGGCGACTTCTTTCTCCAGCTTGCACACAGGACAGGCAAAGGAAACAACCATCTTGTTATGTACAAAGACTTCGACATCTGACATTTTATCTTCGGTCATAATTTATTTCTTCTCCTAAATCCGTGAAAAAGTTGCATTGAATATACAGTTTTGAAACATTTTGCACTTGAAATAAATCAATGATATCGGTATATTGAACTTGCTTTTCCTGAATGATTTTTAGCACCCATTGGGTGCGA
>JAEWKZ010000014.1 GCA_023393525.1 Pseudomonadota bacterium | reverse complement strand
TTAATAAATCTTAATATAGAGCATGTAATTACGATAGGGAAATAGTAAAAAACAGACTCCATTTACTAACCTAGTGGTATACTTTTCAATTATTATGGTGGACTACTTTTGGGTTATTATTTACATCTTTTAGGCAAAATCGCGGTTCGCCATCGTTACCTATAACAGTTCTCACTTCACCGAACTGTGGATGATTGAAAATCTGAAATTGATTTGTTTCTTTCATGTTTGTATAATTTTTTTGTGATTAATATTTCCCCTTCTTTATTCTCTGTTGCCATTTACGCTTGTATTCCAACCGGCTTCTCTCCAGCGATTCAAAGCGGAAGCGGCAATGGATCCAACTCTATTAGGCTTATTATATGTACCCGATAGTAGTTCGGTGGTTTGGGTGGCATTGTACAGTCTGACGACGTACTTTACCAATGTTTCATTTTGCCTGCATATATCTGCATAAATACGCAGGTACTCTTTTTTACGCTGTGCATTGGGCATATAAGCATCCTGTGTGGCCTTGATGGCGCACTTATACATATTATAATAGTCTTTCCATCGTTCCTGATTATCAGGAGAACCACCTGCACCTAAAATGCGATCAATATTCTTTTTGTAGTCTTCCAGCTTGTTGGTGAGTTTTTCACCTTCTACTTTCCAAGCGATGTCTAACGCACCTCCTTGACGGTCTGCTATATTCAATGCTTCCACCTTGGCTCGTTTAACCATAGCTGAGTCAAGAGATTCTGCCATCTCTACTTGGTTGTAAGCATTCAAACCAGAGAGTGTTCTATATCCCAGTTTGTTCTTTTCATTGGCCGTTTTCTTATAACTATTATGAAGTAGCCAATAGTAATAGTCTGGTGTCAGTGTGCCGGAACCAATCTCCATTACTGTAACCTGATTCATCTTTGATGCATCATGACTGTAACTTACACTCTGAGCCTGAGAGGTCAGAGCAATACAGCCAAGTCCGATAAGTCCATATAGTTTCTTCATTTTTTCTTTATCAATGCGTCATGACTTGATCTTTTCCAACGAACCAATGCGTCATTGGTAATCTCCAGTTTTGACCTGTTTATATTTGTTGCTTCTTTCCAGTATCCCATGCGTAGGTGGATAAATTTCCATGTCTCAAAGTAGGCTCTGTTTAATGTGAGCTCAATATGGTCAAGCGACATATTGATGGATGCCATTGTCAGCATAAGGTCATTGGTTGAACAGGCTGCTGCACCTGTTGCATACAAAACCAAATCTGAAACAGATTTATATAGCTGTTTACCCTCACCATATACTCGCTCCAACATTCTCTTATTTACACTGATAATCAGCGTATCTATCATTCTGATTTTCCCTCTCTTTATGATTTCCTCATTGTAATCCTCCAACAAGTTCTTGTAGTCACTGATTCTATCAGAGACATTGTTATAGGTATCATACATATTCATCGAGGTGCGAAGAGATTGATAGAGTACATCAATTACATCGAACGCTCTGGTATATTTGTCCAGTTCAACATTTAGATCTTTATATTCAACGGCAGCTTTTTTACTATAGTCGTGTAATAACTGGTTACTCAGTTCCAAAGTTGAACGTGCCAACAATAGGCTTCGTACCTGTTTATGGTCATTGATATATGCTTCCAATGCTGCAGGATCACTTTGTGCCCAAACAACGGATGGTAGGGATAGAAGAACAGTCAATACAAATCCTAATAGTCTATTCATGTTCTGGCTCCTCCTCTGATTTTATGCCTGGCGTTGGCTCAGGCTCTGTCATACGGTTGTTCTGTTCTCTTTCTTGTCTTTTGGAACGGTTGTCATTTCCTGATTTTGCAGCTTCCACGGCATTATTCATCCATCTTTCATGGCTCTCTTTCAAAATGTTTTGGTGTCTGCCTTGTTCGTTATTGATTCTTGGACCAATACGATTCCAAACATCGGTAATATTCAAACGATAGTGCATCATCTTTTCAAGGCTCACCAAGTCAGCATAGATTTGAGTCAAACGACTGTCAATCTCACGAGCTATTTCCAAACGGTCTGAAGACCATAACAGATGATAGGTATCTTCTGTATCATCGGTCTCTGCCGGCTGTGATTTGATATATTCCGTACTTACCTTACAGTTCGGATATTGACGAGCTATCTCAGAAACTCGATTGTTGACAAGTTGTACTTTCTTTCGTTCATCATCATCAGGATTCAATTCAAGGATATCGACCACCTCGGTATCTGTATATTCAGAGGTTAGTTTCCACGAAATCTGAATGATTGCTCGGTGAATCTTGATGCCTAAGAAATACTTTGGTTTTCGAGCGATTGAAACTGTCGCTGAAAAAGTTACAATACCTTTGATGTTCGGCATAGTCGCCTTTCTGTAGTAGGTATAACCTTCCCACCAGCCTTCGTCTTGCCAAGTCAGGTTATAGGCATTTTTGCAATGCTGCATGATAGCTGGTATTCGGTAATAGTCATCTGTCTGAACTGCATTATCTTCATTGGCTTCTGCCTTTGCCTGTGCGATATCTTCCAGTTTTTTGTTCCAGGTATTTAATTCAGTTTGAAGCTCATTAATCTTGGCTTTATTGGCATTATATTTCTGTCTCAATGTAGCAGCTTGTTCTATGGACGAAGATGCTATCTGCTTTATGATGGAAGCATTCTCTTTCTCCAAAGCATCTATCTGAGACTGGAGTAGAGTAGCGTGCTTCTTGGCATCCGCTTCCATTTCATCCAACTCAGAAGTATCGAGCTGGTCATTTTCGGAAAGTGTGGTTTTCATCACACATTCTTTAGTGTGGGCATTTAATGAACTCCCACAAGTGCGACACTTGTACTGGGTCGTACCTTCTCCTAATGATACGCCATCGGTGCAGGTTACAGAAATGATAACATTCTCACATCCTTTCAACTTGGCGGCATCTGTGGCTTGGTAGTAGTTCTTAGCATCTGTTCCAATGTAATAGGTGTAACCTTCTTCATTGTCATTTAGCTCAGCCAACTTTACATTCATTTGAGCTCTGAATGTGTTCAAGTCCATTGAATATGAATCGAAGTACTCTTCATAGGCTTCCTCTACATGATTCCAACTTTTGGTAACAGTGATTGAATAGGCATAGGCCTTCTTACTCTGTTTGCCATTGGTAGTGATGATATAGGAACTTCTCCAGTAATCAATATAGTAATTAAACCCGTCATTTGAGTTGTTCAACTGCGCAACTCTGCTTCTTGACCATCCTGCATAATTTTCAGAATTACGAAGTATCTGTTCAGTCTGAGTTGAATTAGGATAGAAATTGGCATCTTTTGTATCGAAGCGTGTCCAATGTGGCCCCTTGATAATATCGTCTTTTCCTGTAGGTGGTTCGTAATCACATAGAATGACAGAACCAGCATCACGTCGGTAGATATACCAACGCTGGGTGTAATATCTACCCAAGGATTCTTGGTCATAATCAGTTAACCAAGAAGTCATATTATAATTCGCTACATTGAAAAGCTTGTTCACATCTGCCTGTCCACCCATAAGCCCTATGAGTGTTCCTCCAAGGTTATTCTCCAGATTGTTGAACATACCATAAGAGTTTTTTGCGATATTGAAGATGGCCGTAGCTCTACTGGTTACATTGCCATTAAAGGAGTTGTTACCGATAATTGAGCCTTCCGCATTGGCGGCTCCAGAACTAATCAGACCGACACCCGTATTATAGAGTTGGTCAATATCATTGGTAAGATTTTCCTTGGTGAAGTTTCCACTCACATTGCTTAGATTGTCAATGAAACCTTTCCAATCCATACCGGCATTAGTCAAATCAAATATGGCTTGCATCTCAGGAGTTAATTCCAGAAATACAATATCCTTGAAAGACAGACGACTGTTGGTTACGACAGACTCAAACTGCATACATAGATTCTTGGTGTCATTACAAGTCTTCATCAGATAGCTTCCCCAGTACATCGCATTGGCCGGTTTCTTCAACATCAATCCCGATATAGTCCAAATCTTCGGCATGATTTTAGCCGACACCATATTATAGATTCTGCGGTAGTAATAGTTTTCTTCGGCAGATGCCCACAATCCTAAAGTGGTAAGTGCTTTTCTATCCATGTACTTGGATGAATAGATTCCTGCAACTGCGGCACTTGCTGTTTCGTAATGTCTCAAGATGTCCTGTACCTGATTGTTGTAATAGGATTCAGCAGCTGCTTCCGTTCCATACGCACCAGACATGGCAGCAATAGTTTTGGTATCGTAGTTGATACGGTAGTATTGGGCTGACATTCGCTGTATGCCAACCAATAATAGGATCACTATGAGTAGGAATCTATGCATTGCTAGTTTACGTTTTTATGTTACTACTATATTGCTAATACTCTATTATACATTATTACTATATTACTACTTTAAGTAAGATTCAGCACTTTACCTTCATTGTTTACCTTTTGGGCAAACGCTAAAGATTTATCAATACCTGAAAGATTCCAGTCCTTACAGTAGGCTTCGATCGCCTCCTGGTGCGAACAATGAAGTTCTTTCTTATAAAGCTTCAAGGCTTCTTTCTCTGCTCGTTCGGTCGTGTAGGTCATGTAACATTCTCTTGGTTCTTCTACGCCAAATACGCCACTGGTGGTTCCTCGACGAATGAAGACTTCTCGAAAGAAACTTCTACCTGCCTTGTTCTCCAGACGATTGATGGTGAAGATTTTCTTGCAATCTACATCGGTCAGACCAAGGATTGCCTTGATATTATTGAAGCGTTCCTTGAACTTGCTTTGGTCAAGCAACATCACCACATCTGAGTTGTTGATGATGGCTTCCTTGACTACCGGACTCCCTATGATATCTTGAATCTCTTGTGTTACCACACCCACAGATGCCCAAAACTTACGGGCGGTTTTATAGAGGTACTTGATATATTCAGCCATCAGTGGACTGGCAATAGCTTTCCAAGCTTCCTCGATAACCAATACTTTTCGGTTCTTCTTGATACGCATCTTCTGCAGGAACACGTCCATGATAATGAGCGTTACAATCGGGAAAAGCAATGGATCATCCTTGATAGCATCAATCTCGAAGACGATGAAAGTTTCATCAAATAGAGAACCGTCCATGTCTTCATTCAGTGTCTTGTCGTGGTTGCCACCTCTGTAGAAGTCCTTCATCATGTAGCGGTATGTGGAGATATCTACACCAGTCAGATTATTCTCATGGCAGATATCTGGAATACGTTGCACCGAGTATTCGTAGAATGTATTGAACGATAGGGTTTCCACTTTGAGTTCCTTGCGTCTTGCCTCTATTGAATCAATCTCTTTGTCGATACGTTCTTCTCGTTCAGCTTCGCTCTCCTGATGATTACGATTGTTGTTTCTATCATCCACCAACAGACTTTGACGTAAATCTTCACGTTGTGGTGGGGTAAATCCATCAAAGCCGTTGAAATAGACACCGTAGTATTCAGTGATGACTTGGTCAATCAATCTATCTTCAGTTTTGCTGATGGTTGCCTGAGAACCTTTCCAAATGAGCAGAATCAGATTCTTCAAGAATCCTGTTTTCTCCACATTGAGCTCTTCTCGCTTGATACGGAATGGGTTCATGGTAATCGGCTTTTCTTCGGTATAGCTGATATACTTACCACCAACATACTCACAAAGTCCTTCATAAGAGTTACCTGTATCGACCATTACCACATCGGTATTCTGCTCCCAAAGTTGTCGTACCACGCTGTTCATGTGGAAGGACTTACCGCTTCCGCTTGGCCCTAAACAGAAAAAATTACTATTGTCTGTCAGCTTGTTACGTCCTTCTTTACCAGTAATATCAATTCCTACGGGTATACCTTGACGGTCTGTGTAGCAAATTTTCAAGGGTGTATCTTCACTATGCTGGATATTCTCCTTATAGAGAAGACAAGTGGCTGCGTCACTCAACGTTAGGAATCGATCGTAATCTTCACTCATTCCATAGCAGTTGCCAGGGAATGAATTCACGAACAATTCTAACTGGTTATAGGCACGTTTGCTGATATGGATGCCCATACGACCAAACTGATTTTCAAGATGATTAGTACATTTCTGAATATCCGTATCAATGTCTGTGCATACGACCAAGTTGTAATGGGTATAGACAAGCTGTTTGCTTTCTCTGGCGATGACTTCCTGTACTCGTTTGATGTCTTCCACTGCCATTTCATTAGATGGATTTGGAATGCTTGAATGGCGGTTTTTCTTCTTATCCAACAGGGATAACTCACGCTTTTGATTGGGCATGAATATCATCTGATTGTAGATGACCGTTTCTGCTCCGGGAATGCTATCAATATGAGAAAGCAAATCAACAGGCATGGAAGTGTTATTCACCTCGATATTGGAGAAAGGGCGCACCATACCCGGTAGGTTGGCATAATCCACATCGACCAAGCTATATACTTTACAGCGTTTGTCGCCCATCTCGATACACTCATCATCAACCTTGAAATTGCTCATGGAGATAGTCTTGTCGGTAAAGTTCATGGCGAAGTAGCGGTCAACATATTCATTGGTCTGCTTCTTATTCAAGAACTCGGCTTTAACGCCACCATCTCGCAATTGGTCTTGTACCTTACGAATCTTGACCAAGAAATCTCTCCACTTCTTTGGATCGTAAGAGAACAGTCTGCTTTTCTTAGCTTCCTGTGTGATGACTAAGTAGCATTCGCTATCCGTATAGGTACGACCTGTAAAGTAGCGGAAGTAGGATTCTGACAAGAACTCCTTTGGGCTATCATCATCGGCTTCAAACTGCTTTCTGGTAAAAATATCCTGTTTATGGATGGCATAGCCTTCACCCAAAGTCTGTACTAAAGCGGAGAACAGATGGGTAAACTCATAATAGCTGTCAATATTGGCTGAATACTTTTGAACCGGATTGGTTAGTTTCAACACTGCTGAGTATTCTCCTGTTTTGGTATAGATTATGCCCACACCGTTAGTATCTTCCACGGAGAAATAGATATCCTGAAAGATTTTCTTGCGTTTGCCACCCGTTCCGAAGGCGGCTACAGAAAGAGCCATGCCTCCGAGAAGGGCGAAAAAGAATAATATTACGTATAGGGTCATTGATTTTATATTTTAAACTTATATCTCAATCTGACATCGCATCCAAGATGATGGTGTCAAGGGAATCCTCCCAATAACTTCTCCAATCATCAAGCATAAGATTGATTGATTCTTTATACTCACCATTACAATCCTTATTGGAAGCGAAGAAAACGAAGATTTCATCACGAATCATATCACAGAATTGTTGAGCAACCGACTTTCGCTGGTCGTCGGACATGATTTTCAGATACTCTTTACAATCTTTTGTCTCAGGATAAAGAGTGATATAGATAAGAGTTCCGCTTTTATCATTAAAGCTAACACAGACTTTATCTGAATTGGCTGGTGAATGGGCTACAAGGCGGAATGATACTGGAAGAAGGGCTACATGCGCCTTACTCTTTCCTGGAATTTTAATGCTGACGATAAATGGTTTCATGACTTTTTCTTGTTTGGATTATTTGACTGGGTTGCTTCAGTCGAGGGCTTCCCCATGTATGAGTTCTGCATCACCTCTCTGAATACACTGATATTGGAAATGCACTCGATATCAAAATCGGTTTGCCATTCTGATTTAATATAGTTCAAATTGATAGCCTTAATTCCATCAGCGTAAATGATCTGATTGGGAAGTTCATCCAAATCATCATCTTCATAACTGTCGTTGGCAATGAAGTAGAGAATGTCATAGTTGATGGAAGCCAATAAATTCCTGGCAATTCTTTTCAACGACTTCTTATCCGTGTGAAGAATAATTTCCTTCATGTCCTTGTCAGTTTCAATGGCAGTTGACATAATGAGTGAGCCATCGAGACCTAGAAAATTTAGGAGACATGTGCCTTCTTGGTCAAATGTAACCGACATATCGAAAGAATCTGGTAGCGTTGTAATACGTCGTCTTGAACCATTCTTATCGTTTACTGTTTCTGCTAATACTAAATTCATGTATTTGTGTTTGTGTGTTTTAGAATAAATAAAATAATCTCAATTGGAGCTTGGCATATTGCTTGGATAGTCCTCCAGCAATGATTCCATGGTCAAAGTCAATCATGTAAAATGACGAACTTGACTGCTCTGTAGAGGTGAGGTATTCACCTCTTGGCTCTTGAAGACCCAAGGCCATTAAAGGTCTGTCTTTGAATGGATGGAGGCTATAGTAGAACTTGGTCATTTCAGCCAACGAGGGCACATAGCTTCCGGGGTGTTTCAGCGTTTCTTCCAACATACTCTTTCTTGGCAAGTTTATTTCTGTGTGTGCCTGAGTAGTGATGTCATTTATCGAACTGGAACTTGTGAGAAGTTTATGGGTCAGCACTTCACCTTGCTGATAACCCAAGGCACATCGCTCTGAATAGGGCATCTTGGGCTTGTAGATGATGGCATTTTCTTCTTCAACACCATCTTCTTTGCGTGGATTCAATACACCTTCTTTTCGCTTGCCATCGACAGTCGTAAATAGCTGTTTACTTGTCATAGGCTTTTTGCTGAAACAATAGTTACCCACGGCATCATTCAAGGCAATGGCTTTACCATGCTTGCCTTCGGTCTCAATAATCAGTGCGATTGAATTGCTATCTGGTTGTTTGCTGACATATCCTTCCTTCTGCAAGTAGTAGCCGACCTTCACGGTATCAACAGCATTTTTAGGCTGTGGCTCCAGTAAGGGACGTTTGCTTTCCACCCAACTGCTTGTAATGGTCAGACCATCTTTCCCTTTTCTCAGGATGAGTTGTGTCAAACTGCCTGCTACCAAAG
>JAEWKZ010000130.1 GCA_023393525.1 Pseudomonadota bacterium | reverse complement strand
GGGCAAGGCCATGCCAATGTCGCCGTTGAACACACCCAGCGCTGCATCGTTGCGCTGCACCATCACGGGCCGCCCGGCATACCACTCGCCTTCTGCCGCAATCACGCCTTGGGCACGCAGCGTGGCCACCACCGCCTGGTTCAGGCCGGCCACGCCCCATGCACCTTCACGCACGGCACACAACAGGCGAAAGCGGTCAAACGCCTGCAACACCGCGCGCACCCACTGCGGGTGGGCGGCCGCCAAGTCCGCACTGCTTTGCACCTGTGCCCAGCGTTGCAAGGCCTGCGCGTACGCGCTGTAGCCCGGCGCATCGCCCCGGCCCTGCCACGCCAGTGCATGCACAAAAGGCAAACGGCCATCTTCACGCATGGCAATGCGGGCAGCATCGCCATGCGTGGCCATGTCTTCGCGCAAGGCTTGCAGGCTGGCAGAGGCATCCCCTGCGTTCACTGCCGTAGCCAAAGCCGCGATCGGCCCTCCAAAGCGACGGCTGGCCCGCAACATCACTGTGTGCTGCGCCAAGACCGGTGCCACGCTCTGTGCGTGGAAAGGCGGCGGTATCTGCTCACCCGCTACACGCGCCACAAAATCCACCGTGTCTGCACCGTAACGCCCTGCGGCGGCATCGCGGCACAGGTCGCCCAGCACTGCGCCAGCCTCCACCGAGGCCAGCTGGTCTTTGTCGCCCAACAAAATCAAGCGTGCCGTGGGCGGCAATGCCTCCAGCAACGCTGACATCATCTCCAAATGCACCATGGAGGCTTCGTCCACGATGAGCACATCCACATCCAGCGGACGCCCCGCGTGGTAGCCCCAGTGGCGTGTATCCGGCCGCGCACCCAACAAGGAATGCAAGGTACGCGCCGCGCCCACGCGCTGCACCAGTTCGGGCAAGTTCAGTGCATCTCCCACACTGGTTTGCAAGCCTTGCAAAGCCGATTCAATGGATTGCTTCAGCCTTGCCGCCGCTTTGCCTGTGGGCGCAGCCAGCGCCACCCGCAGTTGGTTGGCATTGGGTGATGTGGCAAACAGCAGCGCCAGCAAGCGCGCAGCGGTATAGGTTTTTCCCGTGCCGGGGCCGCCGGTGATGACGGAGAAATGCCCGCGCAAAGCCAGCGCACACGCCACCTTTTGCCAGTTGCAGTCTTCCTGTGAGGTAGGGGGAAAAAACCTGTCCAGCCACTGGCGCGCTTCGCCCTCATCCAGCGCCATGTGCTGCGCTTGGCTGCGCTGCACGATGTGGTGGGCCACGGTGCGCTCATGGTCCCAATAGCGGCGCAGATACAGCAAGGGCTGGTCGCTGTCGCTGGCGGCCAGCACCAAGGGCTGGCCATGGTCGGCATGCAGCCCCACTACGCGCACCAGCGGGCTGGATTGCAGCGCAGCCAGCCAATCCGCCAGCCGCACGGGCAACTGCGCCCACAACGCCTGCAAGGCAGGCAGCTCTTGCGCCTCCCAACCCAGCACGGCATTCGGTTCGCGCACCAGCTGCGCCAGCGGCAGACAGCTGTGGCCACGCCCTTCCATCTGCGCCAACATGGTCACCGCCACCAAGGTGCAAGGCACGGCCTGTGCATCTTGCTCCCACACCCACGCCGCCAGCGCCACATCCAGGCGGCGCAGCATGCCCACATCGGCCCAATGGCGCAGCAAGTCCAGCGTAGGCTGTGCGCTCAACGGTGCTTGGGCCACGGCCTCGGCAAACAAGTCCAAGGTATCGGTATCGAGTGTGCGTTTGCGGCTCATGCGCTCACCTCTTCCAGCAGGTCTTCCAAGGCCTGCAGCAATGCCAGCACCGGCGGCACATGGTGCACGGCTTGCGCCGGACCATCCAGACCGCGCAAGAAGTAATAAATGGCACCACCCAAGTGTTCTTCAGGCACATAGCTCTCACCCAGGCGGCTTTGCAGCAAACGGTGCAAGGCCAGCATGTAGAGCGCGGCCTGCACGTCATAACGGTGTTGCAGCATGGCCTGGGCCAGCGCCACATCGGTATAGGCAGCGGCCTCCAGCCCCAGGTGGTTGGTTTTGTAATCCAGCACCCAATAGCGGCCTTGGTGCGCAAACACCAAGTCGGCAAAACCCATCAACATGCCGTGCAAGCTGCGCTGGGGTGGCAATGCAGGCCGGTCTTGGCCGGGCAAGATGAACTGGCAACACAGCGCATCCACCCGGTCGGCAGGCAACTGCGCGAGGGGCAGCCAAAACTCCATTTCAGGCAGTCGCAACTCCAACTGCGCCAAGCTGCAGTCCAACACCGGTAAGGGGTGGTGCACCACGGCGGCCAGCCACGTCACCACGTCTTGCGCCTCGTCGCTGCGGCCTGCACGCTCGCACCTGCGCACCAAGCGCTGGGCCAAGTTCCCTTGCCCATCGGCGGGCAAGGCAAAGTCCTCACCATCCAGCCACTCCAATTGGTCGTGGATGAAGTTGCCCACCAGCTCACCCCGTTTAAAACGATGCCACACCGGGGCATCGGCCGCTGCTTTCATCAGACTGGGCTTGGTGGGCAGTTGCTCTGCGGCCATGCGCTCATCATCGGCAGGCCGCATGGCCGCTACGGGCAACACCACCTGCGCTTTGCCCGTAGCACCGCGCACCAAGGCTGAGAAGCTGGCAATGCCCCAGTTGCGATCAAAATTGGCCGTATACGCTGATGCAGCCTGCAGTGGCTGCTCTGCTTCTTGCGAGCGCCACGGGGTGTGCG
>JAEWKZ010000088.1 GCA_023393525.1 Pseudomonadota bacterium | reverse complement strand
GCATGGTACAAGAAGCTCGTGGACATGGCGGTTCATCCTCTTGGTTTTCATTGGCGTGAAAACTTGATGAACCCCATGTCCTTTCATTTTGTCAAAAGTACGCTCCAGCCGGATGAACCAAAAAAATGCCCTTTTTGAAACAAATAATCAATTATTTCAGAATACTCTTGGTCTCAGAGACGCAGGCGCAACAAAGACCCAAGCTACAAGTTGTCTGTAACCTTATTTCACTCCTATTGCAGGAATTTGTTGATAAAGCTCTGAACAGCGCCTGCGAGGTGATATGCCATTACGCACGGCACGCCATTGCAGGTCATCTTAAATTTTGCCGAAAGTGACATGCTTTCAGGCAAAACGTATTCATCCGGGACAGTTTGAATTCGAAGCGCTTCGCGTACCGATAATCGCCTAGCTTTCCAAGGGTGCAGATGGACCTCTTGGTTCCCGTACCACGCGGTAGGACTGAAGCGATAACGGTGAAGCCTCTTGAACGACTTGCGTGACACGTCGCCTTCTTCGACTTCTATAAACTTCCTGGAGTATGGGTTGAAGTAATCCTTCCCATTTGGAATCTTCTCTGGGTCGCCGTTACCAAGAAGAGCTGGGTATACCGTTAACTCGATAGGAACTTCCGCCGGTTTGGCAGGATGCTTGCCAAAAGTTATCATCTTCGGCCATGCGAGTTGTTTTGCACCATTATAGGAAGTGATTTCCGGCCACAGAAACCAGCCATGCTCATCCGCGGCAAGTTTTCGTTCGATTGCGATCTCGGCGAGCGACTTCTTGAATCCGACGACAAAGAGTCTTTCTCGGTCTTGCGGCACGCCGAGTTCCAGTGCGTTGAGGATTTTGTAGTCCACGGTATAACCATGTTCTTGCAACTGGAGAATTTTGTGTTTGAGGAATTCGCGGTGCTTATGGTAGCGATAAAGTCCAGGCACGTTTTCCATCACAAAGAATGACGGTTTCAAGTTGCATAGCATGTTAACATACACGCTTGTGAGTTTGCCATTGGAGCCATTTCCGCCGGCGTGGGTTCCTCCAGTGCTGAAGTCAGGGCAGGGAGGGCCTCCGATAACCCCAAAAATTACCGGTCGCTGCCCAGAAAACGCTTCCTCAAGTACATTCGTAGCGGACAAATTGCATACACTGTCTGTGTTGGAGATTTCGATGCATACATCGCGATTATTGTTCAACGAGGATAACCATGACGACATGCCAAATTGGTAACCTTTTATAAATGCTGGGTTATTCTCGTTAGTCCAATAGATAGAGAAACCAGCCTGTTTGAACCCGAGGTCGAAGAAACCTCCTCCAGTAAAAAACGAAATAATTGGAATTGCCATCTAGCCCTCAGTGGCTTGATTGAAGAATCCTATTGTGGGGGTGTCAAAGGTGCCAATAACGAGGCCTCTGTCTAGAAGCCGATTGAATTCCTCGCACGCAGTCTCCGGTATGAGACAGCAACCGTGGCAGGCGGCAAGATTCAACGAACCTGGCCCTTGTCCCCCGCTTTGGCCCATTTCCATGCATACAGGGTCGGCTGAGCACCATCTTGCCCCTGTGAGCGCACGGTTTAGGAGCGGTTCCAGCCTTTCAGGCTTGCCCATGCGTACCAGCCCGCCGAGCGTGCCTTCGGCATCTCCGGCCGCAGTGTAAATCAGGACCCCCGCCATTGGAGCGGTGGGATTCTCTGAAACGTAAAGCCGCTCCCTGAGTGACGCCGAACTGTAGCCGCATTCATAGGTAAGGCGGTTGATGAGCAAGTGCGCAAGCGTGTGCAGCAGAACGTACCGAGCACCGATTTGACGATCGCGAAGATGCCGAGTTTGACGGAGAGCTAGGTATCTTGCAACAAGAGACGCCACACGGTTCTGGATTTCCGGCAACGCTTCCCATTGCCGCAATCGTTGTTCGTTGAGGGTCAGGAATATCCCTTCGCCGAATACCGTGTATGCTGGTAACCACATCTCTTCAGGCGGGTTGAGGCGCAGCATTGCTTGCAGTCGTGCGAGGTCGCGATCAGTTTCAGCAAAGACACGAGTAAAGCCACTAAGTGCCCGTGTTTCTCGCAATTTGTGGACGAGCGTGATGTGCGAAAAGAACTGCGAAAACTGCGAGTCGTACTGTCTGAGATCGGTGGGCCTCAAAACAAGTTGGTCAAAGTCGGCAGCCGCGATTAGTGTGTCGAATTCCTGCCGCCGAAATTCCGTCTCAAGGTCGTCACCTGCCGTTTGTTGTTGCTGTTCCGATCTGTCTTCACCGCATACCGTTGTGATCGCCTGCTCAAGCTGGATGTCAGTGAACGTGCTGACGAGTTCCCGGTACAATTGCCTCAGTTGTGCAGGCGTGGGGCATCCACCTGCGCCAGTCAAAATGGTTAGGAATGTGCTGAGAGGTGGTTGCTCCAGCAGCGAGATGGCTTCGGCGACAGTAGTGTCTTCACTTCGGGGGAGGTAAATTGAGGTATGGATTTGCGCGAAATAAACGTTTGCAGCGCTCCGTAGTGTGCCTCTAAGCGGTCTTCCGCATCCTTCTCCTTCTTCGGTGCCCAGCCACGGGCGATGTCCGGAGCACAAGAATGGAGCCCTACTACTGTCAAGCAGTCGGCTTAAGTCCGTTTCATTGCCGTCTGGACTGGCATTGGTGATAGCGGCAAGTGACCGCTCCGGGCCGCCGTCTACCTTCACCCATTGCCCAGCCAGCGTCATACCGCCGGTTGAAACGAGTCGCATTGGGGGCGGATCCTGTGGAGGGTTTGCAGTCCCGTAAACCCACTCGACCCATGGGAAGTCCTGAATGTGCCCCGCGTCGCACATGGCGACGAAGGGAACCTGGACAATGAACCTCGTATACCCTCGTGATTCGCATTCCGCGCATCTGATTCTCCCCCGCGTCACTAAAGGAATTTTACGCATTAATCCGCAGCGAGTGCAGTAGTGCCACTGTGGAAACCGCAGGAAAGGTACTGTCAAATAACCATTGGTCTGAGGGGCGCCACGGCGCACTCGTCTGTGATCTGGAGGGAGGTAGAAATGGTTGACGTTGAGGCGCGCTGCAAGTCGCCATTCATCAACTTGGTATTCCCGTTGGTCGATGTTTTCGGTGCCACCGGATTCATGCTTGAACCAGTGGTCAAGTCCGCCGCAAATGACAGAGACGCCGTCTGGCAAAATCATCATTGCGCCGGGACCGAAGGGTGAAATGAGTTGGCCACGCCGAACCGGTCCTCTAGGCATCGTCGATCTCCTCTTCTTCGAGCATGTAAAGCTGCGTGATTTCGACCTGGCATTCAGCGTCCACATTTCGCAAGGACTGCGGCGTTGCCCAAGAAACGCGGGCATTCTCCGGCGTAACATACGTGCCGGCCGGCCTCATTAGAGGCATGTCCTCGGCATAGATGGCTCCGTCCCATTTCAGCCGCTGCCAGCGTTGCCACTCTTCGCCGCGTCGCTGGATAATACGGCGTAGGGCTACGAGTTCATCGGGGTCAACTGATGCTGCCCGCTGGTCGAGGAGGTGCGATACTGCATCGACTAGCGTTGTAGGGAATGGGTAAGGGCTTTCGGCTTGGTCGGAATCGCCGAGTTGCCGCACATAGCTTGCAATGACCGCATGGGCTGCACGGTCGAGTGCCGGTCGCGAGAATGGCGTCACGCTGGTCGGCTCCACCTGTGCGTAGAGTCGCTCATGGTAGCTGCGAAACTTCTCGAAGTGTGAGCGGTCGCGGGGCTTTGAAGCCGAGTAAATCGTCACCACGAGACCTGGTCGGTCAGACTTGCGGCCAACACGTCCCGTTACCTGAATGTATTGCGAAGTTGTTTTCGGCTGGCCGACAACCGCCATTAGCGAGAGCCGGTCAATATCGACGCCTACCTCTATAATGTTGGATGCAAGGCAGACATCGACGGCCTGACCATGCTGCGAGACGGTTGGGACTTCCAAGGCAGATATGGCCTTTGGCACCTCGTCGCCCGGCAAACGGCCGGTCAGTTCGAGTATCTTCCTGAGCTGACGGACATCTAGGGTGATGATGCCAAGGCGTTTTCTGAGCGCGCCCCTGAGCAAATCCGGAATATCTGACTGGAACAGCGTGAGAGTCGTCCCAAGTTCGCGCAAGCTGTTGAAAAATAGTAGTAGCGTCCACCACGGATCACGGTCAGCTGCTGCCATTGGTTGTGGGGCTTGTAGCAAGGCTGAAAATGTTCGGACTTGAACCGTTTGGAGCGACCCGAGTCCAGGTGCGTGCACACCGACGAAAATGCGACCGCGTTCAAGGGAGCCATCGGCCCGGCGCGCAACTCGTGCAAAGAACGAGTCATCGGCGTCCAGACCAGGCGGCGGGAATAGGCTTGTGCGATTTCGTGCGTAGAGGCCCTGCACCTGCTCTGCATAACTGCGAATTGTTGCCGTGGAACTGACGATCTTCGGTTTGACTATTTGCTGCTCCCGACGGTCAGTACACAACTCTTCAATAACCGGTTCGTAGAGGCCAACCATCGACCCCAGTGGGCCGGATATGAGGTGTAGCTCATCCTGGATGATGAGACCAGGCGGTGAGTAGACTCTCGTCCCATTCTCTGAAATGCCAAAGAGCGCACGAGCTTGGGGCTTCCAGGCAAGCATGGCGAACTTGTCTACGGTGCCGATGACAAGATCCGGCCGCTTCTGATAAATGTCCTCGTCAATGACATATAGCGGGAGCAATCTATGGAACTCGCATCGCCTATCGGGACAGACGTAGGCGACGGTGCTGTCGCGGCTTTCATAACCGATGACGCGGGGAACCCCTCCCCGGCGGCCTCTCCCGCGGCCAGCGCTGAGGTTCACGGGCCCCATTTCAGCACCGCACCACGGGCAACGATCCAGGACGAATTTGTTCTGTTCCCGCCCATCGCCGTGTTGAAGGCTGCGAAGGACGGATCGGGCTTCTTCCCGCGTGTTTGGCGTTGTGGAGTTGCCAAGCCAGATGCCGATTGAGATTTCGGTCTCGCCCAGTTCCCGGACATTTTGCCGCCGCACATATTCCATTGCACAGATCAGCCGGGAGGCACGTTGGAACTGCTGTGCGGTGAGCAGGCGGAGGGTATACCGCATCAGTGTCTGAACCCCAGTGTCGGTATGGTTTCGCATCCTGCGCAGGAAGGTGCAGAATGCGGCCAGTCCCAAGTATGCCTCGGTCTTACCGCCGCCTGTCGGGAACCAGATAAGCTCGACACGTTCGCGGTCTCTATCTTCTGCTTCCGCCGTTGACCGCAGGGAGGCGAGTATGAATGCAATCTGAAATGCACGCCACTCGCATCTCCGAGCGTGGTCCGAATTCAAGTCGAGTGTTTCGTAAGGCTCTGCGAATTGGAGTGTCAAATTGTCATGGTCGAAAGTTGCGGTCCGGGCTTCGCGCCTAGACCTCACTTGTTGCGTCACCATTGCGAGGTTGGCAAGCTGGAAGGCGCGCCGCACTTGTGGGCTGGTTGCTAGCAGTGACAGACCATCGCGCATGCGTAGGGCCGCTTCAGCGCATTGCTCTAAGTGGATTTCGGCGGTTATTCGCAGCCGTGCGCTCAAGCCAGGGATGCGCTCCTGTTGTGCCGAGATCCAAGCTTCGTATTCGCTGACAATGGCTTCAAGCTGGTCGGTGCCATCGGAGTCCGGGTCAATCCCGGATAGCAATCGCATGGAAGCGACAAGCGGCTGGCCGTTGTTAGAGCGAATATCCGGCGTGGTGCTTGGTGCTTCAAAGACCGGTAGGCTTTCGGCCGAAACGCTCTCAGCGGAGGTTGTTGAGCTGCGTGTCCAGTCCGCTGCGCACCCATGACCTACTGCGAATGTGAGTTTGTCGCGGTACAGGAGCTCCTGTGAGCGCTCTTCGCTGTCCAGCGGTTCCGCTGTTGGGTAAGGGAGGATGGTGCCGAGTGAACCGGGTTTCAAACGAATCTCGATCCTGGATTGGAACATGGACAGCAAATCTAGGCGGGTGCCGACAGGTTGTCGGTTAACCAGGCATACCGTAATGAGGAACTCGTCCGGCCGGGACTGGTGGGGCCTCGCGAAGACTTCAATGCGTATATTAAGGTTCTCGACGTTCATCCGTATTGGATTACGGGCATTGACGTAAGCATTTGTGGCGGGGAAATCTTCGCGGTGGAAGTGGCTTTCAAGCCTGACAGCTGACCGAAGCCACCACTCCCTTTCGCGCCCGAGCAGCATCACCGGTCGGAGAGCGTAACGGCCGCCCGATGCCACTATGCTAAGCACTGCTCCCTGTGGCAGATGTACCAAAAGACTTACAGCCATGCTGCTGGGTTTGTAAGTATTGGCGGACGAAAGATCGAAGTCATCCGAATCGGCTTCCGGTAGCCGATATTCAGAGCGCGTTGCAATTATATCGCAGTCATGAACGGCGGAAGGCGTAAGCGTCTCCCTGCCATTTTCTGGCGGCTGGGGTGTAGCCTCTTGATCCGGAGGAAGTTGGGTGTCGAGTTCGTCAGGCGCGACCAGTGCCTCCATCGGATAGAGGACGCCGACACCATAGCGCTTCGTGGGCGGGTCTCGCTGTAGAATCTCCTCGCCGGAACCGAGTTGTCGGTACGGCCGAAATGCGGCCTCCGCGTCATCCAGATGAATGGGTTGCGAGCAGTCGATTTCTTGCCCGAGCGGGCACGGCCCGACGAGTTCCTCGCGGAGCGCCCGCAGCACGGCATCACGATTTTGAATATGTGGCACTGGATGCTTCCCCTTCATTGTTGTTTGCTGCTGAGCAGAGATTTGATGATACTGGGTTTGGCTGTTTCATGAACGATGATGTAGAGTCGCTCCAGCGCCCGTGTTGTTGCAACGTAGAGGAGTGACGAGAATATTTCACCATCAACATGTTCGATGTCGGTGACGACGATGGCAGGAGAGTCAAGCCCCTTAAAGCTCTGAATAGTGGTGTAGCGAATCTGACCAGTTGTTGCGGTTTCGAAGGCAGCGAGCTGATCTGACCACGGTTTATCAGCAACGCTGGCCGCAGCGCATCGAGTTCCGGCCTTCGGCGATAGAACAACAATGTCTTCGCCACGGTAGGATTTTTTGAAAAGGCCTTCAAGAGTTTTGGCGAATTCCTTGCGTTGCTGGGATGGTGTGGCGTAATAGCTTATAGTCGGCTCAATTCGGTCATCGGGCCGGAGGATACGCGAATAGTTGGGTGTCAGGCGACCGAGAAGGTGTGATAACGTTGCAACACGGGGTGTGTTCCGGCAATTCACGCGGAGTGCTCCCCTGGCAAACGAACCAAACCAGTTGTGGATCAATTCTTCAGCCTTGTCGCGATCTTGCCCGTATAACATTTGCCGCTCGAAGTCGCCGAACATGCGCCATGAACCGCCCGTAAGTCCTCCTTTGAGCACCAATTCTAGCACGTCGAGATAGGGAGGGTGGAGCAAGTCCTGGACTTCGTCTGCAATGACCAGGTCGAACCGTCCGAAGTCTCGGTGCCCTTCCAACAACTTGGATATGGCGGCATCAGGTAAATCAGCCTTCCAGAACGAATCATTGGCTTCTTCAGGAACTTTGATTCCTGCGATTCCACTCATATATTGGTGCATTGTCCCGGCCGTGAATTGGCCGCTACGCACCAGGGGGTGGTCGGATAGCCAGCGCCCGAGCAGGCGATTGAAGCATACGAGTAACGCGCTTTTTCCGTTAGTAACAGCCCTGCGGGCCGCCTCAAGTGCGAGGACCGTCTTGCCAGTCCCCGCAGGTCCGGTGAAGAGTACGCGGGGATTATCCTCCATAGTGTCTAGAGCTGTGAATTGTTCTTCAGTATAGTGGAGGATTTCCGCTTCTTTGCGTGTTCTGCGGTTATGTGTCTTCTCAGCAAATTCAAAATTCGTCCGGAGAATTTTGGCAATAGCGGCGGACTGCTCGATGTTCGGCAAGCGGTCGGCATCGTGGAACCACTTTGCCGATGGCTGTGAACTTAGATGCATCCTTGCTCTGTAAAGAATGCCATTAACTAACGATGCCATATCCTTGCGTTTGAAGTCGCTTGAATCAACCACTTGCCACTGGTGCCACTCGCCGGATGTAGCCTCAAACTCGATATATGGGAATGCAACGGCAGACCAAAAGGGGACGCGAGAAAGTGATGCATCTCTTTGGGTGACCTGCTTCCGGAGACTGTGCATCGCCTCAGCCGCTTGCTTGAATGGGCCGCGCGGATCGCCTTTGGGATCATGGCCGTAGAACCACAAGCCATCTCTTCGTTGAAGTGAATGGCAAGCCTTCACTTCTAGGCAGAGTACACCAAGCCAAGGAACAATAATTACAAAATCAGCCTCGCCGGACACCTGTCGAAGATGCTGGGCAATGTCGAGTGAATGGAGAACAATCCATTCTTTCGTAGCCTTTTCCTGCTTGAGCCTTGCGAAAATCTCCTTCTCGCCCGGGCTGGGGCAGGTAACGGGAATGCTGGGAGGGATCATTCGAGCCACTGTTATTCCTCCAAATCCATCAGGATACCGATGCGGTTGGCAGGAATCTCGAATTCATTTTCCGAGATGCTCGTGATCAGAAACGCTGAAAGCGTTCCCCCATCCTCTTCACCTAGATCAAAAGTCATTTCACCGTCCCGTTCCAGCAGTGCGAGTGATGAAGATGCTATTTTCTGCAAGAGCATCTTTCTTATCACCTGCCCTGCCTTCACGTGTGCCCGTCCGATATCTTTCATCGCCTCCCAGAGTTCCTGCGTCTTGTCAGCCATGCCCGCGTAGGCCATTATTGTGGCGAAGTCATTTTTATTGCGCGGGTGGATGCATTTCGATGACATCCAGTAATGGACGTTCGCTGGGCGGGCTTCACAAAGGTTCTGCGCACGCAGGAGTCCAGCGACACTCGCGGCAAGTTCGCGGCGGTTTAGTTTGCCAAACTGGTTCTGCGCTGTAGCCACCAGACGGCCTTTCCAGTCAGCTTGCTGGGCGCGGCGTTTTGTTGCCAGTGTGCCGAGGATGCGGTCGGCAAGCGGTGTGATAAAGTCACCCCCAACAGATGTTCGCAGCAGCAGGAAAAATTCCGGTTCCAGTTTTTCTGCAGGTACGCGTCTAATTATTGAATTTCCCGTTTTCGACGAATCAATAACGAGCAATGATGCACTTTCATCAGCTGACACGAAAATAGCTCGACCTCCACTTAACAGGCAAAGTCTGGATGGTAGAATTTCGTCATTGGCACTATGTTGCCACCTTGAGATGTGCGACTCGGCGTTGTTGAAAGTCGGCAAGGAAGGGAGCAATTCCAGCGGTTGGATTTCGGGCAAGGGTTGGCAGGAAGGAGCAATTTGTTCTTTTAGCTGCGGTAACACGCCGACATAGTGCTTTCGGGATCTGTCTGCTGAGGATTCACCGCTGTTAAGAAATACTGGTCCCGGTTTCCAAGAGTCGCGTATCCAGCGGAACGAAAGGGTGTGAATATGTGTCGCCCGCGGGGCTAAGAACACATATTCGGGGAACCACCCGCAGGGGCCAATCACAACAAGCGGATCGCAGAGATGTACCTCCCGCAACTGTCGCGCACTGACAACTGTCGCATTCCGTAATCTGCTGCTAGCCGCAAAGTAGTCAGCAGTAGCTTGGTTCATGCGAGGATTGCGGAGAATAACCGACATGCCACCTCTTTCATCGTGCAACGATTCCAAAGGTGCGGTAAAAGGCGACCTCGTTTCCTGGACTAAAGCTCGTAGTTTCTGCGCCAATTCATTGAACGAGGAGTGGGAATCTGGGTATAGTTGCTTACAATGTTGCACCTGTTGGTGCAGTTTGTCCCACTCGATGCAAGTAGCCGTGGCTGCCAGATCAAATGGCAGCGGGGTTGAACAAAGGGTAAACGCGAGGCGGCGAACAGGACCGAGCGCTCGCTTCCAGAATTCATCCTCTGCTTCTGAATCCAGTGAATGGAGAAACGCCCGGAGTGTGCATGATAAATCTGCCAGCCCCGTATGATCTACCCAAAGGCGTGATATTTCACAATTTGAGGCAGTCTCGTAAACAGCAGCTACGCTGCCGATGGATACGGTTTTCATGGGATGACCTCCCTGAACGCGAGGACTTCTCCGCCGGGGGGAGCATCATTGGCAGGCAAGCGCGGTTCTGCATCAGCACGATTCTGCGAGAATCTAGAATTTATGGCGCTGATTGCATCGTCGAAATAGAGCTCCGTACGATCTAGGATAACTATCTGGTGCCGATCACGCCACATCGATCCCCACTTGAGAAAGCCAGCCGCACCGTCAAACACGACACCCATCTCAATATTGTTGGCAACATCTTTGGATGGAGAATTCGATCCAACAGGAACGAGCGCAGATCGGTAAGACTGCTGTTCGCTTACGAAACGATCCACACGAAGAATATCCTGCAACTTACCCTCAGCCCTGCAGTCGCCGTTGGCATGGATGGCTAGCGGAGTTTGTCGAATTTCGTGTTCGAGTGCGTTTATTTTTCCGACAATGGCGCACACGTGCCTTGACCGTAGGCCGAGTTGAACTGGGTCGGCATCTCCCAGGAGGCTGTCAACAAAGCGATTGGCGAATCGTTTGTTTTCTGAGTTTTGTTTTTTTGGCAACATGCCGGAGTGTTTGGCAGGCTGCACCTGGAGTGCCCGTGATTCGTCAATTAGGTAGGTCAGTCCGCCACAAGCCTTGGCGTCCAGGGATTCCACCTGTACCCGAACACAAAGGTTGTCGTTGTAGTCAACTGGCTCCAGCAAAACGCCTCTCAGAACCTTGAGGGGGCTTTGACGGAAAATAACAGGCGTGCCGATGGGAAGGTCAAAGAGTTTTTCAAAATGGGATGCTGCAGAAGAGGATTCATGAGTGGTTGCATCACTGACAATCATCCCCAAGCTGACAAAAGCCGCACAGTAAGCCCTTGTCGGAACAACAATGGCGGTCACAACCCGACTTGTGGAACTGTCCGAGAACGCGATATGTTTGCCAACGTTAATGAAATACTCGGCCCATTCTGGAAGACTGTGCCATCTCCCGGAGTCTTCAAAATGTAGATTTACGGGTGCAAGAGTCATGATAGCCTCTTTGTAGAGCACTGGTAACACACATCGAATGTCCGCAACGTCTTAAGGATGTCGAGGTTGAGCGCGAATACACCCCGAATCAGGTCAAAGCACTCAAGGAGATTGCAAACCACGGACGAGTCCATGTCGGGGTTGCTGACCAACTGGAAACAGCAGAAGTGAGGAAATCATGGGCAAAACGATGCGGGACAACATGTCCTTGTACCCAGCATCGTCCATGGTATTGGCGTTCTTGACTGCCGATCCGAAGATTTGTGCCATCTCCCTCTCGTAACAATGCTTACTAGTATTTCTTATGCTCTTGAGCCATTCTGAAATACTGTTGGGCCTATAAGGCGCATGCGAAAACTGATTGTAACTGTATAGCTTGTAGGTCGCCTTTCTTGCAGAGCCTATCATCAGATGATCCCATACTGGAGGGATGATGCCTCAAATCCCATGGCTGAAAAGAGCTCATTTTTACTGGGCTTAATTACGCAACATGGTTAAAAAAATGTCAAGGATAATAGCGTGTAAGACGATTTATCGAATAATGACTGGAATAAGTAAGATTTGTTGTTTTGTCATACATAGCTTTTCTAATCTTCGAGATGATCGTTAATTTACCCAAGCTTGAACCGATGCCGATGCCAGGCCAGATTCTCCATCGCAGGGTAGTAGCATTCCCTTTCCGGAAGGATCATGGGTCGGTGCGCGAACTGCTGGATATGTCCGGGGAGGTTGCCGTCGCGGGTGATTGAGCGGGCAACGATGACGCGGTAGTCGTCGTCAAAGCCCACCAGCCCGCTGTCGAAGGTCCAGTGGCAGAGCTTGCACAGGGCCAGGCCGTTGGTGGGGCTGTCATCAAAGGAGACGGCCCAGTCCTTGATGTGGGCGGCGTCCACCACGGTACGGCTGTCAGGGGAGATGATGCGGATGCCGCACAGGGCGCAGCGGTGGTCGTAAACTTTGACGATGACCCTGCGGAACGCTTGGTCGCGGACGGGTTTTTCCACGGGTTTTTCGTAGGCCGCCGGAGTTTCCCGGAGGAGTTTGTCGGCATAATTGAAGGCCGAAACTTGGGTATTGGCCAGGTCGAGAAGGGGTTTTTCCAGCGCGGGGATGAAGCAGCGACGGATCAGTCCCAGTCGAGCAGTTGCACGGTTGATGGGGTTCTTCAGTCGTTCGAAAATATCCTCGTCCAAAGACGCGAAGGCATATCGCTCTCGCACGTTCTTCCAAGAGGACGGCTCCGTGGCGGGCAGGGCCTTGCCGGGGAGCGGGTGCAGGGTCCAGAAACCGTCCGTCTGCAGGTAGAAGAAGGGCAGGTGGATGCTCGGGCGCAGGCGATCGGGCAGGATGGCGTTCCAGTAGAGCATGAACGCGTCAGTCAGGTCCTGGTCGGGCACGATCCTGTTTTCCGTGACCCTGTCTGCCTCCATGAGGTCCAGCACTGCCAGGAGCAGGAACGGCTTGTACGGTGCCCGGCCGAGAGTCTCAGCCGGCCAGGTGGTTGCGTTGGTATCCTGCCGGATGGATGGAAAGGCGAAAGGTGGCTGAAGCATGTGGCCTTGTAGCCTTCAAAGGTGGAACTGTCAGTAAGTGTTCATGAATTTCAGGCCGTAAGACATGCGTGCCGGTGTTGTTGAATTCGAACGGAAAAACTGATTCTTGTCAGACGCCAGCCGAAACAAAGTGTTCCCAATACGTCATCTTTGGGGATTTTTCGTCTTGGATATCGGACATCGTCCCAGGCTGTTGGGACTATCTCGCGGAAGTATTGTTTCGCTTGGAATCTTTGGGCTTTTGCGCGGGTTCTGTGCCTGCCGGTAATCTATTCATCTTTTTCGAGTAAACCTCGCCTACGGCCAGTCCATCCGAATCGGCCCAGTCCATGTGCGGGAAGTCGGACGGGAGGTGTCCGTGTTCGGCGGCGGTGTGGGCCACGGTGTAGCCATCGAAATCTGCCAGATCCCATCTGTTGAAATCAGGGGGGAGGGCGCCGTGCGAGGCTGCTTCGTGGGCCACGGTCCATCCCCTCAGGTCGCGGATCTCCCAGTGGATGAAGTCGGGTGGCAAGTGCCCGGTTCTGGTCGCCTCGTGGGCCACGCTCCAGCCGTCGACATCCGCCAGGTACCATCTGTCGAAATCAGGAGGAAGGGTGCCGTGCGAGGCTGCTTCGTGGGCCACGGTCCATCCGTCGGTGACGCGGATGACGTTGGGTGGCAGGCAGACGGATCTGGCCGCCTCGTGGCCCACGCTCGAATCGTAGGGGTGCCTCAATCCCCATTGATCGAAGTCCGGTGCCAGAAGCCCTTTGCGGGCCAGATCGTGATAATCAACGGGCATGGTAATTC
>JAEWKZ010000074.1 GCA_023393525.1 Pseudomonadota bacterium | reverse complement strand
TCATGGTATTAGGCTCAGTTATGATGATGACAATAAAAAAGGAATTACAGAATGGTCTTTGACTGAAGATCCTTCATTGCTGCAAGAATTAGATAGAAAATTACAATCTGATTTTAGAAATGAAAACGTGAATTTTATCAATGGAAAAGGGTATGATAAGATGAACGAAGTTGACGAAGAAGAAGTAAGTAAAAGCTACTTATCTAAGGAACGTATTATCAAAAGACAAAAATTTTCTTATCTAAAATCAAAGAGTTACAATTTAGGTACCTGCGTGCGGCGATGTAGGGATTATGCGATAGTTGAACCAGAAGATGATATGGCAGAACTTCTTGAAAGTAAAGAGTTGAAGATAAAAGAGGGCGATTACATTCAATTTCCTGCTATGGGTGAAACAATGGAACTAAAACGCCAAAGTAACGCAATGAATCGTATCCTAAGGCCTGAAAGTAGGTATAATCATAGACCTATTAATTCTAATTTGCCAAACTTTATTTTTGACCCTAAATATGCTAGTGAAACAATAGCTAGTATATCTGATACAATGGAGGATATTAGGAGAAATAAGATTGGTAATCTAAATGAAAAGCAGTTGGAAGCTGTTACTAAATCTGTATTAGCTAATGATATAGCTTTAATTCAAGGCCCTCCAGGAACTGGTAAAACAACAGTAATTGCTGAAATTATTTGGCAGATAATTAGATATAATCCTGATAGTAGAATACTTCTAACTTCACAAACAAATTTGGCTGTTGATAATGCACTTGAAAGATTACAGGGACAAGCTGGTATTCGACCAGTTAGAATTGGCAAACCAGATAAACTTGAACCAGAAGGTCGTAGATTCTCTCTACCAGTAATAGATAGTTGGGCGAGAGACTCAAATAATAGTGAAGACAATGCTACCAAAATTTGGATAGAGCGAATTGCAGACAAGGTTTCTAACGATCCCAAATACTCAGAAGCTGTAGATTTATGGAAGAAAGAGTTAAACGAGAAGGATAAACACTCTAGAACAGAATTTAGTAGATTGTACAAAACCAACGTAAATCTCGTCGCTGCTACTTGTAGCATATGCGGTTCTGTTGATTTTATGCAATCCTATACCGATATGTTTGGAAGTTGCGAAAATTCTGATATGTATTTTGATGTTGTTATTATGGATGAAGCCAGTAAAGCAACACCACTTGAAATGGCTGTACCGCTGGTTCTTGGAAAAAAAATAATTATTATAGGAGACCATAAACAGTTACCTCCAATGATGGACGAGAATACAATAGATAGTGCACTGGAAAAAATGGGAAAAAGGGATTTGGCAGAAAAATTACGAAAAACAGATTCTCAGTTCAAGCGTTTGTTCGAATCCGCTTCTAAGGTAAGAAAAACAGTGGTCTCTACTTTGGATACACAGTATCGTATGCATGAGCAAATAATGAATACTATAAAACAATTCTATCAAGATGAATTGGCTCAAACAGGTGGCTTGAAATGTGGAATAGTTGATACAATGGATATTCCTGATTTGTCAAATAAGGGAAGTAGGTGGCATGGAATCTCTCTAAATCCAATAATTAATCCGGAAACTCATGCAGTATGGATTGACGTTAAAACTCCAGAAACCTATCTTAATCCAGGCTATAAAAACGAAGGTGAACTAAAGGCAATTGATCTTGTTTTAAAAGCTCTTCAGCAGGCTGACGGATATAAAGAATTCATTGATGCACAAATAAAACCAGAAGATAAAGAAATAGGAATCATTACATTTTATAGTGCTCAGAGTCGTGAGATAAAGAAAAAATATAAAGGCAGAAATTATAGAATGGATGTTGTAGACCGATTCCAAGGAATGGAGCGCAATATTATTATTGTTTCAACAGTAAGAAGTAATGCTAAAAATAATATAGGTTTTGCCAAAGAAATTGAACGTATTAACGTAGCATTCTCGCGTGCTAGACGTTTGCTGATTGTTGTGGGAAATAAGGAGCAATTTGAAAGTAATAACAATTACTCTGCTTCAATAGCAAATATGGAAACTGTAAGTATTGAACAATTAAAGGATGCAGTAAGATGAGCAAAATAAAAAAACAAGATAAAAAAACAACTACACAGAAAGTAATTGTTGAGCCAATAGGCAGTCGCATAGCTAAAGCTGTTTATGAGGCAAAAAAAATATCAGAAAGAATTTTTGGATATATTTCATATGATATAAATTTTATAAGAGCTACCTATACAGGTAAAACTCAACGTCCAGCTAAAATTACAGCAATCGAGAAAGGTATCGTTGGTATCATGTTGGTTGATGAAACTTCATCGTTCGTTAAAATTGGAACAATATTGGGCTTGGATGTTGTTAACGATAAAGCAGAGCAATCCCTTTTACGAACAGCAATTGAATCTTTGAAAAGTTTCAATGCTATTGAAGGAGATGATAGTTGTATGGCTCTTACTGATAGCGGTCGTGCTTATGCAGATAAAGGAGAACGTCCTGATACTTATACCAAATCATTCGATATATTTGTTGATCTAGCTCATCCATCATGGCTTGATATAAAAAACGGCATAGGTGATAATTCCAAGCAAGTATCAGAGATTAATACTCCATGTGAGGATATAAATCTCAGTATAGACCAAATAAAATCATATGCAGAAAAACAAGCCCAAGATGTACACTATCCGCAGAGTCGATTCTTGTTACAGAGTGCACACTGGACTGATGGTCATGCATCTTCATACAAAATCTATGTTTGTTTTGTCCAAAATGTTGCGAATAGTGAAGATGTACGTGCTTTTGTCTATGATGAGAATCTAAAAGGACTTAATAACATACTAGCAGAACATATAAACAACGACGAGGTATTAAAGTCAGAACTGCTCAATAACTGTATACGTTTAGAGTGTGAAAATGACGCCGATACAGTTGTACTCGAAGGTGAAGAATTGGAGATTGCCAAATTAGAGATTCCTGTAGAATTAAAACAGGCAGAGCAAAAGATGATAGACGAAGAGGCAGGGAATGAGTTGCCTATTGAAGATTATGATGAAGGTTCTGATTCAAAACCGGATAAGGATATTGCATTGTCAAAAGTTCCTGCCAGAAATCGTTTGCATAAAAAGGCCTTATATGATTCTCTTTCTTTTGAAATCGAATTGCAGAATATTTTTACTGAAGATGAACCAGATGAAGTGTGGTTAATTAGTCCATGGATAAGAAAAGGAGCTTTTATTCATGATAGAGGTCCTATGATAGAAAATTTCTTAAAGGATGAATCCAAGAAAGTATTTATTGCATATTCTGAGCCTGCATCAAATAATGATGGAAAGCCTATGATGGATGAAGAAGTTGAACCTAGTATAAAGCTCTTAGAAAGTCAATATTCGAATTTTTACTATGTCCAGCTTCCTGAATTTCATCTAAAAAATGTGATAGAGGTTAAGGATAACCAAAAAATCCTATTTTCTGGTAGTTTCAATGTTTTGTCTTTTTCTGTGTCTGAACAGCAAACACATATTAGACGTGAAGAAATGGCCTTAGCGCATCACACTGTTGCGAAAAAGAAATATATGGATTGCCTGTTGGAGTTTGCTCAGATTTATTCTGAAAGAATTCTGAAAGAAATCGAGAGTCTTGATCCTAGTAAAATTGAAAATTACAAGAATGAAAGATTGGATTATTTTTTAAGCATTAAAGATAGTGATGTTCATGAATTGTTTAGTCCTATTGAGGATTTATTGGAAGAAAAGGCCATAACTTTAAAGAAAGAAATTATACATAAGGAGCTTACTTCAATTGGACAAAAACTTATTGTGGCATCAAATATGGGTGGATTAAATGCAAAAGATAAAAAGCAAATTGAAGATAGTTTAACTATGGCAAAAAAATCTCTTGATGAGAATGCAATAGATGATCCATCTATGCTTGAATTGTATGATGACAACAAGTCTTTGTTATCGGCTATCCCATTGAAAAAAATATTTCCAGATAAGATACAAAAGAGAGATTTTACAAAATCTTTTCAAAAACCGATAAGAAAAAAAGAAGAAAAGGTTAATGATATAGAACAAATACCAGTCAGTCAGTTGTCTGCGATTGTAAGCGAAATTATTAATGCAAGTGACAAAGGTAGGAGACACTCCAGTGAGGACTTAACGAAGGCTAAGCAACTTTGCTCGCCTTTAAATATGGATTTGAGCACAACAGACAAATTATTTAAGGTGTTGGCTGGTGCTAATCTTTTGGCAACTGCGATTAAATTTAATTTCGAAAGAAAGATGACATTAAATGATGTGCACAACTCTTTAAGATGCATTATAAAAAAATCAAACGAAATACCTTCGTTAAGTATAATTTATAATGCACATCAAGAGCGTATTATTTTTGATGTGTGTGATGTACAATTTCAATTCGAAAAATTTTCAGTGAATGAAGAACTTAAAAGTGTAATTGATAGGCATCATAATGAAGTTAATAAATGGAATGGTAGCAAGACATTTATGTTCTCTTGTGAACTCGTTGATGTTGCATTAAAGTATAATATTCTAGATTAATAGTTATGTCAAGGTTTGAATCGTCAAGGTTTGTTCGTAATCCTAAGGTAATGCATGTTGATGTTTTAAAATCAGCGTGTGATGTCTTGGGTTGGACATATCACGTAATAGGAAATGAGTTACTTGTAACAGATGCGAAGCAAGTTTCTAAATTGTATGGTGAATTTGCGTTAAAGATGAATCTTTCAACTAATGAAGTCACTTATAATACGTATTATATGCCTGATGCAGAGAAAAAAGTCGAAGAATTACAGAACAAATTTTATGAATTAAATGCAGCGTATGCTAAGAATTCATTAGTGCAAGAATTTAAGAAGAAAGGATTCACTTATAAGTCTAACGACCATTTTACACCAACCACTGAAGAAGCGTATAGTTTCTTCATGGTTGGAAGATCTAAAGATAAAAATGAAGATGAGCCCGTAGCTCAGATAAAATTTACCATCTTGAAAGATGGTACTATTATTACGGATTCCGATTATCTTCCAAATGATGTAAATGAGAGAGCGCATGATGCTATGGATGTACTTGAACAACTATTGGGCAACAAACGCATTATGACAAAAAAGACAAATATTCCATCTAAGTATTTGGCTAAAATGAAGCCACGTAGAATTAATAATCAAATTATAAATCAGAAATAGCATGAATGATATTTATACAAAACTTAAGCATATGCTTAAGGCTTATTATCCTGTTTTATACTTGACTAGTTTTGAATATGATAGAACCAAACAGAAAATTTTAGGAATTGTCAACAGCTTGCAATCTGAAAGCCCTAAAGATTTGATACGAGTATTTTCTTGGAATTGTGTAAAATGGATTAACAGTAATGCAAGATGGTGGTATGCATTATTTGGGTGAAGAATATGATGAACCTGAAATGACGTTGAAATATATTCTAGAAGATAAGGAATTAAGCAAGGATATCTTTGTTCTAGAGGATTTTAGTAATTATATTGAAGAAGACAAAGTTAAGTTTTATATTAGATCTATTGCAGAGAGAGTCAGACATACTAATTCTCATGCGATAATTCTTTCTGCAGTTTACAAACTTCCAGTTGAATTAGAAAAATATGTAACTGTTTTGAATATACCTCTCCCTGATAGATTTGACATGGAAAAAACTCTTGGTGCTGTAGAAAGGCAATGCAAAATAAATTTATCCATAGAAATGCGAAATCGAATGATTGATGCTGCATTGGGTATGACTTCAATGGAAGCTGATTTAGCGTTTTGCCTAGCGGCTGTTAAAGACGATTTAGGAGAAAATGCTCCATATACAGTATCTTCAGAAAAAGAGCAAATTATAAAGAAATCAGGAGTTTTAGATTTTTTTCCAAAAAATGAAAGTCTCAAAGATGTAGGCGGTATGGAAATACTAAAGGATTGGTTGAATAAACGCCAAAAAGCTTATGAAAAAAATGCTCGCGACTTTGGACTTCAAGAACCTAAGGGATTATTATTGTTGGGTGTGCCAGGGTGTGGAAAAAGCTTAACAGCAAAAAGTATAGCATCTTTTTGGAATATGCCTTTATTGAGGTTGGATATTGGTAAAGTTTTTCAAGGATTAGTTGGTAGTAGTGAGGATAATATAAGGAAAGCTATATCAACTGCTGAGGCTGTTGCTCCATGTGTTTTATGGATTGATGAAATTGAGAAGGGATTAAGTGGTGTTCAGTCTAGTGGCTCCACAGATGGTGGAGTTACTTCTCGTATATTTTCTACTATTCTAACATGGATGCAAGAAAAGACGTCCCCTGTCTTTGTGGTTGCAACAGCTAATAATATTAATTTGTTACCACCTGAATTGCTTAGAAAAGGTCGCTTTGATGAAATATTTTTTGTAGATCTACCATCTCAAAAAGAACGAGAGAACATTTTTTCAATCCATTTATCAAAAAAAGGACAAAATCCATCTCTTTTCCCATTAGGAATCTTAGCAAAGAAGACTGAAGGATTTAATGGTGCTGAAATAGAGGAATGTATAAAGGAAGCAATGTTTGCTGCTTATGTGAATAATCCACATTTACCTAAATTGGAGGGAGCGCACATTATGGATGCCATAGCTAATACCGTTCCACTTTCTGTTACAATGAAAGAGCAAATTACTTCTCTTCGACATTGGGCTTCAACTAGAGCTAAGAATGCATCTATGAACTATACAATAGAGCCCAAAGAACAGACAATTCTATTAACAAGACCTGAATTGGAATTGGAAAGATCGTTTGATCTAACTTCCAAATAAAGGAAAGTCTATATAATAAAAAATAAGAGATGACATCAGATCAGATAGAGGTAGAGGCACAAGTAATGAAATAAGTAGTCAACTAAATTTAATGTCATACTCTTTTCCAAAGTGAGAAAGAATATGAGTCAATCGTTCTTTGAGATTATTGAGATTTTTAAAAGCATCCAAGGGCATCCATGTATACTTGATAAAGCGCCAAAGGATTTCAATGGGATTTAATTCGGGAGAATAAGGAGGCAGAAAGTAAATTTACAAGTTTATGATTACAGGACTAGTGGCTTCGTTTTCTATTTATTGTTTAGTCTCTGTTTTTTATTAATCTGAAATATTCATTAGCGACAAATATGGATAATTATTATCCAATTTGTCGCTAAGTTGTAATTATTATTAAAAAGAGTATTGTGGAATATGGATTCTTATCTACATCTTCGGAAATGATGCTCCTCCTCTACATCTTCCTGCTTGTCCTGTTGCTTGCCAGACTCATAGTCTTCCAATTCACGGAAACCACCACGTATGAAGCTGTAAGCAGAATCTCTATCATGAGGCATTTCACGAGAAGTGAAGACCTCTTGCTGAGTGTCTGGGTCATATAGGTGCATGAAGAACTTGTCATGAGTTTCACCTTTGGTCGCATCTGCTGGTTGACGAGATACCAAATAGTAGCTTGAACCTTGTA
>JAEWKZ010000004.1 GCA_023393525.1 Pseudomonadota bacterium | reverse complement strand
CTCCTGCGCCGCCTGGTTCCAGGCCCGCTGCGCTCGCGCGGCGGCGCTGAGCGCGTCGGGATCGACCGCGGCCGGCTCTGGCGGGCTGGGCTCCAGGCGGACGATGCGCCCGCCCATCGAGGTCCCTGTGTGTCCGCGGTGAGGCATCGCGCCAGTGTGCCTGACGAGGTGTGCGGCACGGTCGAGGTAGCGGTCGATGTCGCCGGGCTGGGCGAGTCCTCGAGAGCGGCCGACGTTCGCCATGTTGAGGGTGCGGTCCTGGCCCGCCCACTCGTAGACGTCCTGGAACACGTGCCGGTGGATGGCTCGCAGGTGCGCACCATCGAACGTGCGGGGCATATCGACGCGCTAGAGCGCGCGCTGCCGGGCGAACGTCGCGCCGTACTCGATCAGGCGCACCAGATCGGACTCCACCTTGAGGAGCGCACGTGGCGGAGTGGTTCGACGTAGAGGGCCGTTGGCCCGAGCTCTTCGAAGGTCTCGACGCGTCGCAACGACGAGGTGTGGTGCAGACGCTCGCGAACGGCTGGCACGAGGGCAGGGTCCCGAATCGCGACGACGACGTCGCGCGACTGACGGAGCTCGAGCGGGGGCGATCGACCATCCCGAGTACATGCGGCCGGTGAGACAGGCCGCGCGCGCTGCGCGACGTCCCAAGCACTGCCACCGACTTATGGGCGCCGGCTTCGACAGCTGGGAGTTCTACCTCTACCCGCCGCCGGACGACGAGACGCTGCGCGACAGTGGCGTCCCTGATAGTGGTGTAGCCGCGGGGCCGTGGTCGTCGTAGACGACGGCGCGGTCACCGCGTGATCCTTCGAGTGAACGTCTCACAGCACCCTCGAACGGAGCATCACGATGACCGCACCACGCATTGTCGACCCTTCGGCCGTCCTGGGCCAGGCCCTGGCGGACGCCTCGCCCGATCTGATGCGGCACCTGCTGGGCACGGTGATCAACTCGCTGCTCTCGCGAGGCCGACGCGGTCCGCGGCGCGGAGTGGGGCCAGCCCTCGCCCGATCGGCTCAACCGACGCAACGGGTACCGGCACCGGGACCTGGACACCCGGGTCGGGACGATCGACGTCGCGGTCCCCAAGCTGCGCCACGGCACGTACTTCCCCGAGTGGCTGCTCGAGCGCAGGAAGCGCGCCGAGACAGCGCTGATCAGCGTGGTCGCGACCTGCTACCTGCTCGGGGTCAGCACCCGCCGCATGGACAAGCTCGTCGAGTCCCTCGGGATCACCAGCCTGAGCAAGTCGCAGGTCTCACGCATGGCCGGCGACCTCGACGAGCAGGTCGCCGCGTTCCGGACTCGGTCGCTGGTCGAGTCCGGCCCGTTCACGTTCGTCGCTGCGGACGCGTTGACGATGAAGGTCCGCGAGGCCGGACGCGTCATCAACGCCGTGGTCCTGGTCGCGACCGGCGTGAACGGTGACGGGCACCGCGAGGTCCTGGGCTGCACCGTCACCACGGCCGAGACGAAGGAGGCGTGGAACGTGTTCCTCGCCGACCTCGTCGGCGTGGAACGTGTTCCTCGCCGACCTCGTCGCCCGCGGCCTTGCCGGGGTCCGGCTGGTCACCTCCGACGCCCACCGCGGCCTGGTCGAGGCGATCGGGGCGAACCTGCCCGGGGCGTCCTGGCAGCGGTGCCGCACGCACTACGCCGCGAACCTCATGAGCGTGACCCCGAAGTCATCGTGGCCGGCGGTCAAGGCGATGCTGCACTGGTCTACGACCAGCCGACCGCCAGCGACGTGCACGCCCAGTTCGACAAACTCTTGGACGCCGTGAGCGACAAGCTGCCGGCCGTGGCCGAGCACCTCGACGCCGCCCGCGCGGACCTGCTCGCGTTCACGAGCTTCCCCAAGGAGATCTGGCGGCAGATCTGGTCGAACAACCCCCAGGAGCGGTTGAACAAGGAGATCCGTCGCCGCACCGACGTCGTCGGGATCTTCCCCGACCGCGACTCGGTCACCCGGCTGGTCGGAGCCGTCCTGGCCGAGCAGCACGACGAGTGGACCGAAGGACGGCGCTACCTCGCCCTGGACGTCCTGCACCGCGCCCGCCTCAACCTCATCACCACCGACCTCGACCCGAAGGAGCAGCCCCTGGCCCTCTCAGCCTGAACCCCAGGATCACGCCGAACGACTACACCACTCCCCGGGACTTGACCTGCGCGACAAGTTCGACGAGCGGCACGGTCCCTCTCGCTTCGACCGCGTGGGATCGGCTGGACCGCGTGGCCTTCGCCCGCGCCGGGGCCGAGGTCTTCGCGAACCTCAACCACGCCCGTCCGTTCCGGGAGGGCAACGGCCGCGCGACGAGAATGGTGATGAAGCACGTCGCCGAGCAGTCGCAGTTCGTCATGGACTACGCCCGGATCAGCCGCACATCTGGAACGAGGCTGAGCGGCTGTCGGCGCGGGACATCAGGGACCGCGTCGTGTTCTACAGCGTCGTGCTCGACAGCGTCGTTCCCGTGTTCTACGAGCTCGCATAGCCACGCCAACGGCCGCAAGCCGTCGAACCAGCGTCGCCCGTCGAGCGCGCGATGGCGGCCTACCGGGCGTCCTGCCCGGTGCCGGCGAGCGAGGCGCCCAAGCGCGCGCCGGACGGCTCGAGCTCGGCGACCGTTGCGGCCCCGTACGAGGCCGGCCGACCACGTCGACCGAGAGAGGTGACTCACGTGAGCAACCTTGTGCGGGAGAAGAGTCGGCTCGCACGGCAGATGACGTTCTTGCGCGGGCACAGCGGTGTTAGCGCTGCGCAGATCTCAGCGGCGGTCGCGAGCCTGGAGGGCAAGTGCGACGAGCACCGCGCCAGCCACGATGAGCGTCCACGTCACGATCGCAACGAACGGGCTCGGTGCCTGGTGGCAGTGGCCCGTGCCCGTCAAGAACGTGGTCTGTCGGCACAGGTTGGTCGGCACAGTGAAGCCGATGATGACGCCAAGGCCGACAAGCCCGATGCCGACGGTGCGCAGGCTCGTCTGGTTCACGGGAGCCGACCCTAGCGGCGGCTCGGCCAGAGACCGGAGAGCCTAATCGGCGCCGATTCCTGTGGTGCTCAGCCGAGACCAAGCTCCACCGGTTCGTTGAGGTCATCGCGGCTGTACTTCATCTCGCCCAGATCGCCCGCGGTGAGTGTGTAGAACGCCTGACCCTCCGGGACGTCATCAAATCTGAAGGCGAACGCGCACGGCGCGTACCAGCCGCCGGTCGTCGAACTGGAAGTGAACGAGCCGGTCTCGGAGAGCGTTGTTAGCGCCAGAGTCGTGCCGGAGTCGTCTTCGAGGACGACCTGCAGTCCGCCGATGGGGTCGGAGTCGGTCGTTGTGGTGCACTCCTCGCCACTGACAGCAGAGTCTGCGTAGCTCGCTCCCACGACGGTGATCGAGCCGGTGACAGTGAAGGTTGGTGGCGCTGCCTCTTCTACATGAGCTGGCGCGGCATCCTCCGGAGCGGCGGCTGTTGGCCCACAGCCAGCGATTGCCGGGAGGAGGACTAGGGCGGCGGCGGCCCGGGGGCGGGGCGCGAAGGTCATCGGTGCTGCTCCAGGGCGAGGACGGGCCGGTACACCGTCCTCATCGACGTAACGCCCCGCCTCCTTGAGAAGCGTCGCGTTGTCCACCTGTGGGCAGGGCCGGCCGTTACGGAGCACGGCGCCGTCCAGCTGGCCAGACTCCGTGAGCGACGACAGGGCCGCGCGCGTGTGCGCAGCGACGACAGGGCCGCCAATACGCGCTGCGGCTGCACGCCGAGCGCGACGCGGCGTTGCCGAGCCGCGCCCGCGCGCCGCAGATGGCTAGACGGCGGGCGGCCCAGCTGTCGAGGAAGTCCCACTCCGCGCCGAGCAACCAGCGGATCGCCGAGACCTTGCCTGAGAGCATGGCCCAGTCGAACGAAGTGTCGGTGTCCTCGCGGAGCAGGACTTGCCCGTACCGCTCTTCGGTAACGGCGGGCGGCGGCTCGGGCCTTCTCCCAGATCCCGGGGAAGCAGCGTGCGGGGCGCTCGTCGGCGACCGCCGCCTCGGACCGTCCGTTCCAGAGCCGCTCGAACAACTCGTGCTCGACCGCCACGATCGAAGGTGACCCGGCGCGCAGCGCCGATGTTTCGACCTCGTGCCGGAATGCGACGTCCATCCCGTCGACGAGCAGTCGCCGCCGCTGCGGCATCTCCCACGTTCTCAGGCGGAAGGGCGGCCTGGTCGCCTCGTACGCCGCGATCCAGTCTTTCGCGCCGAGCTGCCGCGGCGAGAGCGCGGACGCCCTGCTCGCAGCTGAGGTAGGAGACCTTGGGCCCGGTGCAGGTCCGTGGACATGTGATCGTCGGCCCGTGGACCGCCGCCCTCGCCACGGCAGGTCCGGGCCAGGCGCCCGGCCGCCCGTTTTTCGCAGCGCCCGAGCGTGGCTTTTTGCCCCCGCGGTGGCCATAGGAGACGAGTGCCGCATCGTGCGGCTCTTGCGCCCGTCGACGGAGGCACACCCCATGATGACCCGACCCGCGACACTCGCCGATGCGCGAAAGGCGGCTGACGCCCACGCCTACGCGATCGCTCTAATCGTGCGCGTCTTGAAGGCGCCGCGCCGCAACCGTGAGTACGTTCTCTCTGCAGACCGGCTGCGCGGGATCTACTACGACCTGCGACACCTCGAGGCCTGGACGAGTCGACTGGTGCGGACGGCGACGGACCCCGCGTGCTTGACCGCGCTTCATACGATCCAGATCGTCAGGGCACTGGCAGAGAAGGTCGCCGATGAGTACCAAGGCGAGTTCGCTGCGGCGTCCAGGACGCCGCTGTTCCCCGACCCGCCGTCGTTCCCCGCCCCGCGCGGCTCCCCTACCCGATCAAGGTCGTCCGGGGCGGTGCACCAGGGCTGGGTCGGCGCCGCTGAGCGACGGGCCGCGCACATCGACGACGCCCTAACTCGAGAGGATCGGAAGGACTTCCTTCCTGAGTGCGGCAAGGACGGTGAGCGCGCGGAGTACGGCGATGTCCGTTCCAGAGCACGCAACCGTGGCGGGTCACTCCCCGACGTCCAGCGCGAACTGGAGTCGAAGCGCCCGGCCGAGCACTCGGTAGCGCTGGAGCCCGCCTGCGGCGAAGGGGTTCGGCAGTGGGATTAGCCGTGCACGCGCCGGCTCTCCAGCGAACGGTACGAAGACGATGCGGTACTCCTCGCCCGGCCGGAGGTCCTGCGCACGCCGGACCTCGGACTCGCCCAGCTGGAACTGCGTGTCGTTGGCGAGGCTTGCCTTGACCTCGATCAGCAAAGTCTTCTCCGGCGTTGCGACACGGAAGTCGTAGCCAAGTGAGTCGGAGCCCTTCCCGTCGCCGAGGACGAGCGTCCTGTACGACGACTGCCATGTCTCCGTCACGCTCTGACCGAAGTGGCGCTCGAGCCATCGGCCAACAAGGACCTCGCCGATGAGGCCGACGTTCTTCGTCTTCTCTTGGGAGGCTCCCGCGACCCCCGCGCCGCCGCCGCGTCCGTGGGGCGCGGCACTGCGGGGGTCTCCGACGTCTTGGTACGGCAGTGCGGCCGGCTCAGGATCCGCCTCAAGGAGATCACCGAGGGGGAGCGAGCGCACCAACTCGTAGAGCCGCATGAGTTCGTCGTCGCCGCCGGTGAAGCCCTCACCAGCGAAGTGGACCTCGTCCTTGGCCGCCTTCTCTTCGGTCTCCTGGATGCGCAGGCGCTCACGCGCCATCGCGACGTCCGTCTGGCTGAGTCCAAGTGTCGTCAGTCCAGTCGCGAGCGGCATGGCATCGGGCCACGCACCGTCGCTGTGCAGGGAAGCAAGCACCTCATCCGGCGTTGGGGCGCCGAAGTCCAGTCGGCCGGAGGATGTCAGAGCCGCGATCAGGCCGGCGGGTTCGATGCTACGCGCGGGTGCCTCAGCTCCGTTCGCCCAAGTCCATGCGCTGATGATGGCGGGCAAGCGACCCAGGACAGAGCGCAGGCTCTTCTGTGCTTGAGCGACCGTCTCATCTACAGGCGGCAGTCCGGAGGCGACCGACGGATGGGGTGGTGCCTCGCTGTCGAGCCATTCCTGGACCCTTGCCTCCATCGTCGTTGCCGCCAGCGCCCAGTGCCGCTCGGCCCACTCGGGGTCGGGGCTGATGAGCGTCACCCTGTCGCGGAGTTCGACATACCGCGCAAGGAAGTCGGGCGTGAGATCGGCCCGGCGGAAGCGTTCACGCAGTTCAGTACGGATTCGCGGTGCATGCCCCTGGAGATAGGCCTGGAACGCTCGGTCCTGGCCATCGTCGTTGCGGAAGGGCGTCAAGCCAAGGGCGCGAAGTCCCTGGTTCACGGTGGGGAGTGAGGGCGTGCATCGTTCAACGATCGATTCGTCCGTTCCGCGTTCCGCCAGCTCACGGACGTCCGACGCGCTGAGGGTGCCATCGGGCAGGTGGTCCTCGAGCCAGGTCGTCACATGTGCGTCGGTCGTGAGTTCCGGAGCCTCGAAGAGGGCCGCGGCGAGCTCGGCATCGAGACACATGACGACGCGAACGTACGGCGAAACGTCGAGGCGTCCGCCTGACACGAGATCGAGCGACGCGCGCACATCGTCCACTCCGACGTTCAGCGCGGTCGCGATGGCGGTGGGGTCGCCCCGACCGCCCAAGTCGAGCAGGTCGCGGCAGGCAAGGCGCAGGGTGTCTGCCAGCTGCGGGGCGGAGATCATGAGCGCGAGTGAGGTCGACATGGCATCGAGGACTGCGCGACGGTTGTCCCGATCCACGCCGCCGACGACCATCAGGTCGCCCTCGTCGGTCGGGACGATCATCGAAGATGGATGATCGTCGGTCATCTCGTGATCGTCCACGACTACCTGGACGCGCCGCCCAACGACGAGGCGGGTGTGCTCGATGCGGTCCAGAGCTGCTCGTAGTGAGGCCGTCGACAGTCGACCGACTGCCCGGGTGCGCAAGTCGGCGGCCGCTGCGAGGAGGTTGGGGAGCCACTCCCAAGGTTCTCCGATGAGAGGGACGGCCTCGGCGTCCTCTACAGGTATGCCGTCGACGCGCGCCCGCAAGTGCACCTCCGACACACCCATGGCCTCGCAGCCAGCTGTGCGCAGGGCAGCAAGCAATCGAGCTCCGCGTCTACCGTCTCGGACCGGGAGCACGCTCAGCGGTGATGCGGCGAGCAGGCTCTCCTGGCGTGTTCCATCGACGTCGATGATGTACAGCGTGGGCCGCGCCGTCTGAGCAAGCGGGAGTGTCGTGAGAGATCCAGCGCTCATGACGAGGACGCGCTCGGGGACCACTTGCGGGCCACCAGCATCGGCGACCTCAATCCAGGCTGTCTCGGCTGCTCTCCGCACCGCAGGTGCGTCCCGCCCTATCGGAGCCAGATGTCCCAACGCGACCCGTTCCGCGAGGAAGTCGAGCCGGGCGGTGGCGGTCCCTCTCGAGTCCCAGAGGCGGACTCCGAGTTGCTGGAGGCGCTCCACCACACGGGGTGACGACGTGGCTCGGAGTGCGCCGGGCTGGGCGGGTAGGAAGTCAGGGGTCTCCGCCTCGGCGAGCCACCAAGCCTCGCTCGGCCGTCGCAGGTCCACCGTGGCGCGGTCATTCGGGCGGGTCTGCGGGACCCAGGGGGCGCTGGCCAAGAAGGAGTACAGCGGCGTCGGCCAACTTGCCCCGCGTGGGTCCGAGCCGGCTCTAGTGAACTGCATCCGCAGCGCAGCCTCAGGCCAGTTGTCTAGGCCGGCGATGATGAGTTCGGCGTAGAGCCGTTGTTCTGGGAGGGGCCAAGACTTGAAGGCGCTCTGCCCGGGCAGGACCGGAATCGGCTGCTGCAAGGTGTATCGGACGCTCTCGTAGGCCGGCGTGCGTCCGGGCCACGTCCTTGCGCACGCGATCCAGTCGGCTTTCGTCGCGGCGTCGAGGCCGGGTACGTACAGATCGGACCTTCCGGGGTTCGAGAGTTCGCGACCGGTCAGTCCAAGCGTTCCTCTCGAGGCATCGACGGGCCAGAGCCCGTGGCGCACTCCGATGGACTCAAGGAAGACGCGCCACTCGGCCACATTGGCCTCACTTGTGAGGGCGAGCTCGCGAGGCTCACGGACCAGGCGATCCCGCACGTCCGCGAGGGCCTCGGCCTGATCTGACAGCGTCGAGAGGAGACGGCTGAGCCGGTCATCTACCCGGTTGTGCGGCCCGCCCCAGCCGAGTCCGAAGACCGCATCCTCGGCGACGCGCCAGCCCGCGGCGCAGGGGACGAGAAGTCGCGCCGACTTGAGAGCCTTCTCACTGACGTCACGGGATGCGTTAGAAACTAGGGACGCTGCGAACGACAAGCAGGACCACAGCTCGCCGTTGTCGGCGTCCTTCTCGGCGATCGCGGCCATGGCAACCCCGACCGCCTGGAGGACGTTGTCCGTTCGATACTCGCGCACAAGGCCATGCCGTTCTAGCCACTCTCTCCCGGGACGCAAACCTCGGCCCTGCGACCCGAGCCTCGTCGGCACATCCGACGACGCGAAGCGGAAGCGTGTCGCGAGTGCGTTCGGGATCAGGACCGCTGGACCGGTGTCGTCTGTGTGCTGGGGGGAGAAGTAGAGGACAGGGTGGTCAGATCCATCGCCGCCGCCGCCCGCCCGCGCGCCCGCGGCGGCGATGACAAAACCCCCGCC